>CAZTOU010000004.1:0-144228 GCA_964615365.1 uncultured Spirochaetales bacterium
CGGAGCACCTGCCGGCCGGTGCGCCCCTGGTGTAGATCACGTTGGACCACCAATCATTAAAACAGAGCATCGGACACCTGTACCGGGCGAACCGATCGAAGACGATCGAAGAGCTGCGGGACAACCTGATGGGGCTCTCCAGCCCGGTCCAGAACATCATGGCCGCCGACACCGAGGGTCGCATCGCCTTCTTCAGTGTCGGGGCGGTGCCGGTCCGGAATCACCACCGAGGCACCTTTGCAGCTCCGGGCTGGCTGGCGAGATACGAATGGGCGGGGTGGGCGAAGAAGGGGGACATGCCCCGAGTGCTCGACCCTGAGATCGGGTACATCGCGAACACCAACAACCAGGTGGTGAGTCCCTACCACCACCGGCCCCTCTTCCACGTCGACACCGCACCCTCCTACCGGTACGATCGGGCCGTCGAGAGGATCGTGGCCATCGACCGGCACGACCGGCGAACGATCGGAAGCATCCAGCTCGACAGCAAGACGCACCGGGCAGGCGCGGTGCTCCCCCACGTCCTCGAGGAGCTGGTGAGGGATGCGGATCTCTCGGCGATCGAGAGGAGCGCCCTCGCCGAGCTGCGCAAGTGGGACCACTTCACCGATCCCGATTCGGTGGGAGCGACGCTATTCTACTCGGTCTACCGCAGGGCGATTCTCCGTGCGCTCGGGGACGAGGTATCGGATGCCGTCATGCACATGTTTCTGAGGCAGCGCTACTCGACCAACGTCGCGGATCTGTGGTTCGAGGACGGGAATCACATCGTATGGGACGATGTCTCCACCGAAGAGAGGGAAGACCGCGGCGTCGCGGTTCGCGAGGCGTGGCGGGAGGTGGTGGCGGATCTTCGGAACGAGCTGGGTGACGACGTGGGTGCGTGGCGGTGGGGCATCCGGCACTACCTCGAGCCGAGACACCTGTTCGGTGGCAGGAGCATCCTCGGCTTCATGAATCTCCCCCGTCTCGAGCTGCCCGGGGGACTGGACTCGCCCTGGAAAGCCCACTTCAACCTCGACGCCCCGGGCGACGACTTCAGGGTCGTCGCGGGGCCGGCGTTTCGCATGGTCGCCGACCTCTCGGACCTGGGCAGTGCCGAGTTCGGCATCGACACCGGGGAGAGCGGCTGGCCGCTCTCTCCGCACTACGGAGACCAGTACGAGAAGTGGGGTCGGGGGGAGCTGGTCGCCATGCTCTACGACTGGGAGGAGATCCGCAGCGGGAGCCGCGCGCATCTCAGGCTGGTGAAGTCCGAGCTGTCTCCCGGAGGACAGGGGCGGTGAGTGTGCGCTTCCCCAAGGTGGCATCGCTCAAGAACGCCGCGAGTCTTCGCGCCAGGCTCGAGGAGCTCGGCTGCCCCCTCCCCTGCGACGACGAGATCCTTCCCGCCCCCGATTCACCGATGGCGAAGGCGATCGCCCTGCCTCCCTCGGTGCCCGGAGCCAGCGGCGAGGCAGCGGGGCCGCGCGTCGAGAACCGCTGGGTGATCCACCCGATGGAGGGCTGGGACGGAACCCGCGAGGGGAGGCCGACGGAGCTCACCCGGCGGCGCTGGCGACGCTTCGGGCAATCGGGCGCCGGATGGATCTGGGGCGGCGAGGCGGTGGCGGTGCGCGCCGACGGTCGCGCCAATCCCCACCAGCTTCTCATCAACGAGGAGAACGCGCCGGCCATCGGTGCGCTGCGACGCGAGCTTCTGGAAACGGCGCGGATGGCCGCGGAGAGCGACGAAGCGCGCGTCTCGGGGCGCCCGCCGCTGGTCGGCCTGCAGCTCACCCACAGCGGCCGCTGGTCGCGACCGACGGAGGCGGGACCCGCACCGCGCATCGCCTTCCGACACCCGATTCTCGACGCGCGCGTCGGCGTCACCGACGATTCCGCGCTCTGGAGCGACCGCGAGCTCGAGGACCTGATCGGCGACTACGCGCGGGCCGCCGCCCTGGCCCAGGCCGAGGGCTTCGACTTCGTCGATCTGAAGCACTGCCACGGCTACCTGCTCCACGAGTTCCTCTCCGCGCGCCATCGCCCCGGTCGGTTCGGAGGCCCCCTTTTGGAGGACCGGACCCGGCTCTGCTTCGAGATCCTGGATGCGGTGCGCGATGCGGCTCCCGGTCTGGCGGTGGGGGTCCGCCTCTCGGCCTTCGATCGCGTGCCGCATCGCCCGGCGGAAACCGACCAGGCCGAATCGAAGCGCAGCCTCGGACCCGGCACACCCGAGCCCCACCCCGTCCCCTACGACCTGGGCTTTGGCATCGATCCGCAGGCACCGGAGCAGAGCGATCTGGGGGAGACGATCGCCCTGACGCGTTCCCTGGTGAAGGCCGGTGTGCGCTGGTTCAACGTCAGCGCCGGCAGCCCCTACTACGTGCCTCACATCCAGCGCCCCGCCGCCTTCCCCCCGAGCGACGGCTACTCCCCGCCGGAGGATCCGCTGATGGGGGTGGCTCGGCTTCTCCAGGCCGCCCGCACCTTGAAGCAGGAGGTGCCCGAGGCGATCGTCGTGTCGACCGGCTGGACCTACCTCCAGGACTATCTGCCCCACACCGCCCAGGCCTGCGTGCGCGAGGGCTGGTTCGACGCGGTGGGACTCGGGCGCATGGTGCTCTCCTATCCGGAGCTTCCCGCCGACGTGATGGCGGGGCGCCCCCTTCAGCGCCGTCTTCTGTGCCGAACCTTCAGCGATTGCACCACCGCCCCCCGAAACGGAATGGTGTCGGGCTGCTATCCACTGGATACGTTCTACAAGGAGCGCCCGGAGCACGAGAACCTGGACCGGCTCAAGCGCGGCGCCAGCTAGCCCGCCATTCTCGACAGCCCGCGACTGCGGGCGGCGAAGTGGCGGCGGGGAGGAGACGAGTTGTACCTGGGCATCGACCTCGGCACCTCGGGAGTGAAGATCCTGCTGGTAGGAGATGACCAGCGCATCGTCGCCCAAGCCTCGGCGCCGCTCACGGTGGAGCGACCTCGGCCGCTCTGGTCCGAGCAGGATCCGGAGAGCTGGTGGCAGGCCACCTGCGCAGCCATCCAGGAGCTGCGCGGCAGAAGTCCCCGGGAGCTCGCGACGGTGCGCGGGATCGGCCTCTCGGGCCAGATGCACGGCGCCACGCTTCTCGACGAGCGAGATCGGGTGCTGCGGCCGGCGATCCTCTGGAACGACGGTCGCAGCGCGGAGGCCTGTGCGGAGCTCGAGCGTCGGATCCCCGCCGTCACCGGAATCACCGGCAATGCCGTCATGCCGGGATTCACCGCACCCAAGCTGATCTGGCTGGCGAAGCACGAGCCGGAGACCTTCGCCCGGGTGGCCAAGGTCCTTCTGCCCAAGGATTACCTGCGACTCCGCCTTTCCGGCGATCACGCCTCGGAGATGTCGGATGCAGCCGGCACGCTGTGGCTCGACGTCGCCGAACGGAGCTGGTCCGAGGTACTGCTCGAGGCGAGCGGCCTCCGTCTCCAGGCGATGCCCCGCCTCTACGAGGGCTCCCATCCGACGGGAAAGCTCCGGCCCGAGCTCGCACGCGAGTGGGGGATGCGCTCCGACACGGTGATCGCCGGGGGCGCCGGCGACAACGCCGCCGGAGCCGCCGGTGTGGGCGTGGTCGAACCGGGTCAGGCGCTGCTCTCGCTGGGCACCTCGGGCGTCTACTTCGTGGCTTCCGACAGCTTCGCGCCGAACCCGGCGAGCGGCGTCCACGCCTTCTGTCACTGCCTGCCCGCGCGCTGGCACCAGATGTCGGTGATCTTGAGTGCGGCGAGCTGCGTGGGCTGGGCGGCGCGCCTCTGCGGTGCGAAGGACGAGGCGAGCCTGCTCGCCGAGATCGAGGAGAGCGGCGACGGCGGAAGGGGCGCGCCGCTCTTCCTGCCCTACCTCTCGGGCGAGCGGACCCCGCACAACGATCCCCACGCGCAGGGCGTCT
Organism: uncultured Spirochaetales bacterium; assembly: GCA_964615365.1. GTDB lineage: Bacteria > Myxococcota_A > UBA9160 > UBA9160 > UBA6930 > CAVXZE01. Next base: position 3,918 of record CAZTOU010000004.1, read on the forward strand.
TCTTCGGCCTCACCCACGACACCGGGCGCGCGGATCTCGGCCGCGCCGTTCTCGAGGGCGTGGCCTTCGCCTTTGCCGACGGCCAGGATGCGCTGCTGGAGGCCGGCACCGCCATCGAATCGGTGGTGGTGATCGGCGGCGGCGCCCGCAGCCGCCACTGGGGGAGGATCCTGGCGTCCGCACTGGAGCGGCCTCTCGGCTACGGCGCGGGCGGCGAGGTCGGGCCCGCCTTTGGAGCCGCGAGGCTCGCGCGGCTGGCGACGACCGGGGAGCCCGTCGAGGACGTCTGCAAAGCGCCCCCGATCGATCACGTCGTCGAGCCCGACCCCGACCTGGTGGAGCGCTGCGGCGAGCGACGGCAACGCTACCGCGAGCTCTACAAAGCCCTGCGTGAGCACTTTCCCAGATCCGCCTCTGGCGGCTCAGGGCGAGGAGAACCGGATGAGTGAACCCTTCCTTCCCGAGATCGAGCCGGTCCGCTATGCGGGCGCGGATTCCGAGAACCCGCTGTCCTATCGCTTCTACGATGCCGAGCGGCCCGTGCTGAGAAGACCGATGCGCGAGCAGCTGCGCATCGCCGTCTGCTACTGGCACAGCTTCTGCTGGCCCGGCGACGACGTGTTCGGCGACGGCTGCTTCCAGCGTCCCTGGTTCGAGGGGGGCTCGCCCCTGGAGCTGGCGGAGAGAAAGATCTCGGCCGCGTTCGAGCTCTTCGAGAAGCTGGGCGCCCCCTTCTTCACCTTCCACGATCGCGATCTCTCTCCCGAAGGCGTCTCCGTCGCCGAGACCCAGTCGAACCTGGACCACATGATCGAGCGCGCGGAAGCCGAGATGTCGCGTACGGGGGTGAAGCTGCTCTGGGGCACCGCCAACCTCTTCGGGCATCCTCGCTACGCGGCGGGTGCGGCCACCAACCCCGATCCCGAGGTCTTCGCGTTCGCCGCTGCACAGGTGAAGAACGCGCTGGAGGCGACCCATCGGCTCGGTGGGGTGAACTACGTGCTGTGGGGCGGCCGGGAGGGCTACGACACGCTGCTCAACACCGATCTCCGCCGCGAGCTCGAGCAGCTGGGACGCTTCATGCAGATGGTCGTCGAGCACAAGCACCGGATCGGCTTTCCGGGAACCATCCTGATCGAGCCCAAGCCGATGGAGCCGACCAAGCACCAGTACGACTTCGATGCGGCGGCGGTACACGCCTTCCTCCAGAGGTTCGATCTGATGGGCGAGATCAAGCTCAATGTCGAGGTCAACCACGCGACCCTGGCAGGGCACAGCTTCCAGCACGAGCTGGCCTTCGCCCTCGCCAACGACCTCTTCGGCAGCGTCGACATCAACCGGGGCGACCCTCTGCTCGGCTGGGACACGGACCAGTTCCCCAACGACCTGGAGGAGGCGACCCTCGCCCTCTACACGATCCTGCGCGGCGGAGGTCTCACCACGGGCGGATTCAACTTCGACGCGAAGCTGCGTAGGCAAAGCGTGGACCCCGTCGATCTCCTGCACGCGCACATCGGCGGGATCGACACGCTGGCCCGCGGTCTCCTGTGCGCCGAGCGCATCATCGAGGAGGGCCACCTCGCCGCCTTCGTCGAGCAGCGCTACGCGGGCTGGAAAGGCGCGCTGGGAGCCGAGATCCTGTCGGGAAGGCACGATCTGGGGAGCCTCGCCGATCTGGTTCGCGAGCGGGGCGTCGACCCGCGGCCGGTCTCGGGTCGCCAGGAGTGGCTCGAGAATCTGGTGAACCGGTACCTCTGACCGGCGCGAGCGAGGCGATCTACCGCGGAGGACCTCGCCGGACGGGCCCGCGATCGTCGATTCGGTGGAGACCCGCTTCCCGAAACAGGCGCCGGGCCGCGCGCATCTCGTCGGAGCTGGGGCGCCGGTGGATCTCCGGGTACTTCGCCGTCTGGAACTCCGGGCGGTACTGGCCCATCACGTTCACGTAGGTCTCCGGGGAGAGCTCTTCGCAGAGGAAGCGGAAGATCGCCGCGGTCTCCTCCAGCAGACCGGGCATCACCAGATGCCGCACCAGCACGCCGCGACGGGCCAGGCCGCTCTCGTCGATCTGGAGGGGACCCACCTGACCGTGCATCTCCGCCAGCACGCGGCGAGCCACCTCCGGATAGTCCTTGGCTTTCAGGTAGCGGAGCGCGGACTCCTTCTCCCACAGTTTGAAGTCGGGCATGTAGATGTCCACCACGCCGTCCATCCACGCGAGGCTTTCCGTGGAGTCGTAGGCGCTGGTGTTGTAGACGATCGGCAGGCGCAGCCCGCCCTCGACCGCCAGGGACAAGGCCTCGAGGATCTGCGGCACCACGTGCTCGGGGGTCACGAAGTTGACGTTGTGGCAACCCACCCGCTGCAGATCCAGCATCATGCCCGCGAGCTCGGCCGCCGTGACCTCGACTCCCGCCCCCCCCTGCGAGATGTCGTGGTTCTGGCAGAAGACGCACTTCAGGTTGCAGAAGGAGAGGAAGATGGTTCCGGAGCCGTTCCAGCCGCGCAGGCAGTCCTCCTCCCCGAGGTGGGGAAAGCAGGAGGAGACCCGCGCGAAGCGGCCGGTGTTGCAGACCTTTGCCTCGTCCTCCAAGCGGTTCACGCAACAGTTTCGGGGACAGACGGCGCAGCTCCCCAACGATTCCATCGCTTCCTGCGCGCGGCGCTCCAGCTCACCGGATTCGTGAAGCAGCAGATAGGAGGGCCAGGAAGGCGCTGCCATGGAGAAAGCATGACCCGGCGAGGCGGGTGGCGCAATCCGCGCCTTCCGCCTTCGGGAAGCTCCGGCTTTGCGAATGCCTAGGTGACGCCGAGCTCCGCCATATCGACTGGGAGCCCCTCTTCGATCGAGCGGTGCGCGGCGATGCCAATGGCCACCGCCATCATTCCGTCGGTGGCAGTCACCTTGGGCGGCCTCCCGTTGCGGATGCAATCGAGCAAGTCCAGGTGCTCCAGATAGCTGGCCCCGTGGTGAAGTCCCTCGTAGCGCACCCGTTCGTCCTGCTCCACCTCGAAGGTCTCGTAGTCCTTGAACTTCCGGGTGCCGATCCTGACGACCCCCTCCGGGACGTAGCACTCGACCTTGCCCCCGCTGCCCGTCGCCACCAACTCCTGCTCGTTGCGGCTCGACTCCGCGAACATGCAGAGGTCGAGATGCGCGCGGCAACCGTTCTCGTAGTCGACGATCACGAAAGCGTTGTCGAGAATGTCGGACACCTCACCGTCGTAGACTTCGTCCAGGTGGTTCACGTCCTGGCCGCCCGAGGCGTAGACCTTGACCGGCCGCGCGCCGATCGCCAGGTTCATCAGGTCGAAGAAATGGCAACACTTCTCGACGAGGGTCCCGCCGGTGTTGCGGTTGAAGCGGTTCCAGTCCCCAACCTTCGGGAGGAACGGATGCCGGTGCTCGCGGATGGAGAGCATCTTGAGATCTCCCACCCGGCCCTCCGCGAGCTCTCGGAAGAAGCGCGCCGCCGGTGCCAGGTAGCGGTACTCCATGGCCACCCAGACCAGGCCCGGATGTGACGCAGCCCGTTCCACGATCACACGGCAGTCGTCCAGCGTGGTGCACATGGGCTTTTCCAGGAGCACGTGCTTGTCGGTCTCGAATACGTCGGCCATCACCGCCGCATGAGTGTGGTTGGGCGAAACCACGACCACGACGTCGACGTCGTCGCGTTCCAGCAGCTCGCGGTGATCCTCGCAGACCGCCAGCCCCGCGCCCTCGCCGAGGCAGAGACGGCCCCAGCGGCGCGACCCTTCGTCGGGATCGGAGATCGCCACCACGGCGGCGTCGTCGATCTCCATGATGTTGCGAATGTGCTCGCAGCCCATCATGCCGGTGCCGATCACCCCGTACCGAATCAGGTCCGCCATCGCGCTACCTCCTTCTTCCTTCACGCGGGCCGCGAGCCCGCTCCGGTCCCGCCCGCCGCCGGCGATTCCATCCGTGGAAGAATAGCACCGGCGGCGTCACGGCCGCCGGGGGAATCTCAGGCCGCTCCTCGCTCTTCGGGCATCGAGTGGATCCTCGGACGGATCATCCGGTAGCCCGCTCTGAAGTATGCCTTCTCGAGCTCGGCGAAGAGCCGCGCATCCGCCGGAGCACCCACCACCGCCCCGCCGGATCCGCAGAGCCTGGTCGCCGCACCGAAGGACCTGCCAATCTCGACCATCTTGCGGTCGCGCTCCGAGATCGGGAAGAGCCGCGCGCGGATGTCGAAGTTGCGGTCCATGAGCTCGCGAAAGCCGGCATGGTCACCGCGCTGCAGACACGCCGACCCCGAAGCCACCATCTCCCGGAGAATCCCCATCTCCCGGCGCACCTCCTCGTCCCCCTCCCGCCAGCGCTGTCGGACTCTTGCGTGGATCCGGCCCGAGGACCGACCGCCGCGGGGATCCCAGGCGATGAAGAGGGGCGGCAGGAGCTCGGGAGCGAGGCGCTGGTAGGAGGCGGCGGAACGCGGCTCGCGGAGGTCCATGAGCATCACGCCCTCGTAGCTCTGGGTGACGCGATCCATCGCCCCTGCCGAAATTCCAAGGTCTTCGAATTCGGCCGCGAGCGCGAGCTCCGCGAGGACCGCCGGCTCGATCGACGTCTCGAACCACTTCATCAGCGCGCGCAGAGCCGCGATGACGATGGCGCTGGAGCCCCCGAGACCCACCTGCCGGGGAATGCTGGTCTCGTAGCGCATCTCGAAGCGCAGGAGCGGCTCGTCTTCCGCAAGCCCCTTCCGCCCCTCGCAGTGGTCCGCGAAGCGCCCGATCGCGGCGCGCAGCAGCCGCATACCGTCATCGCATCCCCAGGCGCGATAGGTCTCGCGCGCCTCGAGCACCGAGGCGAATTCGATCAGATCCGAAGAGCCGAGCCGGAGGGCGAAGCGGTCGGAAGCCTCGATGCTCACCTGGGCCGAGAAGTCCTGGATGGTGAAGGCAATGGTCCTGCCTCCGTACTGGTCGGAGGGATTTCCGAGCAGGCCGGCCCGGGCGTGGGCGCTGCCGGTGACGATTCGCGAAGCCATCGCCCCAAGCTATCAACCTCGGGAGGTGGATTCCATCGCGCCGGCCCGGCGCCCGCCCGAGGACGCACCGATCTCCGCACCCGAGGTGGCCCCTCTGGTGGCCGAGGTGGAGGCGGCTGGCGGTGCGGCGATCGGAGCCTACCGGGAGCCGTTCTCGGGCCGGCCCCTGCTGCTGGCCTCACTTCCGATCGGCTCGGTCGAGCCCACCCCGTTCCAGCGCGATCTCTCGCCGACCCACACCAAACGCCTGGCGCTAAAGATCGAGGAGAGCGGCTGCGTTGGAGAGCCCGGCGACCCGCGCCACGGTCACGTTCGACGCGAGCTCGGGGATAGCCCGAGCCGCCCCGTCGATGTCGAGATCACGGACCCACTTCCCGGGCATCGCCCGGAACCGGCAGCGCCATGAAATCCTCCAGGAACTCGCACAGGATTCGCAGACCGCGTTCGGTCATCTCGCGGCCGTGATCGGCGCTGGCGGCCGACGCGTCGCCCAGCGCGCCGTTTCGCGTGCGCTCCTCCCAGTAGTCGGCGCGATGAATGAGCGATCCGAGAGCTCGGGTGTGGCGGACCGGATTCTCGACGAGGTCGCCCGGCACCAGTGCCGCTTCGCGAACCATCTCCGGACAGAGGTGCATGGAGCTGCTCACCTCGAACTCACAGGCGTGACCGACCTCGCGGCCCTGGTGGAGCTTCGAGGCCTGCTCCACCGCTCCGACCATGGCGGCGACGGTGTGCGCGGCCTGCATCCCGTGCTCCCAGCGCAGCCTTTCGCAGACGATCGAGAGCGCGGCGCTGTTTCCCCCGTGTCCGTTCACGAACAGCACGTGGCGCAGCCCGTGGCGAGCGAATCCGAGGACCGCCTCGATGCACAGCTCGATGAAGGTCCCCGCGCTGAGCGTGGTCGATCCGGCGAAGTGCATGTGGTGCTCCGAGAGCCCGTAGTTGATGGTGGGTGCCACGGCCAGGCGCGGATGCATGGCCTGGGCGAGCAGCCGGGCGAAGCCCTCCGCCTGCGCGGTGTCCGCAGCGAGCGCGAGATTCGGGCCGTGCTGCTCGCAGGAGCCGACTGGAACCAGCAGGCACCCGATGTCGGGAAGGGCCGCCTCCACCTCGGGGCTGGTCATCAATCGGAGATCGTGGATTGCGGGTGTCTCGGCCATCTCGGCTCCTCCTGGGCTGGTGCCCCACTGTAGACCACCGCGCCGCGGTCGACGGAAGCGAATGCTAGCGACCTGCTTCGACTGAGATACCCTTTTCGCCTTCCCGGCTTAGGCGAGGTGAACCCAGGAGGATGCATCCGTGACCACATCGATGGCGCAGTCGCGGGCCCGCGCGATTCGAGCCCATGGCACCGTCGAGGGTGCCCTTTCGTCGGGTGCCCTGCCCGCCGTCGTCGATGTCACCTCGGCGGAAGGGCTGGTGCTGGGGCTGCTCGGGCAAGGCGTCTCCAAGTATCTGGTCATCCTCGGACACGGCAGTACGGCCCTCGGCGAGGTGCTGCGCGTGTACCAGGAGGAGGGGGTAGTGCGGGTCTTCCAGTGCCGCAACGAGGTCGCCATGGCCCACGCCGCGACGGCGCTCCGCTGGCAGTACGGCGAGACCGCAGCCGTGGTGACGTCGATCGGGCCCGGTGCCCTCCAGGCTCTGGCCGGATCGCTGGCCAGCGCCTCCAATGGAGTCGGCGTCTGGCACATCTACGGCGACGAGACCACCCACGGTGAAGGCTACAACATGCAGCAGGTGCCGAAGCGGGAGCAGCACCTCTTCGGTCGCATCACGGCCACGATGGGGGAGTCGTACACCCTCTACGACCCGGATTCGCTGCGCGACTGCCTCCGCCGTGGCGCGGCGCGGGTGCACCACCCGTGGAGAGCGGGGCCCTTCTACGTTCAGCTCCCCATGAACGTCCAGCCCAAGCGGATCCCCCGCCTCAATCTGGCGGCTCTTCCCGGACGCCCGGAGGCCGACCGCGTCGGGCCGTCGGACGAATCCTCCTACCGAGCTGCCGCCGACCTGATCCGTCGGTACTCCAGAGTGACGATCAAGGTCGGAGGCGGAGCGCACCGCTACCCCGAAGCCATCGAAGCGCTGGTCGGTGCCACGGGCGGCGTCGCCGTCCTCTCCCCCGGTGCACTCGGCGTGCTCCCCGACGCCCATCCCGGGAACATGCACGTGGGAGGCAGCAAGGGAACGATCTGCGGAAACTTCGCGATGGCCGAAGCCAACCTGGTGATCGTGGTCGGATCCCGCGCCGTCTGTCAGGCCGATTGCTCCGGTACCGGGTTCGAGAAGGCGGAGGCCGTGATCAACATCAACGGCGACCGCTCGGACGCCACCCACTACAACCGCACCGTCGCGCTGGTCGGCTCGATCGATGCGGTCATCGAGCGGCTCGTCGCCGCGCTCCAGAGCGGCGGACTTCCCTCCTCCGAGGACCGGGCACCCTGGCTCGACGCCTGCGCGGAGCAGAAGGCCCGCTGGACGAAGCTCCGAGAGGAACGCTGCAGCGAAGGACCGCTCGAGGATCCGGTCTGGGGCCGGCCGGTCCTGACCCAGCCAGCCGCCATCGGAATCGTCGATGCATTCGCCCGCCGCGTCGGCGCCGTCAAGTACTTCGATGCGGGTGACGTCCAGGCCAACGGCTTCCAGATCGTCGAAGACGACGCACCGGGCCAGACTTTCACCGACACCGGTGCCTCCTACATGGGCTTCGCGGCCAGCGCGCTCTTGGCCTCGGCGATTGCGGAGACGCCGCGCTACGGCATCGCCTTGACCGGAGACGGCTCGTTCCTGATGAATCCTCAGATCCTGGTCGACGGCATCGCCCACGGAGTTCGGGGCGCGGTGGTGGTGTTCGACAATCGGCGCATGGCGGCGATCTCCAGCTTGCAGATCGACCAGTACAGCCAGGACTTCGCCACCAACGACGACGTCGCGGTGGACTACGTCGCTCTGGCCGGAGCGGTCCACGGTGTGAACGCGCTCTTCGGCGGCTTCGACCGGACCGCCCTGGAGACGGCACTGCAGAAGGCCCATGATCACGAAGGCCTCTCCCTGATCCACGTTCCCGTCTACTGGGGAAGCGACCCGCGCGGCGGCATGGGCGCCTACGGACGCTGGAACATCGGAGACTGGTGTGAAGAGGTCGAGGAGCGCTATCACTCCCAGCTCCTCTGAAGCGAGGCTCGAGACTCATGTACGAATCCTACGGACTCTTCATCGAGGGTCGCTGGCGCCGGGCGGCAGACGGCGCCACCCTCCCGGTCATCGACCCCGCCATCGAAGAGGAACTCGGCGCGATTCCGGTGGCGACGCCGGACGATCTGGACGAGGCCCTCCACGCCGCCGAGAGCGCGTTTCGCACCTGGCGGAGCCGTTCCGTGAACGAGCGGGCCTCTTGTCTGCGCCGCGTCGCGGAGGGGATCCGCGATCGCGCCGACGAGATCGCGCGGATGGTCACGCTCGAGATGGGCAAGCCGCTGGCGGAAGCGCGCGCGGAGGTGCTGGCGGGCGCCGATCAGTTCGAGTGGAATGGCGAGGAGGCGAAACGCATCTACGGCCAGACTCTGGACGGACGCGAGGCCGGGGTGCGATTCAGTGTCCGCTTCGAACCGGTGGGCGTGGTCGCCGCCTTCACGCCCTGGAACTTCCCGATCCTGCTCCCCGCGCGCAAGCTCGCCCCGGCGCTCGCCGCGGGGTGCAGCGTGATCATCAAGCCCGCCGAGGAGGCCCCCGGCGCCTGCTTCGCGATGGCGCAGATCGCCGGCGAAGCCGGTCTGCCTGCGGGCACCCTCAACGTCGTCACCGGTGAGCCCGCGAAGATCTCGACCCACCTGATCGCGTCCCCCATCGTCCAAAAGGTGACCTTCACCGGGTCCGTGAGCGTCGGCAAGCACCTGATGAAGCTGGCCGCCGAGGGGATGAAGAAGATCTCCTTCGAGCTGGGCGGACACTCACCGGTGATCATCTTCGAGGACGCCGATCCGGAGCGATCCGCCACCGCCTGTGCTCGCGCCAAGTTCCGCAACGCCGGGCAGGTCTGCATCAGCCCGAGCCGCTTCTACGTCCACCGCACTCTCATCGAGCCCTTCAGTGACACCTTCGCCTCGGTCGCGAGCGCTCTCAAGGTGGGCAACGGGATGGAGCCCAGCGTGGAGATGGGCCCCCTGGCCAATCGCCGGCGCCTGGAGGCGGCGCAAGCCTTCGTCGAGGACGCGCGGGCGGGTGGCGCAGAGGTTCTCGCCGGCGGCGGACCGCCCGCCGGAATTCGCAAGGGGTATTTCTTCTCGCCGACGGTGCTCTCGAACCTGGCCACCGGGGCGCGAATGCTCTCCGAGGAGCCCTTCGTGCCCGTTGCGCCGCTTCTGGCCTTCGACGATTTCGATGAGGTCATCGAGCGGGCCAACGCCCTTCCCTTCGGCCTGGCGGCGTACCTGTTCACGGATCGTTTGCGAACCGCGGAGCGGGCAGTCGATGCGCTGGAATCGGGCATGGTGGGAGTCAACGACTTCGCCCTAGCCGCCTCGGAAGCGCCGTTCGGAGGCGTGAAGGAGAGCGGAATCGGCCGCGAGGGGGGATCCTTCGGAATTCGCGAGTTCCTCGAGGCGAAGACCGTGAAGACGGTGATCTGAGATGTCCGGCAGGCGCGGTCTCGCAAGCGGACTGACCAGCTACGGGGATCCCGACTTCGCCCTGTACTTGAGGAGGTCGTTCGCGCGGTCGATGGGGTACTCCCGGGAGATGCTGGACCGCCCGGTGGTCGGCATCATCGACACGGCGAGCGACTTCAACAACTGCCACCGTCACTTCCCGGAGCTGGTGGAAGCCGTCAAGAGGGGGGTCCTCGCCGCCGGCGGTCTCCCGCTCGCCTTCCCTACCATCTCCCTCGGAGAGGTATTCCTCGCTCCCACCAGTCTGATGTTCCGCAACCTGATGGCGATGGATACCGAGGAGATGATCCGCGCCCAGCCGATGGATGCGGTGGTCCTGCTGGGGGGCTGTGACAAGACCGTCCCCGCCCAACTGATGGGCGCGATCTCCGCCGGCCGGCCCGCGATCCAGGTGGTGGCGGGCCCGATGCTCACCAGCCGTCACCGCGGCGAGAGGCTGGGCGCCTGCACCGACTGCCGGCGTTTCTGGGGTCGCTTTCGCGCCGGTGAAATCACGGAGCGCGAGATCGAGGCGGTGGAGGGGCGCCTCGTCACCACCGCGGGCACCTGTGGTGTGATGGGCACCGCGAGCACGATGGCGGCCATCGCCGAGACGCTGGGGATGATGCTGCCGGGGACCGCCGCCATCCCGGCGGTGCACGCCGACCGCCTGCGCGCCGCCGAGGCCTCCGGCGCGACCGCAGTGGAGATGGGCAGCGAGGGGCGGACCCCCGACCTGATCGTGACGCCGGAGAGCGTCGAGAACGCACTGCGGGTGTTGCTCGCGGTCGGCGGCTCGACCAACGCGATCATCCATCTCACCGCCATCGCGGGTCGGGCGGACATCGAGGTCGACCTCCGGCGGCTGAACCAGCTCTCCGATACCACCCCGGTTCTCGTCGACCTGAAGCCCACCGGCGAACACTACATGGAGGACCTCTTCGCCGCGGGCGGCATCGGCGCGGTGCTGCGCGAGCTGCGCGAGCTGCTTCACCAGGACTGCGCCACGGTCACAGGCGACACACTTGGGGATCGGCTGGCCGGCGACGGCGGCCATGTCGACCGGCGCGTGATCCACCCGCTCGCCGAGCCGGTGCAGGAGCAGGGCGGCCTGGTGGCGCTATTCGGCTCCCTGGCGCCGCGCGGCGCCATCCTCAAGCGCTCGGCGGCGAGCCCCGAGCTCTTCGAGCACGAGGGACGCGCCCTGGTGTTCTCCTCTCCCGAGGATCTGGCGGCCCGCATCGACGACCCCGAGCTGGAGGTGAGTGCCGACGACATCCTGGTGCTCCGGAACGCCGGTCCGACCAGCCCCTCCGGCATGCCCGAGGCCGGCTACCTGCCGATTCCGGCGAAGCTCGCGCGCTCCGGCGTTCGCGACATGCTCCGCATCTCGGACGCGCGGATGAGCGGCACCGCATTCGGCACCGTGGTGCTCCACGTCGCTCCCGACGCAGCCAGCGGCGGCCCCCTGGCGCTGGCTCGCACGGGAGATCGCATCCGCATCAGCGTGGCGGAGCGGCGCCTCGACCTCCTCGTTCCCGAGGCGGAGCTGGTGGGTCGCCGTCCGGAGCCCATCCCCCTTCCAAAGCGCGGCTACGCCCGGCTCTACCGGGACGAGGTGCTCCAGGCCGACCTCGGCTGCGATTTCGACTTCCTGCGCCACACACCGACGCGACGGCGCGGGGAAAGCTGAGGGCCGACTGTGCTCTGCCCATCCGAATCAGACGGCCATCTCGGTGGAGACCTCGTTGCATTCAGCCGAGCCTCTTCTTCCATCCGCGCGGCAATCGCAGGTCGTCCGCGCCGAGGAACTCGGCGAGGCTCTCCAGCGACTCGCGGAGTCCGTCGAGAAATGCGCTTCCGGCATCGGCGTCGACGTCGAAATCGGGTTCGAGCTTCAGTGATCTGATCTCGAGCAGCTTCCGATCGCGGTGGAGCTTCGGATCGAGACGGCCGACCGGGCGACCGTCGTGGAGGATGGGGAGCGCGTAGTACCCGTGCTCGCGCTTCTTCGGCGGGAGGTAGATCTCGACCCGATAGCGGAAGCCCAGGAGGTCCTCGGCTCGCTGGCGTTGCCATAGGAACGAGTCGAAGGGAGAGAGCAGGTGCGTGCCCCTCGGATCCGGCAGCCCGGACAGCCGCTCGAGGTGTTCGGGCAGCGCGTAGAACGTTCCGCGCCGCCCTTCGACGTCCACCTCGACGACGGCGCGCTTGCGCAGGTTGCGCGCGATGACCCGCTTGCGATCCGCCGCCGCCATCTGGGGCGCGGAGAAGTAGTGCACCAGGTGTTTCTCGCTGGCGATCCCGTTCCCGCGGAGCCCCTGCAGCAGCCAGTGATCGTCCATGGCGCGCGAAGAAGCCGCCGCCACGTCGGGATACACGCGCTCGGCGAGGTCGTAGACGCGTCGGAAGTGGCGGCGTGCCCTCACCGCGATCTTCCCCTCGTGCCAGAGCACGCGCAGCGCGCGCTTCGACTCGTGGGGTACGGGAGACCCCCAAGCCGGACCCGTTGTCTTCGACACTCCCTTCCCGCGCCCGAAGTCCGCACTCTCGAGCGGGCCCTCCTCCCGCAGACGCTTGATCATGTACCGCTTCACCGGTGTCGGTATCTCGAGGAACTTCCACCACGACGCGTTGGCCCAGCGCTTCGGAGGGAAGCGGTGCATCTCCCGCAGTCCCAGCGGGAGGTGCGAGATGGGCAGGATGGACACCTCGTGCCCCCAGAACTCGTAGCCAACCCGCTCCTCGTAGATCCAGCGATCGACCCTGGCGCGGTCGTAGCTGCCGAACCGGCTCCACAGTGTGAGGTAGTGGGCGCGATCGACCACGTTCACGGAGTCGAGCTGCAGCGCGCCGGCGTCCTCGAGGAAAGAGGAGAGACGGCGCTTCGTGAGCTTCGTCGCGCCCCTGGGCGTAGCGAGACCCTGGCGGTGGAACCAGAGGCGGACGACATCCTCTCTCGATACGGTGATGCGACCCATGTCCGGCGCGCGCAACGATAGCAGGCGAAGGAGCGGAGGTCGTTCGGCGTCGGTACGAATTCTTGCAGGGACGACACCAGCACCGATATGATCGGTCGATGAGTGCGCGGCTTGCCGACGGAATGGAGATCCGATTGCGCGCGCTCGGTTCGCGCACGCGCTTCACCTTTCCGCCAGAGGCGATTCCCGAATCCTTCGGGCGCGCGGCGGTGCTGATCCCGTTCTGGCGCGAAGGCGATGAGCTCTACGTGGTTCTCACCGAGCGCGCGTCAGACCTTCGGGTTCAGGGCGGCATGGTCTCCTTTCCGGGTGGCGCGCTCGAAGAGGGAGAGAGCTGGGCCGAGGCCGCGGTTCGAGAGGCACATGAAGAGATTGGCCTCGAGCCGGCGTCCGGCGAGGTGCTCGGCCTGCTCGACGATGCCTGGAGTGGTGCGAAGCATCACCTGGTTCCGGTGGTGGCCTGGGTCGACGGGGTACCTCGATTCGCCGCGAATCCCGGTGAGGTGGCGAGGATCATGGTGGCATCGGTCTCGGAGGTGCTCCGGCCGGAGGCGCGCAGCCACGAAACGGTCTATCTCGGCGCCCTGCCCTGCATCAACACGACGATCGAGCTCTCCTCGGGACGCGTGTTCGGTCTGACTGCCGGCCTGCTGCTCGATGCCGTCGAGTGGGCGTCCGGCGAAGACCCCCAGCGCGGACCCGTGCGGCTGCGGGAGCTCGAAGCCTGGAAGGCCCAGCGCGCACGGGAGAGCATCCCGCCCGGATGACTCACGAGTCTCCTGGCGATTCGCCCCCCGGGTGCCCGACCGCCTCGCCCGGCCGTTCCGCGAAGCGCCTGAATCGGTTCTTGTACTCGGTGTGGACCCAGAAGTCGAACTGATCCGAGACGTCGAGAGCCCGCAGGCCCGGATAGTCGCCTTCGAGTCCCGCCGCACCCATCGCTCGGCCCTGGGACATCACGCGAAAGCTGGCCTCCAGAACCAGATCGAGGTGGGTGAAGTAGAGAAAGGACTGCATCCGGGCGAGATGCGGGAGCTTCGCGCGGACCTCGCCTTCCAGGCATGCGGGCGCACACAGGTGGATCTCGTGGGGTCGCTGGTCTCCGGGCAGGAGGGCGGCGGCCTCGATGACCTGGCGGCAGCCCAGGGAGTGCGCGACCACGCGCACGTGCCGGTGGCGCGAGGCGAGGGACTCGAAGCAGGCCGCGAGGTCATCCGCGCGCTCGATGGCGTATCGACGCGCTTCGATGAACTGCCCGACGAAGCGCACGCAGAGCGCGGCACCCTGCTCCGCGACGAACCAGCCCGCCGCGCTCAGTGGTGAGAGGCGACGCGCATGCCGGACCAGCCGATAGACGTCCCAGGCCACCTTCGCGGCGCCCGCGACGGGCAGCGCGAGCTTTCGAAGCTGTCCCGATTCCCAGTGGTATCCGAGAGCGAAGGGGGACCAGCCATGGGTCTCGACCATGCTTCGGTGCCCCGCGCTCCAGTGGTCGAAGCGTTCGGGGCTCTCACCCCGGGCCAGGAAGCCCTTGACGTAGAGGGTGACTTCGTCGCCGGGCATCCCCCCGACGAGCGGGACCAGGTGATCCATCACAGCGTTCGGACCTCGCACGCCGGTAGAAAAGCGCTTTGAGTGTAACGGAAACTTCTTCTATGTTTGACGCGAGATCGTCGAGCAGTCCGCAGTCCGGCGAGTTCTCCCACTTCGAGTGAGGCACAATGAAGACATATCCCCTCTATCTCAATGGAAAATGGGTCCATGGCGAGACCAGTATCCCCGTCGTCGATCCGGCCACGGGCGAGGCGTTTGCCGAAGTCGCCACCGTGGATCGCGATGGCGTCAAGCAGGCGCTCGAGGATGCACGGTCTGCGCTGGCGGGCTGGCGGTCGCTGACCGCCATCCAGCGTGGTGATCATCTCCTGGCGATTGCCGAGGAGGTGCGCAAGCGGTCGGAAGAGATCGCCACGGTGATGACGAGAGAGAACGGCAAGGCACTGGTGGAGAGCAGAGGCGAAGTGAACGTCACGGTCGACCACCTGCGTTGGTTTGCCGAGGAGGCGCGGCGGGCATACGGACGTGTCGTACCCCATCAAGCGGAGGGCAAACGGCACCTCGTGCTCAAGTCGCCGGTTGGCGTGGTCGGAGCGATTTCGCCCTGGAACTTCCCGCTGGTCCTCTCGATTCGAAAGGCGGCGCCCGCCTGGGCGGCTGGCTGCACGGTGGTCTTGAAGCCGGCCAGCGCGACGCCGCTCTGCAATCTGCTGTTCGCCGAATGTGCGCATGCGGCGGGCCTGCCGCCGGGTGTCTTCCAGGTGGTGCTGGGGCAATCGTCCCAGATCGGCGCCGAGATGCTGGAGAATCCGATCTGCCGCAAGATCTCCTTCACGGGCTCGACACCGGTCGGCAAAGGACTGATCGAAGGCGCGGCCAAGACCTGCACCAAGCTCTCTCTCGAGCTGGGCGGAAATGCGCCGGTGATCGTGTTCGCGGATGCCGATCTCGATCTGGCGGTCGAGGGGGCCTTGCTGGCCAAGTTCCGCAACACCGGTCAGTCGTGCATTGCGGCGAATCGCATCTACGTGGAGCGATCGATCTACGAAACCTTCCTGGCGGCGTTCACTGCGAGAGTGCAGCAGCAGAAGGTGGGACCCGGACTGGAGGAAGGAGTGGAGATCGGCGCGATGATCGACGAGGCGGCGCTGGAAGACGCCTTGAAGATGATCGACGATGCCGTCGGACATGGTGCTCGGTTGGTGTGCGGGGGACAGCGATGGGGACAGCAAGGAAGCTTCCTGACCCCGACCGTTCTGGCGGACGTGCCGGATGACGCCCACTGCATGAACGAGGAGGTGTTCGCCCCGGTAGCCGCCGTGGTTGCGTTCGACGATGAAGAAACGGTGCTGGCCAAGGCCAATGACACCGAATACGGTTTGGCCGCGTACGCGTTCACCAGCAGTCTGCCGCGGGCCTGGCGGGTGGCCGAAGCGCTGGAAGCGGGAACCGTTGGAATCAATGACGGCGTACCGTCCACCAGCATCTGCCCGTTCGGTGGATTCAAGGAGAGCGGCTGGGGGCGCGAGCTGGGCCTCGAGGGTTTGGATGCGTTCCTGGAGACCAAACACGTCTCCTTCGGCGGGATGGGATAGCACGCGCGTCGAGCCGATCCGGCGGCGGGGCCAGAGATCCCGTTTCCGGACGGCGGAGCCGTAGACGACTGTGGGGGAGTGGCCATATCCATCGGGCTCCACCTCGTCGTCGTCGAGAATCGCAAAGCCGGTCCATCTCCCGAGCCTCGCGTCCCCGGCCTTCTTCGATCGGGTACCATCCTCCCCGCTCGGGGAGATTGGATCTTCTTCCACCGAAGAGAGGGGAAACCATGAAGAATCTCAGGATCACCCTGCTGCCGACGGTCCTGTCGCTGGCCCTGCTGATGTGGGCTCAACAGGGATGCATCGTGGTTCCAGCGCCGGGTGGATCCGGCCCGGGATCCGGAGGTGCGCCGCCACCCGGTGGCATCCACCACGAGCACGACATCGACCGGATCGGAATGAACTACAAGAACTTCGATCTGAAGGCGCCGGATCCCGGTCTGTGCGAGTCCGCGTGCCTCAAAGACAAGGGCTGCCGAGCCTTCACGTTCGTGCACCCCGGGGTGCAGGGCCCGAAAGCCCGGTGCTGGCTCAAGCACGGGGTTCCCGCGCCCAAGCACGACGGATGCTGCATTTCGGGCGTCAAATAGGGAATGCCACCTAGAGGTCCGCCCGAGCAACCGGCCGGATCTCGCGCATCACCGGCCAGCGGCGCGTCACTCGTAGAGCTTATTCAGGACGACCGCGTCCGGAGCGCACTCCTCGAGACAGAGATCGCAGAGGGTGCACTCGTCCTGGTTCTCCTCGACGATCGATGGGCGATCCCCTTCCGTGCGGAAGATGTTGACCGGGCAGACCTGCACGCACTTTCCACAGGCTTCGATCCCCGTGCACCTGTCATCGGCGATCGTCACCCGTATGAACTCACTCATGGATGGACTCCGCGGCCGCGTCCCCTCGGATCGCGGCGGCCAGCTTCGCGATCCGCCTCGACTTCTCGACGATGGGAGCGTCGATGAACTTCCCGTCCAGCTGGATCGCTCCGATCCCCCGGGCTTCGGCATCTTCGAAGGCCTGGATCACCCTCTCCGCGTGCTCGACCTCCTCCGCCGTGGGTGAGAACACCGCATGGCACGCCTCGATCTGGATCGGGTGGATGCAGAGCTTCCCCTGAAAGCCGAGCCGCTTGGCGCGTTCGGCGTCGGCCCGCAGAGCGTCCACGTCCTTCAAGTCGATCATGAAGGGGGTATCCAGAGGCGGATCGACCCCCGCAGCGCGACAGGCAACCGCAATCCGCGAGCGGGGATAGTCGAGCTCCGCTCCTTCCCTCGTGATCTCGATGCCCATGTCCAGCGTGTAGTCCGCAGCCCCGAAGGCCGCAGTCAGGAGCCTGCTGGGCTTCGTCCTCTCCGACAGGATCTCGAATACGTTCTGAACCGCCCTGGCCGATTCGATCAGGGGAATGACGGAGATCGTCCCGGGCTCGAGATCTTTCCTCCGCTCCACCTCGCTCAGGTGCCCGTCGATTTCCCGAACGTCCCCGGCGCTCTCCACCTTGGGGACCACGATGCAGCCGAGGCCGTCGACGACGATCTCGTCGAGGTCGCCGGCGAGGAACTCCGATCCGATGGCGTTCACCCGAACCAGGATCACGCTCTCGCGAAACGCGGTGATCTTCTCGCGAACCTTCGGCCGCGATTCCGCCTTCTCCGACGGCGGCACCGCGTCCTCGAGATCGATGATCACCGCATCGGCGCCGGAGCCGACCGCCTTCTCCACCCGATCGGGCCGATTCCCGGGCACGAAGAGAGCCGTTCGTGTCGGTCCCAGCGTCCTCTTCCCGCTCACAGCAACCCTTCCAGAATCGTCGCGATGTCGGAGAACGACTCGGCCACATGGATTCCCGAAGCCCTGAATGCCTCGATCTTGCCGGCGGCGCTGCCCCTCTCGCCTTCGACGATGGTCGCGGCGTGACCGAAGCGGACACCCGGCATGTCGTCGACGAACCGCCCGGCGACGAAGGCCACGATGGGAACCCCGACCTCGCCAGCCGCCACCCGCTTCGCCAGGTTCTCCTCGACGACGCCACCCGGCTCACAGAAGAGGACGACGGCCCTCGTCTCGGGGTCCCGATCGAAGAGCGGGATCAGGTCGAGGAAGTTCGAGCCCACGATGGGATCTCCGCCGATGCTGACACAGGTGCTCTGGCCGATGCCGTGGGTGGTGAGCAGATTGGCGATCTCGGTGGTCATCCCTCCGCTGCGCGAGGCAATGCCCACCGGACCGGGCATGTAGGCCTTCTTCACGTCCTCGATGGGACCGCCCGCCATGCCCAGCTTGACCGAATGCGGCGAGATGATCCCGAGGGTATTGGGCCCGATGACCCGTGTCCCCGACGCCCTCGCCGTCTCTAGGATCTCCACCACGTCCTTCCGGGGAATGCGTTCGGTCACGATCACCAGCAGCTCGATCCCATTCTCGAGGGCCTCCAGCGCCGCTCCCAGCACCATCCGCGGCGGAACCGAGATGACCGTCGCCTCGGCGCGCTCCTCCCGCACCGCCTGACGAACGGTGTCGTGGACGGGCACGCCGTGGACCTGCTGTCCTCCTTTTCCGGGAGTGACGCCGGCGAGGACCCGTGTGCCGTAGTCGAGCATGTCCCTGGTGAAGGACGCCGCCTCCCGCCCGGTGATCCCTTGGATGATGACCCTGGTATTCCGATCAGCCAGTATCGACATCGCTTCTGGTTCCCCTGCCCTCCCTCGAGCTCAAGCCCTCTCCACCGCCATTCCCGCGGCCTCGTCGATGGAGACGGTCCGGTCGCAGTACGGCACACCGTACTTGGAGAGGATCTTGAA
This sequence comes from uncultured Spirochaetales bacterium, assembly GCA_964615365.1. Taxonomy (GTDB): domain Bacteria; phylum Myxococcota_A; class UBA9160; order UBA9160; family UBA6930; genus CAVXZE01. The sequence goes on from CAZTOU010000004.1 coordinate 22,519, forward strand.
GCCTTCCTGCTCCCATGCTCCGGGAATGCGAAACACCGCCAACGTCTCGGACGGCTTCTTGCCCGAATCCAGGATCCCCTTGACGACGCCGCGAGCGACCAGGTCGACCCTGGTGTTGCTCACCACGTTCATGATGACCGCGATCTTCTCCACATCCGGCTTGGAGAGGATGTGCTTGGTCAGCTCCTGCACCTTGCGCACGGAGGGATTGCCGCCGATCTCGCAGTAGTTGGCGGGCTTCCCGCCCTGTTGTTGCACGGCGTCGAAGGCGGTGAGTGAGGCGCCACCCCCGCCGATGATCAAGCCCAGCGTGCCGTCGAACTCGATCACGCGACCGGCCACGCCGCGGTGATCGAGCTGGTCGATCCGGGCGGCCTGCCTCTCGAACTCGGTGCTGCTCCGCCCCCCCTCGATCCGGTCGGTCTCCTCTTCCTTCTCCGCCAGATCCCCCTGTCGAAAGAGGCCGTCGTCGTCGACGTCCAGGTGGCAGTCGAGGGCGACGTACCTGCCGTCGCGGGTCAGCGCCAGTGGATTGATCTCCGCGATGGTCGCGTCGTAGTCGAGGAAGACGTCGGCGAGTGTCGAGAGGATGGTACCCAGGCCCAGGAGCGCTCTACCCGACACACCGGCATCCGCGATGATCTCCCGGGCCCGATGCTGCGGAAGCCGTCCGCGGACGGAGAACGGCTCCCTCCGCACCTTCTCCGGGTGACGGGCGGCCAGCTCCTCGATGTCGACGCCGCCCTCCTGGGAGAACACCGCAACCGGTGTCTTGCCCAGGGAGTCGTAGGTGATGGCCATGAAGAGCTCTTGGACCACGTCGGCCTTCTCCTCCACGAGGAGCTTCTTCGGCAGGTATTCCCTGATCGTGGTCGAGAGAAGCTCCCGGGCTCTCTCCCGGGCTTCCTTCTGGGACGTGACCTGGACGATGCCCCCGGCCTTCCCGCGACCGCCCAGGGGAATCTGAGCCTTCAGCACGACGGGACCTTCGATCTCGAGGCCCTCACTCGACGAGATCAGCTGTGCAGGGGGCACCGAGACCCCGTACTTCTTCAGAATCTCCTTCGACTCGTACTCCAGCAGACGCATGAGCCCTCCGCCCGGGATGATAAACGACCCATCCTCATCGCGCCGGGTCAGAGGAGATTCGTCATGAGTCGCATCGAGATCACTCCGCACCGACAGGCGGATGCTACTCTCCGCTCCAACTCGCTGGAAGCCTCGCGACCCGATCCATAGCTGAACGATGAGCGACGAGAAGAGCACCAAGGCAAACGAAGAGGCGCGCGCCGCGTGGCAGCGGAACGCGTCCTTCTGGGACGAGCAGATGGGCGAGGGCAACGTCTGGGTGGAGGAGCTGAGCTGGCCGGCCACAGCCCAGCTCCTGGGACTGCAGCCCGGGGAGCGCGTCCTGGACGTGGCCTGCGGCAACGGCCTGACCTCGCGGCGGCTCGCTTCCGCCGGCGCGCGGGTGGTGGCGGCGGACTTCTCCTCGGCGATGATCGAGCTGGCTCGCCGGCGCGGCTCGCCGGGAGAGGAGATCGAGTACGCCGTGCTCGACGCCACCGACTACGACGCGCTCCTGGCACTCGGGCCCCGCTCCTTCGACGCCGTTATCTGTAGCATGGCCCTCTTCGACATGGCCCACGTCGAGCCGCTCTTTCGCGCCACGGGACGACTGCTTCGCCCGGAGGGGCGGCTGGTCTGCTCGATCCTGCATCCCTGCTTCAACAGCCCCTTCGCCATCCAGTGCGCGGAGCTCGAAGACCGGGAGGGCGAGTTCGTGAGCACGCACTCGATCAAGCTCTCGCGCTACCTGTCGCCAGCGAAGCAGCGGGGCGCGGCGATCGCAGGGCAGCCCGAGCCGCATCCCTACTTCCATCGCTCGCTCACCGACCTGCTGGCCCCGGCCTTTGGCGCCGGCCTGGTCCTCGACGGCTTCGAGGAGCGCGCCTTCCCACCCGATTGCCGGGCCGGCGACAGCTCGCTCTCCTGGGACGGAAGGTACAGCGAGCTGCCGCCCGTGATCGTGCTGCGCTTCCGGCCCTCTTGAATCCCCGGCCGTTCGCGGAGACGCGGAGCTCCGGCGGCAAAAGCGCGTGCGGTGGGATCAGCCGCGCGGGTTGCCCTCGGTGGTGCGCTCGGCGTAGCCGCTCGGCAACGGCGTCGGCATGCAGCGGTCGAGATCCGGGTTGTACATCAGGCGATAGGAGAAACCCGGAGTGCCCTGCGCTGCCATGACATCCCAGCCGCCGATCAGATAGGGACAATCGTTGTTGAAGCAGACGTACATGTACTCGTTCGGCCACTCGCAGAAGGGCGACACCGGGAGCTCGAACTTCGCCAGCTTCTCCTCACAGTAGGGGCAGCGGAGAGTCTCCCGCACGCGCGCTTTGCGCTCCCGGAGCACCTCGGGGGGCGGGCAGGCATCCGGTTCCGGCGGGACCTCCGGGCGGGGCGCGCGACCCGGGGAGGCGCCCTTCTTCTCCGCGTAGATCGCCCAGATCGGATCGCTGGGAATCCCGAGATCGGCGTACTTGTCGTCCTTGGGGCGCGGCTTCCCCCTCGAGCTGAACAGCTTCATCGGCCCGAAATCGGGAACCGACCGGAAGTACTCGTGGACGATGAGCTGGCGCGTGACCTCGTCCGCTTCTCTCCAGATCTTGACCGCCTTCTGCGGGAACAGCCGGTTGGTGAAGATGACCAGGAACAGGCCACCCGGCTTGAGCACCCGGGCGACTTCGGCGAACACCTCGAAGGGCCGGATCAGGTAGTCCACCGAGGCGGTATTGAGAACCGCGTCGAAGCTGGCTTCGTCGAATGGCAACCGCGGATCCTCGTTGAGATCGTGGAGCAGGTAGCGGCTGAGACACTCGTTCTGCTGCAGCTCCGCCTCGCCGAGACCGAGACCGACCACCTGTGACGGCTGCACGGTGCTCGGGATGTGAGAGTGCCAGCCCGCCATCAGGTCGAGGATGACCGGCTCGGACTCCACGCACAGCGTTCCGATCACTCGCCGCACCGTCTGTCGCGCCTGGGCATCCATGTGGTACACGCATCGCTCCCGGGCGTAGAAGACGGCGTCCTCGGTCTCGTCCAGCCTCGAGAAGGCATCTGCCGCCTCGAACTCTCCCGGTGAAAGCGCCAGCAAACGTCCCGACGTCACGGGCAAGGGTCCCTCCATCTCTTCCTCTCGCGCTTGATTCGAACTTAGTCCGGACTTTCTCGATGGCAAGAAGAGCCAGGGCAGCGGACCGCAAGATCGCCGATAGACCCGCGATTGTTGGGGCGAAACCGCCGCTCGCACGCGCCTCCGGTTCAAGTCGAACCCGACGAGGCTCGATAGATCCCAGAGCCAGTAGGGGGAAGCCATGGGAGAGAGCGCACACGCCAATCGGTCTCCTGCCCCCGCGCCGGAGACGCGCCGGGGTGGGGTCGATCCGCAGGCGATCCGGGGCGCCGTACCCCAGGAGCTCTCCGGTCCGCAGGCATCGCTGCTCTACCGCCTGGGGCTGTTGCTGGTCGCGTTCCTGCTCAAGCCGTTGCTCAGCAGGGCGATCCGCCCGGATCCGAAGCGAGCTCTCGCCAAGTCGGAGGCGCCGCTGCTCTTCATCCTGGTGCGGAAGATCGCAGAAGCAGCGGGAGCTCCAGTTCCCGATCGCATCGAGATCGACTGCGACGTCAACGCGTCGGCCGGGCGGCTCCCGGGCGAAGACGGCAAGAAACTCGTCCTCACGATCGGGCTGCCGCTGGTGGCCGGCCTCGAATTGCGACAGCTGGCGGGAGTCCTCGCCCACGAGTTCGGCCACTTCAGCCAAGGCGCAGGGATGCGTCTCTCCAGCAAGATTCGGGGCATGAACTTCTGGTTCTACCGCCTGGTGTACGAGCGCGACAGCTTCGACGAGCACCTCGCATCGGCGCGCGCGGAAGAAAACGTCGTTGCACTGGTCGCCGGCCTCGCCAGCCTGGGCGTGTGGGTGAGCCGGGGGGTGCTCTGGCTGATGATGCAGATCGGGCACGCCATCAGCTGCAGCTTCATGCGCCAGATGGAGTTCGACGCCGACCGCTACGAGATCGCCCTGGCGGGGAGCGACACCTTTACCGCGACGGCGCGGGATCTGGGGCTATTGAACTACGCCACCCAGCTCGCCTTCGGCGAGCTGGAGGAAGCCTGGCGAGAGGGACGTCTGGGAGACGACCTCCCGCTTCTGATCAGCACCAAGGCCAGAGCCCTGCCCGCCGAAGCGAAGGAGGCGGTGGAAAGGCAGATCCTCTCCCTGACCACGGGCGTCTTCGACACGCATCCCTGCGACCGAGACCGCATCGTACGCGCCCAGCGGGCGGAGTGCTCGGGAAGCTTCGACCTGGATGCGCCTGCGGCGGTCGCCTTTTCCGACTTCGACGCCCTCTGCCGCGAGCTCACCCTCGAGTACTACGAGGACGCGCTCGGCCCCGAGGTGCGGGGTACGACGTTGGTCTCGACCTCGGATCTGATGGAGCACCGCGATCGCCTCTCCGCCGAGGAAGACCTGGTCGACCGTTACTTCCCCCGGCTGATTCCCTGGGCTCGCCCCTTCGCCCTGCCGGGCGACGGCGTCCCGCGCCCGGATCGTCCCAAGGAGATCGCGGCGCGCCTCAAGACTCTGCGCGCCGAAATCGGATCCCGCTTCGACGCGGCCGGCGAGGCCTACGCGCGCTATCTCCGCGAGGATGAGCGCGAGCTCGACGGGAGCTCCGCGGACGCCCTCCTCAGCGCCGGTGTGAAGCCGGATCCCAAGGCCTTTCATCTGCCAACCCCCGACGAGAGGGGCGTGGCTCGCGCGCGAGAGAGGGCGATCCGTTTGCGCGACGAGGCGGCGCCCGAGCTCGGCGAGTTCGAGGCCCTCGAGAGTGAGCGCCTGCTCTGCGCCCTCTCGCTCCTCAGGCATCCGAAGGTGAAGGAGCGGCTCGGCGATGCCGCGATGCCGGACGACGAGGTGGCCGAGCTGGTGACCGCGCTGGCGGGCATCAACGCCAGCATCGGCGCGGTGCGAACCCTCTACGAGGAGCGCCTGCGGCTGGCGACCCTGTTCGCCAACGCCGAAGGGCGCGAGGAGGACTCGGTGTTCGTGAGCGCCGTGCACGAGCAGGCCGAGAGGGTCTCCGCCGTGCTCGGTCCCCTGGTCGCACAGCTCTCCGAAGTCCCCTTCCCCTTCGAGCACGGCAAGGACCGACTCTGCGTCGCCGAGCAGGTGCTGCCCGAGGGCCTTCCGCCGGACCATGTCGGCGCCATCGGCCAGGCTGCCGCCCTGGTGGTCCAGCGGATCATTCCTCTGCACACCCGCATCGTCGCGCGTCTGGTGGCCGCCGCGGAGCCGGTCGAGCAGGTTCTGGGTCTGGCGCAGCGACCGAAGCAGGGATCGGGCGGCTAGGAGTCACCACGCCCCGGTGCGGTCCCCCGAAACCAGCCGCGCGCGCAGGGCCACGATCGGAACGATCCGTGCGAGGGCACGGAGGTCGGCGTCGCTTCCCTCCATCCTGTATCCCATCAGCCCTGCCACGAACTGGGCGGACCTGGGGTTCCGGCGCCCGTAGTCGAGCATGACCTCCTCGGCCTCGGGCGTCTCGAGTCCGTGTCCTTTCACCTCGAGGGTGCGCCCCGCTACCTGGATACGGGCGTGCGGAGTCGCCCGGAGGTTCCGATACCAGTGGGATCCCGCACCGAATCCAGAGGCCACGAAGTAGACGTCCTCTTCCGGATCGTGCTTCACCACTTCGAGGACGGTTCGGCGCGTGGCTCCCGTCTTGCGTCCACGGTGGGTCAGCAGCAGAAAGCGCCGCCCGAGAAGTCGCCCCAGGCCGAGCCGATAGAGCCAGATCGGCGCCCGGTACATCGCGAGGGAGATACCCGAAGGCCTCCCGACGTCGCGTACCTTCGTGAGTGTCACGATCGGGCCTCCTCCAGGCTGCGCACGAGCTTGCCCAACAGCCGATGCAGATCCTTCACCTCCCTGGCCGAGAGACCGGCGATGCCACGCGTGAGCGCGGCTTCCGACGCCGGGCGCGCGGCAACCACGCGGCGGCGCCCCGCCGCGGAAGCTCGCACGTGCACCTCGCGACCGCGCCGCCGGCCAACCACGAGGCCTGCCCGGCCGAGCTTCCGTGAGAGCGCGTGGGCGTGCTGCCGACTCACCCCCTGAAGGCGAGCCCACTCGGACTGGCTGAGGCCAGCCGGGAACTCGAGAAGAACAGCCATGGCGATGGCCTCCCCCCTGGATAGCCCCATTGGTGTCACCAGAATCTCGAGGAGCCCTCCGAAGAGCGCGTGGGCGTGGCCCGTGCGGTCGGCGATTTCCCAGGCAAAGCGGCCGGAGTCCATCTCCATATTGTCAACTAGATTGACAATTTCGTCAAGCCCGTCTACCGTTTCGATCGCGGCCGGGAGGCGCCTAGGGTGAATGCGGAATCGAATGCAGAATCGGACTGGCACTACCCGGAGCCGAGACCGGGCCTCGCGGGGCAATGGGACCGATTCATCGGACCGGGGGCGACGGCCTCGGAGCGGCTGATCGCCCTGCTGCCGGCCTCCCTCGGCGCGCTCGCCATCATCGCCTACGCGCTCTTCTGCGATCTCGAATGGAGCTGCCTCCAGTACGTCGTTGCCGCGGCACTGGCCTTCGACATCGTCGGTGGTGTGGCCACGAACGCCACCTCCAGTGCCAAGCGCTGGTACCACCGACCCGGCCAGACGGCGACGAGGCATCTGGGCTTCACTGCCCTGCACCTGGTTCATCTGGTCCTGGTGGCCTGGCTGTTCCGCGATCTGGATCTGGTCTATGTGGCCGTGGTGTTCGGCTACCTGATGCTGGCCGCCCTGCTGGTGTTATCGGCCCCACTGAGGATTCAGAGGAGCACGGCATTGCTGCTGGCCTGTGGCGCCATTCTCCTATCGGAGTACGGCTTCTCTCCCACGCCGGGCCTCGAGTGGTTCATTCCGCTCTTCTTCATCAAGCTGCTCGTGAGTCACCTGACGCTCGAGGAGCCCTACCTGTAAGTCGCTGTGAGTCCCGTTCTCGGACCCGAGCATCCATGTGGCAGGCGCATCGCTCGCGGGCGCAGAGACGACCCGCCGCTTGTATTGCGGGTCTCATGTCGTATCCTCGACTTCCTGGACGATCGAGAGGAAGAGAGAGGGAACGTGAGCAACCGGACGGCGAACTTCAAGACATCCGAGGGCGATTTTCAGATCGAGCTGATGGAGGACAAGGCGCCGAAGACGACGGCGAACTTCATCAAGCTCGCGGAAGACGGCTTCTACAATGGTCTGATCTTTCATCGGGTCATCGTCGATTTCATGATCCAGGGCGGATGTCCCGACGGTACGGGGCGCGGCGGACCGGGCCACACGATCCCGGATGAATTCCACGACGAGCTGAAGCACGATGCTCCGGGCATCCTGTCCATGGCCAACGCCGGGCCGAATACCGGCGGCTCGCAGTTCTTCATTACCCTGGCGCCGACCAACTGGCTCGACGGAAAGCACGCCGTCTTCGGCAAGGTGACCAGCGGCATGGATCGCGTCGAGAAGATCGGGCAGGTCAAGACGGGCGCGAACGACCGGCCGGTGAGCGACGTGACGATTTCGGAGGTGACCGTCGGCTAGCCCCACCGGGCTCTCGGGCGTGCCCGAGGCCGTCTACCAGCCCGGAGGGACGTCCGGGGCCCAGGCGATCGCGAGCAGCGCATCACCGCGGTCGCGGTCGACCGGCTCGAAGAGCTCCCATTCGTGGGGCTCGACGTCCTGGTCGATGTCCGGCGAGCCGATCGGCTCGCCGGAGCCGATGCAGACGAAGGTCTCCGGATCGAAGCCGTGGACGCCGTAGGCCGCGGCGATCGCCTGGCCCACCTCCTGCTGCCAGGGCGTGGGTCGGTGCCCTACTCTCGGCAACACCGTCGGGATCTGCGCGATGGTGCGCAGCGCCGCCGGATGCGCCATCCGTCCGCAGAACAGGCGCCGCGGCGCCTCAGGCATTCCCTGCGCGGTGAACGCACGCCGTTCGAGCTCACCAAAGAGTCCCCGGCGGCGGTGCTCCTTCCGGACGCAGCAGATGCCCGCCAGGCTCACCACCTGGCCGGGGAGACGAGGAAGATCCATCACTCGCGTCTCGGCGAGTGCGAAGCCCACGGGCCTCCCCTCCTGATGGGCCAGGGCGGCCCAGCGGAGCGTCTGCAGCGACTTCTCGAGGAAAGAGGGGTTGGCCTGCCGGTAGCTCGACTGGAACAGACTGAGCAGCGCTCTCCGCTCCTCCTCGGAGAGGGCAGCCGTCTCCTTGAGTGTCAGGTCGAGTCCGGAGAGATCGCGAGGCACGGTCGCGGCAGGATACAACACGGCGGTCGAATCGCTGCGCCTCGAACGCCACCGCGCGGGAGCTGGCCGCGCCGCTTCGCAGCGGCCGACGCATCCGAAATGCGCAATATTCCCGGGCGATGAAGGTCTACACGTCCACGATCCAGGTGGCCACCCGCCGACCGCGCGAGCTGGTCGACATCACCGAGTCCGCGCGGGAGGAGGTACGCAAGTCGGGAATCGAAACGGGTCTCTGCGCTCTCTACGCCCACGGTGCGACGGCGGCGCTGATGATCCAGGAGAACGCCGATCCCCAGGTGGCCGAAGACGTGCTCGATTGTCTCGACCGGCTGGTGCCCGCCGGGGGCTGGCGCCACGATCGCATCGACGACAACGGTGCGGCCCACATCCAGGCGGGGATCGTCGGGCCGAGCGAGGCGATCCCGGTCCGGGACGGCGTACTTGCGCTGTCCCGGTGGCAGAACCTCTTTCTCTGTGATTTCGATGGTCCGCGCCGGGCCCGTCGCGTGCTGGTCACGATTACCGGCGAGTAGGAGCGACGAGGCGCGACCGGAAGCAGATCGGCTTCCGGGCTATCGGGCCCGGGGCAGGCGCCTGGCTGGCCTGCCCAGGATGGCGCGGTGTTGGGTTCTCACGTAGCGCTGATAGCGGACACGCGCCGCCTCGAGCTGCTCCAGGGTCGCCTGTCGGGTGGATTCGTCCGCTCCCACGAAATCGAAGAGATAGGCGGGCGACTCCGCCCCCATCTCCAGCCGGAAGGTGCGGCCCCAGACCTTCGCCATGGCCTTGCGCCGGTCGTAGGACTGATGCGTGTTGTAGACGAAGACCCCGTACCCCGACTCGTCCGACCGCGGAATCGAGAAATCCACGAAGGTGCGATCGTCGGTCACCGGCGGAACGTCACCCACGTAGCGTCGAAGCCCCTTGGGGCCGAGCAGATGGCGGACGAGCACGTCCATCGGACCGAGCTTCATCCTCCCGAGGTCTTCCTGGACGGAGGGCCGAGCAGCGCGCTCGAAGAACTCCTCCGGATCGATCTGGATTGGCTGTGGCGAGCCCACCAGAACCAGCGACACGAAGTTGCTTCCGCTCCACAGGCTGGCGTGCGGGAAGACGTCCTGAAATGCCCTGATCACCATTCTCTGTTCATACTCGGGCATGAGCGCCGAGAACCACTGGCAGACGATGCCGTTCTCGGAGAGACTATCCCGAGCCAGCTCGTAGAAATCGCGGGTGTAGAGGTTCACGACCCCGGCCTGGTGCAGCTCCGGCGGCTCGAGCTGAATGACGTCGAAGGTCTTGCGCGACCGAAGCAGATAGTTGCGTCCGTCGTCGACGTGAACCTGCAGGTTCGACGTCTGCAGGACCCCACGGTTGGTAGGGAAGAGAGGCGCAGCCTCGAGAGCGCCAGGGCTGAGTTCGACGCACACCAGCTCGTTCGGCTCCCAATACGCCAGAGCCGACAGCGTGTTGCCCACGCCGAAGCAGATCGACAGGACCGACGCAGGATCGGGATGCAGGAGCATCGGGATGTGCCCCGAGAGGCGGTTGGTGAAGTCCGTTCCCGTCCCGGCGGTACCTCGACCGTCCGAATAGAAGATCGTGCGCGCCCCATCTTCTTTCTCGAAGACGAGGACGTTGTCGCTCACATCCTCCTTGTAGAAGACGATCTTGCCGCCGAAGCTCTCGTAGTAGCTGCGATAGATGTCCCGTTCCACGGTGCTGAGGAAGACGACGATTGCGACAGCGGCCAACGCCCCGGCCAGGGCGTGGGTCCACAGCGCGCGCCGGAAGAGCAGCAGCGCGAACGCCGCCAGCAGATTGCAGAAGATGCCGATGGCGAATGCGTTTCGGAGGCCCACCCATTCGATCAAGAAGAATCCCGTCAGGACCGGGCCGATGATGTTTCCGACCGTGAGATAGGCGTAGGCCCGACCCGTCACCTCGCCGATCTCGTCCCGGCTCGAAGCGAGAAGTGCGGTGGCGATGGGAAAGGTCATCCCCATCAGCAACGTGGGAATGAACACGACCGACATGGCCGAGACGGCGACGGTGGACATGGCGGCCGCCCAACTGTCCGTGCCCGTCACGCTGGTGAGAGCATTCAGCACCGTGGGCAGCTCACCGGTCAGTGGAATCGAGATCCAGACGCTGGCTCCCAGGAGGAGCTGGACGAGACCGAGCTGCCGGCGACCGGTGAGCCGCCGGGAGAAGGAGGCGTACAGCAGACTACCGAGGCCAGTGCCCAGCAGGAACACGATCAGGATGCTGCTGAACGCGTAGGTCGAGTTGTGCGTGTAGAGGAGAAGGCTCCGGTTCCAGAGCACTTCGTAGGAGAGGGCTGTGTAGCCGGAGACGAACAGCGTAAGCGAGACGAGAGACATCCCGGGCCGCCGTTCACGAGTGACGACGGGGGTGGGCTCCGCGGTTGCCGATGGGGGCCGGGGGAGGACCGCGCGTCGCGAGAGGGCCAATGCCGCGATCGCGATGACCAGATTGAAGGACAGCGCGACAAGCGTGGTGCGAAGGATCCCCAGGTCCTTCAGCAGCCAGAAGCCGGCGAGCGCCGTCCCGACCATGCCTCCCAGGGTGTTGATCCCATAGAGCCATCCGATCGAGGTCCCGACCCGGCCCTCGCCATGGCGGAGGAGGCCCGCTAGCACCGGCAGGGTGCCACCCATGAGACCCGTCGGGACCGCGAGCAAGAGGAACGTCACCATGAAACGCGCGAGGTTGAGCGCCGCCGGTGCGTCGGTGAGGAACCCGTAACCAACGCTGTAGAGATAGGGCAGCAGGTCCTCGAGCACGAAATACAGCAGGAAAGTGTAGGCAATGATGCCGAACTCGAACCACGCGTACACGCGAAGCGGGTTCCGAATCCGTCGGCTTCGGCGTCCGACCAGATAGGCACCCACCGAAAGGCCAAACATGTAGGCGGAGAGCACTGCGCTGACCGCATACACGCTGATGCCGTAGGAGAGCACGAGCTGTCGGACCCATACGGTCTCGTACGCCAAGGCGCAGAGGCCGGAGCCGAAGAAGAGCATCAGGGCCAATCGGAACTGCCCGGCTTGCTCGATTTGCCGTGAGTCGGTCATGGCCCCGATGCTGGTTCGCTCACCCAGGAAGAAGAGATCGCCCCGGAGGGAGGGCTAACATACCGTTGTGCTCGTCATCGGGTCAAGCGGCGGGACGCGGCCGGAGCCAGACCAGCGTGGCTCCCCAGCCGCCGCGCCCCGGTGGAGCGTCCGCGAAGCGCTCGACTCGAGGATCGCGCGCGAGCAGCTTCTGGACCCGAGCGCGCTGGACACCCTTGCCGCGGCCGTGGATCAGCCGCACCTCGCGATGGATCGATTCGACGCCCCGGAATTCGAGCGGCTGTGCTAGAAGAGGGCCGAAGGAGCCGCGATGATCCGCGACACAGCCCACATCCCCCCTGTGAACACCGGTAGCTATCCGCTTCGCGAGGGCTGCCGGGTCAGACCGCTGGTGGACGGAGAGCCCGCCTTCCGCCGCATCTGCGAGGCTGTCGAGGGGGCGCGAGGCCGGGTGTGGGTCACCGTCGCATTCATCGAGCCGGACGTGCAGATGCCGGACGGCCGCGGGAGCTTCTTCGACGTGCTGGACCGGGCTGCAGCGCGGCGGATCGAGGTGCGGGTGATCTTCTGGCGCCCCGTCGCACTCGACGAGACGGAGACCGGCTCGTACTTCGAGGGCAGCGAGGAGGAGCGGCGCTGGCTTGCGGAACGGGGCTCGCGCTTCCTGGCGCGCTGGGACTGCCTGCCGGAGAACGGCTGTCAGCATCAGAAGAGCTGGCTGATCGACGCCGGTCTCCCGGGAGAGGTCGGCTTCGTGGGGGGCATCAATTTGGAGCACGCCTCGGTCGCATCGCCGGGGCACATCCCACGTGAGGAGGGCGACATCCACGACGTCTACGTCGAGCTCGGGGGCCCGGTGGTCACGGACCTTCACCACAACTTCGTGCAGCGCTGGAACGAGGCCAGTGAGCGAGAGCGAGCCGACGGGATCTGGCCGCCCGACGCGCCCGGCAGCGATCTGGTCTTTCCCGAGGTGGCATCGCCCCCTGCGGGCAATGCCGTGGCGCAGCTCACGCGAACCGTCCAGGCTGGCCGCTACAGCGATGGTACCGCGTCCCCGGGCGGTGAGCCCTTCGCGATCGCCGAGGGCGAATCCAGCGTCTTCGACCAGTATCTCGCTGCCATCGACCGCGCGGAGCGCAGCATCTACCTCGAGGACCAGGTGATCGGCTCGCCCAAGATCGTCGGTCACCTGAAGGCAGCGCTCGAACGCGGAGTGGCGGTCATCTTTCTGGTGCCGGGAAGCGTCCATCCCGAGTACCGGAGAGCGCGCAGGATTCCCGCCACCAAGCCCTACTTCGATCTCGTCGCATCGCTCGGCGACTTCGATCACTTCCTGCTGGCGGGGATCGCCGCCAATTCCGCCTCTGGGAGCTACTACGACGTCTACGTGCACGCCAAGATCATGTTGATCGACGATGCCTGGGCGACGATCGGATCGACCAACACGGCCGACCGCTCCTTCATCGGCGACACGGAAATCAACGCGTCTTTCTGGCAACGCGAGACGGTCCGAGCGCTGCGCTGCGAGCTCTTCCATGAGCATCTCGGATCCGATACCGCTGGGCTCGATGACGTCGCCGCCCAGCGTCTCTTCCGGGAGCGAGCGCGCGAGAACCAGAGCCTCCGAAAGCGCGGCGAGCCGCTCGAGGGCCTGACGTTCGCCATCGATCCAGGGGAATACGGACGGTGAGCTTCCCCGGAGTGATCCGGGCCAATCCTCAAGTGAGCGGGGATCAAGGATCGCTCGAAGAGCCGCGTCGGCGTCCGAGCTATGCTCTCGGCCATGCGTGTCCGTAGCCTGACCGGAAACCTAGCCCTGCTGTTGCTGTCGGCAGCCGCGGGCGCTGCCCTCCTCGAGGCCGCCATCCGGCTCTTCGACCTGTTCCCCGAGCCGAGGCGGGCCACCTCAGACGAACTCGCGCCCACCGAACGTCCGGCCGATGCGCCGGCCCTCTCCACCGTCGTGCATCCCTACCTCGGCTGGTCGCGCCGGCCCGCCGCGCCGATTCGCTGGCGCAACATGCGCACCTTCCCCGACGGCCTGCCTTCCGACTGGTACCGGAGAAACAACCGCGTGAACGCCTTCGGCTTTCGCTCGGAGACCTATGACTATCGGGAGGTCAGCGAGGACGACTTCGTCGTCGGGATCTTCGGTGGATCCGTCGCGAATCAACTCGTGCTGCTGGGCGGTGACTCGATCGTCGCCACGCTCTCTGACCGGCGGCCGGACCTCGACGGCAGGATTCGGATCCTCAACTTCGGGCTCGCCGGCTACAAGCAGCCGCAGCAAACGATTCTGTTGCTCGAGATGATCCTGCTCGGGGTGCCCTTCGACGTCGTGGTCAACGTGGACGGCTTCAACGAGGTTGCGCTAGGGGAGGGCAACGCGGCTGCTGGCCACCACCCGATCTTCCCCTACAGCGGTCAGCACCTCGGCACGATCGAATTCTCGAGCGGTCAGCCGACGCCCGCGGCGATCGATCTCTCCGCCTCGATCCTGAAGGCCAGGCGCGAGGTGCGCCGTTGGCGCAAATGGCTCGAGGCCGGACTGGGACGTTCGGAACTGGTCGCCGCGATCGTCGGACTGCGCCTCCAGGTGCTCGCGCGTCGCGTTGCCGAGGCCGAGGACGCGCTCCAGGATCCGTCGCAGGCCGGGCGGGTCGCCGCGGTGGCGCGAATCGACGCCCCCTGCCTCGGTGAGGGCTCCGCCTGCTGGCAACTCATCGCCGATCTCTGGGAGCGAAGCTCGCGAGCCATGGCAGCTTTGGCCCGGGAAGAAGGTGCGGTCTACCTGCACGTACTCCAGCCCAATCAGTATCCGGAGGGATCGAAGCGGCTCACTGCCGAAGAGCGGCGGGTCGCCTACGACCCCGGGCATCCCTGGAGCCGCGCCGCCGCGCTCGGCTACCCGCACCTCCAACGGCGTGCCCCGCGCCTTTCCCAGGCCGGGATCCGCTTTCACGACCTCACTGGCGTCTTCGGTAGCAGCTCGGAGACGCTCTACCAGGACACCTGTTGTCACTTCAACGCGCGGGGCGGCCGGATCCTGGGCACCGAGGTGGCGCGGCTGATCGACGAGAGCGTCCCTCCCCTTGCCACCGGTTCTCCGTGATCAGCGCCTTGCGGGTCAGGAGCGCTGCCGCGTCCTTCTCGTGATCGCCTAGTCTACGACCCCTGTCTCACGCAGCTCGGCGATCTCCGCTCGCGTGTAGCCCGCTTCGCCCAGGATCGCCTCGGTGAAGTCCCCCGCTTGCGGATCCACGTGCTCGAGCCGCCCTGGTGTCTCCGAGAGCTTGATCATGATCCCGGCCTGCCTGATCGGACCCCGCTCCGGATGGTCCACCTCCACGATCATCTCCCGGTGGAGGAGGTTGGGGTCGTCGACCAGCTCGGAGATCGCGTACACCGGCGACGTGCAGGTGTCAGCGTGCATCAGCAGAGACACCCACTCGTCCCGCGTCCGGGTCAGAAAGACTTCGCGAAAGCGCGAGAAGGTCTCCTGCTTCTTCTCGCTCTCCGCGTACTGGTGCGGAATCAGCTCCTCGAGATCCAGGAGGCGGCAGAGGTTCGCGTAGAACTGCGGCTCGATGGCCCCGACGCTGATGTACTTCCCATCCCGGGTCTCGTAGATGTTGTACCAGGGGTACTGACCGGTGAGCAGCGTCTCGCCGCGCCTCGGCTCCTCGCCGGTGGAGAGGTACTCGTCGATGGCCAGAGAGACCATGTTGACGATTCCATCGGTGGCCGCCACGTCGATGAACTGTCCCTTTCCGGTCCGCTGCCGGGCGACCACGGCAGCGAGGATCGCAATCGCCGCCTGCATGCCCCCGCCAGCGCTGTCGGCGGCCGTGGCACCCGGAATCACCGGTGGTCCACCCGCCGCGCCTGTCATGCCCACGGTTCCCCCGATGGACTGGTAGTTGATGTCGTGACCGGCGACGTCCCGGTAGGGCCCGTCCGCACCGTAGCCGGTGAAGGAACAATAGACGAGCCTGGGGTTGGCTTCGGCGATGGCCTCGTAGTGGATGCCGAGCCGCTCGGCGGCGGAGGGGCGGATCCCGACCATCAGGACGTCGGCCTTGCCGACGAGCTTGCGGAAGACCTCGATGCCCGGTTCGCTCTTCAGATCCAGTCCCAGCGGCCGGGTATTGCGCCGCATTCCGTATGCCCAGGCGGGCACCTTCCACTGACGCCGCCCGCGCTTCTCGATCACCGCGCGCGCCTCGACGATCCGGACCACGTCCGCGCCGAGGTCGGCGAGAATCCGCGTGCAGTGGGCGCCAGGGCCGACGTTGGTCAGGTCCACGACTCGAATGCCTTCCAGTGCGCTGGTCATGAGCTCCTAGCCTTGCTGTAACGTCTCGATGGTGGAGCGGAGCCACTCCTCGTCCTCTTGCAGGGCGCTCGAGCCGTCGAGGAGAACGGTCGTGAAGAGCCCCTCGATCCGCTCGCGCAGCCTGGGCGCCAGCTCGTCACCGACCGCGACGATGGCGAACTCCTCCAGCATTTCGTCGCTGATCAGTCGGGGCATCTCGCGCCACTGGCCCTCGAGGGAGAGCCGGTGCAGCTCCTTGCCGAGGTCGCTCCATCCGTGTAACTCGAGCACCGAGTGATAGGTACGCGTCGACGCGTAGAAGGCGATGCGCTGCTTCACCGCTGCCTTGGCCGCTTCGAGCCCCTCTTCGTCCTTGCTCACCGCGAGGTGGGGAGATCCGACGATGTCGATCTCGGAGAGCTCGCGGCCCGCCTTCCGGGCGCCCGCTTCGATGTTGGGGAGCAGAACCTCTCTCCCGTGCCGGAAGCTCGAGATCGGGTGGACGCGGAGGCCATCGCAGAGCTCGCCGGCCAGGCGCGCCATGTAGGTACCCACGGCGGCGAGATAGATCGGGATCCGCGGATGCTCGATCGGCCCGGGATTGAAGAACGGCGGCATCATCGTGAACTGGTAGTGCTCTCCGCTGTAGAAGACGGGTTGGCTCGGGTTCTGGAAGCTCTCGAACATCGCCTTCAGGCACAGCACGTAGTCGCGCATGCGGGGGCCGGGCGGCGCGGTCCAGGGAGCTGCGTAGCGGCGCTCGTTGTGGCCCTTCACCTGTGTGCCGAGACCGAGCTGGAAACGGCCCGCGGAGAGCTGCTGGAGGTCCCAGGCGAGCTGCGCCGTCACGAGCGGGCTGCGGGGAAAGGAGATCGCGACGTTGGTGCCGAGGACGATCCGCTGGGTGTGCTCGGCGAGGATGGCAACAGGGAGGAAGGGATCGTGACCCGCCTCCGGCACCGTCGCCCCGTCGAAGCCCAGCTCCTCCACCTTCCGGGCCGCCGCCGCGATCCCGTCGATGCTGATGCCGCCGCTCGCCGTGCCCGCGTACTGGTCGGTTTCGGGACTCAAGAGCGTGGTTTCGACTCGCATCGTTCCCCCTGATTCGCGTGTCGCCGCCGCCCGCGGGCGGCGCACCGGGCCCCTAGCCTGCGCTACTTCGGCTGGGGAGCGAGAGGGTTCCGCCGGACGGAGTCGCGGGCCCCTCTGCGGTCGAGATCATGACGTCGAGATCGACCCGGTGATCCCCCTCCTCCACGTACTTCCGGGTCACCTTGCCGGTGATGATCATGTCGTCGCCCGCACAGACGTTCTGTCGCATGTGGATCTGCACGCTGCGCACCGTGCTCTCGGGTCCGCCCCAGTCCGTCATGAAGCGCGCCACCATGCCGATGTTGAACGGGGTATTGACGAAGACGTCCTTGGTCTTCGAACGCTCCTGCGCGTAGTCCCGATTGGAGTGCTGGGGTGAGAAGTCGCGGGTGGCCGAGGCCAGGTAGACGCAGCGGGTCAACGTGATCGGCATGACGAGCTCGGGGAGCTCCTCGCCCTCCTCGACGTCTTCCCAGAAGCGCTTCTGGTACTCGGGGAGCTGATAGCCGGTCTTCTCGCCCTGGATCATCTCCTCGACGGCCGGACTCCATCCACCGCCACTGGTGGGGGCAGCCTGCTGGGTTCCGGCTTCGCGCCCGTAGCCGAACGCGCTCATCCGCTCCCGGGCCACCAGCTCTCCATCCTGGTTGCGGTAGATCCTGTCCATGGTCCAGAAGTGCCCTTCGCCCAGCCGCGTCTTCTTCGGTGGGGAGATGGAGACCAGTCGCTGGCTGACGCTCAGACGGTCGCCCAGTTGGAGGGGCGCGCCCATCTCCACGTCGATCTTGTTGATGATCCCCACCGGCAGGTCGAGTGCCTCCTTGATGTCGTAGTGGATGTGGGGAGCGGGCTCGCGGCCACCGGGAGGCCAGGGCCAGCGAAACGGCATGGCGAAGGCGGTCATGAAGGAGCCCGGAGGCGCCAGCACGCCGCGAAACCCCCTCGATCTGGCGTAGTCGCCGTCCATATAGAGGGGGTTTCCGTCCTCCAGCGTCTCGCACCAGTGGCGGATCAGGTACTCGTTCACCTCGAGGGAAGCCGGCTCCGGCTCCGACTCCACGGTCAGCTCCCGAAGCCTCCGTTTGCGCTCGTCGGAAAGATCCTCGGGGATGTAGTCCAGCGTTTCCTCTTCGGTCATGTCTCGCTCCCGGCTTCCTGGCGGCCCGGTTTCGGTGCACCGCGGAATCGAAAGCGCCCGCCGACGCGGGATCGCCCGACTAGCCCTGCTGCGTCTCGGCTCGATCCCGCTTCCTCGTCACCAGCGCATCGACGGCCTTCGCCCCTTCCGAAAAGACCACCAGTGGATTGATGTCCAGCTCCTCGATCTCGTCTGCGTAGTCCGTCACCAGCTGCGACACTCGCAGGATCGCGTCGACGATCGCGTCGGTGTCCGCTGGTGGCTTTCCCCGCATCCCTTGCAGAACACGGTACCCCTTGATCTCCCGGATCATCTCCTCCGCATCCACGCGGGTAAGGGGAGCGATCCGGAAAGAGACGTCTCGGAGGGCCTCGACGAAGATGCCACCCAGGCCGAACATGACCACGTGACCGAAGACCGGATCCCGGGTGGTGCCGATGATCACCTCGACACCGTCCGTGAGCATCTCCTGGACCAGGACTCCCTGGATTTCGGCATTCGGGGCGAAACGCTTCGCGTTGGCCACCACCCCGTCGTAGGCGGCGCGAACCTCCTCATCCGATTGGAGATCCAGGCTGATCCCACCGGCCTCCGTCTTGTGCAGGATCTCTCCCGACTGGATCTTCAGCGCCACCGGGTGGCCGAGCTCGCGCGCCTGTGCCACGGCCATGTCCGACGAGGTCGCGAGACCTTCGCTGGTGACCGGGATCCCGTAGCAGCCGAGGATCCGCTTGCACTGGAATTCGGTGAGCCGCTGCGGGGAGTGGATCAGCGCGTCGACTCCCTCGCCGGGAAGGATTCTCGCGGGCGGAGACTTCGCCTCCCTCGATTGTCTCGCCTTTTCGTGGTACCAGCACAGCTTCGCCACGGCCTCCACCGCCTGGAGCCCGTCCGTCAGGATCGGGATTCCCGCTCCTTCGACCAACGCGATGCACCGGGTCACGAAATCGGAGCCGCCGCGACTGTGCGTCATGAGCACGACCGGCTTGGGAGTGGACTGGCAGATCTCGACCAGGTCTTCCGCCACCCTCATACCGACCTCTTCGCGGAAGAAGGCCTGTGCCAGCACGATGTCGATTCCGGGGTCGTCCACCAGGAGCCGGAGGCACTTGCCCCAGGTGCTGACGTCCCTTCCACCCTGGGCGGTGATGTCGATCGGGTTCCTGGCCGAGGCGAACTCGGGAAGGCACTGCTCCAGCTCCTCGCGGGTCGTCCCGGTGATCTCGGGCACGGAGAGACCCAGGCGCTCGCACCGATCTGCCAGGAGCACTCCCTGCCCACCGGATCCGCCGAGAATCGCCACCCGGTTTCCCCGGTACTCCCGGCCGCTTCGGTGCAGAATCGCGAAGGAGGTCAGGTCGGGAAGCGCTTCGATGCGGACGATCCCCATCTGTCGGAAGAAGGCGTCGTAGATCTGGTCGTCCCCGGCCAGCGAGCCGGTGTGAGAGGAGGCGGCCCTGGCTCCCGCTCCGGTGCGCCCCACCTTGAGGATCAGCATCGGCTTGCGCAGCCGAAGCGCCTTCTCCGCCACCCGGCGGAGCTTCTCCCCGTCCCTGGCGCCTTCCAGGTACCCGCCGACCACCTGAGTCTCCGGTGTGTCGAGCAGATAGCCCACGAAATCCGAGAACTCTGTCTCTGCCTCGTTTCCCACACTGGTGAAGGAGCTGCATCCCACACCGGCCTCGGTGGCCTGCGCGTACATCATCGCTCCGAAGGCGCCGCTCTGCGATACGAACGCCAACGTGCCGGGAGTGACCGGCTCCATGTCCGCGATGAAGGCGAAGGAAGCGATGGCGGAGTTGGCCGAGTTGAGGACGCCCAGGCTGTTGGGCCCCAGGATCCGGATGTCATTCGCCATCGCCAGCTCCCGGACCCGCTCCTGGAGCTCCCTGCCTTCCGCTCCGACTTCCGAGAAGCCCGCGCTGAAGATCACCACCACCTTCACGTCCTTCGCGGCGCACTGCTCCAGGGTATCCAGCACCGAGTCGGCGGGAAGACTGATGACGACCAGGTCGACGTCGTCGGGAACGTCGAGAAGGCTTGGGTAGCACTTGTACCCCTCGACCTCGTCGTAGGCGGGGTTGATCGGATAGACCTTGCCCGCGTAGCCCCGCTTCCGAAGAGCGCAAACCGGCCTGCCGCCCGGCTTGTTCGACTTCGTCGAGGCGCCGACGATCGCGATGGATCTCGGGTGGTAGAAGAACTCGATTCCCGAGGTGTCGAGGTCGAAGGCTCCCGTTCCCATCCCTGTTCGTCTCTCTTCCTGGCGCGCTGCGGATCGGGTCGGCATCTTCTCCGGCGGCAGCCGATCCACTCCCACCCCGGGGATCGCTGCGCTCGCTCGCGACGCCGACGAGATCGGCGTGCCAGGATAGCAGTTTCCCTCCGTACCCATCGAACCGGGCTCCCCGACGGGACCGCGAGAGCCTCGCGACGCGCTACGTCGCGGGGAAGTAGGCGGGGCTGAGAGCAATCAGAAGCTGGCCGGTGGGGTAGAGAAGCGGGCCGTGGATGGTCTGAAACGGTCGCTTGAAGCGATGCGCGGAGTACTCGAGATCCGCGACGAAGAGCATCGACGTCCCGGCAGAGAGGAGCACCGCCTGCGTGGTGCTGAAGACATCACCAAAGAACGTGGCGATGCCGCGGCTCACCATGATCAGCATGACCAGCGCGTAGACCATCACGGGAATCCGCCAGGCGGATGCCAGGTCCCTCCACAGGAACGCCACCACGGCACCCCAGATCAGCAGGAGCACGACTCCGACGGCGATGTCCTCGGGGTGGAAGCCATCGTAGATGGTGATGCCGATCGGGTAGACGAAGTAGGCGACGAGGAAGACGAGGAGCGCCGGATAGAGGATCTCGTCGCGGGTCATGTTGATGTTGAACACGTCCCCAGCCAGGGAGAGGCCGAGCCCCAGCAAGATCCAGATGGTGAAGCCCAGGTTCGCGTTCGGCGTCAGCAGCGCGAGCGCGGCCACTCCCACGGTCAGGATGGTCGTCACCGGCTGATAGATGGCGACGGTCTGGTAGTCCTCCCGGTTGCGCGCCCTCCAGGTGACCCAGGTTCCGATCAGGATCAGGGGAATGGGCAGCAGGTGCAGGTACATGAAGGCTCCACTCGAAGTCGCGGCGATGATAAGCGCTGAAGCACTCGCCCGCATCCTCGGCTCGGCGGATTGGTGTAAGATCGGGACGACCAACCGTGGCGGGCAGTCCGAAGGAGGGTGAAGTGAGCTACCAGGATGCTTTCAAGAAGGTCGAGGAGAACGAGGACTACCTGATCGATACCTTGCGGAAGCTGATCGCCGTCAACACGTCGGTTCCGCCTGGGGAGAACTACGAGGAACTGATCGACGTCGTCGAGCCCGAGTTCGCGAAGTTCGGGTTCTCCACCCGCAGGGTGACGGTCCCCGAAGACAAGGTCGCCCAGATGCCCTGGCCTCTCTCGGGACCGCGCGTCAACCTGGTCGCCGATCTCGCACTCGACAAGCCCAGGGCCACGGCCTACGCCCACATGGACGTGGTTCCCATCGACGAGCCGTGGACGCGCGACCCCTTCGGCGGAGAGTTGGTCGACGGGAAGCTCTACGGGCGGGGAACCGTCGACATGAAGGGCTCGATCGCCGCCTTCCTCGGCGCGATGAAGGTGCTGACCGAAATGGGAATCGAGCCGCACTACTCGGTCGGCTGCAACCTCTGCACCGATGAGGAGCTCGGGGTCTACCCCGGCGCGCGGTACCTCGCCGAGGAGGGCTACTTCGCGAGTCACCTGATCTGGCTCGAACTCGGCGCGATGGAGCCGATCGTGGTGGTGGGCGCCGCGGGAGCAATTCGGTTCGACCTCAAAGCGACGGGCCGGAGCTGCCACTCCGGGATGAACTATCTCGGGGTGAACGCGATCGAAGAGCTCGTACCCATCCTGGACGAACTCATTCTCCTGAAGAAGGAGGTGGAGCAGCGGCTCTCGCGAATCGCGACGTTCCCGCTTCCGGAGTGCCCCTACGACAAGATGACTCCGATGTTCAACCTCGCCATCATCGGCGGCGGCACCAAGGAGAACATCGTGCCGGGCGCCTGCGAACTCACCATCAACCGCCGCTACATCGTCGACGAGCGCTTCGAAGACGTCGTCGCTGAGACCGAGGAGGCGATTCGCAGGGGCCGCGGGAGGTCGAAGCTGGAGGATCTCGAGTTCCGCGTGGTCCACTCCTACCCGCCGATGGAATGCGATCCCGAGCTTCCCGCGACGAAGAAGTCGCTGGAGGCGAAGAAGGCGGTCAAGGGCTACGAGAACTTCCTGTTCGGAGGCATCAGCGGATCGACCGATCTCGGCTTCGTGATCCAGGCGCTCGAGCCGGAGAAGGCCCAGGTGGCGGGATTCGGGCCGATCCGGGCGACGGATCTCCGCGCCCACGCGGCCGACGAGTTCGTCTACGTTCAGGACCTCGTGGACATGGCCAAGGAGCTGGTGCACTACATGGCGTTCTGATCCCGCGCCTCTATGGGGAGCAGCGTGCAATCGCGCGTCGATTCCATCCGGATCTGCCGCTCGGGATGACGCCAGGAGAGATACGGGATCATCTGGACGGCCAGGGCGGTGTCGGACCTGTAGAAGATGCTGTACTCGGGCCCGGCCGCGCCGGCTCTCTCCGGGCAGAGGATCAGCGGCTCCGCCCGCGGCATCTCGCCGATCTGTCTCTCCAGTGCGACGAAGATCTGCCGCGAGCGCGCCGCATTTCGCACCGCCAGGTCGACCTTCTCCTCCACTCCGACCGCCATCCAGAGCGCCGCAGACAGCACCGCGACCCATGCGGCGGAACGCGCGCCGAGCCCGGAGACCGGCAGTCGTTCCCAGCCCAGGACCAGCAGGTATCCCAGGATCAGCGCCACGAAGGGAAGCTGGGAGTAGGCGTAGAGCTCGGAGACCTTGCCGAGCGCGATGGTGGGAACCAGGGAGCCGCCGTACAGCACCAGGAGCGCGAAGAGGATCGCCCTGCCCGATCTGCGCTGCTCCGCTTCGACGTGCGCACCTGGCGACAGGAGCCCGAGCAGGCCCCAGAGGCCGATCGCGCCCGCGATCAGGGTCATCGATAAGGAGAGGACGACCCGGAGCAGTCTCAGGCTGGGAAAGAGGTCCAGGGTGCTGCCGAGGTAGGAGGTGGCCGCAGCGAGCTGGAAGGTGTTCCGGAGCACGTTGATCGGATCGAAGGAAGGCCGGTAGTGCGTCCCCTCCCGAACGCTCATGATCCGTTCCAGGGCCATGTTGGCGTCCGAAGCACTCCGCGCGAGAAGGTAGATCGCCAGTGCCGCCGCGCTCGCGCAGAGGCCCAGGACCAGAAGATCGCGACTCGTCATCCTCGCCAACCTGGGGCAGGTGCCCTTCACGAAGAGGACCGCGAGTGGGCATGCGAAGACCAGACCCAAGGACGTCTCCTTGGAGACCAGGCAGAAGAACCAGAGGACCACCAGGCCGGCGAAGTGCACACTCCGCCCTCTGGCGGCACCGCTGATCGACCACGACACCGCAAAGAGAGCGAAGACCGTGGCGTACTGCTGACTGATGGTGTCGATCTGGATGACGGCGGAGACCGCGGAGGAGTGGAGCGCGAAGTAGCCCGCGGCGAGCAGTGGAAAGGCGCGACGGTCGGGAGAGAGTCGACGGGCGATCGCGAAGACGAGGCATGTGGAAATCAGGAGCCCGGCGAGGCTGACTCCCAGGCTGAGCGCGCTGGAATCCGGCCCGACCAGGGAGAGGTTCACGGCATTGACGAAGTGCTCCAGTGGCCGGAAGAAGGGATTCTCACCCTGGAGGAGGTCGAATCGGTATTGGTTCGCCCACCAGTACTTGGAGAAGTCGTCTCCCTGAACCCATCTCCGCAGCGCCGGGGCGTAGAGAAGAGAGACACATGTGAGGATCCCGGCGAGGAGCAGCGACTCCCGAGACGGGGATCGCCGTGCCCGACGATCCCCGGGATCGGCGGGTCGGCGGGGAGACGCGATTCCGGGTGCGCCGTCTCCGGATTGCGATCCGTTGCGGCTCACCACTTGCACTCCCCGCCCGCGCTGCGTCTCGCCGCGATCAGCCCCCCGCCTTGACCTCCGAGAAGAGCTCGTCGCGCAGCGGGAAGCGAACTCGCGCCTGCGCGATCACGTCGGCGCTGATGTCGAACTTCATCGAGTGATCGGGGCCGACCCCCTCCTCGCGCAGGCACGCGGGGAGATCGTCGTCGGCGGCGTCGAAGCCCGCGCGGCGGTTGAACTCCCACTCGTCCTCGAGGCACTGCCAGCCCAGATCCGCGATCTGCTCGCGACTGATCTCTTCGCCCAGGAAGAGCCCCAACGCCTGGCGGATCTGATCCAGGTTGGGCTGCAGGAACTGGCAGAAGCCCGAGGAGTCGCACACCGCATTCGCGAGCTGCGATTCCTGGGAGGCGCGGGCGAAGTCCTCCGGCGCCAGGCCCGGGTTGATGATCAGACCCGCGGTGTGGTCGGCGCCCATGGGACTGGTGGCGTAGGTGATCCCGGTGGCCTTGAGGGGCCGCGGATCCCAGGCCGGAAGCGCCTGCCCTTTGACCGCGGGCACCCGCGCATGGCCTCGCATCTTGCCGGTCGCGACGGCGCCGTTGCCGAGCGCCTTGCCCAGCTCGGTGCCCTCCGCGATCTCCCGGACCACGCGCTTGACCCCCTCGGCATCGCCCCACTCGAGGCCGCCCGAATCCATCAGGATGGCGACGGCGGCACCGGTCTCGATGGTGTCGAGGCCGATGTCGTCGCAGAGCCGATCGAGATCCGCCACGTCCTCCCAGCTCTTGAGGGCGCAGTTGGAACCGAACAGCGTCAGCGTCTCGAACTCGAGGCCCGAGGTCTTGTATTTTCCGTCGGCGCCGTGGACGACGTTGCTGCACTGGACCACGCAGCCGGTCAGGCAGCCGTGCATCCGCCCTCCACGCTTCTCGAAGCTCTCGATGATGCGTTGACCTTCCAGGCTCTGGAAGTCGGGGGACTGGCCTTCGGTGCGGTTCTTGTGCGGGAAGCAGTTCAACGAGTTGGCGATGCCGACGAACGAGCTGGTACCGCCCTTGAACATCTGCGGACCGTCGAGGTACGTCTGTGCAGTCGTCTTGCCAAAGCTTGTGAAGCCCTGTGGGTCCGCAGCCTGACGCATGCGGGCCTTGCCCGGGTCGACGGAAACGTACTTGAGGCCCTTGCTCCCCATCACCGCGCCCATTCCGCCGCGCCCGGCGTGGCGGTTGGGATAGCGGTGGTCCTGATCGGTGGTGGCAATTGAAGCTCCCGTGAGCTGGCTCTCGCCGGCGGGGCCGATCGAGATGAAGGACGCCGTCTTGGGATACCGCTCGGAGAGCTTCTCGCAGAGCGCGTAGTTCCACAGGCCCTTGGTATCTTCGGCCTCCACCAGCGAAGCGCCCTTCCCATCGATCTCCAGTCCGTAGCGCTTGCCGGGATCCGCCGGCTTGCCGGTCACGATCACGGCGCGAACTCCGAGCTTTGCCAGATGCTGGCCGGGGTTGCCGCCCGAGTTGGTCTCCTTGATGCCGCCGGTCAGCGGGCTCTTGCCACCGAAGGAGATGCGACCCGAGGTCGGTGCGGCCGACCCCGTCAGTACGCCGGGCGCCATCACCAGGATGTTGTCGGGGCCGAGCGGATCGCAGGTCGGGTCACACTCACTCACCAGGATCCTGGCCGAGAGCGCCCGCCCGCCGAGACTCTTCCAGTCCTCGGGAAAGGGTTCGATGGAAACCGTCTGCTTCGACATGTCGACGCGGATGAGGCGATCACCCTCCGCTCCAGCCATGGTTCACCTCCTTGGAAAACGAGTCGTCTGACTCTACCAAAGCCCGATGCGGGCAGGAATCGAACCCCCCGTCTCCGCTCCGCGCCGAAGCGGCCCGCCCCCCGCGAGCCGAGGGAAATCAGCGACTTACGAGCCCGCGGCGCCCCGGAAAAGAGGGTTCTGAAGAGCGGCCTCCCGCGGTGGAGAGGGTTATCGTCCTGCGGCCGCCCTTGAACCTTCGAAGATCAGTGAGGTAGCGAGATGAAACCGGCGCATTTCGAGGTGCTCAGCGCAGAGGAAGTCCGGCGGATCGACGCCGCCTCCATCGACATCCTGGAGAACGTGGGCGTCCGGGTGGACCTGAAGAGAGCGAGGGACGACTTTCGAGAGGCCGGTGCGCAGGTCGACGAGTCGGCGCGCTCGGTGCGCATTCCCGAAGCGGTGGTGAGATCGGCTCTCGAGAAGGCACCCAGCAGCTTCAGTCTGTACGGGGCGGATCCGGACTTCCAGATGGAGCTCGGCACCGACCGGGTCAACTTCGCCGGGCTCGGAACCCCGACCAAGATCGTGGACACGGAGACCGGAGAGGTCCGCCCCACCACCCTGGACGACGTCCGCAACCACCTGCGCCTGATCGACGCGCTGGAGCACATCGACAACAGCCAGATGGACCTCTGGCCCAACGACATTCCCATGACCACCATCCACGCCGAGGCCATCGTGGCCTGGGCGCAGAACTCCCACAAGTCCTTCGGGATGGGGACCTACGGCGTCATGCCCACCGAGGACATGATGCGGATGGCGTCGATCGTGGTGGGGGGCAAGGAGGAGCTGAAGCGGCGCCCGCGCATGTTCGGAATCTGCTCGGTGATGAACCCGCTCCAGATGATCAAGCTGCAGCTCGAGGGCATGTACACCTGGGTCGAGTACGGCCAGCCGCTGGCGATGTCGCCGGAGGCGATGGCCGGCGCCACCGCGCCGGCGACGCTGGCCGGGCTGCTGGCTCAACAGAACGCCGAGATCATCGCCCACCTCACCCTCGCCCAGCTCATCGCGCCCGGCACTCCGGTGCTGTACGGAACCGTCTCCACCATCACCGACATGGCCACCGGAAACGTCGCCCTCGGCTCGATCGAGACCAGTCTGATCACCGCCGCGGCGGCGCAGCTCGCCCGCCACTACGGCATCCCTTGCCGCAGCGTGGGCGGTGCCACCGCATCCAACACCCTGGACGCCCAGTGCATGCTGGAACGAGCCGGCACCCTGCTTCCCGCGGTTCAGGCCGGTGTCCACTTCATCACCTGCGGAGGCACCATCGAGTCGAGCATGGCCGCCAGCCACCCGCTGCTGGTCCTGGACGACGCGCTCTGCGGGATGGCGCTCCGGCTGGCGCGCGGGATCGAGGTGAACGACGAGACCCTCGCCCTCGACCTGATCAAGGAGGTGGGCTGGCAAGACCAGTACCTCGACAAAGTGCACACGGCCCAGCATTGCCGGCAGGAGTACTTCTTCTCGAAGCTGCTGCGGAGGGATACCCGGGAGACCTGGGAGAAGAAGGGGTCGAAGACGGCCCTGGACCTGGCGACGCAGCGGGTCCGCGAGATCCTGGAGAAGCACGAGCCGCGCCAGCTGGATCCCGCGATGGAGAAGGAGCTGCTCGACTATCTGACCGTGGTCCGGCAGCGCAGCATGGCCGACTTCGAGGCGGCCGAGTGGGAGGACTAGTTCCGTTTCGAGGTATGGGAGGGCCGCCTACGAGGATGCCTCGCCGCTTCGCACCAGCACCGGGGTGGTGAGCTTGTCGGTGCTCCGCATCGCCTGGTCGATGTAGTCGGCGAGCATCTTCGCGGTGTCATCCCCGAACTCCCGGAAGACGACCCCCACGCCCCCGACGCACCTCCATGACGGCTCCTGAACGCGAACCACCTCGGCCACGACCCGACTCTTCGCGCTTCCCAGAGCCAGGGTGAGAGGGAGCTTCGTGTTGACCGGGATCCGGGCTTTCGTTTCGAGGAAGGCTCCGCTGGCGCTCACGTTTCGGATTGCCCAGGCGAGATGGTGGCCCCCTTCTTCGCTGGCCTCACCACCCCGTACGTCGATCAGCAGCGCCCATCCCAGCGAGCGAACGCGGCGTTCGGTCTGTCGAATCGTTCCCCGGGTCTCCTTCCACAGCCGGTAGATCTCGGGCAGCGAGATGGGCTTCCCGAGATACCCGATCGCACCCAACCGGGCAGCGCGATGGGCCTCCTCCTCCGCGTACCGCTCCGTCACCAGGATCACGCCGGGCTTGGGGCCGCCGAGCGAGGCGACGTACTCCAGCAGCTGGAAGCCGGTGCCGTCGGACATGGCGACATCGGAGAGCACCAGGGAGACGTCTGCGTGCTTCGCGACCCGGAGACGGCCGTCCCGTGCGCTGCCGGCGGTGAGCACCTGGTCGGCGTGAGAGCGAAGGACCGTCGCCATCACCTCCCGGAACACCCGGGATTCAGCGATCACGAGCAGCTTCGAGAATCGATCCACGAGCCGGTACCCCCTCGGAAATCACCCAGGCTTCGAGATATCGAGCTGGGAATCGCTCGGCCCATCGGAGGTCGTCGTTGCCACCTCGATAGGATACCGAGTGGAGTACACCTCCCCAAGAGGAGGGGCGACGCGCCCCATCTCGGCGTGCTGGGTGTGGCAGGGGGAGCGAGTTTTCGACACCGTCACCTGGAGGGAGGGATCATGGACATCGCGATCATCAACGGCACCGTCGTGGACGGGACGGGCGCACTGGGCATCCGCGCGGACGTCGGGATCAAGGGCGACCGCATCGCGGCGGTGGGAGAGAGGGTCGAGCGGTCCGGCCGAACCATCGACGCCGCGGGCAGGATCGTCGCGCCGGGCTTCATCGACGCGCACGCGCACAGCGATTTCGCGCTGCTGCGTGACCCGAAGAATCCGGAGAAGGTGATGCAGGGCGTCACTACCAATGTCATCGGCAACTGCGCGCTCTCGCCCGCGCCGGTGAACGACACCGTCCGTCTGTTTTTCGAGAACCTGCTCCAGCACGTGTTCGGCATCGTGAAGATCCGCTGGGAGGATTTCGCGGACCTGCTGCACCTCTACGAGACCGAAGGCGTGACTCCGAACCTGATGAGCCTGGCCGGACAGGGCACGATCCGCATGGCGGTGATGGGAATGGAGAGCCGCCCTCCCGACGACCGAGAGATGAAGGCGATGCAGAAGCATCTCTCGGCCGCGATGGAAGCCGGCGCCATCGGCGTCTCCACCGGCCTCATGTATCCGCCGGGCAACTTCGCGGGCACCGAGGAGCTGATCGAGCTCACCCGGGTCGTCGCCGAGTACGACGGCATGTACGCCACACACATGCGAAACGAGGACGACGACCTGCTCGAATCGATGGAAGAGGCGATCCGCATCGGCAAAGAGGCCGGCGTTCCCGTGCAGATCTCGCACCACAAAGCGGTCGGAAAGCCGAACTGGGGGAAGGTGGCGAAATCCCTGGCCCGCCTCGACGAGGCGCGCGCAGAAGGGCTCGACATCGACTGCGACGTCTATCCCTACACTGCGTTCAGCACCATTCTCGGTCCTCTCCTTCCGGAGGTCGAGCGGTTCCCCGAGACGCCCATTCTCATCTCGGGTGCGCGCTTCGACGAATCGCTGGTCGGACGCTGGGCGCACGAGGTGGCCGAGGAGCGCGGCCAGTCCCTGCTCGACTGCGCGAACGACATC
The DNA here is from genome assembly GCA_964615365.1 of uncultured Spirochaetales bacterium. Taxonomy (GTDB): domain Bacteria; phylum Myxococcota_A; class UBA9160; order UBA9160; family UBA6930; genus CAVXZE01. The sequence continues at coordinate 52,042 of CAZTOU010000004.1, forward strand.
AACCAGAGCGAGGAGGGCGCGGTGACGGTCGTCGGCTTCGGCATGTGTCAGGAGGATGTCGACACCGTGATGCGACACCCGCACGCAATGATCGGATCGGACGGAATCGAGTCCGATTCGGGCCAGCCTCACCCGCGCGCATACGGAACCTTCGCGCGCGTGTTGGGGGAGTACGTGCGCGAGCGGGGTGTGGTCTCCCTCGAGGAGGGGGTCCACAAGATGACCGGCCAGCCCGCGGCCAAGTTCCGGATCTCGGACCGCGGAGAGATCGCCGCCGGGAAGTACGCCGACATCGTCGTGTTCGATCCCGACACCATCGAGGACGTGGCGACCTACGAGAAGCCGCGACAGCATCCCGCCGGCATCGACTGGGTGCTGATCAACGGACGCGTGGCCGTGGAGGGCGGCGCGCAGCGCGAGGTGCGCCCCGGACGGGTGCTGCGGCGGGGCGCGGCTTCGTAGCCCGGATCTCTCACCTGCGGGGGCGGGGAACTGGGCCGAGAGCGGTGGGTTGGATACCATGCGAGCTTCCTCTGCGGAGAAGTCGGTCGGGAGCGGGCGTTCAGGATGACGGTGTCCCTGGTGATCTCGGCCATCATGTTCGCCTCCGGAGTCGCCGCGCTCCTCTTCGAGACGCTCTGGTTCCGACAGGCCGGCCTCTCCTTCGGCAACAGCGTCTGGGCATCGAGCCTGGTGCTGTCCAGCTTCATGGCGGGGCTCGCGCTCGGGAACGGCCTCGTCGCGCAGCGCGGCGATCGAGTTCGCCATCCGATTCGCCTCTACGCGATGCTGGAGGTGGCGATCGCGGTCAGCGGCGTCGCTCTGGTCTGGGTGCTCCCGAGTCTCGGGAGCTGGCTCGCCCCGCTCTGGCGGCCCCTGCTGGCTCACCCGTGGCTCCTCAATCCGCTGCGCCTGCTGGTCAGCTTCGTGCTCCTGCTGATCCCCGCGACGGCGATGGGGGCAACGCTCCCCCTCCTCGTCAAGGCGCTCACGGCTCGCGATCCCAACTTCGGCTCGGTGCTCGGAAGGCTCTACGGCTGGAACACGCTCGGGGCGGTCATCGGCGCCGTGGCGGGGGAGCTCTTCCTGCTCGACTGGCTCGGGGTTCGAAACTCGGCCCTCGCCGCCGGCGGAACGAATCTGGTGGCCGCGAGCGCAGCTCTTGTCGTCTTCCTGCGCTCGAGGACCGTCGGCGGAAGCAGCCATCGTTCCGACACGCGAGGCTCCCTGCGGCTTTCGGGCAACGTCTGGCGCCTGCTCGGCGCCAGCTTCTCGGCGGGTGGAATCGTGCTCGCTCTCGAGGTGATCTGGTTCCGCTTCCTCGAGCTCTCCGTGTGGAATACCGGCACCAGCTTCGCCCTGATGCTCGCCGTCGTGCTGGCGGGGATCGGTCTGGGAGGCCGCGCGAGCGGACTGTGGCTGCGATTCCACCCCGGGAGTCGTGGAATCCTCGCACCGGTCGCGTTCCTCGCGGGCGCAGCAGTGGCGATCAGCTACCTGGCCTTCTCCTCGGCGGTTGGACAGTACGGTACCGGGATCGTGTTCGACGCCGGCGGGGTACTCGAGATCTCGGCATCGCTGATGCTTCCCGTGGCGCTGCTCTCGGGCGCTCTCTTCACCCTGACCGGAACGGCGCTTCAACGCGAGCTCGAGAGCGAGACGCTCTCGACCGGTCTGCTCACCCTGGCGAATACCATGGGAGGAGGAATCGGCGCGCTGGTGGGGGGATTCCTGCTGCTGCCGTTCCTCGGCATCGAGATCTCGCTCTTCCTGCTCGCCGCGACCTACGGAGGCGTGGGTCTGCTGCTTCTCGACCGCACCCCGGCCCTCGGGTCGGCGAGGCGCGCTCTCCGCTGGATCTGGGTCGCACCCCTGGCACTCGGTCTCATCTTCTTCCCCTTCGGAGCGTTCCTCGATGAGCATCTGCGACGGGTGGAGGAGCGCTTCGACTTCGGAGTGGGCACGGAGATCGCCGCAGTGCGCGAGACCCGAACCGAGACGCTCCTGCTGCTGCGTCGGGAGTTCCAGGGCCGACCCCTCAACTACCTGCTGGTGACCGGCGGCTTTGCGATGGCCTCCACCGACGTCTGGTCCCGGCGCTACATGAAGCAGTTCGTCTTTCTGCCGTTGAACCTCCATCCCGGACCCGAGCGCGCGCTTCTCATCAGCTACGGCACCGGCGCCACGGCCAAGGCGCTCACCGACGTCCCGGGCCTGCGAAAGATCGACGTCGTCGACATCTCCCGGGACGTCTTCGAAATCGGAAGCATCGTGTACCCCAGTCTCCAGGAGAACCCCCTGCTCGACCGCCGTGTCGACACCCACGTGGACGACGGTCGTTTCTTCCTGCTCACCACGACGGAGCGCTACGACCTGATCACCAGCGAGCCACCCCCGCCCAAGCACGCCGGAGTCGTCAATCTCTACACGCGCGAGTACTTCCAGCTCGTCTTCGACCGGCTCGCAGAGGGCGGCATCAACACGCACTGGCTCCCGGTCCACTCGCTCACCTACGACGACTCCCGCGCGATCGTGCGCGCCTACTGCGAGGTCTTCAGCGACTGCACCCTGTGGAAGGGATTCGGGATCAACTGGATGTTGATGGGCTCGCGCGGTGCTCGCTGGAAGACCTCGGAAGGCGAGTTCACCGAGCGATGGAAGGATCTCCGCGACGCCCGAGAAGACCGGGATCTCTCCGTGGAGCTGCCGGAGCAGCTCGGCGCGATGTTCATCGGCGACGCACCGGCGCTCCGGGAGATGGTGCGCGACGTGGCACCGTTGCAGGATGACTTCCCCAAGCGTCTGACCGACGACCCGCCGGGCGCCGAGGACGCGAGCGCCCTGCGGCGGTGGATGGACACGGTTCGCGCGCGCCGGCTCTTTCGCACGAGTCGCTTCATCGAAGAGGCGTGGCCGAAGGGGCTTCGCGAGCGCACCGACCGCTACTTCGAGTACGAGGCGATCATCGACAAGGTCTTCTTTCACGAATACGGGCGCCCCACGAGCTTGAGCCGGATCATCGCGCCGCTCCACGAGCTCCTCACCGAGACGGAGCTCGAGACACTTCCCATGTGGCTTCTCAGCACCTATGCGGATCACCTGTCGGTCGTGGATCGCGCCGGAAGAGAGGGGCTGCGGACGGAATCGTTGCCGCTCCTGGGCGTCCGAGCTCTGTGCCAGAGGGATTTCGATCGAGCCGCGCGGCTCTTCGGGATGACCAGGAAATCGTCGGATCGCTCCGCCTTTCTGCACGCCTACGCACTCTCGATGGCGGGCCACCGGGACCGCGCCGCCGCAGCCCTGCGGCGACAGGAGCAGTCGAATCACCTGACCCCGGAGCAGCGCGATCCGTGGCTCTGGCTGAGCGAGACCTTCGATCTCGACGGCGACTCCATCGGCGGGGCCGCGCGCCTGCCGGGACCGTGACGCAGGACAGACCGGTCCGAGGCCGCCTAGCGCACGAGATCCGGGCCTGGCAAGATCTCGCGATGCCCGGAAGTGATTCTAGATGAGCGTCAGGCCCGCCCGCGAGGACCGCGGGCTGGTGAGGTCCCTTTACCTCCTGGCCTTTCTCTCCGGCGCGGCCGCTCTCACCTACGAGGTAACCTGGGCAAAGCTGCTCTCGCTGACCTTCGGACGCACCACGCTGGCCGCCAGCGCGGTGGTGGGCGGCTTCCTCGGCGGCATGGGAATCGGAGCCTGGCTCTACCACCATGTCCAGGAGCGGGTGGGACGCCCCCTCCGGATCTACGCCGCCATCGAGGTGGCCATCGCGATCACCGCCGCTGGGATCACGATCGCCTTCGAGAATCTGCCCGGAGCGTTCGCGGCGCTGGTGCAGGGAATCCCGGCTGGACTGCCCATGAACCTCTTTCGGGTGGTCTCGGTCTTCTTCCTGCTGCTGGTGCCGGCCGCCCTGATGGGAGCCACCTTCCCCGCGCTCTGCACCTCGGTGATCCGCAGTCGCGATGGAGTGGATCGCCACCTCGGAGCGATCTACGGGCTCAACACGCTGGGCGCCGCCGCGGGCGCCCTGGTGGCGGGTCTCCTCCTGATCCAGGCGCTGGGGTTGCGGGGAACCGTGTTGGTCGGCAACGGCCTGAACCTGCTGGTGGGCATCAGCGCCTTCCTGCTCGCCCGCCGCTTCCGGGAGGAGAGCGAGCCCGGCAGCAGGCCCAGCGGCGAGACCATCATCCCCACCGCACTCCCATTCTGGCTCACCGGTGCGGTGATCCTGCTCTCGGGATTCGCCACGCTCGGCTACGAGATCCTCTGGTTCCGGGCGCTCCGCTACCTGGTGGGCAACAGCACCTTCGCCCTCACCATCGTCTTGGTGGTCTTCCTCCTGGGACTCGGCCTCGGCGCTCTCCTGCTGCGACGGGTGACCGACCGAGGACGACCCGAGCTGGATCTCGCACACTGTCAGCTCGGAATCGCCGTGCTGGGCGTCCTGACCATCGGAATCATCGCGGTCCTGGTGTCGTGGCCGAAGTCCGCCGGGATCCTGAGCGACACCTCGCTCACCATTCGAGCGCTTCCCTGGTGGCTGCGGCTGATCTTGCATGGGGGTCTCTCGCTGCTCCTCATGCTACCCGCCACGATTCTGATGGGGCTCACCTTCCCCCTGGCGAGCCGGCTCTTCCTCGGGGACGTGCGCCGGCTCGGAATGCGGGTGGGAGGAGCCTACCTGCTCTCCAACATCGGCAGCATCCTCGGCGCGCTTCTGGCGGCCATGGCCATCCTTCCCCTGCTCGGAACCGTGACCGGCACCAGGTTGCTCGCCGCTCTCAACCTGGTGCTGGGTATCGCCCTGTTGTTCAAGATCCAGCTCTCCAGGCGAGATCGGCTACGGGTGACGGTACGCGCCTCGCTGGTGTTCCTCCTCCTGGTCCTGATCCTTCCCGGACGCGTCCACTACATGGGCCTGATCACCGAACACCTGAATGAGGTGACCTTCAGCTTCGAGGAGGAAAACGATCTCGGCACCGTGCAGGTACTGCAAGACCTGAAAGAGCCGGGCTTCAAGGGCATGACGATCGACGGAATCATCATCGGAGTCAGCAGCGGCTGGAACTTCCCGGTCTACAGCAAGCAGCTCCTGATCGGCCACCTTCCGATGCTGCTCGACACCCGGATCCGCTCGGCGCTCCAGATCGGACTCGGGTCGGCCGCGACCTTGGATACGCTGGCGACCTATCCCACGCTGAATCGAATCGACTGCGTCGAGATCAACGACGCCGTGGTACGCGGCAGCCATCTCTTCCTCGAGTCCCGGGTCTACGAGGACCCGCGAGTCCGGCTGATCGTGGAGGATGCGCTGCACATGCTCCTGCGCAGCGATGAGACCTACGATCTCGTGGTCTCGGACGGCAAGCAGAACGCGGAGTTCGCGTCCAACTGGAAGCTGCTGAGCCACGAGTTCTACAGCCTCGCCCTCTCCCGGATGAGCGACCATGGCCTCTTCGTCCAGTGGATCCCCATCCACGTGCTTCACTCGGATTTCCGCATCATCCTGCGCACGGCCGGGGAGGTCTTCCCGGAGCTGGACGTCTTCTACGATCCGCCTTCGTCGGTGATCCTGGTGGGAGGCCGTCATCCCCTCGCCGGCAGACCGCAGATGAGTCGGGCCACCTACCAGCAGCTGCGCATCCACAGCGACCTCCGCCGTTTCTTCATCCCGGGGCCCAGGGACCTCTTGCGGCGCTGGATCGCCGGCCGCGAGCAGGTGCTGGAGAGCGCGGGAGAGGTTCCCCGGAACACCTGGGACCGGGCTCCCCTCGAGTTCGCCCCGTACCGGGCCAGCTCCGCGGAGCTGGCCCGGGCAGGGAGCGAGAACGTCCGCCTGCTGGTTTCCGCGTACCAGCGAGCGCGACCGCTGGCACCCGCCGAGTTCCGGGCCCCGGACGAGCGGTGGCGGCGTGCCACGGAGCTGGTTCACCAGGCCAGCATGAAGATCCAAGAGGGGGACCCTGGTGCGGCGGGAGACCTCGCTCGTCGGGCACTCGCCGAGATGCCAGGCCACCCGATGGCGGCGCGCATCTCGAGGATGCTCGCCCCGAAGTCGAAAGGCGCTGCCGTTCAGAACTGAAAGTAGATGAACGGCTCGTGCTGCGTCGCCACCCACGGTAGTACCAGCGCCCACGCGGCGCCGTAGGCGACGGCGAAGCCGAAGTCGGGGATCCGTCCGAGGCGCGCCATTGGACGAATCCGGTAGGTCGCGACGTGGATCGCGGCGAAGCCGGCCACCATCAGCGCCCACAGCCAGTTCAGCTGCTGCCGGACCGCCGGATGGGGTCCCGGATCGGCCGTGAACATGTCGCCCAGCATGGCCAGCGCGGTCGAGAGGTCGGGTGCGCGGAAGAAGACCAGGCTCACCAGCAGAAGCGAGAGCATGTAGGCGTGCTGCCAGACCGGGCGTCGTCCGTCGAGCCAGCGACCGAAACCCGCCTGCTCGCAGGCGAGCAGGATCCCGTGGTAGAGACCGAATACCACGAAGGTCCACGCGGCGCCGTGCCAGAGGCCGACCAGCACGTAGACGAGCACCAGATTGAGGCAGGTGCGCAGCAGGGTCCCGCGGTTCCCCCCTAGCGAGACGAAGAGGTAGTCCCGGAACCAGCTGGTCAGCGAGATGTGCCAGCGCCGCCAGAAATCCCGGATGCTGCGCGCGAGGAACGGAAAGTCGAAGTTGCGGGTGAGCTGGTAGCCCAGAAGACCGGCGGAGGCGATGGCCATGTCGGAGTAGCCGGAGAAGTCGCAGTAGATCTGGATCTGGAACAACGCGGTGGCGAGCCACTTGCTTCCGGCGCCGAAGCTCGCCGGCGATGCGTAGACCGCCTCGACCGCCGCAGCGATGTGGTCGGCCACGCAAGCCTTCTTGATGAACCCGAACAGGAAGAGGGCCAGGTGGTGGCGCACGTTCACGTCCGCGAAGCGCCGGCTCTGGTCGAGCTGCGGGAGGAAGCCCGCCGCCCGCACGATGGGTCCCGCCACCAGCTGAGGGAAGAACCCGACGAAGAGCGCGAAGTCGAGGAAGCTCTTCACCGGCTCCAGCCTGCCGCGGTAGATGTCGATGGTGTAGCTCATCGACTGGAAGGTGAAGAAGCTGATCCCGACCGGCAGGATGATGGAGAGTGCCCGGACCCGCACCGGATAGCCGAGGAGCTCGGAGAGACCCACCGCCGACTCGACGAAGAATCCGAAGTACTTGAAGAAGCCCAGGATGCCCAGGTTGCCGACCAGGCTCGCCACCAGCCAGAGCTTCCTCCGGCGGGCAGCATCCGGGCCGCGGCTCCGGGCCATCATCGCGCCCGCCACGAAGTCGATGGTGGTGGATGCCACGATCAGGAACAGGAAGCGCCAGTCCCAGGCGCCGTAGAAGAAGTAGCTGCCGGCGAGCAGCCAGTACTTGCGCGCGCGATTTCGCCGCAGCGCCCAATAGAGGCAGAAGATCACCGCGAAGAAGACGAAGTAGCGCAGCTCGATGAACAGCATTCAGCGCACGTCGCTCCGCTCGACCCAGTCGGCGAGATCATCCGCCAGCAGACGGCTCCAGCGCGCCGCGCCCTCGCGATCGAGGTGCGTCCAGTCGAAGCGGTGCTCCCACGCGTAGAGCTCGGGGTAGCGGGAGGGCCGGTTGTAGGCGAAGACGCGACCGAGCTCGCCCGCCTCGTCGAGCCGGTAGAACATGGGGGTCCCCCGCGGGAGTGGAGCGATCACGAAGATCGGCTCGACGCCGTGAGAGCGGAGGCGGGCGAGGCGATCCGCATGGGCCTCGAGATCGAACCGATCGACCTGGCCGGCTGCGGCGTTGCTGGGCTCGATCGTCCTGATCCGCGTCTCCCACTCGGATCTGCGCCTTTGGAAGTCGAGCCGGGCGCGGGTCTCGGATGCGATCGGTGGACGGCCCAGCCAGTCCAGGCCTGCCGTCTCGGCGATTCTCTCGCGCAGTGCGGGATCGGGGCCCGCTGCCCCCAGATGCGCGCGCACACCGCGCCCGCCCTGCCCGAGGTTCGCGAACCGCCTGGCGGCGTGTTGCAGGTGCAGGCGGGCGAGGCGCAGGCGTTCCCCGTTGCTGGCCGGCCATCGGCGAAGGGTGCCCAGCACGTCCAGGGTGCGCGCGGGCGTGTGCCAGAAGATCACGCGATCCGTGAAGGCGTTCCTCCCGACCAGCTCGCCCATGTCCGAATAGAGGAGCTCCTGGAAGACGAAGCGGAGCTTCGCCGGCTCGAGGGCCAGCACCTCTCGCAGCAGGAAATCCGTCTCGAAGGAGTGCATCCCGGCCGCGGCGAGGTTGAAGGAGCGCACGGGATGGCCGCGCTCCGACATGCGCTCGTCGAAGACCTCCGGAATGATGCCGCGCTGGATGTTGCTGGATCCCGCGAACAGAACGTCGAAGCCGTCCTTCTGCTCGGCGAAGTACGCCATCCGGGCGGCCACCCCGGAGTCGCTCGGCCAGGGAACCGCCGGTCGCATCGCGCCGGATACCATCGCAAAGGACACGGCGGCCAGCAGGAGGAGCATCGTCCGTTTCGGCATCGCGGGTGACTGTAGCCGGGGCGCTTCGGCATATCATCGACATCGGGCAGACGGATCCCGACGCCGACTCCGCGACCGCCATCACGGGGCTCGCGTCGTCGCTCTCCCTGCCGAGGTCACGGTGGCGACCTTCGCGAGGGCTGGATATGGGGACCCCGCCAGCGGAAGGTGCACCGCTCGACCTGGAGCGCCTCGAGCTCGGTCAGGGCGATGGGACGAATGAAGAAGGTCCGCGGTACGGCGGTGAACGCGGTGGAGACGAGCCACAGCACCGAGAGCGAGAGGACCCACGCACGCCAGCGAGGGTACCGCGCCAGCGCAATGCCTCCCCACACGCTCACCGGAATCGCCAACAGCGTGAGGCCGCGGAGCAGATTCAGCGTGGTTCCCCTTCCCAGCGGTGCCAGCCAGAGCTCGTTCAGGTAGAGGACCATGACCACTGCGCACACCGCAGTCGTCGTTCGGTGTCGATCCCAGGCCCGTCGCACCCCAAGAGCTGCCGCCACCACCGCGAGGGGATTCGTGAGCAACAGCACCACGTCCCACTTCTGGAGGCTCCAGAGACTCTGGGAGCGGAGGTAGTCGGCCTCGGCGAAGAGGAAGCTCTGGGGGAGGCTGCAGCCCGCGACCAGGTGCGCAGCGAGGAGTGGGCTGGCCAGGAGCGACCCGAGCCCCAGAGCGGCGAGACCCCGCAGGTCTCGCCGCGCCAGACACAGCACTCCGCCGCACAGGCCGAGGAAGAGCGCCCCCGCGGTGTGGACGAAGAAGGCCGCGGCCAGCGCGATCGCGACGGCCCATCGCCGACCGCGCAAGAGCAGCGCAAAGGCCAGAAGCGCGAGGGCGTAGCCGACCGTCTCCACCTTGGGAATGGACCAGGCGAGGGCCAGGAGATAGGGCCAGAGAGCGAACAGGCAGGCGGCCTCGTCGGGAAGCCGCGCGGCCCGCTGAAAGACGCGGAAGCCGCAGATCAGGAGCAGCGATCCCAGCAGCGCGAAGAGCTTGGTGAAGAGGGCGAAGCCAAGCGCAGGAGCGAGGAGCGCGCCGAGCGCGTGGTACGCCGGGGGATAGACGTTCCGCAGAGCCGGATCCGTTGTCATCCATTGCATGAGTCGGAGGTGGGGCAAGAGGTCGGCGCCGCCGCGAAGACCCGGGGAGCCGAAGAGGAGGAGCGCCTGCAGCGCCAGGGCAAACGCCGCGCACGCGAAGAACCAGCGGCGGCCGATGCGATCGGAGTCCGACAGCGCACTCATGGTCGGCCTGGCGCCCGCCGCCTCGAGAGACCGGTCGCGTCGAAGCCCCGATCCACCCGGTAGATGCTCACGACGAGCTGTGCCTCCGGCTGGCTCCGCAGCGGGATCGGCCCCGCGTACAGGCTCGGAATGCTGGACCAGGGCCAGGGGCTAGGGGACTCCACGAGCGCCTCTCGCGTGACCCGGGTGGTCGGGATCCAGATCTGCTGGCGGGAGACCCCATCCGGAGCGACCAGCCAGTCGCCCGCCTCGAGGCGCGAGCTACCCGGGACGACCGGCTTCATCCCGAGGGATTCGGCGTAGAACTGGAAGCCCCAATGACCCAGGTACCAGACCCGCTCCCGCTCGGGATCCACGCCCAGTGTCGCCAGGTGATCTGCGGCGCGAAAGACCGCGCCTCGTCGAGCCAGAGCGTCACAGAGATCCGCCGCAAAGAACAGGAGCCCCACGCCGATTCCCCACGCCACGACCCAGCGGAGGGTCCGGCGAACGCCGCCTGCCGGGAGGCTCGCGGCCGCCGCCCTGCCGCACAGGAGAAGCAACACCATCGCGAGGCGGATGACGTGCCGGCTCGCGAGGTAGGTCCAGATCGCGTAGCAGCCGAGCAGCTCGATGAGCAGCCAGCCGACCAGGAAGAGGTCGATCCGCCGGGCTCCGGAAGCGCCCGCCTCCGGCACCTCGGAGACCGCGCGGCCCGTCACCTCTCCCGAACCCCCACGGGCCGCGAACAGGCGCCACCCCACCGCCATCGCGACCAGCATCACGGCGCAGCCGAGCGCCGTGAACACGTACTGCTCGGGGGGAGCGCCCTTTAGCTGTGGGGACATGTGGAGGTGCGGAACCGACTCGGCGGGGAAGAGCGGAATTGCGGCGAACGCCAGCGAGGCCAGCAGGATCGATCCCGGCACCAGCCAGCGCCGCCCGGGCAGACCGAGAAGACCGAGCGGTGCCGCGACCGGTGCGAGACCGCCGAGGAGAGAGATGAAGCCGAGGCCGAGCAGGCCGATCCCTCGGAGGGAGACGGGACCGGCGCGAACCGCCCGGGCGTACAGGAAGTGGGAGTCGCCGTACTGGAGAAGCATCAGCAGCTCCCACCCGACGAAGACGAAGGCCGCCACCGCGGCGGCGAGCATCGCCATCCGAATCCGCGCGAAGAGCATCCCGTAGGCCAGGAGAACCGCCACCGCGGTAATCGAGGTCTGCTTCGTCTGCACGGCGAGGCCGGCGAGCAGCCCGGCGGTCACGACCCGTCCCCAGCGGCCCCCATCGCAGGCGGACATGAACAGCGAGATGGACGCCAGGCTGAGCGCGAGGGCGGGCACGTCGAGCATCAGGTTGAAGGAGGGAAGCACCGCGGGTGACAGCATCATGAGCCAGAGCAGTGGCCGCTCCAGCCCGCGCGCGAAGCGGACCAGCAGGCAGTGCAGGGAGGCCGCCAGCAGCAGCGCGAAGGGGAACAGCGAGAGCTTCCAGAGCACCGGCCGCTCCCCGAACACGCTCTGCGCTCCCGCCAACCAGTAGGGCAGCAGCGGCGCAGCGAGCACCTCGAACGCCGGTTGGGGACGATCTCCCCAGAAGACCTCGAAGCCATACGGGTCTTGCGGGTGCTCTGCGATGTGGGCCGCGTATTGGTAATAGGCCGCGTCGTCGATCGTGAGCGGCTTCACCGCATTCAGCAGGGTGAGCAGGAGCGCGGCCAGCACGATGGTGCCGCAGGAAGCGATCCGCCACCTTCCGCCCCGGCTCTCCGGGGTGCGCGGCTCCCGCGCACCCGCTTCGGCCGCGTTCATGCCGGCTTCACCGGCGGCGGCGCAGCGAGGCGCCCACCCGACGGAGCAGCAGGATCCAGGGCCGCCACACCGACTCGACTACCACCCGGTGGTCCATCTTCGACCTGCCCAGCTGTCGATCCTCGTAGACGATCGGAACCTCCCCGATACTGAATCCACCCGCGATCACCATCTCGAGCAGCTCGACGAGGAAGGCGTATCCATTGGACGTGGAACCCTCGACGTCGATGCTGCGCAACACCTCGCTCCGGTAGGCGCGGTAGCCGCTGGTCCGATCGTTGATCCGAGAGGGGAGCAGCAGCTTGACGTAGAGGTTCGCCGCCCGGCTCACCATCAGCCGCCACAGGCTCCAATTGAGAATCCGTACGCCCGAGAGATAGCGGGAGCCGATCACCACATCGTGGGCGGCCAGACCGGAGAGGAGGTCGGGGAGCGCGCCGGGGTCGTGGGAGAAATCGGCGTCCATCGAGACGACCGCATCGGGGTCTCTCCGGAGCGCCGCCCGGAAGCCCGCGACGAAGGCGGAGCCGTAGCCGAGCTTCGCCGGCCGGCTCACCAGCTCGACACGCCCGGGAAATGCGGACGCCACCTCTTCCACCGCCTTCGCCGTTCCGTCGGGCGACGCATCGTCGACGACAACGACGGCGAGCTGGTCGTCCTGGCGAAGCAGCTCGGGGAGCAGTCGCCGCACGTTCTCGCACTCGTTGTAGGTGGCCAGCACCACCGTCGTGCGCTGCGGTCGATTACTGGCGTCTCCGGGGCGGGAAGCGTTCATTCGGCCGGGTCACTCCGGCGCGGGTTGGAGACGGGCGAGAGTCGAGCTGGATTCCCGGCGCATCGAGAAGTGGAAGGACTGTAGCAGCTCGGAGCGGCCTGCACTTCTTCTCACGGCTCTCGCTCCAGCACGGCGTAGGCGTGGCCGCGCCACAGGAGCTTCCGGATCTCCGCTTCGCTCACGCCCGAAACGTCCACGATGGCTGGATCCGGCGGCGTCCGATGGGTGCTGCACAGATACCGGATCCGGTAGCCGCCGCGCCGGTAGCGAGCTCGATCGATCCCCCACCACAGATCCAGGTTCGGCTTCATCCACGCCGCGATCAGGTCGGGTTTCCTCGCCATCACGTAGCGCGGGTCGAACTTGTTGTGCCCGATGCGGAAGCCGGACCTGGCATCGCCGTGGGCGATGTGTTCGTCGTTGAGCCCCAGCATGTCGATGGTCCGCAGCCCGGAGAAGAAGGGCACCTTCCCGGCGGCGTCGATGGCGAGGACGGCATCCGGGTGCTGCTCGCGCAGGTGTCGTCCAAGCGTCTCCCAGCGGTCGTACTTGACCGTCTGATACGCCATCCGGTCGTCGGCGAACAGCGCCGTCAGATTCGCGGCCCCGAGCACCCCCAGCAGCAGCGCGAACCGAGCCATCGCCAGCGGCCTCCCGCTCGGTCCCTGCGCCCAGCGCAGCGCCAGGGAGACGCCCATCAGGAAGATCGGCAGCAGGAAGCGATCGAAGAGCACGTCACCGCCGAGGTACACGAAGTAGCCGACCCAGACGATGCCGAAGTAGGCCTCGAACGGCAGGCGCTCGAGGGCTCGAAAGCCGCGCTGTGCGAACGACCAGACCGCGTAGCCCGCGAGGATGGCGATGTGGACGACCAGTCCCTGTAGCCTGCCCACCTGCCAGAGCGCTTCGAGCCCGGCCCACACGCGGCTCTGGAGGTCGCCGGACACCTTCACGTAGTAGGTGTTGGGCAGCGGGTACCCGTAGTACCAGAGCCGCCACGCGACGAGGAGGCACAGGGTGAGAGCTGCCGCCGCCCCGATTCCGAGGGCGAGCCGGCGGCGGCCGCGGAGCAGGCAGAACCCCGCCGCGAGCAGCGGGATCAGAAAGCCGTCGGCCCGCGAGAGCACCGCGACCGCTGCGAGCGCGGCGAGGACCCACCCCGCACGCCGGTCTCCCGTCTCGATCGCCACCTCCAGCGCCCCCCACGTGAGCAGCAGCAGCAGCAGCACGAGGGGAGTCTCCATTCCCGATCCGGTCCAGATCCACACCGATGGGGTGAGCGAGAACAGGGCGACTGCCGCGAGGGGTCCGTAGCCGCGCAGCGTCCTCCGCGCAATCCAGAGGAACGCGAGGTAGGCGAGCGCGATCAACAGCAGGTTGAGGCAGACGGAGAAGCCGTATGCCTGGTCGTGGGGCAGGAAGACGAGCCCTGCGGAGATCATGAGGACGTAGAGCAGATTGGAGTAGCCCTCGACGTACTCGCCCGGGTTGAACACCAGCCCCTGCCCCGACACCAGGTTGCTCGCGTAGCGGTACGAGATGAAGGCGTCGTCCGCGCCGAGGGCGTGGCCGGAGAGATCGTGGTCGAAGTAACCGAAGCCGACCTGCCCGAGAGTGCCGCCGATCAGCAGCAGCAGCGGAGCGAGCTGAAGCAGAACCGAGCGGGTGCGCCTCTTCATCGAGCTGCGGCTCTCCTCCTCGCCCATGCCGAGCCTCGCCGCAGATGGAGGAGGTAGATCCGCAGGAGGTCGCGCGGAACCAGCAGGAGATCCACGGGTCGGATCTTCGAGCCACGCACGTCGTGCCATACGCGGAGGGGAATCTCGTAGATGATTTGCTCGAGAGGGAGGTCATCCTCCTGCTGCATGGATCGAAGACGTGCGAGGATCTCCACGTCGAAGACCCAGCTGGTGCGAAACGGAGCTTCGAAGACCCTGCGAAGCCGCTCGCTCTTCCGGAACAGCTTCGCCCCGCACTGGGTGTCGTAGATGGCGAGATCCAGCATCCACGACGCCACCGTCGCGAAGACGCGACCCAGGTAGTGACGAATCACGCGGCGATGGATGCTTCGGCCCAGCAGATTCACCCGCGCACCGAAGACCAGCTCGATCCTGGAATCGCGCTCGAGCACCTCCCAGAAGCTGGGGATCTCCTCGAGGGGCGTGGAGAGGTCCGCGTCCCAGTAGCCCACGTAGGGCGCCAGATCGAGAGCCCGGAGGACGCCTCTTCGGACCGCCTCCGCCTTTCCTCGATTCATCGCCAATTCCAGGAGCTCGAAGCTCTCGGGGAGGGCCTGCTGAAGACCCGCGAGCAGCTCGCGGGTTCCGTCCGTGCTCCCGTCGTCCACCATGATGAAACGGATCGACGGGTGCTCGCGCGAGAAATCCAGGAACTTCTCTCGCGCCAGGCGTTCCGCCTCGTTGAAGCACGGAACCACCACCGCCGCCTTCACCTGTTCCGACATGGCGAGCATATCATCTCGTCAACTTCACCCCGTGGCAAGGCAGGGCCGGAGAGAATCGGCGCCGCGGTAGAGAGGCGCCGCCTCTGAAGCCCGATTCGGCGCGAGGCTGGTGTAACATGAGCGCGCAGCTGCCCACTGGCTGCGGAGGATCGACGGCGCCTCGATGGCCCCTTCCCGCAAGCTTCTCGCGGTGTCCCTGCTCGTGCTCGGGGCCTTCGTCGCCACTGCGGGACTGACGCGCCCCCGAACCAACGACCTCTTCATCCACCTCACGACCGGGGCGCTGATCCTCGACGAGCATCGCGTCCCACGGGTGGACCGCTACTCCTTCACGGCGGCGGGTGAGCGCTACGTCGCCCACGAGTGGCTCGCCGCCAGCTTCTACGCGCTGGGTGAGCGCACGGCGGGCACCGTCGGGGCGATCGCAGCTTCCAAGCTGCTGCCCGGAATCGCGATCTTCGCCGCCCTGGTCGCCGCCCTGTGGACCTGCGGTGCCGACCGGTCGATTGCCCTCGCCTTGGCGGTTCCCGTCTTCGCGCTCGCGCGCAACCGCATGACGCAGGACCGGCCCGAGCTACTCGCCATCGCGCTGCTTCTGGTCCTGATCTGGCTCCTGCTGCGGGACCACCGAAGAGCGCAGGAGGGCCGCCCCGACCGGGTCGTCTACTGGGCGGTCCCGATTGCCGCCCTGTGGGCGAACCTACACGCCTCCTTCCCGCTCGGGGTGGCGGCCGTGCTCGTTTTCGCGGGAGCGCGATGGGCGGACGACCTGCTGGAAGCACGGGATGCGAGAGCCCGTCTCGTACGAGCCGCGGGTGTGATGGGAGGTCTCGTCACCGCGGCCCTGCTCGCCACCCTCTCGCCTCGAGCATTCTCGATCCCCGCCGCCCTCGGCGTCGCCGTCGTGGCGCTCCTCTTTGCCATGGATGGCACGGTGCCGCTCTTCGAGCAGAGCGACAAGGCGGCGCGCAATCGGCCGCTACGCCTCCTGGTGCTCGCGGCGGTCATGACCGGCGCCGTGATTCTGAATCCTCGGTGGGCGGAGATCTACCTCTTTCCCTTCGAGTTCACGGCGGGTGTCAATGTCGTGACCGAGCGCATCGCCGAGTGGAAGCCGCTGCTCCAGGCGCCGAACTGGAGCGAGTCGCTGGAGACGTCGCTGTACCTGGTCTATCTGGCCACCTGGGCGGCCGCACTGGCCCTGGCGACGGCCCGCGGCTGCCTGGGGCGACTCGAGCTCGCCCTCCTCCTCGTCTTCGGAGTCCTTCCGCTGCGCCACATGCGCTGGATGGCGCTCTTCGCCCTCGCCACTACTCCTGCACTCGCGGTGACGCTCACTCGGGCGCGGGCGGCGGTGCACGAGGGCATTCGCCCTCTGCCAATTCGCCTCGCCGCGAGCTCGGTCTTTGCAGCCGCGAGCGTGGCGGCCCTCTCCCTGTGCCTGTACTTGAACCTGCGGGGACGCCCCGACCTGGTCTTCACCGCGGTGCTGTCGGCAAGCGCCGTCTGCGCCGGTACTGCCATCGCGCTGGCCGCCTGGCCGCGTTCCAGCCGACGGATCGGGATGGGGATCGCGGGTGCGGCGTGTGCGGTACTCACCGTCCTCGCTCTGGCCCACGGGATCCCCGGCGCGCGCGGCCGGCGCTTCGAGCCCGGCTTTCAGCTCCGCGGCCTCGAGCGCGTGTGGGGGACGCTCGAGAACTCGGCCGATTCGATCGAGTTCATGCGTCGCAACGAGGTTTCGGGGCGACTGCTGACGCAATACGACTGGGCCGGCTACGCCATCCACGAGCTGTGGCCCGCGGTGCGTGTCTTTCTCGACTCGCGGAGCGAGGTCTACGGCGACGAGCTCCTCTCTCTCCTGCTCGAGATGCGATACCGCCCGCAGTCGACCCGCCGCGCACTGCGCGAGTACGACGTCGACCTGATCCTCGTCCGCTACCGCGCCTACCCCTTCCCGAATCGGATGAGCTTCAATGCCGGCACCCTCGACGTGATCGAGGACGATCCGGATTGGGGACTGCTCTTTCTCGACGACGCGGCCGTGCTCTACGCCCGCCGCGACGCCCACCGCGCCTATCCCCTGCCTCCCTTCCTCGAGGGCCTGCGGCCGCGCGGCCTGACCGCGGAGACGCTCTCCTCCCCCAACCCGGAGCTGGAGGCCGTCCTGCGCCAGGCCCGCGACCGGGCTCCCCAGGCGGCGATCCCGCGGTTTGCCCTCGCCTCGCTCCTCCACGCGCGCGGGGCCGACGCAGAGGCGCATCGAGAGCTCGAGACCGCATGGGAGGCCAACCCTCTGCAACCCGCGGCGCCCTTCCTGGCCGCCGAGCTCGCCCGGGCGAGGGGAGCCGACGAGGCCGCGCGGCGCTGGTACGAACGGACCCTGGACGCCGCTCCTGGCTGGAAGACCGCGCGCAGGCGCCTGCAGAGCTTGCGGCGGTAGCCGCGCCGAGAGGGTTCGGAGAGCGGCCCCGGAGGGTGCCGACCCGGCCTACTCGATGTAGCCGAGGCTGCGAAGGCGAGATTCGACCCGGCGTTGCTCCTCGCTGCCTCGGGGCTCCGGCGCTCGCACCGTGGGCATCTCGGCCAGATGGCGGTCGAGCTCGGATGAGAGGCGGGCCACGATCTCCGGATGGTGCCGGCCCAGATCCTTCGCCTCGAGGGGATCGGTCGCCAGGTCGAAGAGCTCGTACCGCGGGCCGCCGGTCTCCGGGATCCGGATCAGCTTCCAGCGCCCCTCTCGGACGGACCACCATCGATCGGCGAGAATCGGAAGCTGCTCGAGTGCGCCTTCGAGCTCGGCGACCACGCGAGGATGGTCTGCTGCCACGTCGTTCTGCAGCGCGCGATCCGTGGGAGCCCGGTAGAGCCGGGATCCGGTCTCGGTGCGCACCAGCACCCACGGGCCGCGGCGCAGATAGCGAAAGGCCTCTTCACCCGAGCGGCGCCCCCCCAGCAGACGGATCGGGTTCTGCGGAAGGAGGGAGGAGCCGCTCTGTGCGAAGAGCAGCCTCTCCTCCGGAGCCGGCGCGCGGGCGGTCTCGATGAGCAGCGCGCTCTGGTCGAGCCCCTCGACGGCTACCGCCTCTGGCGGGGTGACGCCCAGAAGCGACAGGACGGTGGGAGACACGTCGAGCAGGGTCACCGGAGTGGCGATGGTCCGCCCGCCCGGTATCCGTCCGGGCATCGTGAAGATCAATGGAACACGGATCGTCGCCTGATAGACGAAGTCGCCGTGCTCGTAGTAGTAGCCGTGCTCTCCGAGGCTCTCGCCGTGGTCGGAGGTAAAGACGATCAGTGTGTGCTCTGCGTCCGAACGGGCGCGAACCGCAGCGAGCAATCGCTCCATCATGGCGTCGACGTAGTGGATCTCGTCGTCGTAGAGCGGACTGAGCTTGGGCTTCCAGCGGGCGGCTTCGCCGTTCAGGTTGAAGAAGATGGTGGCGCCGACCGGCTTCCAGCGAGCCGCCTGTCTGTAGAACCCGAGCCCCTCGCGGTTTGCGGGCGAGACGTAGTCCTGGGGAGGAGCGTAGATCCAATGAGGATCCTTGTAGTGGACCCAGAGGAAGTACGGACCGTCCTTCGCCTCTCCCAGCAGATCGATGGCCGCCAGGGTCACCGCCTCGGCCTTGCCATGACGGCGCCGGCCGCCACCGGGATCGGCGAAACGCTCCCGCAGCTCCGAGACTCCGACGAAGTGCTCGAATCCCTGGTCGAAGCCCTGATCGCGGTCCACGATGCCGTTTCCCGTGACGCCGAGGGTGTGGTAGCCGGCCTCCCGCAGGATCTCCGCGAGCGTGAGCTCCTCGTTCGCCATGCGTTCACCGACCTCGAGCACGCCGTGGGCCCGGGGGCTCCGGGACGTGAAGAGTGACGCGAAGGCCTGGGTGGTGCGCGGGAGCGGTGTCGAGGCATCCGCGAAGACCACACCCTCGGCTGCCAGTTGGTCGGTGGTGGGCGTTGCGGAGAGCTCGTAGCCGTAGGCACCGAGACGATCCGCTCGCAGGGTGTCGACGGAGATGATCAGCAGATTCGGGGGTCCGGAGGGCGGAGTGGGGCAACCCGCGAGCAGAGCGAGTCCCAGCGACAGCTCGAAGAGAGCGCGGGAACGACGCCTCCCCGGAACGCACGAGTGCAGAGCCCTGGCCCGGGTCATTCACGATTCCTCATCGACCACCCGGACTGGTGATCTGCCGCATCGCACCCCTCTTCCCGCTGCGCGGCACCGTCCGGCGGTCTCTCGCCCCCGCGCCTGGAGAGTGCCCGCGATCCCGTACCAGAGGACGCCGGGCGGCAGTCTATCACAGCCCCGCTCCCCGGCTGCGACGCCGACGGAACGAAAGCCCGTGGGCATCCTTCGAACCGGTGGGTGGTATTGACGCGGGTCGCGGCGAATTCGAGAATACCTGCCCAGAATGGGCGATGCGACGGGACGATGGGCGAAGGGCGTGTTGCCGGTCTTGCCCTGGGCGGCTGCCGCAATCGGGTGCTGGCCCTTGCTGAGCGGAGGCTTCCCGAAGGGCCACGACTGGCTCCTGGAGCTGGTCCGCGTGGCGGAGTACCAGGCGGCTCTCGCGGCCGGCCAATTGCCGCCCTATTGGGCGGAGAACCTCTACGCGGGTTACGGATCTCCCGTATTCCTGTTCTACGCCCCCCTCTTCTCTGCGGCCTCGTCGCTGGCGGGCTGGCTGCTGGGCTCGCCCCTTCTCGGCGCCCTCTCCTGCACGGTATTGGTGTCGTTCCTGGCGGTCCCGGCCACGCGGGCGATGCTCGACGCTGCCTTGCTGGTCTCGCGAGGGAGCTCGCCGCGACCCGGTCCGGAGAGGGAGGTCCTCGCCGCCGCGGCTCGAGTGGGCGTGGCCCTATACGTGCTGCACCCGTTCCTCCTCGGGGACAAGCTGCTCCGCAACGCGAGCGCCGAGTACACGGCGCTCTGCCTCATGCCCCTCGTCCTGTACGCGGTGCTGATCGCATCCCGCAAGCCCAGGGCTGCATTCGGATGGCTGGGAGCGGGGCTGGCCATCGTCATCCTCTCACACAACCTCACCGCTCTCGTGGCCTTGACGTTGGCGATCGGCGCAGCCGTCGTGTGCTACCTGCGAGAACGGTCTCTCTACACCTGGTGGATCCTGGCGGGCGGTGTCGCGCTGGGGCTCGGGGGAGCGTGCTTCTTCTGGTTCCCCGCGGTCTCGCTCACGGACCTGATCCGCACCGAGGATCTGCTGCAGGGCAAGTTCGACTTCCACCGGCAGTTTCCCCCTTTCCCCGCCGTCTTCGGGTATTCCAGGTTCTACGCGACGGGCGTGCTGACGCCGCTGGCGCTGGCCCTGGGGATGGCCCTCGCCATCGGCGGCCGTCGGATCCGCCCGAGGAACGGCGAGCAGAGCCAGCTCGTTCTGGTCGCGGCTCTTCTGGGGGCAGCGGTGCTCCTCCTGCTCCTCACGCCTGCGAGCGCGCCGATCTGGGAGAGGGTGCCTCTCCTGCCGCTGTTCCAGTTTCCCTGGCGACTGCTCGGGCCGCTCGCCCTCTTGTGCGCGCTGGTGTCCTCCCTGGTCTTTGCCCGGCTTCTCGCCGGACGGGGAGCGACGCGGTTGGTAATCGCCGAGCTCGCCATCTGGGGGCTGTGCGTGCTGAATGCCGCACCGGCGCTCCTCGCCTACACGCCGCTGCGTCCGGGAATCAAGGCGCGGCTGCCGGCGATCCTCGCCCCGACCTCCGTACGCGAGGGAAGCCAGTCGGTCTCCGCTCTGGATGAGTACATCCCCCGGGCAGCGAATCCCGAGACCTGGCAGAACGAACGCCCGAGCCTCGGCCCCGTGGTCTGGGTGCGGGGCGACGCGAGCCTCGAGGTGACGCTGGATCGCGGCACCCGGATCGATCTGGAGGTCGATGCCAGCGAAGCGACGGTCCTGCGGGTGGCGCGCTGGGCGTTTCCCGGATGGGTCTATGAGGTCGACGGCAATCCCGGGGAGTTCACCGAGAACCGAGCCGGGTCGCTGGACCTCGCCGTGCCTTCCGGACAGCACCGCCTCGTCCTCTGGCTCTCGCCCCCCTGGCAACGGCGGGTCGGAATCGCCGTGAGTGCCACCGCTTTGGCCCTGTGGCTCGTCCTGCTGATCCGGTGGCCCTGGCGACTCCGGTCCGCCCGTGCCACGGTCTGACTCATGAAGCGCGCGCGGCTTCTCGTCTGTGTTCTCGCGTTGATCGCACTCGCGGTGGTGGCGGGGCGCTGGGTCTTCGACACCCGCCCCACCCCGCCGCCCACCCTCTCCTCGCAGCCGAGCATCGTGCTGATCATCATCGACACGCTGCGCGCCGACAGGCTCGGCATGTACGGCTATTCGAAGTCCACCTCGGCCGAGCTGGACGCCTACAGCGGTCGCGGGGTGCGCTTCGCGCGGGTCGTGGCGCAGTCGAGCTGGACGCGACCCTCGATCGCCTCGCTGCTCACCTCGCGGTACCCGCGCGAGACCGGAATCTACAAGGAGAGGAACCACATCCTGGACGATCGCTTCCAGACCCTCGCCGAGCTGCTCGCGGATTCCGGCTACACCACCGTCGGGGTCACGGCGAACCCCAACATCAACAGGTCCTTCAACTTCGATCAGGGCTTCGAGCACTACGAGGACAGCGACGTCGTGTTCCACTGGATGCCGAAGCAGTCCAGTGAGGCGTCGATCACCGAGCGCCCGATCCGGACCGCACGGGAGGTGCTCGGGAGCGTCCTCGAATGGACCGCCCACCACGGGCGACCGCCCTACTACGTGCAGGTGAACCTGATGGAGGTCCACCAGTTCGACGACCCGCGCAGCCGGCGCGCCGAGTACGCGGAGCTGTTCCCCGGGGCGCCTCACCGGGACTACCTGCAGGCCATCCGTGCCGTGTCCGAGGAGCTGGGCCGCTTCATCGGGTCGTTGGAGAAGCGACCGGAGTGGAGCAACGCGCTCTTCGTGGTCACCAGCGACCACGGGGAAGGCCTCTCCGACCACCCCCACGTGGCTCTCTCGCACAGCCACGGCCTGCTGGTCTACTCGTCCCAGGTGCTGGTTCCGCTGTTCTTCTACTCGCCGTCGCAAGGCGTTCCCCGCGGCAAGGTGATCGATCGGCCGGTTCGACTGCTCGACCTGATGCCGACGCTGCTCGACTACGCCGACGTGCCGATCCCCGAGGACGTCCGAGGCCTGTCTCTCCTGCCGCTGATCCGGGGGGAGACGGACGACGTGGGTCTGCCGGATCGCTTCGTGGTGGAGACCCAGTTCCAGCGCGCGGACAAGATCGGGGTCTACTCGCCGGAATGGGAGTACATCGAGAACCGGGATCGCCATCGCGGAACCAGCCCGACGGCGCTGCACCGCTTCGGTTCGAAGGAGGACGGCATCCGGACCAACCAGGCGAAGCGATTCCCGGAGGTGACGCGAGATCTCGCCGGCCATCTCGAGCGCTGGGAGAGCCAGCATCCGAAGGCCGAGCCCACGCTCCGGACTCGCGACCTGCCGCCCCGGGAACGCGAGCAGCTCCGCGCGCTGGGATACCTGGATTAGGAGCCCTGATCCGCCGAGCGCCGGCGTGCTCCGCGCGCACGAAATGGGCGTGGGCGCACCCGCAGATCCGCCTGACCCGGCGTTGGAAGCAGCGTCATCGATCGAAGATGAACTTCTTCTCGATCCTCACGTGCCCGAAATCCAGGTAGGGCTGCTCGAAGGGAACATCGCCCCGACCCTGGGGGGCCCTGCTGAGAGCGCGCACCGGCGCGGGCGGCTCCTTCCACAGCGCCCCGGGAGAATTGTCGCGGATCCCGAAGCGTCTGAAGTACTTCTTGTCCACGAAGAAGAGGTTGATTCCGTAGCTGCAGTAGATGGCTTCGTATCCCTTCCTCTTGCCAAGCTCGTACATCGACTGGATGCTCGCCCCGAAGTAGTCGGTGTGATCCCAGAAGTTCAGAGGATGGAAGTCGATCACCATCCGCTGAGGCGGCGGGAAGAGGGGGTTGAGCTCGATCATCACCACCTTCGGCTTGAATTCGTGAATGACCTTCCAGACATAGTAGTCGTTGCTGTCGATGTCGATCACGAGAAGGTCGAGATCCCCGGGCACTCCATTCTCTTCGAACAGGATCTCGACGTTTCCCGGGAAGATCCACGCCTGAAGGGAGGTTACCCGCGGTATATCCCGGTAGTTCTCGGTGAGCTGCTGCGCCCGCGCTTCGTCGCCCTCGATCAGAAGGGCACCCCACCCATGGTTGAGGATCAGGTTTCGGGTGTTGCTGGAGCTGATCCCATCGGCGGCACCAAACTCGACCGCGAAACGCGGCCCCGGCTCGATGATCTCGAAGATCTTCTCGATGAGTCCATCCTCACCGAACTGGGAGAACACGGACCTCTCATAGTCCTGGAGCGGGACTTCGGCGGGCGGGAAGAGGATGAAACGCGCATCCGTGTAGAGAAATGCGACGAGAGCCAATTCCCGAACTGGGTGACTGGCCGAGCGTCCCCATCCCGCGTCGTTTTGAGACGCCGTGGGCGCAAAGCGAGGGGGAAGGGCCTGCAGATCTCCCTGCGTGCGGACGACGACGGCTCGTAGCGGACGGCCGTGATCGCGTTCCAGTCCTCCCCCCCGTGCCTCGCCACTCCCATATGGGGGCTCGACGATCAGCTGGTAACATAAGTCGGTACTCCGAATCCGGCTGGCAGGAGAAGACCCGTGAGCGGCAGCGGCGGTAAATTCGCGAAGAGAATCCTTCCGGCGGTCATCGTCGCGCCGGTGCTCACAGTGCTCTTCTTCTGGACCATCCTGCTGAAACGGCCGTGGGGAGGTTACGACTGGAGGCACTTCTACCACTACTACGACTGGATCCGCGTCTCTTTGACCGAGCACCACACCCTGCCCCTTTACATGCCGAATGCACTGCACACCACGGACTTCTTGGCGAATCCCGTGTCTCCCCTGCTGGGTCCTCTGGTATGGCTCCTGTTCCTGATCCCGACCGGCGCCTACATCAAGGTCCTGATCGCCTTCTATACCACTGCCGGTCTGCTGGGGATGTTCGCATTGTTGCGGGATCAGGGGGTGAACCTGGAGATCGCTTTCTTCGGATCCGTTGTCTTCTCCTTCAACGGATTCTTTCTGTCCCATTTCGCCATGGGACATCATTGTTTCCTGGCGCTGTACCTCCTCCCGGCTCTGCTGCTTCTCTTTCGGCGAGCGCTGCTCGGCAGCCGGGGAGCCCTGTGGCTTGCGGCCGTCGTGAACGTCGTGGTCGTCTTCGAAGGCTCCCATCATCCCTTCCTCTGGCAGAACGCCTTTCTCGCGATCTTCACACTGTTGACCTGCTTCGGCGCCCGTTCCCTTGCGCCTCTGCGCAGGTGGTTTCTGTTTATCGTGGCCAGCTGCGGTCTCGGTGCGGTGAGGTTGCTCCCGATGATCGCAGAGTTCGGATCATACGACCCCGAGCAGCGACTTCCCGGTCTGCCCGCGGCGGCAGCGCTGTGGTCGCTGGTTGCCCGCGGCCAGACGTTGGCGACCGAGCGGCCCGATGTGCCTTTCCAGTTCGGGAGCGGGTGGTGGGAGTACGACTTCTACATCGGCGGGCTGGCGCTGGCATCTGTCCTGGTGGGCCTGGTTGCTGCGCGGAAGGCGTGGCCACTGATGCTCACCGGCTGCTTCTTTCTCGCCATCTCCCTTGAGATGAGCGCGTGGTGGAGCGGCGCCGACCTCTGGGGGCTTGTGAAGGAGTTGCCCGCCTGGAGCTCACAGCGCGCCCCATCGCGTTTCATGGTGGTCGCCTTGTTCGCCTTCATCGTGGTGGCGTCGGTCGGTCTGCAGAGGCTCGTGGATCGCGCACGCTCGAGGCCCACTGCGCACCGGCTGCTACGGGGCCTGATGATGGTTCTCGCGCTCCTCGTCTTGCTCGACCTCCACTGGGAAAGTCGAGCCTGGCAGAACCTGGGGCCCGGTGTGCTCCCGCCCCACCGGAATCACGTCCCGGTGGTGCGGATGCTTCGCGCCCGAGAGGGTGACACGGCTCGGGTGACCCGGTTCACGCCCCACCGATTCGAGGTCACAGCGCAGTCGATGCGTGGGGGTACACTCCAGCTCCCGCGCGAGCCCATCAGCGGAAGAGACCGATGGCGTGTCTCGGGGGGACGGTTCGTCTCCGTAGGGGTGGGGCTGGCCGTCCGGGTTCCACCCGGCGAATCGATCGTCACCTTCACCTACGTCCCGCGTTACCTCTACCTGGGCCTGGCGATCACAGCGATTACCCTGATAGCGGCGGCGATCAGCCTCTCGAGGGGAAGGCTGAGGGATCGCATTGAAGCCGGAGGCCCTCGAGAGGGGTCCGTCCGTTCGAAGTGGAACGCCACCCGGTATGAGTGATTCCGGTACGCCTGGCCAGAGCAAAGCGCTCGAGCGCGTCGCCTGCGCCCTCTGCGGCGGTGCCCAGGCGAGCTCCGTACTCAGCGGGCGAGATATCCGACGCCGTATGCCCGGAAGCTTCTCCGTAGTTCGTTGCGAGAACTGCGGTCTCGCATATGTCACTCCCCGGCCCACGCCGCACGGCATCCGCCAGTATTACCCGGTCGACTACACTCCTCACCGACTGGGACGGCCGTCTTTCGCCGAGACCGTCTACTACAGGCTGTTCCGGGCGATCGACGCGCCTGCCGGAGCCAGGGTTCTCGACGTGGGATGCGGTGGCGGGAAGTATCTCCTGTTTCTACGCGATCGGGGTTACCAGGTCTCCGGCGTGGAGACCAACGAGGATCTCGCACGAGAGCTCCGCGATGGGTTTGGCCTCGACGTCCGCGGCGGAGAGCTCCTCGATGCGGGCCTCCCCGATCATGGGTTCGACGTCGTGACCTTCTGGTGGGTTCTCGAGCACACGCATCGACCTCTCGACGTGCTTATCGAGGCGCACCGGATTCTGCGCCGGGGGGGGAAGATCGTGGTTGCTCTCCAGAACTTCGAGAGCTTGGGCAGGGTCGCCTTCGGGCGCCACTGGCACCACATCGACCTCCCTTGTCACCTGTACCAGTTCGATCCTCACACCCTCGGCAAGACGCTGGAAGCTGCGGGTTTCTCTGTTAGACGCATTCGCCAGGACCTGATCGCCAAGGATTTCGCCCCGAGCCTGGGCTACCGCCTCGGCATGCCGAGGTCGCTGGACTGGTGGTTGCCGAACCTGCTCTCGATCCCCTTCGACTTGCTGGCGTGGAGTCTCCGCCGCAGTGGCCTCATCACGGCCTTTGCAGACCGTCCGTAGCCTGGCGCAAATCGCTACGCCGAGAAGTTGAGCACCGGTGCTGCGGGTTCCGAGGAAGAACGCCGGCTCGGGCGCTGCGCGAGCCGGTCGGGGTGGAGGTGACCTGCCCACCGATTTCGGGCCCGTCAAAATGAGAGTTCTCCGATTCAAGCAGCCTTCTGGGCGAACTCCTCTGGTGTGAGATTTCCGAGTGAACTGTGGGGCCACACCCGGTTGTAGTCCAGCCGCCGGGTCTCGATTCCTCGGGCGGCATCCGCCAGGACCTGATCGCCAAGGAATTCGCCCCGAGCCTGGGCTACCGTCTCGGCATGCCGAGGTCGCTAGACTGCTGGTTGCCGAACCTGCTGCCGATCCACTTCGACTTGCTGGCGTGGAGTTTGCGTCGGAGTGGCCTCATCACGGTCGATGCAGACCGTCCGTAGCGTGGAGATCCAGTTGCCTCACTTCAGGAATCAACCGGCCCAAGAGAATCCTCATGGCTGAAGCCTCGACATCTGGATCCTCTGCACGAGGATCCGAGCATCTGCAGAACCTTGGACTCGTCTCCGTAGTCATCCCCGCCTCTAACAGAACCACCACGCTGCCCGAGCTGCTGGCCCGAATCCGGGAAGTTCTCGAACCCCGGGCGAAGGAGATCGAGATCATCGTGGTGGTCCCCTCACCCGAGGATTCCACCGTAGAGGCTGCAACCGCTGGGGGCGCGAGCGTCCTGGCTCAGAAGCGGCCGGGCTACGGCGGGGCTCTGAAAGAGGGACTGCTTGCAGCGCGTGGCGACTATGTCGTCACGATGGACGCAAACCTCTCGCATCCTCCCGAAACCATCGCGGAGCTTCTGCCCCATCGCGACGAGGCGGAGGTGCTCGTTGCATCACGCTATGCAGCTGGTGCCAGCGCCCACATGTCCCCGGTAAGGGCTCTTCTCAGCAGAGCCTTGAACTTCGTCTACCGACGGCTTCTGGCGGTCCCCGTGCGAGACATGTCGAGCCGTTTTCGAATCTACCAACGCAAGGCGCTCAACGAACTCGGCCTCCGCACGCTCGAGAGTGAGGAGCACGACATTCTGGAGGAGATCCTGGTCAAGATCTACTCCCTTGGCTGGCGGGTCCTCGAGGTTCCATTCGAGTACCAGGCGAAGATCGGGGGCCGCTCTCGCGCCGACGTGGTCAGCTCTACCCCTGGGTTTCTCAGCACCTTGTTTCGCCTCTGGCGGCTTCGCAACGCGTTCGCGTCGGCGGACTATGACTCCAGGGCCTACGACAGCCTCGTTCTTCCCCAGCGATACTGGCAACGCCGCCGCTTTCGACTCGTCACGGAGATGGTGGGAGATGCTGCTCCTCGGCTGGACATCGGCTGCGGGTCGAGTCGGATCATTCAGTCCGCTCCAGATTCCATTGGTCTCGACACCGAAATCTCGAAGCTGCGCTTTCTGCGCAGGACGAACTCCCTCCTGGTTCGAGGAAGTACCCTCCAGTTGCCCTTTCCCGCCGAGAGATTCTCCTCGGTCGTGAGCTCTCAGGTCATTGAGCACGTTCCTCACGATCGAAGAATCTTCCTCGAGATCAATCGCGTGTTGAAGCCGGGGGGGACTCTCGTGATCGGCACGCCGGACTACGCACGCGTTCAATGGCGTCTCGTTGAATGGGTGTACAAGCTGCTTCTTCCCAACGCCTACGGCGACGATCACATCACCCAGCATACTCGCTATGGACTGATTGAGGAGCTCGCGGCGGCGGGCTTCTCGGTCCGCCAGTACCGCTACATCCTGGGTGGCGAATTGGTCGTCCAATGCGTCAAGCAGGAAAGCGTCGTGAGCGACGACCCAGCGTAGAGAAGAGTGCCGTCGCCAGAGCCGGGTTTCGTGAATGAGCTCTCAGCGCCCTGCTCAGGGCACTTCGGCGCCCTGCCCCGCCGAGCGCCGGCTCGCTGCGCGCACCTGCTCCAGCTCGGCGCGGACCAGAGCGTCGAAGCCTCCTCCGAGCTGCAGCGCCTGCGTGAGGAGGGCCTCCGCCTCGGCGTGCTCCGCGCGCACGAAATGGGCGTGGGCGCGCACCCGCAGATCCGCCTGGGTGGGGTTCGGCATGCGGCGGGTCTCCTCGATCCAGCGGCCGGCCATCTCGACGATGAGGGGCCGGAAGGCCGGGTCGTCCCTCACCGCCGCGAAGACGGGCACCTCGTAGAAGTGCAGGAAGCGGTGGAAGCCGAGCTCGTAGGCCCGCCGCGCGGCATCCGCGGCCGCCCGGGCTTCGCCCCGCGATGCCGCCTGCGCAGCGCGGGACATGTTGGCGGAGATCCCGTCGGGATAGTGACGGATGGTGTCGAGCTCGACGGTTGCGGTGGAGCGCCACACCCGAGCCCGCTCGTGGCTGCGGATCCCGAAGACGACCGCGACGAGCAGGACCGCTGCGATCGCGATCCACGCGAGCGAGACCGCGCCGCGCGCGCTCGGGCACGACCGCAGACGGGGCTCGAGCCGGGTCCAGGCCTCGCGCGCGAGGAGCATCAGAGCTCCCAGCAGGCCGGGCAGGATCGTGTAGAGGTAGCGGTCGGCCATCGGATACAGAAAGGGGAACACCTGCGAGATCGGGAGATAGGCCGCCGCCGCCCACACCCACCAGGCTGCCTCCTCCCTGCGCCGGACCAGCGCGAGAACGGAGCGGCAGGCCAGGAGGAAACCCGCGACGAGACCCGCGAGCCACCAGGGATCCAGCCACGAGAGCGCGCGAGCGGGCTCGTGAAAGGCGGCCGTTCCGTAGGAGGTCGCAACCATCGCCAGATAGCGCGCGCCGATGGCGGCCATCGTGCGCAGCTGCACCCAGGCGTCCGGGTAGAGACCACTCGCCTGCCCCACGCGTTCGAAGGCGAAGAACTGGGGCCACGAGTAGAGGGCGAGCGTCAGTGCCCAGAGCCCGAGCCAGCGCCAGTGAAAGCGCCAGCCATCCTGCGGATCCCGGGCCGTCCACGCGAAGACGACTGCCACGGGAAGGGCAAAGAGCGCCGAGGCCTTGCTGAGGAGCGCCAGCGCGAAGAGCAGCGCCCCGAGCCAGGGACGGCGCGGATGCGCGAGCAGGGCACCGGTCGCCAATCCCAGGGCCAGGATGGTCTTCAGCTGGAAGATCCACGCCACCGCCTCCACGTTGGCGGGGTGGACGAGAAAGACGAGGCCCGCCAGGCCGCTCGCCACCCGGGAGAACCCCCGTCTCGCGAAGAGCGCCGCCAGCAGCGCCGCGACGAGCGCGTGGAGCAGGATGTTGACGACGTGGTAGCCGACGGTCTCCGGTCCCCAGAGCAACCACTCGAGAGCGTGAGCGAGGAGGTGCAGGGGAGCCCAGTTGGCCGTGTAGAGCGCCGGCTCGCCCCGGGGATCGAGGACGGCGAGCAGGTTCTCGAGATTGAGCTCGTGAAGATAGGGATTGGTGACGATGTAGCCGAGGTCGTCGGAGACGAACTGACCGCTGAGCGCCGGCGCGAAGATCACCAGGCCGATCAGCGCAAAGGCGAGCCAGTGGAGAGCGAAGCGCAGCAGATCCCCGACCCCGCTCGACCGCCCCATCCCCTCCCCGCGGTCATCGCGGCCACCCGGCTTCCCCGACATGCGTCAGATACTACCGCGTGACGGGACCTCGGTCGGCAGTAGGTTGCGAGAGTCCAGCCCGCGGGGCGCGGCCACCGGAGCTTCGCATCCTGTAGAAAGCCCACGACGGCGTCTCGTCATGACACCCGCTGCGCTCCGTGATAGGGTCGTGGGAAGTGCTGGATTGGCGATGAAGACGTCCGCGCGACTGAACCTCCTCTCGACCAGAGTCCGCCTCCTGCTATTGACGCTTCTGGTCCCCGCAGGCCTCGCTCTCTACTATCCCGCGCTGCGGGCCGGCTTCTTCTCCGACGACTTCCACTACCTCGTGGAGAATCGCTACGTCCACGAGCTCACCGCGAGGAACCTCGCCGCCTACCTCGAGCCCGCCGGCGCGGTCGCCAAGATGACGCAGAACTTCGCGCCGGTTCACCTGCTGCTGCATGCCGCCGAGTGGCAGGTCTTCGGTCGAGATCCGCTCGGCTATCGGGTCGTGAACATCCTCGCCCACGCGATCGCCACCGTGCTCTTCGTCTCCCTGCTTCAGGCCTCCCGCGCCCCGCCGCTCGCGAGCTTCCTGGGCGGTGCGCTCTTCTTCCTGCATCCCGCCCACGTCGAGGCGGTCGCGTGGATCTCGCAGCTCAAGACCACGGGCGCGCTGGCGCTCGCCTTGGCAGCCTTGCTGCTTCATCGGCGCCATCCTGTCGGGGGCGCCGTCTTCTTCGCACTGGCCCTTCTGACGAAGCCCACGGCCGCCTTCGCGCTGCCGGTGGCCATCGCGTGGGGATGGGTCCGGTCACGGGACCCGGAGGGGGCGCCGGTCTCGCGTCGATCCGCTTGGACGGGCCTCGCGATCTGGGCGGCACTGCTCCTCGGGTTCGCCTGGATCGAGCTTCCGCTGTTCCACTACACGAACCTGGAGGCGGCGGGTGAGCGCGGCCCCTGGGCCGTCGCACGAAGCGTCCCCTCCCTCGGTCTGCGCTACCTGGTGATGGCCGCGAGCTCCTACGGCATCTCGGCCTTCCAGGAGCCGCCGCTCGGCCGGGAGATCGGGAGCTCCTGGTGGATCGGATCCCTCGTGGTGCTCGGGCTGCTGGGGGCGCGAACCCTCTGGAGCCTGATCGGGCGACGCGAAGAGGCCATCTACTGGGTCTGGGCCGCGGCGAGCTTCTTTCTCGTCTCGCAGCTCTTCGCGTTTCGCTTCGCGATGGCCGACCGCTACCTCTACTTCATCCTGCCCGGACTGATCGGCGGCTCGATTCTCGCGGTGAGCGATCGGATCGCGCGAATCCCCTCCGCCGACACGCGTCGCCGTCTGGGCGTGGCGCTGTGCCTCGGCGCGACCCTGCTGCTCGCCATCTTCGCGGCGCGAACGAACGCGCAAGCTCGTGTATGGAGCCTACCGGCTCGGATCTACGCACAGGCGGCCTGGAACTTCCCCGAGGGGATCGTCGCGACCCGAATGCGCGCGCAGAGAGCAGCGGCGAAAGGCGACGCCAAGGAGACGGTCGCCGCGCTCCGGATCCTGTCCGCGCGGGGAGACCACTACTTCGAACACCTGGTCACGGACCCGACCTACCGGCTGGTTCGAGGGGATCCTGTCTTCGATGAGTTCGTCACCGAGCAGGCGTCGTGGTGGATCGAGAACCAAGAGCGCCTCTTCTTCGCGGAGCCCACCTGGATCGAGCTGCGGCACATGGCTCACGCGCACATGGTGCGGCGCGAGTACCGCGAGGCGGCGGCCTTGATCGAGCGCGCCCTCGAGCAGGAGGGGACTTCCCAGGAGGTGCTCGACGCGGAGCTCGACGAGCTCCGGCGCGCGCTGGCGCGCGAGACCGCCGACTGAGGACGTTTCGGGCCTCCGCGTAGCGGCAGCGAGCGCCGGCGCACCGGCGCGGAGCTCGAACCAAGCGGCGCGGTGCTATCATTCCTCTTGATTCGATGCCTGTATCCCGCCGCCTTGCTGCCGGCTGCCTCGCCTTCGGCGCGATCGCTCTCCTGGGGGCTGTCATCGCCGCCTGTGGAAAGGGCGAGCGCGGGCCGCACCTGTTGCTGATCAGCGTGGACACGCTGCGCACCGACCACCTGGGCAGCTACGGCGCCCCGGACGGAATGACCCCCCACCTGGACGCCCTCGCCGCCGAGAGCCTCGTCTTCGAGCGCGCCTTCGCGCCGACCTCCCATACGCTTCCCTCGGTGGCTGCGATGCTCACCGCCCGGGAACCCGAGGAGGTGGGGATGCTCTCCAACCGAAGCGTGCTCTCCGACGAGGTACCGACGCTCGCCACCCTGCTCTCTCGCCGAGGGCATCGCACCGGCGCTGTGGTGGGGAACTACATGCTGAGACGTGCAGCGGGCCTGGACAGGGGCTTCGACCGCTACGATGACCGCTTCCCGCAGCTCGAGCGGAATCGACCGATCCCCGAGCGCGTCGCCCGAGATACGACGAGCTCCGCCCTCGCGATGCTCGACGAACTGCTCGCGAGCGGCGATCCGGTCCTGCTCTGGGTCCACTTCCAGGATCCCCACGGTCCCTACTCGCCGCCCCGCGAGCACGCCGACCCGGCCGCGCCGCGCCCAACGGTGGCGGGCTCCCCGCGCGAGGTTCCGCTCGGCGAGACGGAGAGCGGGGTGGGACAGATCCCGGCCTATCAGAGTCTGGGTAGATCGACCGACCCCGGCATCTACCGGGACGCCTACGCGGGTGAGGTGCGTTACGTCGACGCCGAGATCGGGCGCCTGCTGGCCGGCCTGCGCGAGCGCGGCCTCTGGGAGGAGACCGTGATCATCGTGACGGCGGACCACGGCGAGGGGCTCGGAGAGGGCGACTACTGGTTCGCCCACGGCGAGTACCTGACCGAACCGCTGGTGCGTGTGCCGCTGCTGGTGCGGGTGCCGGGCGAGGCCGCGGGCCGCCGCGAGAGCCTGGTCGGCCTGGTGGACGTGGCGCCGACGCTGCTCGCGCTGTCGGGCGCTCCGCCACCGCCGCGCGCCACGGGAAGAGACGCGCTCGCGCCCGATCTGCCTTCGGAGCACCAGATCTACCAGAACGCCCTGCTCGGCCCGATCGTCTTCGTCCCGCGACTCGCGCTGATCGAAGGGGACTGGCAATACCGCCTCGCCATGGAGCCGGACGGCGAGCGCGAATCCCTGCATCGTATCGGCGACCCCCGCAACCGCGCCGACGAGGAGCCCGAGCACCTCGCGCGCCTGCGCGAGGCGCTGCGCGCGCGCCGCAAAGCCCTGCGGTTCGACTACCTTCCGCGTGAACGCGAGCTCCCGCCCGAGGAGCGTGCTTTGCTGCGCTCGCTCGGCTACGTGTTCGAGGACTGAGCACCTGGACCCAGGTGCGATGGGTGAATCGGAGTCCGAACTTGCGAGTCCTGCTGAGTACCGCTCCGAGTGACGTGCCCGAGCAGACGATTCCCGATCTGGGTCTCGGCTACCTGGCCACGGCTCTCCGGAGATCGGGCCACGAAGTTCGAATCGTTCAGCCGGAGCGGGAGGGTGGCGGATTCGAACCCGTTGCGCGCATGGTGCGGGAGTTCGAACCGGGACTTCTGGGGTTCAAGGCCTTCTCCTTGGATTTCGCCGCCGTCCGCGACGCTCTCGCCAAGGCGCGGGAACAGAACCCCGCTCTGGTCACGGTGATCGGCGGACCGCATCCGTCCTGTGCGGATCCGGCGGAGTTGTTCGAGGACTTCCCGCATCTCGATTTCGCCTTCGCGGGTGAAGCCGACCGGGGTCTTCCCCGCCTCCTGGACCAGCTGGAGAGGGAAGATCCGCGTCTCGAGGAAGTCCCGGGGCTGATTCTCCGAAACCAGGGCGGCATTCGACAGAACCCCAGACTCCACGTCGACGACCTGGACGAGCTGGGGCTCCCGAGCTGGGACCTGCTGGAGCCGCGGGGGTTCGACAACCGGTGGTCCTTCTGGCTGCGAGGGCGGCCGGCGGCTCCCATCAGCACGAGCCGCGGCTGTCCCTTTCAGTGCACCTTCTGCGCGCAGCAGATCGTGTCGGGAAAGGGGGTTCGACGACGGAGTCCAGCTCACGTGATGGACGAGCTTCTGCTCCTGCACGAGCAGTACGGCCTCCGGCACTTCGACTTCATCGACGACAACTTCGTCACCCGCCGGCAGTACGTCCAGGAGCTCTGCGAGAGAATCCTGGAGGCGGGTCTCCACATCGAGTGGAGCTGTGCGGGCGTTCACCTGAAGGGGCTGACGCCGGATCTCATCCGCCTGATGGAGCGTTCCGGCTGCAGGTCCCTGGTGGTCGGAGTCGAGTCTGGAAACGACGAGATCCTGCGCCACATGCGAAAGGGAATCGGTACCCAGGAGGTCCGAAAGCGCCTCGAGATCGTGAGAGAGGTCTCGAAGATGATGGTCATGGGTCAGTTCATCCTCGGCTATCCCCTCGACACCCCCCGGACCATCCGGCAGACCATCGATTTCGCCCGTCGCCTGCCACTCGATCTGGCGACCTTCTACTCCTTCATACCGTTGCCCGGAAGCGAGGCCTACACCTACCTGCTCGAACGAGGAGAGATCCAGGCGCCGGACTGGAAGGCCGTGCGAATCGCGGGCACCTGTTACGCTCCTCCGGGAATGACCGTCCGCCAGCTGACGCACCTGCGCCGGGTCGCCTACCTCCGCTTCTACCTTCGCCCCAGAATCCTCGGCCGCATGGCCCGAGAGATTGCGACCCCCCGCCAGATCGGCGCCTACCTCTCGAGGATCAAGGGGCGTTTGCTCCAGGCCTAGGGTTGCAGCCGAGAGGTCCACCGCGACACCGGTTTCTCAGTTCCGCCGGAACACGCCGAGCACCGAGGTGCCCCAAGGAAAGGGCAACCACAATCCCAACGGGGTCTCCGCACCAAACACGAGTCTCAAAGCGAAGTTCATTGGGGCGATGGGGGTTCGGTGGGTGCGCAGTTGATGTGCCCAAGCTTGCTCTTTCGTCATCTTCCCGAGGTCAGGAGATCTCATTCGGCTCAAGAGCAGCAGAGGGCTCAGAAAGAACATGAAATACCGCGACCAACAGAGCCGGAAACCACTGGCGTCAGCAAGCCGCGAAAGATCGCGCCGGGAGTACCGACGGATGTGCCGGGACACATCATCGTTGTAGGTCCGAAAGCACTCGAGCGCCGGGGCTGTGACGAACAGGTAGCCACCGGTTCGAAGGGACTTGCATATCTGCCTCATCGCCTCGACATCATCCGGGATGTGTTCAA
This sequence comes from uncultured Spirochaetales bacterium, assembly GCA_964615365.1. Taxonomy (GTDB): domain Bacteria; phylum Myxococcota_A; class UBA9160; order UBA9160; family UBA6930; genus CAVXZE01. The sequence continues at coordinate 86,920 of CAZTOU010000004.1, forward strand.
GAACGTCGAGCAGGAACGCTACGTCCCACCGGCCCCGCCAGGGCAAATGAAGCAGGTCAGTCTGGTACCTTCTGACGCCGGGGCTGAGGGAAGTAGCGGCAAACTCGAGTGCACGGATTGAGGAGTCAGCAAGTGCGACCTCGGAGAACCACTGTGGTCGGCGTTCCTGCAAGTAGGCGATCCATGCGCCGCATCCGGCACCCAGGTCAATCGCACGGAGTCGCTGTTCGTCCCGGCCGAGTCCAGCTACGGTCTGGCCAACTGCCGAGAGCAAGAACCGATGCCGCCCTCTGTACCAGAAGTGGCGGCTCTGCATCTCACGAAGAGTGTCGAAGCCGATGGGGTGGTACTGGTCGTCTCTATGCTCAATCGGGGCCTTTGAGACGAACAAGCCGTCCTGCCTCGCCGTGAAGCCTTCATCGCTGGTATGGATGGGGTATGGTTGATCGACCTGAGACACCTCTATCTCGTCGGCGACCCGCAACGCGGACTTAACGGTCTCGCGCAACTGAATGCGTACCTTGGAGATCCACTTCATCTTCGCTGCCGTCAACGGAAGATCATTCGTCGATCAAGACCGGGGCAGGTCACCGCTCCCACCAAGACCGGTGGAATTCAATGCCGTTTGCGCGGTCAGTCGTTTCTTGCCCTCATGGCTTTCTCGCCATGCAAACAACGAACATCCCGAAGGGTAGATCGCAGCTCTTGAGCAGGCGAGATTCGAGGCGCAAGGCAGCAAGCAGAGCGGTACTCAGGAATTGTGGCAGTTCGATGAGCCCGACGCTCTCACTGCTCTTCTTTATCCGGAAAGCCTTTCTTGTCAGGGTCAACATCAGGTTCACTGGAAAAATGATTGTGTAGAAGTAGGAGATACGCTCTACAAAGAACCCGGCTGACAAGAGCTTCCTCCTCAAACCAGCCCGAGTATACCTTCTCTTGTGTTGACCTAGGTCATCGTCGGAGTTCCACATGAATTGGTAGGCAGGGACGGACAACACCACGCGCCCCCCTGTCCTGGTGATTCTTCTCAGCTCGCTCAACGCAGATGATTCGTCCTCGATGTGTTCGATCACGTCAAATGCGGTGACTAGATCCAGGGAACCATCTGCAAAGGGCATCCTCAAGCAGTTCGCTCTGCAAACGTCCGTGAGCCCTCTTGCGTCGCAAGCTCTGAGTGCCTTCTCAGAGATGTCGATCCCGAAGACACTGCCCAACCGGGACATCTCCTTCATCATTGCGCCTGAACAGCAGCCCGTATCCAAGATCACTGCGTCTAGCTGGTCTTCGAGAGCTGCTCTGGTGAAGGTGTTGAATACCTCCCTCCTCCCTTTGAACAACCAGTGTTCATCAGCGAGCCTTTCGAAGAGGTCCACCGTCGATTCTTTCATCTAGTCGATTCTACCAAGTGGCAGGTCGATTACCGCTCATCTTCAGCCTGGCGCCTTGATGCCGAGGACGATTTGGGTGAAGGCAGATGACTCAAAGACATGTGAGGGCGAAGGGCGAATTGCCCAGCTATTCGACCCTTTCCGACATCGCCGGTCAAAAACGGAGCTGAGGGAACTGCTTCTAGCTACTTCCCGTCTTGAAAGGCCTGATTCTCTGCCGTTGGCTGGTGAGGGAGGGTCCCGGGTGCCTTCCATGGTACGGGATCTCGGTGGGGATTGGTCCTGGTGACGCGTTTGGAGTTGGTGTGCGGTGTGCCCAGAAGGCGTCTGCACACACGGGTGCCGCTGCGAGGGGATTCGGCGGGGGCGGTCGTTCAGGCGAAGGCTTTGGCGAGTCGGTGGCGGGCGAGGCCGATCAGATGGAAGCTGGTCAAGCAGGACCAGACGTAGGCCTTGAAGGACGCGAGGCCGCGCCAGGTGCAGCGATCCATCTGGAAGGCGCGCTTGAGGGTCGAGGTGCAGCCTTCGATGCCGGAGCGGAAGTCGCGAAGGCGCCAGAAGACCCAGGCGCTGCGGACCATCTCGGAGGTCTCGAGCCCTACCTTCCGGTGGAACGCGATGTCCTCGACCCCCATCTCCTTGGCACGTCGGACGTTCTCCTGGGAGGCGAAGCCGCCGTCGAAGCAGGCTTGCCGCGGAGTGAACCGCCCCGGGTTTGCCGGAGGCTCTGCCGTGTCCCGGGTTTGGTGGAGGCACAAAGCTGGACTCCGCTGCCATAATCGTGCAGGAGGGCGAGATGGCACGGAGGGGCTACCCGCCGGAGTTCCGGCTGCGCGTAGTGGAGTTGATCGAACGTGGTCGGAAGGTGGCTGAGGTCGCGGCAGAGCTCGGGATTAGCCAGCAGACCATCTATACGTGGCGGCGGCAGGCACGGATCGACGCTGGGCTCGAGGCCGGTTTATCGACGTCTGAGCAGGCCGAGCTCGCGGCCGCGAAGCAGAGAATCCGAGAGCTCGAGACAGAGCTGGCGATCCATCACCGGGCGACCCAGCTGCTGAAGGACAAGACCAGCCCAACAGGACCTACGCGGCGATCCGGGTGATGGCCGCTGAGGGGCTCCCGATCGAGGTCACTTGCCAAGTTCCGGGCGTCTCGGTCTCTGGTTACTACGAGTGGCTGAATCACCCTCTCTCGGCGAGAGCGCTGCGCCACATCTGGCTGATGGAGCGAATCGCGTCGTTTACCACAGGTCTCGCAGGACATACGGAGTGCGACGAGTGCATGCCGAGCTGACGCTGGGTCACGGAATCGCGGTGGGACGAGAAGCAGTCGCGAGGCTGATGCGCAGAGCAGGCCTGCAAGGGATCTCGGGTCGGCCTCGCTACCGAAAAGTGCCCAACGTGGCGACCGCTGCGGATCGCGTCCAGCGGCAGCTCCAACACGACGGCCGGGATCAGCTTGAGCGGCGCGATGCGGACGACCTGGTCTCCGCTCAGACCGGGGCGACCCGTGTCGGAGCGTCGATCGCGGAGCAGGTCTTGGCGAACCAGCTCTCCGATCTCCGGACGCTCGTCCAGAATCCTGCCCGCCATCTGCAGCTCTCGGGTATGCTGATGCGGGCCCCACGAGGGCACCAGCGAAAGCTGCGTTTCTCGGAATTGGCGCATTGCTTTACCCCCCAGTTTGGCGATTCGCGTGTCAGGTCGGTGACTTGGCAGAAACCAACCTACACGAATCGCAACGCAAACTGGGACAGCGATTGCGCCAATTCCCTTTCCACACAACTACTTCCGAATTTCAAGACGGGAACTAGCTAAAAGCGGTAGAGGCCGCGCCACTTCATGATACGCCTCCTCAGCCGACCTCCCAGATGAATCACCCAGCTTACCGGCCTCAGGGGCCAGGGATTGTAGAAGACCGGCAGGAGCAGGCTCTGGTCCGGGTCCACCACGCGCTCCTCCACCGCCAGGCGAAACAGCGGCGTCTCCGGATAGATGCGCATGTTGGTGATAGCGACGAATTCCAGAGCCCGATACTTCCGAGGCCAGAGCAGCGCCGCTCGAGCCAGCAGGAGGAAATCGCGGATTCTCGCCCGTGGTCCGTTGAACATCAACTGAAGGCCGAAGCGCGGATGCGAGGCGTTTTCGAACAATCCGAGCACCTCTTCGATCTGCTCCTCGTTGATCTCCTTTTGAAGCGCGTCCAATGTCGCCTGACTCAGCCCGTCCGGAGAGAACTCGAACAGCTCGCATCCGGCCTCGGCGGCCAACTCCAGGAAGGGGCGATCGAACCCGCGCATGGTGAAGTAAGCTGTCCAGGTCAGCCCGAGCTTCCGCCGAGCGAGAGCACGACAGATCTGGGCTGCATGCTCCCGAGGTTCGTTGAAGATGGCATCGGCAAAGGCAAACCGTCGGATGCCATGCTCCTTCGAAAGCTGCTCCAACTCGTCGACCACCCGATCCGGATTTCTCAGCCGCAGCCGCCTCCCATTCAAGTAGGGATAGTTGCAGTACAGGCACCGATGGGCGCATCCCCGTTTGGACTGGATGCCGAGCTGAAACGCCTCGTCCTGATAGGGAGAGGGGTCCAGGAAGCGGTGCGGAAACGGTGGGTCCGAGATGTCCGGTAACGGGGCTGATCCGGTGTACACCAACTGACTTCGGTCCCGGTAATAGAGGCCGGGGACTGACTCCGGAGCACCGAGGCTATGAAGCAAGGCCCGCAGCACGAGCTCACCCTCTCGCTCTACCCCCAAATCGAATTGCGGGATGGCCTCCATCACCTCCCGCGGGAACATGGAGAACCCCGGTCCCCCGACGACAAAGGTCGCCTCGTCGGCGAGCTCGCGCAGCCAGCTCACAAACCCGGGAAGAGGTCGGAAGTAGGAGAACGGGTCATGGGACTGAGTGGTGTCGATGTTTCTCAACCCGAGGCCGATGACCTCCGGGCGAAAACGATCGATCCGGTCTTCGATCTCATCCCTCGTACAGCAGTTGGCGTCCAGCACCTGGGTCTCGTGATGGTCCCCGATACCGGCGGCGATGGTTACCAGCCCGAGGGGGTAGACTGGCGTCTGAGTCCGGCCGAGGGGAGCTTGGACCAGCAGCACCCTCACCGGGGGGGGCTCTCCCGTTTCTGATCGAGGTTCAGATGGAAGGTGACCGTTCCGGTGACCGGTAGAAAGCCGGCGTCGATCAGTGCCGCCGATGCGAAGCCGTTTTCGACGTGCACCGGCGTCTCGACGTACCGCACCTGGTCCCGAAGGCGCCCCAACGCCTCGATGTTGATGGCGGTCAGAATCCCCGCGCCGCGATGGTCGGGAGACACGCCGCCGAGCTCGTTGTGGGCGATCCGCTCTCCGAGCACCGAGGCGGCCAGGGGATCCTCCCGCCAGGTGTGAAAGGCGACGATCTCTTCGCCGTCCAGCGCCAGCAGCAGCCCCCCGCGACCGCCGAGATAGGCCAGCATCCAGGCCTCGAACCGCTCCAGGGCCTTCGCGCTCAGGGTCGGATCGAGACCGAAGCGATTGGGAAAGCCGGAGAAGCAGCCTCGAACCAGCTCCAGCAGCCGCGGCTGATCTCCGCTTTCCGCCAGCCGATAGCTCCAGGGGCCCTCGGGTCGCCGATCCTGGACGGCGGACGGCATCGCTGCGAGGGTGACGATGCTGTCCATCAGTCTGAAGCCGAGATCCTCCAGCGCGTGACAGGTCTGCGAGTCGCTGCACCGGATCCGTGTCGACAGGTGGGAGATGGGAGCCTCCCGGGCGAGGTCCAGCCCCACTCCCAACAGGTGTCGGCGCACCTCGATGGGGGAATCCGCGCCGGGCGTGAGCCACGGACCGTCGATCTGCCCCAGAGGTAGGCCGAATAGCCGGCTGTCCCACTCGAGCCTTCGCAAGAGGAGCAGACCGACGGCAGAGCCGTCCTCCTCCGCGGCGATCAAGCTGTCCCCACCGGACAGAGCCTCGGTCAACCAGGACTGGAAGTAGGCGCGCCGCTCGGGCTCGCCAAGCCAACGGCAATGACCGTACGGGAGGGAGGTGACGGTGCCGAGGGCAGCGAGCGTGCCGTCCAGCTCGTCCGAGGAGACGGGTCTCGTCCTAAGCCTGGGCGTCATCACCCCGGTCCGGTGGCCCGCTGTCCTCGGCGACGACGTAGAAGGGATGGCGGGCGACCCTGCCGTGAACGCTGGTCAGAACCTCTCCCAGCAGCCCGAGCACCAGGAACTGCACGCCCATGAAGAAGCTCATGATGAGGACGATCTGAAGCTGGGGGGGGAGCCATACACCGAAGGTGAAGCGGAGAAGGAGGAGGATCAGGCCGGCGGCCAGTGAAACCGAGCCGAGGATCCCGCCGATCAGCGCCACCACCTGAAACGGCTTCCTCGAGAAGTGGATCAGGAAGTCGAAGGCCACGGAGAGCAGCCTGAAGAAGGTGTATCCGGATCGCCCTCCCTGCCGCAAGCGGTGAGAGATGGGAATCTCCACCGGATCGGCCGCCAGACTGACCATCAGCGGCTTGAGGAACCGCCTCATCTCACCAAAGCTCTCCAGTTGACGTCCGATGCGATGATCGATTCCGACCAGACCACTCCCGTAGTCTCGAAGCCGGACCCCGGTCACCGATCCGGCCATCAGCTGGAAGAGCCAGGCCGGGAAACGCCGCCTCACCAGCGGCTCGCGGTTCTTCCGTCGCCACCCGTTGACGAAATCGTGACCTTCGTCGAGCTTGTCGAGCAGCAGGGGGATGTCCTCGGGCGCGTACTCGAGGTCACCGTCGATGGTGAGAATGCTGCGACCGGCGGCGGCGGCGATGCCCGCGGAGAGCGCAGCGTGCTGGCCAAAGTTCTGCGGGAATCGGATCAGTCGGAGCTGCGCGACCTCAGTCAGTATCTCGCCCAGGATCCGGGCCGATTGGTCCGGGCTGCCATCGTCCACCGCGATGATCTCGAAGCGAACGCCGCGATCGGTGAGCACGCCGGCGATCCGCCTGACCAGCTCCGCGATGGTCGGTTGGACACCGTAGACCGGGATCACCACGGAGACATCCAGCCGAGGTGGTCGAGAGAAGTCCCTCGAACCGTCCGACCCGGGAGATGAATCGTTCGGCATGCAGTGCTCCATTGACGCTGATGGTCTCAGAACCCCCCCCGATTCGCCACCCGGAGCGAGTCGATGCCGCCTGCAGGTTCGCGACGCCTCCTCCCGGGGGGTCGTTGTGGTAGCATCGCTTCCGGCCATGGCAAGGCAAGCTGGCGCCAAACCCTTCGGTGACCGCGTCGCGCGCGTCGGTAGCGCACGATTTCCACTCGAGGAGAGGGAGTGAAGCGCTACCGGATCCCCTTCAACCGGCCGGCGCTCGTGGGCGAGGAGCTTCGCTACGTCCGAGAGGCCATCGAAGGCGGTCATATCTCGGGAGACGGGCCCTTCACGCGACGCTGCTGCGAGTTGCTCGAGTCCTGGCTGCACGTGGAGAGTGCGATGCTGACGACTTCGTGCACCCACGCCCTCGAAATGTGCGCGCTGCTCCTCGAGATCGAGCCGGGTGACGAGGTGATCGTACCTTCCTTCGCCTTCGTGACGACGGTCGGCGCCTTCGCGCTTCGAGGCGCGAGACCGATCTTCGCAGACATCCGCACAGACACGCTGAACCTGGACGAAGCGGCGCTCGCCGAGAAGATCACCCCGAGGACCAAGGCGATCGTGCTGCTCCACTACGGCGGTGTCGCCTGCGAGATGGACGAGATCGAGAGGATCTCCGTGGAGACGGGCGTTCCCGTGATCGAGGACAACGCTCACGGGCTGTTGGGGAAGTACCGCGGTCGAGATCTCGGGACGTTCGGCTGCCTCGCCACGCTGAGCTTTCACGAGACGAAGAACTTCATCTGCGGCGAAGGCGGTGCCCTCCTCGTGAACCGGAGCGACTGGATCGAGCGGGCGGAGATCATCCGCGAGAAGGGAACGGACCGCAATCGCTTCTTCCGCGGCCAGGTCGACAAGTACACCTGGGTGGACCGCGGCTCGAGCTATCTCCCATCGGAGATCCTGGCCGCTTTCCTCTACGGCCAGCTCGAGCGTCGAGAGCTCGTGCAGACGCGGCGGATGGAGATCTGGCGGCGATACCAGGAGGAGCTCGGCGAATGGGCGGCGGAGCGCGGCGTCGGGCTGCCGCGCATTCCACCGCACTGTGCCCATCCTTCCCACCTATTCTATCTGATCCTGCCTTCCCTCGAGTCGCGTACGCGTCTCATCGATCACCTCGCCGGTAGCGGCATCCTGGCGGTCTTCCACTACCAACCGCTGCACCTCTCGAAGATGGGCCGTCGATTCGGGGGACACCCCGGCCTCTGCCCCGTCACGGAGAACGTGAGCGACCGTCTGCTTCGATTGCCGCTCTACTGGGGCCTCACCGAAGGCGAGCAAGCCGAGGTGATCGAGGCGCTTCGCGGATTCGAACCCGGGTGATGCCGAGCCCGACGACCAGGTCGGCGAGAGCGGGCGCGGCGTTCGCCGCCTTCGTCTCGATCGCACTCGTCGCGACGGCCCACCTCCTCTTTGGCGACTGGAACCTCGACATCGGAGACGAGGGCTTCCTCTGGTACGGAGTGCTGCGGACCGCGGCCGGCGAGGTTCCGCTCCGGGACTTCCAGTCCTACGAGCCGGGTCGCTACTACTGGGGCGCGCTGTGGTCGCTGGGGCTCGGGAAGGGGATCCTCGCGCTTCGCCTCTCCTGCAGGATCTTCCAGGCGCTGGGCCTCTTCTGCGGACTGCTGGTCGCCCGCAGGTTCGTCACCCATCCCGCCTGGCTCCTCCCGGTCGGACTCGTGCTCGCCCTGTGGATGTTCCCGCAGCACAAGCTCTTCGAATCCTCGCTGTCGATGATGGCGGTGTACGTCGGCCTGCGCCTGCTCGAGACGCACTCGCGGCTCGGTCTCTTCGGCGTCGGCACCTTCGTGGGCTTCGCCAGCTTCTTCGGCCGCAACCACGCGCTCTACGCCGGCCTCGGCATCCTGTTACTCGCGCTGTGGCTCCACTGGAAGCGGCGCGAGGACCGGTTCTTCACCCGGTTCGCCACGCTCGGGGGGGGCGTCCTCGTGGGGTGCTTCCCCTTGATGGGGATGATGCTGTGGGTGCCGGGATTCGGCGAGAGCTTCCTCGAGTCGGTGCGCTTCACCCTCGAGCACGACGCGAACCTTCCGGTGCCCGTTCCCTGGCCCTGGCAGACCGACTACACCGCCTTGAGTTGGCAAGAGCGCACTGGGAGCTTCGCCCTGGGAAGCACCTTCGCGCTCGCACCCCTCGTCTATGGGCTCGGCCTGTTGACCATGCTCCGCACCCGGACCGAGCAGCTCCAGCAGCGCTCCGCTCTCATCGCCGCTACGGCGGTCGGCGTCTTCTACCTCCATCACGCGTCCGTGCGCTCGGACGCACTGCACCTCGCTCAGTGCGTCCACCCGCTGCTCCTGGCGGGCCTTGCCATCCCCGCGGCTTTCGACCTGCTGCGCGGAAGACTCCCCACCCTCGCGATCTGGAGCGGAATCGCGCTCCTCACGGTGTCGTTCGTTCCGAACTACGACGCCACGTTTCCGCTGCGCTTCCAGCCCAGAGTGACCATGGTCACGCAGCGAATCATGGGAGACGAGCTGCGGCTTGCCTGGCCCCGCGCCAAGTATCTCGCCAGCATCAAGGAGATCGTCCGGCGCCGGGTACCCGAGGACGAAACCATCCTGATCGCCCCCCACATGGCTGCGCTCTATCCGCTGCTGCGAAAGACCTCCCCCGTCTGGGGACTCGCCTTTCTCTGGGAAGCCGATGCGCAGGGAGAAGGCGAGATCATCCGCGACCTGGAGCGAAAGCGGGTGAACTGGGCCCTCGTCCTGGACATCCCCATCGACGGAAGGGACGAGCTGCGCTTCAGCCAGTCCCATCGAAGAGTCTGGGAGTATCTCACCCGGGAGTTCGTGCGGATCGAGGATCCCGCGCTGCCGGGCATGCACGTGCTCTTCCGGCGCCGTCCCCCGGGCCCCGGTGCAGAGCCCTGGTGAGAAACGCGGGCTAGGAGTCGATGACCCGAGGTCCCGGCGTCCGGGCGGCGTCGCCCGCGAGCAGCGTCTCGACGGAGTCCACGACGTCCGCGGGCTCGATGCCGGCCATGCACTTCGCCTGCGCGAACCAGCAGGACAGCACCTTGTTGTCGTGGACGAACATACAGGGCGAGCAGGCGAGCTTCTGGTGGTGGACGATGTGCCGCTGCCCCGGGGTGCTCGAGAGCGGAGCGTAGAGCGCGGGAGTCTCCGGTCCGAAGAGCGCCACGATCGGTGCACCCACCGCCGCGGCGATGTGCATCGGGCCGCTGTCGTTCGTCACCACGACCGCGGCGTGGGCCAAGAGGGCGATCAGTTCGAAGACGTCGGTCTCACCCGCCAGGTTGACTACCCGGGGTTCCAGATCCGACCCCCGCACCAGCGACTCGACGAACTCCCGCTCCATCGGCGACCCGATCAGCACCGCGTTCACGCTGCACCTGGCCAGGAGATCCACGAGGAAGCGGGTGACGTGGCTGGTTGGCCAACGGCGCTCGAGGGCCATGTCGCCGGCGTTGGGGTTCACGACCACGATCGGCTCTCCCTCCCGCCATGCGGGCTCTTGCGACAGCCGGCGCCGACAGCTCTCCCACGAGCCGTCCGGCGGGGATACCCTCGGCATCACGCCCGCCCGCGTCAGGTCCTCGGATTCGACGGGGGTCATGTAATCCCCTCGCAAGACCGTCAGGAAATTCGACGCCACGTGGTGATAGGCGTTGAAGGGGACCTCGACGTCGTGCAGCTTGCCCCGCCAGTTGCCCTTGGCGCTGAAGCCGTGCGACCAGGTGGGACCCGCCAAGAAGGAGAAGATTGCCGAGAAGCGGGTAAAGAACTCGAGATCCAGCAGAAGGTCGTAGCCTTCACGGCGAATCGACCACAAGGTGCGCAGCGTGGCGAGCAGGAACCGAAGGGTCCCGCCGCCGAGGTCGATCGTGATCCGTCGATCGATCTCGGGATACATCTTCAGGATCGGCGCGTTCTCGAGCAGAGTGACGAAGTCGATGCGCGCGTTGGGGTAGCGGACGCGGAGCTTGTCGAGGAGAGGAGAGGCCAGCACGATGCTACCCATCCCCCACATCTTGAGCAGCAGGATCTTTCGCACCCGGTCCGGAGGCGGCGGCCCCCCTCGGCGCCCGAAGAGCCGCTTCGCGCCCAGAAGAATCGCGCACACCACGGGCCCGACACGACGGTCGACCCACAGGGCGATTTCGTATCGGCGTCTTTCGGGCCGCGGGTCCTGCATCCCGACCGATTCTAGCCCGGATCGCTCACGAAGCTCCAATCGAGGACACCGGGAGCGCAGCACCAGAAGCGCTGCCCAAGACGCTATGACCGCGATTGTGAAAGGGAAGCAGAGCAGTATACTGGCCGTGTTCATGCTGCTATTACGCAGGAATAGCGGCCTGCGGCAGCGGGCGTCGGATCGAGCGGTGTACCGTTCATGCCGCTTCTTCCTCCTGATGGCGACCGTTCTCGTCACCGCGGCCTGCGAGCGCCAATCCCCGGTCGATTCAGATTCAGAAACAGGACCTCCCGAGCGGATCGTACTGGTGACGATCGACACGCTCCGCGCCGACCGAGTGGGCTGCTACGGCGCGTCATGGTCCTGGACGCCCACCCTCGATCGACTCGCCGAGAGAGGAGTCCGCTTCGCGAACGTCGCCGCGCCCACGCCCCTCACTCAACCCTCTCACGCGACGCTATTCACCGCGCTGGACCCCCCGCAGCACGGTATGCGCATCAATGGAACCTTCACGCTGGCGGATGATCTTCCCACCCTCGCCGAGCGATTGCGCGCGTCGGGCTACGAGACGGCCGGCTTCGTCGGTTCCGTCATTTTGGCGTCACACTACGGTTTTGGGCGCGGCTTCGATCACTTCGATGATCGAATGGAAACGCAGAAAGACGGAACCGTGGTCGGTGCGATTTCGCGGCCGGCGGATGCCGTGATCGATTCCGCAGTGAATTGGCTGGCCACGGCGCCCCAGCGGTTCTTTCTCTGGATCCACCTCTACGATCCGCACGAGCCGTACCAGGCACCCGGTATGCTCCGGCGCCTTCTGAGTCGCACCTCCTATGACGCGGAGATCAGCTTCGCCGATGATCAGCTCGGTCGACTGATCGAGACCATCGACGACATGTCGCCCTCGCGCTCTACAGTGATCGCGGTGACCAGCGATCACGGTGAGAGCTTGGGGGAGCACGGGGAGGACTCGCACGGCTACGGGATCTACGACGCGACCCAGCGCGTTCCTCTCCTCATCGCCGGTGCGGGACTTCCCAGGGGACACGTGGTCGAGCCACTGGTGCGCCTCGCAGACCTGGCGCCCACGATTCTCGCACTGGCCGGCGCACCGACTCTCGAAGACGTGTCGGGGCGAGACCTGCGTCCGCTCTGGGAGGGCGGAGACCAGACCTCGCGCGTGTCGTTCCTGGAGACGCTGGCGCCGAAGCTCCATTTCGGCTGGAGCCCTCTGCTCGGCATTCGGACCGAGCGTTACAAGTACATCCGGGCGCCTCGACCCGAGCTGTACGACCTGGAAGCCGACCCGAGCGAGACGCGGGATCTGGCGGCTCTGCTGCCCGACACCGCCGCAGAACTCGACCGGATGTTGCAGGAACGCCTGGCCGATCCCCGAGCTCCGAGCTGGGCCACGCCAGACCCGATCCGTCGCGAACAGCTCGAGCAGCTCGGCTACCTGGTTCCAGCACCTCCCGCGGCATCCGAGGACCTGGAGCGGATCGAAGGGCCGGACCCGAAGGATCACATGAAGGACCTCGTCGCCTTCGGGAAGGCCGCCGAGTTGATGGGCTCCGGGCAACCGCACGCGGCTCTTCGGGAGCTCGCGAAGATCGGGGTGGAATCACCGTACGTTCTGAGCCTGCGGGCCGAGGCGGCATTGGCCGTGGGTCGCCCTCGGCTCGCCGAACGGCACGCCCGTGCTTCACTGCGTGCGGGCACGACGGATCACGAATTCCACGTCACGCTCGGCAATGCGCTCCTTCAGCAGAACCGACTCGCGGAGGCCGAGGAGGCGTTCCAGGAGGCGGCCCGAATCCACCCGACCGGCCCGCAGGCGTTGATCGGACTCGGGCTGGTGGCCGAAGGTCGCGGCCGGCTCGACGCGGCGGAGGATTTCTACCGACGTGCCAGCGAGACCCGGCGCGTCAGCACCGAGGCGCGCTGGCTGCTCGCTGCCATCTGCATCGAGAAAGGTCACCAGGATCGCGCCCAGACCCTTCTCGGGGAGCTCGCCCCAGAGGTGCTTCGCCACCCGATGGCCGCAGGTCGACTCGCTGTGGCCGAAGCGCGCGCCGGGCGGCGAGACGAGGCACTCGACCGCCTCGCCGACGCACGCCGATTCTCTCCCGAGTCCCCCCTGCTGAAGCGCGCCCGAGCAATCATCGACAAGGAGAGCCAGACGGGCGATTGAGCAGCACAAGAGACCACCCCGCCCTCGGAACGGCACACCCAATGTGGAAGAATCTCGCGTTGTTCGCGGTCGTCCTCATCGTCCTCGCATCTCTTGGCGAGTGGGCGGCTCGCCTGTACGCGGGTTACGCATTCTCCGACGCTCAGATGCCAGGAGGAATCAACTCGAGCTCCCCTCATTGTTCCCTGGGGTTCGAGCTTCGCGCCGACCTGGATACGACGTTCGTGGGCAAGCGATTTCTCACCAACAGCATCGGGTGTCGCGATCGGGAATACCCTGTCACCAAGGGCTCGCGCTTTCGCATCGTCGGCATCGGCGACTCGGTGATGATGGGATGGGGCGTCGCCCAGGGCGAAGACCTCCTCGCGGTTCTCGAAGAGAGACTTGCGCAGCATTGCCCGAATCGCGACCCGATCGATGTCATCAACTTCGCCGTGAACGGCTACAACACCGTGCAGGAGTACTTCGTACTCCGGGACAAGGCGTTGCGTTTCGATCCCGACCTGATCATCGTTGGCTACGTCGGCAACGATCAGGACCCCGTGGGGTTCAAGCAGGCGCCCACGCGCGTCTCCACGCCCTCGCTCGCGGTGAACTTCGTAGCAATGAGACTTCTCTACCTGACCGGTCGCATTCCCGACGGCGTCGTCTATGACTGGCGGTTTGGTCCCTGTGAGGACGAGAGACCCCTCGGCTTCATGCAAGCCCTGGAGGCGATCTACGCCATCGGCCACAAACGGAATAGCGCGATGATTCTGCTCCTGGACTCGCGCTACGAGTCCTGGGGCATCAAGAATCGTCAGCTCGTCGCACACGCCGAGCGCCACGGTGTCAACGCCATCGACCTGTATGCGCTGTACCGGGATCTGCCCCCCAACACGTCGATCAACAAGGCAGTATCCATCGAGGACGCTCACAACTTGAACTATCTGATCGAAATCGGCGCGAGAGATCTCTACGCCACCACGCCACAGGTCGACAACCACGCCAACGCCAAGTGGCATGCGCGCACCGCCGATGTGCTGCTGCAAGAGATCGTCGAGCAGGGGCTGGTGCCGGGATGCCCGAGGCTGGGCTCGAGTGGCGAGGCCACCGAATAACGCCCCTGATCTCTGGAACTATCGAGCGGGGCCACCGACGGCGTCGCATCTTCGCACCGTCACATGGATGGACCAGGACGGGACGCGCCCCAGCAGCCTGGCCTCCCAGAAGAGAAGCGCGTCCACCGCTCGAACCGCCGGGCTCTTCTGGGCGACCACGTCGCCCGTGGTGGTGAGCGATCCGGCGGGGCGGCGCCGATTCGCAAGAGCGAGTCCGATGAACAGCATCACGTCGGCCAGGTTGCCGAGGACATGAAGGCTGTTGCGCACCCGAATCACCTCGAAGCCCGAAGCTCGGAGCCGTCGAAGAATCTCGTCGCGCCGATAGGTCTGAATGTGTCCCCCGAAGCGCCGCTTCAGACCCCTCTCCCCGGACTGGCCCGGGAGCCAGCGCCAGAGGCTCCGCGGATCGGCCTCGCAGGGCACGTGCAGGTGAAAGACGCCTCCCGGCGCGAGCACTCGGTGGATCTCCGACAGCATGCGGTCGGGGTCGCTCACGTGCTCCAGTACATCGATGGCGAGCACCAGGTCGAACTCGCCAGGGGCCGCGGGCAGCGTGTCACCCTCCGCCAGTCGGCTCTCGATGTCAGGCGACGCCTCGGAGAGGAGCCCCAGGGCGCGCCGGCTGACGTCGGCGCCGACCAGCTCGAGCTCCGGCCGCTCCTGGTGAAGGGCGCGCAGATAGCGGCCAGCGCCGCAACCGACTTCGAGAACCCGCCCGCGGCGCGGCAGATGCGGGAGTACCTGATCGAGCCGGTATCCGGCGATCGTCCACTCGCCGGGGCGAACCGTCTCGGCGCCCCAGATCGCCGATTCGTAGTCGAAGGGCCGTTCGCGACTCATGGCTGGGCCGGCTCCGCCGGGCTCTGGAAGCGCAGGATTTCGACCGACTCGATCCGGGTCTCCTCCCGGTAGCTCGCCTCGATCCAGCGGAGCAGCTCCGAGCCGAAGACCAGCTCGTCGGGGAGGGAATCGATACGCAGCGCGTCGTGGTCCCAGACGATGAAACGCGGCGGACTTGCCCGCAGATCCGCCAGCACCTCGGCCCGATGGGCCTCCGTCACGATCTGGTGTCCCATGACGAATCGGATCGGGCTCGGCCGGTCGGTGAGGTAGTAGTAGGCGGCGTTGTTCGGCAGGAAGAGAACCGGATCGGTGGGCTCCGTCCGCTCCCCGATCCACCGGGTGACGAGGTTGAGCTCCAAGCTCCCGACCGGGTGGTTTCCGCGGCGCACCAGCCGGACGATCTCCTCCGCATTGCTCCGCAGATTCGAGACCGGCATCGCGAACGCGGCGAAGCCCGAGTGGAGCAGCAGGATCCCGAGCGCCGCGACGCGCCACGCCCCTAGCCAGCGCGACCCCTGGCTCGACCGGAGCAGATCGATCGAGCGATCGAGGGCGACCACCACGAGAAGAGCCGCCGGCGGGAGCGTCTGGAGGATGTGCGATGGGTCGCTCCGGCCCAATGCCACGCGAAAGCAGAGCAGGCCGAAGAGCGACGCGAGCAGCACCGACGCCCTCCACGGGTCGCGCTGCAGCTGCGCGATCACGGCGGAGAAACTGGCCAGCGGTCGCCGCGGATCCAGCTGCGAGATCGGGAGAGCGAGCAGCAACCCGCCCACGTAGACCGCTGCGATGCAGTAGGCGAGGCGCATCGACGCCAAAGAGTCGGCGTGGCCCCACGAGGAGAGCAGCGGGAGATAGGTATACAGCGCTGGAAACGGGCGCTTTCCGTATCCCGCCAAGATGTAGCCGGGAAAGGCGACGACATCGCGCAGCATCGGCGCGAGCGCACCGTTCGCCGCGTAGTAGACCAGGACGGGGGTGGCGACTGCGGCGACGCCGGCCGAGAAGAGGAGCGCTGCGCGGAGGTCGCGGCGCATCGCGAAGGCCACCGCGGCGGTGACACAGAGCACGGCCCCGAATTCCTGGCTGTAGAGGAGCGACGCACCGCCGGTCACGCCGGCGAGCAGCGGCCAGCGGAGTTTCCCGCTGCGAAGCCACGCGCAGAGGAAGAGAAGGCCGAAGAGCGCGATCCCGAGTCGCCCGGTGACGTACGGCACCAGGAGCGGGATGGCGAACACCCAGACCCGGCGTCGCAGCAGCGCGCAGCCCAGGAGCAGCAGCGCCGTCAGCGCAACCACGCGATTCAGCTGGATGTAGAGCTCCCAGGAATCGATCGAACGGCCCAGCAAGGCCCAGAACGCCACGCCTCCAAGGTCGTAGAGGGGACCGTAGAGGCAGAAGAAGTCCCTCCCGTGCAAGCCGCCGTGAAACAGTGCGTTTCCCCACGCCAAGTGCTGCCCAAGCTCACCGTGGAACGCAAAGGAGTCCAGGGTCCGACGCGAATCGGAAATCGAGTGCGCCAGGTTCCAGGCCTTCACCCAGATCCTGGGCGTGAGCGCCGCCGCCAGGAGCGCGAGCCCCGCCGCCCAGAGGGTTTGGGCGAAGGCGGTGCGTCGCGGTGATGGAACGGGCGAAGGATGCGCCTCCATCGAGGTCGCAGCGCCGCTCGAGATCCGCCTCGCCAGCCACACGGCCGCCGCCGCGGCGAGAAGGCTCGCGGGCGCGGCGATGGGCAGGGGGAACCACAGCAGCACGAGAAGACAAGAAACTCCGAGGGCTTCGACGGCGACAAGAGCGCCCGCCGAGGCGCGGGGTCGCCGAAGCACTCGCGTCAGCAGCCAGGCCAGGAGTCCAACGGTCGCGACGGCGAAGACCGCCCAGAAGGTCTCCTGCTGGAGGGGATACTGGCGCTCCGTCGTCCAGCTCACGATGCCGAGATCGTTCGGACGGTACTCGAAGTGGATGGGAAGCAGGCGACCGAGGAGCAGCGTGAGGGCCGCCGCCATCGGCAGCGCTGCGACGGCCCCGTCGTAGCCAGCCGGCGAACCGTGACCTGGCCGGCTGGGGGCGTCCTCGGCGGGCGGGCGTCTCATCTTTCTGGCGACCATCATGACGCAACGGGTCCAACCGGGCTAGCTTGGCACGGGTGAGGAAGCAGGTGGCAGACCATGTCGGGTCGCCGTAGGCAGCGCCCTCCGGCCCCCGCGCAGCCGCGCCGTGCCGCGCCTGCGCTCGCTATCTTGCTGGTCTTCGCGGTCGTCGCCCTGCTCGTCTATCGGGACGCCCTCGACGGGCCCTTCGTCTCCGACGACATCCCCTACCTGACGATGAACCCGCACGTTCAGGGCCTGAGCCGCGAGAACGTCATCGCGATCCTCGACCCGTGGGGCCCGGTGGTTCCGCTGGCGGCGAACTACAGCCCGCTCCACATGCTGCTCCACGCCGCGGAGTGGCACGTCTTCGGGAGCCAGGTCCGGGGCTACCACGTCGTGAACGTGCTTCTGCACGCGATCGTGGCCTGGCTGCTGGTCCTGCTGCTCCGGAGATCCCGGATTCCAGCTGCTGCAGCGGCGCTGGGAGGTGCCCTCTTCCTGCTCCACCCCGCCAATGTGGAGGCGGTGGCCTGGATCACCCAGCTCAAGACGACCTCCGCGATGGCGCTCGCCCTCGGGGCGCTGCTGGCCCACCCCCGCCGCCCCGCCCTGGGAGTCCTGCTCTTCGCCCTGGCGCTGCTGGCCAAGCCGCTGGCGGCCTTCGCGCTCCCGATGGCGGCGCTCCTCGACTGGACGCGGGATGGCCGCATGCGCTGGCGGTGGCTGGCACTCTGGGTGGCCGCTTTCGCCGCACTCGCCTGGGTAGAGGCGGACGCGTTCCGGAACTACTCGCTCCAGAAGAGCGAACCGCTCGACCCGGACCCCCTGGTCTGGGGACGTACGATGGTCGCACTCGCGATGCGCTACCTGGTGATGGCGGCCACCAGCTACGGCGTCTCGACCTTTCAGGAGCTCCCGCGGGCTCGCTCCTGGCTCGACCCCTGGTGGCTGGCGGGTGTGGTGAGCCTGGCGCTGCTCGGCTGGCGCACCCTCTGGGCGCTACGCCACCGCCGAGAGGAGGCCGCCTATTGGGTGGGAGCCGCAACGTCCTTCCTTCCCATCTGCCAGCTCTTCCCCTTCAATTTCTCGATCGCGGATCGTTACCTCTACATGATCCTCCCCGGGCTTCTCGGCGGCAGCCTTCTGGCCGGAGTGGGAGTCTGGGTGCGCGCCTTCGGCGCCGTCTCGGGCAAGCCCGGCGCGCCGGGCTCCCGCTCACGCGCGGCACTGGCCGGACTCGCCCTCTTGATCCTGCTGATCTTTGGAGTCCTGAGTGCCGAGCGCGCCGCCCTGTGGCGCTCGGCGGGCTTGCTGAACGCGGATGCGGCCTCGCACCACCCCGATGGCCGCCAGGCGCACCTGACGCGGGCTCGGGCGGCGGCCAGGGCCGGAGACCTGGACGGTGTCGCCGCAGGCCTGCGAGGGGCGACAGAGGCGGGCTACGACTTCCTCCACGAGCTTCTCTACGAGCCGCTGTTCGCCGGTGCGCGCTCCCATCCGGGCGTGGAGGCCGTCTATCGGGATCTCGCCCGGACCTGGATCGAGCGGGTGAGGCAGGAGGAGAATCCCAACCAATCCGAGCTCAACATGCTGGCGCTCGCCCACGAGGCGCTGGGAGAACTCGGTGAGGCGGTTCGCGTCCTCGAGCGCGCGGTCGAGCTGGGCGGCACCGAGACCGAGATGATTCGGGTCCACCTCGCCCGGGTTCGGGCGGAGCTGAACCGCAGCGGTCGGCATCCGAGAGGCGAAAGGCAGATCCCGAGGCCCTTGGGGCCCCGGGGGGACTCCCCCTGACGCTACTCTAGATCCGCGAGCTGGCGCTGGGCGGCGTCGGATTCGGGGAAGGGCCCGGCGTCCAGGGCCTGGCGAAAGGCCGCGCGCGCACCCTCCTCATCACCGTCCCGCACCAAGGCCAGCCCCAGCCGGTAGTGAACCGAAGGAGCATCGGGGTCTCCCTCGAGGGATCGCCGAAAGGCGGCTACTGCCGGCCCGACCTCGCCCCGCTTCAGGTGTACGTAGCCCAAGGTGTCGAGCACCGGCGGCTGGGGATCCATCCGAGCCGCGTCTCGGGCCAGCTCGAGCGCCAGCTCCAGATCGCGTTCCGACGCCGCCAGAAGCCAGGCGAGGTCGTTGCGGGCACCCGCCGCTCCCGGGTGCTTGCGAACCACCGCGCGCAGCCGCTGCTCCGCCGCGTCCTCTCGCCCGGCTCCCAGGACCAGCTGCGCAGCCGCGTAGGCGGGCGCCGGATCCTCGGGCGCGGCGGCGGCCGCCTCGTCGAAGAGCTGCACGGCGCGCTCGATCTCACCGGCCCCCGCGGCGAGCGATGCCAGGCCCGCGAGCGCCTGCACCAGTCCTTCGTCCAGCTCGCGCGCCTTCTCGAAGGCCTTGCGGGCCGCGTCCGTCTCACCGCGGCCCGCCTGGAGCCAACCCTGCAACGCGTAGAGGCTCGCCGCATCCGGGTGGGCCGCGATCGCGGGCTCGAGGTCGGCCATCGCCTCCTCGGCCCGTCCGAGGGCGACGAGATCCTCGACCAGGGAGCGCAGGGCCGGCTGGTTCGCCATGTCGGTGAGATCGAGGCCGGCGCCCTGGATCACGGCCAGCGCAGCGGCCGGACCCTCGCTCTGGCGTTCCAGGACCGCGCGCTCGACGGCTGCCTCCATCGGCAGGCCCGCTTCCTCCTCGAGCCGCGCGATCACGTCCCGGGCGGCTTCGAACTCTCCTTGTGCTGTGAGCGCCCTGGCCCAGATCGAATATCCCTCGGCTCGCTCGCTGTCCCGGTTTCTGACGAACGACTTGCCGAAGCCGGCGGCGTGATCGTACTCGGCCCGCTCCAGGTAGATGCGCGCCAGGAAGAGGGCGGCGTCGTTGGCACTCTTGTCGATTCGCACCGCCTCGCGCCAGTGCTCGATGGCGACGTCGGTCTCGCCGGCCTGGAGGGCGGCCATTCCCGCCAGGTAGCGGGCACCCGCGTTGTCCGGCCACTGCTGGACGGCCGCGTCGAGTGAGGCCAGAGCTCCGACCGCATCTCCGCGCATCAGAGAGAGCTGCCCGTCGACCATCTGCCGGTAGACGGGATCTTCGATTCTGGCGGCCACCTCCTCGGCCCGCCCGAACTCCTGCGCGTCGAGGAGAATGACGGCATAAGTGAAGCGGGCCTCGTCGGTCCGCGGCTCCCCGATCATGTCGACGACCTGATCGGCCAGCTCGAGGGCGCGCGCGGGCTCCCCGCTCTCTCTGTAGAAGTCCGCCAGGGCGAGCCGCTCGCCCAGCCCGCCGAACTCCTCGACGGCCTCGAGGAGCAGTGCCTCACCCTCCTCGCCGCGGTCCATGCTGCGCAAGCGGTTGGCGAGCTCGACTCGCTTCGAGAGATTCTCGGGGTCCGCCTCGAAGCCCCGGCGCACCAGGGCCAGGGCCTCCTCCGGTTGGTCGCCCTCGTCGTAGACGGCCAGCATCTGCTGGACCACGAAGGGGTCGTGCGGGAAGGCCTCCAGACAGCGCTCCATCTCGGTCTGGGAGCGCTCGGCGTCCTCGGCGTAGTCTCGGAAGGCCAGCGCGTAGGCGGCGCAGGCGCGCGCCGGGAGGCCGGGCTGGTCGGAGCCGGACGCTACCTCCATGAAGCGCCGATGGGCCGCCTCGGACTCCTCGAAGCGCCCCAGCTCGCCCAGCGTGACGGCACGGGCGTAGACCAGCTCGGCGTCGTCGGGGTCGAACTCGAGCAGGCGGTCGAGGTCGGCCAGGGCGTCCTCCCGGCGCTTGGCGTCCAGGTTGACCTTGTAGCGGTAGGAAAGGGCGACCCGGTGGTCGGGGTGCAGCTCCAGCACCCGATCGACCGCAGCGAGGGCGCGATCGAAGTCCTTCACACCGAGGTAGAGCGACACCAGGGCCAGGTTCGCCGGCGCGGCCAACTCGGTCGACTCCGCCGCGCGCTCGAGGGGCCAGATCGCGCTGTTGACCTCACGCAGCTGGACCAAGGCGATGCCGAGGCGGTAGTTGGCCTCCGGGTGGCCCGGAGCCTGCTCCAGGATCTCGCGCAGGGGCTCGACGGACGCGGCGAACTCGCCGACGTCCTGCATGGCGCGCACCTCCTCGAGGCGCTTCTCGGGGCTCGCCCCGCACGCGCAGACGATGAGGAGGAGCACGAACAGCGCGCAACACCCCAGGCGCCGAGTGCCTCGGGGCTCTACGGACAGCGAGAGACGCGGGGGCCGACCGCGGCTCCCCAGGGCAGGTGTCAGGTACGGCATGGAAAAGCGGACCTCCTGTGGCTGGAGCGACGCGGAACTATAGGCGAGCGAACCAAAGCCTGCATGTAAGGTGGCCCCCGAGATGAAGAAGGTGGCGGTCGAGCGGCGGAGTGGAACGGCTCTTCCTCGAAAAGAGAAAGGGTTTTCCCTGGCCGTTGCGAATGCCCCGCGGGTGAACGACGTCGGTCAGAAAATCATCGATATTTCAATGAGTTAGGAAAAAGCGAGGCACCGGTTTGTTTGGCATCGGGGTTGCAATCAGGCAGAGGAAGAAACGGCTTGCGAGAGAACGGCAGGGTGCCGTCCGATGCTCGATGCTGCCGTTCTCAACAACAAGTAGAATTAACCAGGAGATCAATACCAATGCGGAAACTCTTAGTCGCGCTAACGACCCTGTTGTTGGCGGGCAGTGTGCACGCGGCGACGCTCAGCTACACGGGTGCCCTGACCTTCCAGTTGGCGACCCTCCCGGGGATCACCGCGCCTGGTGCCGGCGTGGCCACCGTGGACGGAATCGACGTCGACACTCTGGGGCTCGCTGGCGGCGTCTTCGGGCCGGTGTCCGCGTCGTTGCCGGTCACGAACAGCGGGACCATCAACTCGGTCATCTTCACCAGCTTGGGGAACGCCGGCGGAACCTTGGCGATCCCTGCCGGCGGGCCGCTTGGCCTCACCGGCGTCGCGAAGATCTGCCTGGTGTTCGCGCCCTGCGCCTACGCGGGCATTACCGTTCCGCTGGCTGGCGGCTTCGGTGTCGGCGGCACACAGGTGGTGTCCGGGTCCGTGTCCGTCACCATGCAGCACAACCCGTGGCAGCTCGGCGCGCCGACGATGACCGTCCACTCGCCGAACAGCAACGTGACGGCGCCGGCCTTCCCGACCGGCTTCGTACACGGTCCGGGCTCGGCCACCGCGACCACGGGACAGGTCTCGGGCGTCATCACGCTCGTGACGGTGAGCAAGACCTACACGAGTCTCACGACTGCCTTCCCGGAGCTGCCGCTGATCGGCGTCCTCCAGCTGCACTTCGTCCCGGAGCCGGGCACGCTGCTGCTCCTCGGCTCGGGCGTGGTGGGTCTCGCGGTCCTCGGTCGCAAGCGCCGCTAGCGATCGCCGCAGTACCACAAGGAGCCATTCGGGCGGCCACCCCTTCGGGGTGGCCGCCCCTTCTTTGTGGTCACCTCAGGGCTTCCGTTTGGCACCCACTTCGCTAGGCTGCCGAGTTCGTCATGAGCCAGCCGCTCGCGGTTGGCTTCGATGAGGAGAGAAGCCCATGCTACGCCGACTGCTCGACTCCCCGCGAACCTACTACGTGCTCGCCGGGGTCCTTCTGGTGGCGTTGGTGCTCAGCCAGTTCGAGATCCGCACCCCCAGGCGGCCAGCCGGACACGAGGCCGAGCTGGCGGCCCTCCGCGCTCGCGGCGACGTCAACCTGCTGTTCATCCTGATCGACACGCTGCGGGCGGATCGCATCCACTCCTACGGATACGAGCGCGAGACGAGCCCCTGGATCGACGAGCTGGCCCGCACCGGCGTGCGCTTCGATCGGGTACTGAGCCAGTCGAGCTGGACCAAGTCCTCGATGGCGTCTCTCTGGACGGCCACCTATCCGGTGCGCAACGGCATCCTCGGCTGGGGCCACGCGCTGCGCGAGGAGGCCCCGCTGCCCGCCGAGCGGCTCCGGGATGCGGGCTTTCGCACCGCCGGCATCTTCCGCAATGGCTGGGTGGCACCCAACTTCGGCTTCGGCCAGGGCTTCCAGAGCTACATCCGGCCGATCGTCAAGGTCAGGCCCGACAAGAGAAGCCCGCGCTCAGAGAAGCCGCTAGAGGGCACCGACGAGGACATCACCCAGGCGGCGCTCGAGTTCCTGCGCACCTTCGGCGACGAGCGGTTCCTGCTCTACCTCCACTACATGGATGTCCACCAGTACACCTACACGGAGGGGTCGGCGCTGTTCGGCACCAGCTACTCGGATGCCTACGACAACGCCCTCCACTGGACGGATCAGAACCTCGGCGCGCTGATGAGGAGGCTCGACGAGCTGGGGCTGCGCGACCACACGGTGGTGGTGATCGCCTCGGACCACGGTGAGGAATTCCTCGAGCACGGCAAAGAGGGCCACGCCAAGACCCTCTACCGCGAGGTGACCGAGGTGCCCTGGATCGTGAGCCTGCCCTTCCGCCTCGAGCCCGGCGTGGTGGTGGAGACCCCGGTCGAGAACGTGGACATCTGGCCGACGCTGCTCGATCTGATGGGCCTGCCGGCGCTGCCGAAGGCAGACGGGCAGAGCCGGCTGCCGCTGATCGAGGCCGCACTGCAGGGTGCGCCGACCCCGGATGACTCCGCTCCCGCCTTCGCCCACTTGAACCGACGCTGGCACGACGCCGAGGGGGAGAGCCAGCCCATGGTCGCCGTGACCCAGGGCCCCCACCGCTTGATCCTGACGCAGCACCCGGAGAAGGGAGAGCTGCTGGAGCTCTTCGACCACCGCGTGGATCCTCGCGAGGAGAACAACATCGCGACGGAGCACCCTGAGCTCGGCGCCCGCCTCCGGAAGCAGGCTCTCGCCTACAGCAACCGTCCTCTCATCGACTGGGGCGCCCCCCTGGAGGTCGAGATCGACGACCTCGACCGCGGGCAGCTCAGAGCCCTCGGATACATCGTCCGCTAAGGCCCTCTCAGAAGCTACCATCGGCGGGAATGTCGAGTCGCGCGATCGAATCGATCGGAGGGGTGGGCCTCGCGCTCTCGCTCGTGGTCTTCGCGGCCGCGTTGTTCGGCCGCCTGTCGTATCCCCTCCTCTGGCAGGACGAGGGGGAGACCGCCGTCTTCGCGCGTCGGGTGCTCGAGTACGGGTATCCGAAGGTGCACGGCCCCCGAAACGTCGTCTATCAATTCGGGTTCGATCTGGCCGGGGGTGTCGACGAGCGCCACGACGCCTACATCGGGACGACCTGGGGTCACTTCTACTTCGCCGCGCCCGCCGTCGCGCTGGCCAGCCGGGTCGACGACCTGCGCGGGAAGACGGCCCTGATGCGTCTGCCGTTCGCGCTCGCCGGTGCCGCGAGCGTGCTCGTGGCACTCGCCGGACTGCTCCCCGCGGTTCGGGGCCGGAGCGCTCGGCTCGTCCTCGCCGGCGCCCACCTGCTCCTCGCTACGGTCTGCGTCGCGCTGGTTCTCCACCTGCGCGAGGTCCGCTACTACGCGCTCGTCGCCCTGCTCTCCTCGTTGCTCTTCGCCGTCCACGCGCGGCACTTCGCCTACCGGCGCACGGGATTTCGCGCGTGGGCGCTATCGACGGCGCTGCTCCTCTTCCTGCTCTACCACACCTTCTTCGTCGGCTTCGTCGTCTTCTCGGGGGCACTGGCCGTGGACCGCATTCTGGCGAGCCGGAAGCTGCCTTCCCAGAGTCGGGCAGGCGCACTGGTCCGAGAGCTCGCGCCGCTGATCGGCGCCGCGCTCGCCGTCGCCCCCTTCGTGCTGTTCTTCGAGCAGATCCAGACGGCTCGCGCCTTCGCTGACCGCTTCGCGCTCGGCCCCGCGGACTACGCGCGAAACGCACTCGCGATCCTCCGCTACATGGCGCGCTACGATCTCCTGGTGCCGGCCGTGGGCCTGGGAGCCGTCGGGCTCGCGTTGGCGCGCCTCGCCCCGTCGGAGGGAGCGGAGGCGCGGGACGTGGCCGCCCCTGCCCGTCGATTTCTCGGGATCCTCCTGACCTTCAACGTGCTGGCGAACGCCGCCAACCCGGTCCTCTACGGCCGCTACCTCGTCGTGCTCTCTCCCCTCTTGAACGCGCTCGTCCTGCTCCAGATCGTGCACCTCGGTCAGAAGGCCGGTTGGCGTGCGGGGAGCGGCACTCGGCGGGCGATTCGCGGAGCAGCGCTGCTGCTGTCGTTGGGCCTGCTCGCCGGCGGCGTGCTTCCCAAGGCCCCCGAGCTGGCCGGCCGGCTTCGCGAGCTGCGCGATCCGGTAAAGGGCCCGCTCGACTTCGCCATCCCCTTCCTGGCGGAGCGATACCCGGACACCCGTGAGTTGGTGATCGCGACCAACTACGAGTCCTTCCCGCTGATGGCCTATCTGGACAGCCATGTGATCGTCGGCCTCTCCGGCGCAAACCTCGCTCGGGACCGGACCCGAAGGCCCGACGTGGTGCTCCCCCGCAAGGCCTGGCGGTCACATCTCGGCGTCCTCGCGGGCTTTCTGCGCGAGGGCGAGTTCGAGCGCCACGTTCTCCCGGTCGTGGATGCGCCCTACAACACCATCCCCGAGCTGGGCCGCTGGTCCACGGTCCCGCTTCCCCATCCCTTCGAGACCCGAGAGCCGGCGAGCGAGGGCCAGAGCCTCGAGCTCTTCGTGCGCGTCGACCCGTCGGCGGCGCCGGAAGGCCGGAAGGAGGCCCCCTGAGGCGCCTCCGAGATCAGGGTCCGAGATGGGCCCGTCCGGCTCGCGGATCGAACCCCCGGTCAGTCTGCTAACCTGCCGGGTTCGCCAAGCCCCCCCCGGGAGATGAGGATGATCCGACTCGTCGCACTGCTGATCACCGTTCTGACGGGATTCAGCGGTCTCGTCTACGAGGTGACCTGGCAGAAGTACCTCGCGACCCTTCTCGGGTCGCACAGCGAGGCGACCGCGGCGGTCCTCGCCCTCTTTCTCGGAGGCTTGAGCGTCGGCTACTGGCTCTTCGGCCGGGTGAGCCGGAGGCTGGCCGTGTCGGGCTCGCCCGAGCGGGTACGCAGCCGCCTGCTGGGCGTGTACGGACTGATCGAGCTCGGAATCGGGCTCTACGCCTTCGTCTTCCCTCTGGCCTTTGTCGCCGCCAGGAGCATCTCGCTCTGGATTCCCGTCGAGCAGCAGGGGGTCGCCTTCGCCTTCGACGTGCTGCTCTCCGCCCTCCTGATCGGGCCGCCCGCGATCCTGATGGGCGGGACCATTCCCATGCTGACCCAGGCCCTCGCCCGGGCTCTCGAGGACGCGACTCGCTTTCACGCGCTCGTCTACGGGCTCAACACGGGGGGCGCCTTTGCGGGTGCGCTCGCCGCGGCGTTCTGGCTGGTGCCGCAGCTCGGACTGGTGGGAGTCCTGATCGCGATGGGACTCCTGAACACGGCGGCGGGAATTGGCTTCCTGGTGCTCGCCCGGCTCGCCCCGCGTGAGGCAGTGGCGAAAGCGGGAGAGGCGGAGAGGCTCCCGACCGTCACGGGCTTCGGCACCTATGCCGCCGTCGCACTCCTGGTCGGCTTCGCCATGATGACCGTGCAGGCCGTCCTGATCCGGCTCGGTGGGCTCTCGATGGGCTCATCCCCCTTTACCTTCGCCATGGTGGTGGCGGTCTTCGTGCTCTGCATCGCGCTGGGCAGCCTGGCCGTCTCGCTTCCCATACGGATTCCACGGTCCGTCATCGCGGTCAATCAGTGGCTGCTCCTGCTCTCCCTCGGCGCGCTCTACCTGCTCCTCGAGGACGCCCCCTATTGGGCTCACGTCCTCCGCACCTTCTTCCGCAGCGAGCCGGAGGTGTTTTACGCCTACTGGTTTGCGGTCTTCCTGGGCCTCCTGGCGTTCGTGGGCCTGCCCGTCGTCTTCTCCGGCGCGGTGCTGCCGCTCCTGTTCCACCACCTGCGTTACGAGGTCGGGGATCTCGGCGACCTGGCGGGGCGGCTCTACAGCTGGAACACCATCGGGTCTTTGCTCGGCGCCCTGCTCGGCGGCTTCCTGCTCCTCTTCTGGCTGGATCTCCACGAGGTCTACCGGGTCGCACTCGCCGGCCTCCTCGCCGCGACGGTGCTGCTCTGCGCCCGCGTGCTGGGCAGGAGATCGATCCTGGCCTGGGGGAGCCTGGCGGCCGCCGCGGGGATCGGCCTGGCGCTGCTTTCCGCCTGGCCTCCCGAGCCCTTCGCGCTCGGCCTCTTCCGCATGCGAGGGCCGACCCCCCTGACCCACGCGGGTCCCACCGGGTTCTTCCGCGATCGCGCCGACCGCCTGGAGGTGCTGTTCTACGAAGACGACGCCACCAACTCGATCGCCGTCACTCGCGACAGGGACTCGGACGGCTCCCTCTCCATCGTCAACAACGGCAAATCCGACGGCAACCTGGTCACCGACTACCCCACCATGGCACTCACCGGACTGGTCCCGGCTCTTCTCGCCGCGAACCCCACTCGCGCCTTCGTGGTCGGCTACGGAACCGGCGTCACGGTGGGCGAGCTCGCCGCGCTCCCCGAGGTCGAGGAGGTCGTGGTGGCGGAGATCTCGCGGGGGGTGCTGCGCGCCGCCCCCTTCTTCGACCCGGGCAATCTCGGCGCATCGACAAATCCCAAGGTGAGGCTGGTGCGCGGCGATGCCTACCGCGTCCTGCTCCGAACCCCGGGACGCTTCGACGTGATCGCGTCCGAACCCTCGAATCCCTGGATGGCCGGCGTGGAGATGCTCTACAGCGAGGACTTCCTCCGGCAGGCCCGGATGCGGCTCAACCCCGGTGGGATCTACGCCCAGTGGTTCCACGGGTACGAGACCAGTCAGGAGACCATCTCCATCATTCTGCGCACCTACGCTGCGGTCTTCGACGAGGTCGCGATCTGGTACACGCTGGGGCCGGACCTGCTCCTGCTCGGCTTCGCCGAGGGGAACGCGGATCCTTTCCCGCGGCTGGTGGAGCGCGCGTCTTCCCCGCCCTACCGAGAGGGACTGAGCCGTGCCGGGATCGAGGGGGTGGCGGCGTTCCTGGCGCACGAGCTCGTCCCGCGAGGTGTCCTGCACCGCACCCGAGACGACGGTCCGCTGCACACGCTGCTTCACCCGATCCTGAGCGATCAGGCCGCGCGGGCCTTCTTCAGCGGCAGTCACGTCGAGCTCCCCACCTTTGCGCACCTGCAGCAGGCCCGGATCGCCGATCGCCGCTCGCTCCTGCGCCGCTACCTGCGCGAGAATGGCGGAGCGTTCCCCTCCGGAGAGCGGGCCCGGTTCACGGATCAGCTCTGCCAGAGCCGCCTGGACGAGTGCGCGGTGGCACTGGCCGCGTGGCTCCACCAGGAGCCGGGCTCCCGCCAGCTCGCCAACCGGATCCGCGCGGCCCGAAAGCGGTTCGGGGTCCGAGGTCCGCCCCTCTCCGCGCCGTTCCTGCGTCGGATCTCTCGGTTCTTCGGAGGCGAAAGAGGCGCGCTAACGGGCCCCACGCCGGAGATCGCCAGGGCGGAGGCGCGGCTCTTCACCCAGTACTACCACTCCGGCCTGCCCTTCGAGCGGGGATACCTGGCCCGGCTTTTCGAACGCTGCGCCGTGGAGCGGCCGAACCCCTCGCGCTGCCTGGAGGAGCGCAAGAGGGCGGAACGTCAGCTCGGGAATCTCAAGGGGAAGCTCGGTCCCTGACCCGATCCGCGGACTCGCGAAGGTCGAGGAGAATCTCCTCCTGCGCCGACCACAGCTCGGTGGATTTCGGATGGGCCTTGAGCGCCCCCGCGAGCCGGGCGAGCGCGCGTGGGTATCGTCCTGCCTTGGCCTCGGCGCGCGCCAGGCGGCTCGCCGCCCGAGGCCGGTTGCTGGCCTCCGCAGAGAGGCGCGAGAGGAGTTCGTCGGCTGGCTCCCCCGCCTCGATGCGCAGGGCAGCGCGCCGCCACAGGGCCTCTGCGCTGGCGCTGCGGGAGTCGGCGGCGCTCTGGTAGAGCCGTAACGCCCCCGAGAGATCGCCGCGGGCCTCCGCAATGCGCCCCAGGCCGACGACGGGAGCGGCGGAGGCGGGATCGAGACGAGCAGCCTCCTCGAAGGAACGTACCGCTTCCTCGAACCGCCCCTGATCCTCCAGGGCCTCGGCGAGAGCGATGTGCACCCCCGACACCCAGGGTGCCTGGGCCAACGACGCTCGCGCGAAGCGCTCCGCCGCCTCGGGCCGCCCCGCGCGCCGGGCCGCCTCGGACCGGTGCAGATCGAACACGTAGCCCTCACCCTCGATGGACTCGAGCATCGCGAGCGCTTCCTCCGGACGATCCCCGGACATCAGCCCAATCGCCGCCTGGAGCTTCATCACCTGGCCGAGACCGTCCTTCGGGTCGACGCCCCCCACCCTGCCGAGCTCGGCCGTCGGAGTCGCTGCGTCGCCCGACAGGTACCCGAGCTCGGCGAGCTGCGCGCGTCGAGCGGCGTCCGGTCTGAGCCTGGGCTCGACCGGCTGGGCGTTCGCGAGCCTCTCCTCGAGGAAGGGCTCCAGCTTCGAGACGACGTCCGGGCGCGCGTGGAACAGGTTCCGGGTTTCTCCCGGATCCGCGGCGAGGTCGTACAGCTCGGGGCGGGGCGCCCGGATGTACTTGAAGCGTGCCGAACGCACACCCAGGAGCGGGCTCCAGCCGAGGTCGAGCTGCGGGACCAGCGTTTCGACGTACGCAAGAGACGGCTCCCCACCGGGCTCCCGCGGGGCCGCGAGCAGATCGCGCCCGTCCGCGTCGAGAATGGGCTCGGCCCGCGCCAGGGCGAGGATGGTGGGCGCCACGTCGACGAGCCGAACCGGTCGCTGTTCCCTCTTCCCCCCCGTGAAGCCCGGTCCGCTCAGGATCAGGGGAACTCGCTGGGTCGCGTCGTAGATCGTCAGCGAGTGCGTCATCTCGCCGTGTTCGCCGAGGCTCTCGCCGTGGTCGCTGGTGACCGCGAAGAGGGTGCGCCGCTCGGCCCACCGAGACCGCACCCGTTCCACCAGCCGCCCCAGCTCCGCGTCGGCGAAGGCGATTTCTCCCGCGTAGGGATGGGAGGGCGAACGGGCCAGGTAGCGGTCTGGCGGCTTGTAGCCGGCATGGGGGTCGTAGAGATGCACCCACAGGAAGAAGCGCTCCGGCGCCGTCTCGAGCCACGCGATCGCGGAGTCGACGACTCGATCGGCGCTGCGCTCCGCGAAACCGAACTCCCCCGCGGCGCGACGCGGAGCCATGCGATCGTCGTAGTGATCGAATCCCCGCTCCAGCCCGTACTGCCGGTCGAGCACGACGGCCCCGATGAAGGCGGCCGTCGCGAATCCCCGCTCTCGCATCCGCTCCGCCAGGGTGGGAAAGCCGTCATCGAGTCGGAAGGTCGAGTTGTTGCGCACCCCGTGCCGTGGCGGATCGAGCCCCGTCATCAGCGAGGCATGCGCGGGCAGGGTGAGGGGTGCCGGCGAGATCGTCGTCTCGAAGCGCACGCCGCGTTCGGCCAGCGCGTCGATCACCGGGGTCTCGGTCCACCTCCCCCCGTAGCAGCCGAGGTGATCCGCGCGAAGCGTGTCGATCGTGACGAGCACGACGCGATCCACGCTCGCTCCCGGGATGCAGCCTGACACGAGCGTCCCGAGTAGAGCCAAGCCGAGTGCGAAACGCCCCGCGCCGCAGACCGCTCGTACCGACCCCTCGGGGTCCCAGAGACCTCTCGCCCCGGTTCTCCGCATCCCGCGGACGGTAGCCCGGCCCCGTGCGGGAGGGAACCGACTCAGGCGGTGACAGCGTGAGTCCGAAGAGAGGAAGGCGTCCGCCGCCGGCCTATTCTATGCTGGCGTGTCGCTTTTTCTGGAGGTCCCCGTGCCGCTCCTTCGTCTATTCCGATCGGCCATGATCGCCCTGCTCGCCGCCTCCGCCCTGTCTTGCACCTCCGACGAGGAGCGATTCCAGGAGCACATGGACAAGGCCGAGGTCTACCGCCAGCAGGAACAGGTCCGGGAGGCGGCCCTCGAGCTACGCCAGGCTCTGAAGCTTCAGCCGCAGAGCGCTCTCGTCAACGAGCGGCTGGCGAACCTCTACCGCGAGTCCCGCCAATTCGAGAACGCCGTCTTCTTCTACCGGGAGGCCCAGACGCTCGATCCCCAGCGGGTCGATCCGCTGCTCGGGGAGTTCCAGCTGGTTCTCGGAGCCGACGTCAAACGCGCCGCCGAGCTCATCGAGACTGCCCTGGAGCTAGCCCCCGACGACCCCCGTGTCCACCGCAGGCACGCGCAGTACGCCCTCGTCGTCGCGGACACCGACGAAGCGCTGGGCGCCGCGCTGACCGCCATCGAGCTGTCCCCCGATGACCCTGCCAACCACCTGGCCCTGGGCACGGTCTACCAGGCGAAGCTGCGCGAACAGCGGCTGGCTGAAGAGGAGCCCCCCGAGGAGCTCTACCAGTCGGCACTCGACGCGTTCGAACGGGCCGACGCGGGTGCGGCCTCCCTCCAGGCGCGGATTGAGAAGGCGCGCACGCTCGACAACTGGTCGGGGCACCGCGATGAAGCCAGTGCGGCGTTCCAGGCCGCCCTCGAGCGGGCCCTCGAACTCGAGGACCGACCCCATCAGCTCATGATCGCGGAAGAGATCTCGCTGCGCGCGCGTCGTCTCAAGGATCCGGCGATGGAGCGAGGGGCGCTCGAAGTGATCACCGCGCTCGATCCCCGAGCGTTCTCGGAGCGCGAGCGATGGGCGATGGGGGAGCCCAACGCCCGGATCCTCCGAGCCTGGAGGAATCTGGCGAACCTCGCCGAGAAGGAAGACCCCGGCAGCGGCGCCATCGTTCTCGAGGGTCTGCTCGAGAAGCAGCTCGAGAATGTGCAGGCACATCTGTTCTACGCGCGATTCCTCATCGCGCACGGGCTCGAGGAGGAAGCCTTCGCGCACCTCGAGAAGAGCGCCGACCAGGGTGTCGCACCCGCCATCCTTCTCGACGAGATCGTCCGCCTCGCCCTCGAGAGGGCAAATGTGGAGATCGCGCGTCGCAATGTGGAGCGCCTCGGCGTCGAGCATCCCGGTCACGCGCGCGCGCTGCTCGCGAGCGCGAGGATGGCCCTCGCGACGGGCGGCCCCGCCGCCGCTTCGGAGCTGCTCGGCCGGGTGAACGAGATCGGCGAGAGCGCCGAGTCGCAGCACCTTCTCGCGCTGGCGGAGCTTCGGTCGGGGAACATCGCAGCGGCGCAGCGGGCGGTGGGGCGTTCGCTGGAGCTCGAGCCGACGAATCCGGCGACCCTGCGCCTCCAGGCGCGGATCCACTTCCAGAGCGGGGACTGGGCGGGAGTGCTGCAGACCCTGACTCGCCTGCGCAACAGCCGGTCTGGCCTTCAGGTCGAAGACCGGCTGATCGCGGTGGAGCCCCTCTACCGGCTGGATCGGCGACGAGCAGGGCGCGCGCTGCTCGAGGACCTCCTCAAGATCGATCCCCC
This sequence comes from uncultured Spirochaetales bacterium, assembly GCA_964615365.1. Lineage (GTDB taxonomy): Bacteria > Myxococcota_A > UBA9160 > UBA9160 > UBA6930 > CAVXZE01. The sequence continues at coordinate 119,247 of CAZTOU010000004.1, forward strand.
CCCGGATGCCGCGATCGTCGCATTCGTCCGTCACGAGGCCAGTCGCGAACCCGAGAGGGCGGCGAGCCTGCTCGACGAGGCGCTGGCTCGAGCCCCGGTCAACCTGTTGCTGCTGTCGACCGCCACCCAGTTCGACCTGGGCACCGGTCAGGTGGATCGCGCGCTGGAGCGTCTGAATCGCGGCATCGAGGCGAGGCCCGAGGTCCCACATCTGCTCGCCATGCGAGCGCAGGCACTGGTCCGCGCGAACCGGTTGGAGGAGGCGGAACGAGACGCCCGACAGGCCTTCGAGCGCGACCCGACACTGCCCGGCGTACTGGACCTGATCATGTCGATCTACCAGCGTCAAGGACGCGTCGACGTCGCCATCGAGCAGCTCGGAGCTTCCGAGAGCGCGGGGCTGCTCGGGCCCAATCACCGCGTTCTGCTGGGCCGGCTTCATCTGATGAAGGGAGACGCCGACCGTGCCGCAGAGCTGTACGAGGCTGCCCTCGCGGAGGATCCCGAACTCGCCGGTGCCAAGAACGATCTCGCGTTCCTGCTCGCGCGAGAGGACCGAGATCTGGACCGGGCACTCCAGCTGGCACAAGAGGCGCAGCAGGCGCTCGGCGACGAGCCGCAGGTGATCGACACGCTGGGCTACGTCATGCTGCGCCGCGGGCTCGCGGGGCCGGCAGCCGAGCAGTTCGACTCTGCGATCCGCCTGGCGGAGGAGCGGGGAGGGGCCTCCCCGGGCCTTCACTATCACATGGGACTGGCGCTGCGGGCCCTCGGACAGGAAGAGGCCGCAGCCCGGCACCTGGAAAGGGCGCTCTCGATCGATCAAGGTTTCCCGGACGCAGAGGATGCCAGGCAGCAGCTCGAGGCGGCGCGCGCCGCCTCGAGCGAGAGCGGCACTCCGGCTTCCTAGGAACCTGGTTTGGAGCGGGCACCCAGTCCGGCGGCAGCCACGCCTCGGTGGCTCTTTCCGGCCACGGCCGCCGCAGTGATCACCCTCCACGCGATCCTGCTCTTCGCGTCTCCCGGTCTTCACGGCGGTGGCGATCTGATCGCCCACCTGCGCATGGTCGAGCTGATGGGGGTGGTGCCCGCGCTGCGAAACGTCTACCCGCCAGCCTATCACGTGGTGGGAGCGCTCCTGTCCCCCATCGTCGGTCTCGCCGCCTATCCGAAGCTCTTCGCGGTGGGCAGCGCTGCACTCTCGATCGGGTGCTTCCGGTTCTTCCAACGACGGGCCGGGCTCCCGGATACCACCTCGATCCTCTTTGCCCTCTGGCCCTACGCCTTCACGCTCTCCTGGACGATGCCGAAGATCGAGGTAGCCGGGTACGCTCTGGTCTTCCTCGGACTCGGCCTGCTGACCGCGAAGCGCTACGTGTGGCTCGCCCTGGTCGTCGGCGCCAGCTTCTGGGTGCACACGCCGGGTGCCCTGCTGCTCGGTTTCTGCGGCGGTGTCCTCGCCCTCGCGCGCCGGGACGCCCGCGGGCTCGTCGCACTCGCGCTCGGCACTCTTGGCGCGGTGCCGCTGATCGGCGCCCATCTGGCCGCGGGATGCTCACTGCAGCAGGCGTTGGTCTTCGAGGACGGCGACTACCTGCACGTCGCGAGGCTCCGCGGCAGCGTGCATCGATGGCCCCTCTTCCTCGCCCTGGCGAGCCCGCCCGTCCTGATCGCGGCGATCTCGGGCGCGAGGGCCGTCTGGACCCGTGACCGGGCGATCGCCGTGCTCTGCGGCACCCTCGTCGTCCTCTACCTCCAGGAGCTCTGGCTCGCCCCGTTCGGAGTCGGGACCACCGCCAACCTCAATCGGGGCCTCTCACTGCTGGCCATTCCGGTCGCGATCGCGGCGGGCGTCTGGATCGCCTCCCGGCCCCGCCTCGCACCCTGGCTGCTTGGTGCGGCGGCACTCTGGTGTGTCGGCTGCGCGCTCACGGTGGCGAGGGAGCCGATCTCCTGGCGACCCGTCGCCATCGAGGAGATCCGGGACCTGCGCATGGCGCGCTGCCGCTTCGGCTGGAACGCGCCTCACGCCGCACATCGAAAGGATCGCCGCCCACGGGCTCCCGCCCCCCGCCCCTAACCTCGACGAGCCGGGGAGCGTTTGGCGAGTTTCCTCGGACACGGGTAGCCTTGTCGAATGGCCCGGATCCGCGCGGTTGATCTCTTCGCGATCGGCGTGGCCTTGATCGCCGTCTGCGGGCTCGGCTCCAGCGGATGCGGTGGGGCCACGGAGACGAGGCTCGACGGTGCCGTGCTGGTCGTACTCGACACGCTCCGGGCCGACGGGCTCTCCAGCTACGGCAATCCGCGTGCCACGTCGCCCCGCATCGACGCTCTCGCCGAGCGGAGCGTGCTGTTCGAGCGCGCGGTGAGCGCCGCCCCCTGGACCCTGCCGGGCTTCGCCGGACTCCTCTCGGGGCGCTATCCAACCGCGAAGATCCTCGACGGCCACCTGCGGGTCTCGCTGGTAGAGCACTTTCGCGAGGCGGGCTTCCGCACCGCGGCCTTCACCGAGGGCGGCTATGTCTCGAGCTTCTTCGGCATGGATCGAGGCTTCGGAAGCTTCACCGAGCTGGAGGGTCCGGTCGAGCTCACGGCGGGCGGGCTCCGCATCAACCAGCAAGGCGGCGGGATCGAGGCGACCTTCCGCTCCGCAGAAGAGTGGCTCCGGAGGGAGCGGAGCTCGCGCTTCTTCCTGATGGTCCACAGCTACGAGATCCACACCCCTTACCGGCGCCTCGAGTACTCGGCGGCACTCGAGCGGGGGGATCTGCCGGAGACCTTCGAGACGGACGACGCCGACCGCTTCGCCACCGGCGCCGCTCCCATGAGTGAGACGGAGCTGGCCTACCTGCGCGCTCTCTACGACGGCGGCGTCGCGGCCGCCGACCGGGAGGTCGGACGGATTCTCGACGCGATCGAGGCGCTGGGCCTGGCCGACCGGACGCTGGTCGTCCTGACCAGCGACCACGGGGAGGATCTGGGGGACCGGTCGCCGCTGCGCCCCGGCAACCATGGGCATTCGCTCTACGATGAGCTGATGCTGGTTCCGTTGATCGTCCACGACCCGCGTCGCGGTGCCCCGGTCGGCCGCATCGCGTTCCAGGTGCGGAGCGTCGACGTGATGCCGACGATTCTCGATCTGCTGGGAGTCCCCGTCCCGGAGGACCTGGACGGGCGCAGCCTCGTTCGTCTGATGCGGGGCGAGGAGACCGGGGACCGTCCCGCCTTTGCGCGGCTCCAGCAGGCAGGCGTGCGCGAGATGGTTCGCGACCGCTCCCACAAGCTGATCCGCAACCTGTTTCCGATCGTGCCCGCGATCGAGCTGTACGACCTGGCCGAGGACCCCGGAGAGAAGATGAACCTGGCGAAGCAGCGAGACGAGGAGTTCGAGCAGCTCACGGCCGCGCTCCGCGAGCAGCGATCCTCGATCGCGGAGGAGGGCCCCCCGGGCTACCAGCCCCTCCGAACCGTCCCCGCCGAACTTCGAGAGCGGCTCGAGGCCCTCGGATACGCTCACTGACCCCGGGGTGCGGCCGGGGCCAGCTCGATCGCGAATCTCCTCCCGCCGTAGAGGATCCGGTGGGAGCCATCCAGGCGCACCGCGAGAAAGGCGACGCCGCCCTCGCGGTCCCGGTGGGGCTGCACGGTGAAGCGATCCGCCGGGAGCGTCTCCAGAGCCTGCTGGAAGCGAGCTCCCAGCCCGAACAGGTCGAAGGGTTCCGGGTGGAAGAGGTAGACCGTGCGGGCATCGCCGACCGCGCTCCAGGCCTCGCCCCGGGCCAGGGCGTGACGCACCTTCCAGACCGCATCGAGGGAGCGAAGCTGCTCGCCCAGGAACGCGACTTGGTTGTGGAGTCCCCAGTCGAGGCAGATGACCGGCGTGCCCGGCGAGACCGCGAGCTCCTCGACGAACTCGACGAGGGCGTGGCTCCAGTACCCGCGACCACCGCTCTGCTCGATCTCCGCATGGGTGAACCACACGATGCGAAGGTTCGAAGCCAGGACGGCGAGGAGCAGCGCTGCGGCCAGCGCGCGCCGGCCGGTGATGGCGAGGAGCGAGCTCCCTTGCGCCGGTCCCCCCGATCGCCACAACGCGACCAGGCCGACCGCCACGATCCAGTGGGGAAAGGGGTAGAGGTTCATCAGGTGGTGCGCGCGCACCGCACCGGGCAGCAGCAGCAGCAGGCCCGCCAGCAGGACGCCGGCAGTGAGCAGGAGGGCGGTTCCCGGCGGAGCTCTGCGTCGCATGGCGCTCACCGCCAGCCCCACACTCGCCAGCATCAAGACGACGATGAGACCGCCGAGCGGCACGTCCTCCAGAGAAGACATGTCGTCGAATCGACCCCCCACCCGCATCAGTCGCAGGAAGTACGAGCCGTCGAGCACGCTCCCCAGCGCGAGCGTCTTCGCCGTGTAGGACACATCCTCCGCGAGCCGTTCGGCCGCGCCCCCGAACTCCGGAATCGCGGCGAGGACCGGGAGGGCGAACAGGAACGCCGTGGCGATGGCGGCGGCGGCCTGCGCGCGGCGCTCCCGCAGCACGAGCAGGAGCGCCTTCCGATCGGCGGCGAGCACCGCCAGGACGGCCGCAGCGGGGAACAGGGCGAAGTCGACCTTGTTGTAGATGCCGAGGCCCAGGGCCGCCCCGGCCAGCAGCGCGTGGCGCAGCCTTCGGCTCTCCCACCAGATCATCGCGAAGAGCAGGCTCGCGCAGCGCAGCAGGAATCCGAGCGGGAACGAGCCCCAGTCGTGGCGGCTCAGGAAGAGAAAACTCGGATCGCAGACCAGCAGCAGACCCGAGACGAGCGCCACCCCGGTACCGAAGGCTCGTCGGGCGAAGGCGACGCAGCACAGGAGGCCGAGGGCGCTCCAGGCGAGTGTGGTGACGCGAAGGACGAAGAGCTCGCTTCCCGCGAGGGCAAAGCACGGAATCAGGAGCTGGCTCTTCAGAGCTCCCATGTAGCCCTGCGTCATCCAGGGGAAGGAGCGGCCCTGGAGACGCAGGACCTCGGAGCCCGGAAGAGGCGCAGCCCGGGGCCGGCCCTCCAGGAACTCCACGGTGGGGAGTGCCTGGATCACCTCGTCGTAGTAGGGGCCCGGCACGCCGAGGTTTCGGGCCGCGAGGAGAGCCATCAGGAGACCCAGGCCGAGCCAGGCTGCGCCGATCGTCCTCACGCCCCCTCCCCTCTCATCCCGCGAACGAGAGATAGAGGACGCCCAGCAGTGCGCCCCACCAGGAGAAGAGGAGCACGCGGCCGGCGGTCCATCCGCGGCGGGCGAGCCAGCGGTCGGCGCCCACGAAGCCCCAGGCGAAGAAGAGTGCCAGCACGGGCGTGATCGCGAGCACGTAGGAAGCCCGCGCCTGGCCGTGGTAGGGAAGCACCAGGGTCACGTAGAAGAGCGCGAATCCCATCGTGGCGGATACGAGGAGGAGGAACCCGAAGGCCGCGCGTCGCTCCGACTCCCGCTCCCGAAGCGCGGCGCGGGCGCAGCGCAGGAAGCCGAGCCCGAGCAGCCCGGTGGCGGGAAGCCCGAGCGCGTAGCTCGCCGCCATGAACTCGTAGTTCCAGGCCAGATGGCGGTCCCGGACTCCGATGCGCCCCGCGACGAAGCCGTCGCCCCAGAAGGTCGAGTAGAGGGAATCCCAGAAGGACACGAAGCCCGAGTAGAAGGGACGCACCAGCACCTCCCCGAAGCGGAGATAGTACTGCGGGGTGTGGAAGCCGGGTGGAGACCACCAGGTTCGATCGGAGCCCGGGAGGTCCCAGTTCCCCACCATCGGTCGCCCGAACTCCACCACATTGCGCGCGTAGAACCACCCGGACACCAGCAGCGCCGGGAGCAGCAGTGCAGCGACGCGCGCCAGCGCGGAGCCGGGGCGGCGGTGCAGCATCAGGATCTTGATCCCGAGGGCGAGGAACAGGGGAGCCGCCACCAGAAGCGCCGTGAACTTGGTGAGGAATGCGAGCCCGACCAGCAGCGAGGCGAGCGCCGTCCGCGGGACGCTCACCTCCTCCGCCAGCAGGATCTCGATCCCCACGAGCAGTGCACAGCCGGCGAGGAACGCGTGAAGTCCTTCGTTGGAATAATAGGCGGCGATGTACAGGTTGACGGGAAGCACGGCGGCAAAGAGCGTGGCGTGTGCCCAGGCGACGCGGTCCTCGGGCAGGAGGCGCCGAGCCAGGAGCCCGGCGAGCCATACGTTCCCGAGCCCGGCCAGGAAGGAAACCAGCTTCAGGGCGACGGCGTCGGGCCGGGTGCGACCCAGCCAGGTCGCCAGCTCCTCGAACGCGGCGCTCGCCAGGTAGAAGAGCGGCGGCTGGTAGGTCGACCAGCCATCCGTGGCGAGCGGGATGCTTCCGTCGCGCCGCATCGACTGGAGGTAGTTGAGATGGTCGTTGGCGTCGAAACCAAAGTTGAGATCGAGCCCGCGGAACTTCCCCACGAAGAGGACGACCCAGGCGAGGATCGCCACCCACAGCGCGACGCGGGGCAGACCGGGCCAGCGCACCAGGGCGTCTCGCCTGTCTGGCGGCGCGAGAAAGGCCAGGGCGGGAACCAGCAGCAACAAGACGAGCGGAACCGGGTTCGACAGGAGGGCGTCGAAGGGTCGCTCGCTGGCGTAGGAGTCGGGAAATCGACGCGCATCGGTGGCGGGGAGGGTCCTGCGCATCGGACCGTTCTCGAGCGAACCGATCCAGTGTGGGCCGGTGGCGAAGGGAGCGCCGATCCCCTCCAGCCGCATCGACAGCAGTGCCGGCCCGTGCCGGTTCGCCACCTCGACGCGGATCGCGTTCAGCCCACCGCGCACCAGCGGGGTCACCTCGAGCTCCCGGAAGCGCTTCCAGTTGGCGGTCTCCGGATTCGGCTCCGGAACCGGCGCATCGTTGATGAACACCCGCGAGGTGCCGAAGGAGCGGAGAAGCAGGCGCACTCGTGCCCCGGGGTCCGTAGCCTCGAAGCTCGCGAGAAAGCGCGTGACCGGCGTATCGGTGTGCCCCCACTGCTGGAGTCGGGCCGTGATTGGCTCGTCCAGCATGATCCAGGGCGCGCGCTCGTCCTGGAGGACGAGGATGCCGGAAGGCGAGAAGAAGACGCTGCGCGCGACCAGGGCGAGAGCGAGGAGAATCAGCATCCCCGCTCCGCTCCACGCGAGCGCGTCGAATCGGCTTCGCACCGGCTGCGTCCTCGCCTTCTGGTTCAGTCCGGTTGGGTCTCCGGGGTTCACTCGGCCTGGCGGTAGCCGAGAGCCCGCAACTGTTCCAGCGTCTCGGGGGAGATCTCGGCAGCCGCCTTCTTTCCAGTCGATCGCCTGGTACCGTAGTCGAGATTCGTGGACTCGACGTACTCCCGGAGCACGCGGCGCAAGGACCCGAGCTGCGGGGGAGAATCGGCGCTCCGGTCCTGCTGCTCCAGGGGATCTCGGGAGAGGTCGTACAGCTCTTCGCGGATCGGAGCATCGTCGAGCCGCAGGGGCGCCCGCTTTCCCGACGGCTGACCGCGGCGCTCCGGCGCGGTCCAGCGGTGGACGGCGAGATACTTCCACTGGTCCTGGACCACGGCCCGCACGACGTTGCGCTCCTCGATCAGGAGCTCGGCGAAGTGTGGGCGAGAGATCGGAGCGTCGAGCGGACGTCCCGTGCTCGGCTCCAGGAGAGGAGCCCCGTCGAAGCTTCCGTCGGGGGTCTGGACCCCGAGGAGGGCCAGCAAGGTGGGGAAGACGTCCACCAGTGAGACGCGCTGCTCCACCCGCGCGGGCTCCAGTGCGCCGGCGGCCCAGAAGATCAGCGGCACGCGGATCGACTCCTCGTAGAGGGTCCAGGCATGATCGACGAAGCCGTGCTCCAGGAACTCCTCGCCGTGATCGGCGGTGAGCACGACGAGGGTTCGCTCGCGGCCCAGTGCCTCGAGGCCGCGAAGCAGGGTCTCGAGGGAGGCATCGGTCGAGGCGATCTCGGCATCGTAGCGCGCGACGAGATCCTCGAAGCGCGGCTCACCAGGGCCGAAGCCGGCGTCCACCAGCTCTTCGATCCCCGGGACGACGTCGTCGTAAAGTGCGAGTGGCGCCGCCACCGGGGCAGGAGAGAGGCGCTGGCGGAATCGAGGGCGCGGATCGTAGGGCGCGTGAGGGTCGAGGTAGTGGAGGTAGAGGAAGAGGGGCCGGTCACCCGCGCGTCGCGCGAAGCCGAGCGCCCGGGTCGAGAGCTTGTCTCCCTCGCCGCTCAGCTTCCAGCTTCTGGTGGGAAACTGGAACTCTTCGAAGCCTCGTGTGAAGCCTTGGAGAGCGAGCTGGGAGGTATTACTGAAGAAGCCGGTTCGGTACCCGGCCCGGCGAAAGATCTCTCCGAGACAAGGCGCCGCCCGATCGGGCTGCGCGACCCAGCCCACGGCCCCGCCGCGGGAAGGCAGCTTGCCGGTGAGCAGTGACGCCACGGATTCGCGGGTGTACGAGGAGTTCGAGAACGCGCTCTCGAAGACGATCCCCTGCTCCGCCAGGGAATCGATGAAGGGTGAGGTGTCGCGGGGGTAGGCGTGGCTGCCGAGATGGTCCGCGCGAAGCGCGTCCACCACCACGAGGAGGACGTCGTAGCCTTCGAGAGGCGCGGAGCGATCCGGTGCGCCGCTCCAGCACGCCAGGATCAGCAGCATCGATGCCGAAGCGAGCCGTCCGGGCTGCCGACGCAACCCGCGCGCACTGAGCTGCCCTCGCCGGCCTGCGACGAGCTCCGACGGATTCTCGGCCACGTTCTCCTGCTCGCACCGACGACGCACCACACGCCCTGGGTGAAGCCGAATCTAGCGCAGCGATCCCCCCCGGGTAAACTCGGCCCATGCACGCCATCTCGAACTCGGTCGCCCGACTCTCCTGGGGCCTGCTCGCCCTCGCATTGATCTCGGCCTGCCAAGAGGATCCGGGCCACGCCGAGCGCGGAATCTCCGGGCCGCGCTCGGGAGGGCTCGTCTTCATCAGGGAGGTCGACGGGAAGGCCGACCTGGCCCGCGCGCGGCTCTCGGATGGGGCCGTGGTCGTCGTCTCCCCGACGCCCGCGCGCGAGGAGCGCTGGCCCTACTGGTCCGACGTGGCCCGGCGCGTGGTCTTCCCGGCCCGTCCTTACGACGCTGCGTTCCGAATGGACCTGGTGCTCTGGGATCCCGAGACCGGAGAGGAGGAGGTCGTGGGTTCGACGCCAGCGCGCGACGAGCGCTGGCCGACCTGGTCGCCCGTAGCGCCCCGGCTCGCCTACGCCTTCCGGCAGTCGGGGCATCTCTCCGGTATCGCCGTCTACGATCTCGAGACGGGGCGCTCCGAGGTCATCGCGAGCGTGCCCTCCCCCGGCTCCTTTCTGCGCCCCGCCTTCTCGCTCGATGGAAGTCGCCTGGTGGCTCAGCGACGTCCGGACCGGAGCTCCGGGTCGGAGCTGTGGCTCCTCGAAGACGGGCGGCATCCGCGTAGGCTCACCGGCGAGCCCGGGATGAACGACACCAAGCCCCGCTTCACGCCCGACGGCCGGGCCATCTTCTTCACCCGCTGGGAGGAAGCGGGGGCGGGGGCGGACCTGTTTCGGCTCGATCTCGAGAGCGGCAGGCAAGAGCGGTTCGCCAGCCTCCCGACGGCGAACGATCACTCGTCCCGGCACTCACCGACCCGCGACGAGATCGCCTTTATCTCGACTCGCGAGGGCAGCAGGGACCTCTTCCTGGTCGATCTCTCCGACGGGATACCCAGGAACCTGACGCGCTCGCCCGAGATCGACGAGGGTGCGCCGCTGTGGTCCCCCGACGGAGAGCGACTGGCGATCCTGCGGATGCCGCGGACCGAGTCCGGAAGCCGTCCCCCCGCCAGGGACTGCCGCGTCGCGGTAATCGACCGCGAGGGCCGTGCGCTCTTCGAGACGCAGGGCATGATGGCCGACTGGATGCCCGCCTGGCCCGGTGGCGGGGCACGCTGACATTACTCGACGTAGCCGAGCTTCTTGAGCTTCTCCTGGAGCTCCGGCTCGAGCTCTGCGGCCCCGCCTCCGTCCCACGGGAGCGACTTCGCCCGACTCTGCTCCACGGCCATGCGGCGCTTGAGCGCGCGCAAGGCGCCCGGTGCGAAGCGCTGCGCGGATCGCGGTTGCTGCTCTTCGGGATCCCGCGCCAGGTCGTAGTAGACGGGCGGCCCACCCCGGCCGGGCACGATCACCTTCCAGTTGGGCCCTCGAAGCGCAGCGGTCCTGCGGAGGTTGAGGAGCACGGGCACCGGAGGGGGATTCCGACCCGAGCGGATGCGTGCCGCCAGGTTCCGGCCGCTCGCTTCGGGGAGGGGTGGCGCCTCGAGCAGCCCCAGCAGCGTCGGGGCCACGTCCTCGAGGGAGACCACACCCCCGATCGTGGCGCCCGGCCGGAGTGCCTCCGGATAGGCGAGGATCCAGGGCACCCGCACCGACTCTTCGAACAGGGTGTTCCTGTGTCCCTTGCCCCGGTGCTCGAAGAACTCGTCTCCGTGGTCCGAGACCAGGGAAACCAGCGTGCGGTCTCCGTCGGAACGCTGGCGGATGGCTTCCAGGAGAGGCTCCAGCCGCGAATCGAGCCAGCGGATCTCCCCGTCGTAGAGCGCCCGAAGGTGCTGGAGATCCCGCTCGGGAAGCTCGTTGTTGATGGTCTGGTTGAAGCTGTAATCGCGTACGTCCAACTCCCCCTCGTAGTCGGGGTCGAAGAGGGTGTCGTAGGGCGGGGGAGGGATGTAGTCGAAGTGGACGTCCCAGAGGTGGACGAAGAGGAAGAAGGGAGCGGCACTCGAGTCGCGCTTCCCGAGCCACTCGAGCGCCGCCCCGATCACCTCTGGCGCCGTCTCGTCCGCGTGGGAGTCACGATGCCACCGCAGCGACGGCGGGTACGAAGCGGTCCGGCTGCTGGCGAAGTTCGTGTAGACCGAGAAGCCGCGGTCGAAGCCATAGGCGCGGGCCATGAAGGGCGCGGAGACGAAGCCCGCCGTCTCGTAGCCGAGCCGCAGGAGATGCTCTGCGAGAAGGGTGCGCGCCGTGTCGATGCGCTGTTCCGGCGTGGCGACGCGATGCGCGGGAATCGAGAGCCCGGTGAGCAGGGTGACGTGGCTGGGGAGGGTCCACGACGTCGGCGCCACAGCCGTCTCGAAGCGCACCCCACGGGCCGCCAGCCGATCGATGGACGGGCTGGTGTCACGTTCGGCCCCGTAGCAGCCGAGGCGGTCGGCGCGCAGGCTGTCGATGGAGATCAGCACCAGGTTCGGCGGCCCCGTCTCCCGACACCCACCACCGAGAAACAGCAGGGCGAAGGAGCAAGCGAGGGATATCCCGGTGCAGACGCGCATCAGGAACCCGCCTCTCCCGCGCGCGCTGCGAGCCGGCCGCGCTGGACGATCAGTCGCTCGCGCTCCACGCCCTCTGCGCGCTCGATCGCTGCATCGAAGGCGGAGAGCGCCCGCCCTGTGCGGCCGACCCGTTTGAAGGCCTGGGCCATGAGGATCCACGGGGTGGGGGAGCCCTGTTCGAGGTCCGCGGCGCGCTGCAGCGGCTCGAGCGACTCCTCGTGGCGTCCCGCCGCCAGGCAGAGGCGCGCGTAGGTGAGCTGCAGGTTCGCGACGTCGGGGTGCAGGCCCGCCAGGCGTCGGAACGCGGGCAGAGCGGAGGCCGCCCGCCCCGTGGTCTGATAGGCGGTCGCCACCAGATCGACGGAGCTCGAGTAGAGGAGCGCTGCTCGGGTCTCCGGATCCAGCCGTAGGAGCGCCTGGAGCCCGCGGTCGAAGTGCGCCACGGCTGGCTCGACGCGTCCCGCGTCGAGCAGAGCCGAGGCCAGGTTGAAGAGCGCAGCCGGGTGGTCGGGGTCGATTCGCACGTCCTGCTGCCAGATGGAAATCCGGCTGCGGTAGTCGTCCGCTCGAACCCCGGTCCGCCAGCCGAGCCCCAGACATGCCAGGCCGACCAGGGCGAGCCCGACGCCTCGAGCCGCGCGCACCCGGTTCTGCCTGGCGCCCGTCCAGGTGCGGAGGGCGAGGAATCCTCCCACCACGACCAGGGCGATCACCGCCGCGAGCGCCAGGTAGACGCGACGCTGCGCGGCGATCTCGGTCACCACGGGCACCACGCTCGAGCTCGGCGCGAGGGTCAGAAAGAACCACGCCCCCGCGAAGCCGAGCCGAGGGCGACGCCAGCAGGCCCACAGCGTCGCCGCAAACAGCGCGACGACGAGGGCGCCCTGGGGCGGAAACTCCGCCCAGCTGCGAGCGGTCCAGGGCGGATAGCTGAGACGCAACGCATCCGGCCAGAAGCAGAGCCGCAGATACTCGACGATCACGCCCGCCTGGGTGCGCAGATAGGAGAGGGGCGAGACCTCGCTGCTGACGGCCACGGCTCCCAGCCGGGGTCCGTACCACGTCAGCAAGAACACGATCACCCACGAGCACGCCAGGCCCGCGTACATCCCCCGATGCCTGCGCAAGGCCCGCCCGAACCCGTCCGAAGCGAAGGCCCGATCGCAGAGCAGCACCGCGAGGGGCGCGGTGACGATCACCTCCTTGCTCATCGCCCCGAGCGCGCAGGCACCGATCGCGACTCCGCTCCAGGCCGCGGACGCGCGTCGGGAGGTCGCCCCGAAGCGCGCCAGCGCCGCGCCCAGGGTGAGCAGGTAGAAGAAGCTGACCATTAGCTCCGTCCGCTGCGAGACGTACTCCACCAGCTCGGTCTGGAGAGGGTGGAGGCTCCAGAGCAGCGCAATGGCGCCGGCGAGTCCGACCGCTTCGCTCTCGCTCGTCTCCAACGCCGGGCGGGTGGTCAGGAGTCGCCAGACGATCCACAGAAGCAGCAGTGCGTTGGCGAGGTGGACCGCCAGGTTGAACGCTCGGTAGCCGGCGGGATCGTGTCCGTGCAGCGCGAAGTCGATGGCCACGGTGAGCGAGACGGCGGGACGGGTCGCCAGGGGGATGTCGTGGCCGTACCAGGCCCAGGTGGGCGGCCAGAGCCTCTTGATCTGGTCGTTGCGCTCCACCGCGTGGAAGTCGTCGAAGATCCATTCGCCGTCCAGCTTGCCGGCGTAGATGGCGGTGGTGGCGACCACCGTCGCGATCCCCCAGGCCACGAGGAGCCGGGTCGAGCCACGGGCCCACACCCTCCCGGGAGCCGAAGGCGGCGGTCGTCGCGTCACGACTCGCGGTCGGCGGCGCGGTCGAGAAGATCGCGCCGGGGCAGGTGTTGCTCGTGATCCGCGAAGGGGCGCTCTTTCGGTAGCATCCGCAACGATTTCGCCTGGTCGGGAGAAGCGGCTCGCAGGCGGCATGGTACGGCAGGCAAACCCGCGCAGCGAGCCCCGCTCGCCGCGCACCTCGGCCGCACCATCGTCGACCGACTGGCACCTCCGGCCCCAAACTGCTGTAACCTCCGCGAGGTCCTTCCGGGTTCGCGAGCCCACTCCGGTTCGCCATCGAGGCCGACATGTCGGACGCGCGTTCGAAGCACCTGCTCTTCTCCTTGATCACCGCCGGTCTCTCCATCGGCGTGGTATTTGGCGGAGCGGAGATCCTGCTTCGAGCCTCCGGTCGAGGGCCCTGGCAGCCTCTCTTTCTCGACCCGGCGCAGCCGGTGATCTATCGGCCGGATCCGGTGCTGGGATGGAAGCACAAGGAGGGCGAATACCGGTTTCCGGCCTTCTCGCCCCTCGGCAGGGGAGGGACCATGCGTCTCGAGAGCGACGGAAGCCGCTCCACCGGCTCGAGACCGGGTAGGGGCGGAGGCACCGTCGCGATCGTCGGGGGCTCCTTCACCGAGGGATTCGCCCTCTCCGATGAGGAGACCTTTGCGTGGAAGCTGCAGCAGCGATTTCCGTCGATGCGGTTCCGGAACCACGGTCACGGCGGGTACGGCACCTACCAGTCGCTTCTCTTGCTCGAGCAGGTGCTCTCGGAGCGGCCGGCGCCGGTGATGGCGTTGTATGGCTTCTACGAAGGCCACGAGATCCGAAACGTCGCAACCGCCGATTGGCTGGAGATGCTCTCCATGACGGCCAGGCGCCATTCCACCATCTCCGTACCCTACGCGACGTTGCGGGGGGACGGCGCCGTCGCGCGCCATCGTCCGACGCCCTACCCCTTGTGGCCGCTGCGGGAGCACTCGGCGACGATCACCTTCCTCCAGCACGGCTACGCGCGCCTCGCCGCGGGGCGGAGGACCGCGGATCGAGCGGCGGTGACGGAGCAGCTGCTCCTGGAGATGCAGAGCGCGTGCGAAGAGAACGGCACCGAGCTCGTCGTGGTCTTTCTGTACATGAACGCCGAGAACAAGGCGCGCTATTCGGCGCTGCTCAGGGGCCACGATGTGACGTTCGCCGACTGCGCCCGGCCGCTCCTGCCGGCCTTCCAGGTGCCCGTCGACGGGCATCCGAACGAGAAGCTGAACGCGATCTGGGCCGACTGCATCGCCGAGGCGATCGGGGAGCACCTCGCCGTCGGCTCGGGGCCGTTCCAGATGCGGCGTAGCTCCTCTGCCTCGCGGAAGCACCCGTAGAGAAGCTCGGAGACCTTGCGGGTCCCTTCCCGCGAGAGATGGATGCCATCGTCCCAGAAGTGCGCACCTCTCCGACCTCGGGGCACCTCCTCGAACTTCGCCGCGAGGTCGCAGAGAACGACGCGCTCCGATGCCGCCACTTCCCGAACCATCGCGACATAGGTCTGGTGTAGCGGCACGAGCTCTCGCCGATCCTGGAGCCATCGCTCCCCGAGCCTGGCGGGCTCGGCGCCCGGTCGATGAGACGTCGGAGCCGTGAGCAGCACCGGCACGATGCCGTGCTGGCGCGCCAGGGCCACGATCTGCCGAAGGTTCTCCCGAAAGTCGCTCGCGCTGACCCGCTTGGGAAGATCTCCGCTCCGAGGGGCCAGCATGGCCAGCCGAGTCTTGAAGACCAGCTGGGCCAGGCGGAGCTCGCGCAATCGCCCGCGCGGCCATCGGGTGAGACGGTGGACCTGCTCGTCCTCGACGCCGAACCCGATCCAGTGATCGTTCCATCCGTAGTACACGGTGACCACTCTCGGGCTCAAGGAGACGATGTCCCGCTTCATCTGCTGAAGACCCTGAAAGGAGGACCAGCCGCCCACCGCCAGCTCGAGCCCTCTGATCTCCCGCTCGGGATGGTCGGCGCCCAGCCGTTCGACGAGGAGCCGCGAATAGTCGCTGAACTCGGTGCACGAATCGCCCATGAAGACGATGTCGACGCTCCCAGGAGCATGGCGGCGAAGTCGCGAGTCATAGTCCTTTGGAACCCAGAATAGATCCGGATCCCCCGCGTAGTGTTCCTTCAGCACCACCGGATCGGGCCAGCCGAACTCCACAGCCTGCGGGGCGATCTCGAAGGCGAAGCCGGCCGCGCGCAGGATGCCCTCGCAAAGCGCGAGCGCGGCCAATACCGACACCGCGAGAAGGCCGATCTTCGCCAGTAGCTGGCGCATCACTGCCGGTCCCTCTTGGTAAAGACGGTGAGGTAGCTGAGCGGCCCGCCGAACCCGGGGACCCGAAACCTCCTCCGTTCCAGATAGGTCCCGTCGAAATGGGAGCGCTGCTCGCGCGTCTGGAAGAGCGGGCCCCCGTGGAAGGCCCGGTTTCGGTCGACCTCGAACGACCGCAGCACGATGTGGTCCGGTTGGGTGCGCTTCAGCACCCGGTGGAAGGTCGCCGCCGAGTTGCCCCGACTCTCGCGGGAGGCGGAGAGGACTTCGCGGCTGGTCAGCCCGGCGAGGTCGACGATGCGCCGCTTCGAGTAGTATCCCTGGTAGCCGATCGCCTCGGTGGCCACCGTCGCGTTCTCCGGGGTATTCGCCGCCAGCCATTCGCCCACGCGGCGTCGGAGTCCCTCCTCGTACCTCTGCATGCGCTCCTGGTGGGCGAGCTCTCGGAGTCCGGCGCTCGGCAGGTGTAGCAGCAGGGCGAGGAGAAGCGATCCGATGCACACCCCGAGAGCAAAGCGGCGAATCGGGCGAAGACGGGATCGATCGCGAACCACGGCCCACCCGTGGACGGCGCCGATCACGATCAGAATCGAGACGCACCAGAGCGGCGGGACCAGGTACCAGGGAAAGATCCTCGGGGTGCGCCCGAGATAGTACGCGGCGCACAGAAGCGGGGGAAACAGAGCGATCGCGAGCAAGGCCGGTCGAACCGGCTTCCTCACGATGGAGACGACGCCGGCGAGAGCGAGAAGCAGGGTCGCCGCCAGGGCGATCACCGAATCCGATCCCCGTTTGAGGGGCTCGGCGCAGAATCCCGCGGCACCGATGAACCAGCGCATGTGCGCGGCCAGGGTCTCGAGCTCGTCGAGGGGCTCTCCGGCGTTTCCGATCGCGGACTTGGCAATCACGCTGTGCGGGATGACGCTTCCGAAGTAGAGCTGCGCGAATAGCGCCCAGGGGGCCAGGACCGCGCAGAAGAGCAGCAGGTAGCGATGCGTCGATCCGGGTCGCTCCCTGCACGCCAGGAGCAGCACGATTGCCGCCCAGAGGATTCCATCGATGCGGGCGATGACGAGGAGAGCGCACAGCAGCACCGCGGCGGCGTTTCGACGCGCCGAGAGCGCGAAGAAGCTGCCGGCCATCAACGCCACGACCAGCATCGTCTCCATGCCGCCGGTCGCGGCGACGACCACGTCGGGCTGAAAGAGGAAGAGCGCGGCTCCCGAGGCGGATGCAGCGGCCGAAAATTCCAGCCTGCGAAGGGCGGCAAAGGTGAAGAGACCTGCGAGCTGGCCGAAGAGCGCCGCCAGCAGGTTCGAGGCCAGTGGGATGTGCTCCGTCCCGAAGAGCAGGCCTGCGGCGGCCAGCATCAGGGTGAAGAGCGGCGTCGTGGTGCCGAGAACGCGCTCTCCAGAGTTGAAGACGAATCCCTCGCCGAGCGCCAGGTTCTCGGCGTAGCGGTAGGTGATGAGCGCATCCTCCAGGCAGATCCCCGTATCGATCCGGAAGAACGCCCAGAGCGCCAATGAGACCGCCATCGCGGGCACCAACGGCGCGAATCGCTTCACCGTTCCACCTCTGGCCGGATCGATGGGGGGCGACTTCGAAAGAACCGTTTCCGAAAGGCCGAGCTCGCGAAGCGTCGATCGGGATCGCGATCCTGGATCTCCCGCTGCACAGCCGCCGCGCGCTCCTCGTCGGGATTCACCGTCGTGTGGTAGAAGAGGAGGAACTTGAGGGCTTCCACGCGGCTCTCGTCGGAGATCTGAACCGTCTCGAGATAGTCGTCGATCGCCTCGGCGAAGCCGGCCCTCCAGCCCTCCTCCGCCCTCAGGACCCCATCCCGGGCCATCACATCCGCCGTCGCCAGCGCGAGGATGACTGCGCCGCGCTGATTGGGATGGCAGTTGTCGAGAAACAGATCATCGCCCGGCGCGCGGGGGTGGCTCGCGGCACCGATGGCCTTCACCAGGTCGACGACCCCTGTCCCCGTCGCCGCCGCAACACGGCCGACCTCGGCGTTCAAGGCGTCGAAGGCGCGAAGCATGGAGGGGTCG
This sequence comes from uncultured Spirochaetales bacterium, assembly GCA_964615365.1. Lineage (GTDB taxonomy): Bacteria > Myxococcota_A > UBA9160 > UBA9160 > UBA6930 > CAVXZE01. The sequence continues at coordinate 136,758 of CAZTOU010000004.1, forward strand.
AGGGCGAGGGCGCGCTGGTAGGCGTCTCTCGCATCCCGATCCCTTCCGTTCGCCTCGAGCGCCTGGGCCTGCAGATAGCGAATCCGCGCACTGGCGGGGAGCGCGCCAATCAACTGCTCCGCGAGCGCCAGCGCCTCGGCTCGGTGTCCCCCCTCTAGCAGGGTTCGGGCCTTGCCATAATCGGCTGAGAGAGTCGGATCGCGGGAGCCCTGCGCCTCCCCGGGACCGTCCCTTCCCAGCGGAGGGCAGCTTCGCAGGTTGGCGGGAACCGTCGCGAGATAGACCCGGGACCCATGACCCCGAAACGTGGAGGCGATGGCCGCGAGGTTCTCTCCGAATCTCTCGACCAGAGTGGCTCTGCGCTCGTTCAGGGGCTCTCGTGTCGGCTTCGGCTCTGACGATCCCACCGGTCCTCGCAGTCGCTCCGCGGCGCCGATCATCAGCGTGACCAGGTGCGAGTGTCTGGAGAGTCGGCTCAGCAGCAGGACCCGCGCCTCTCGTCCCTCGAATACACTGCGTGCGAACGAAGCTTCGAGCGACTCGTTGTTGCCCGACACGATCACCACCAGATCCGGGTCCAGCCGCGTCAGGTCCCCGGAGAGGCCCCGCAGGCGTGTCGTGCCCCAGCCCGGAGCGCCCATGTTGATCACACTCCACCCGACCTCGGGCTCCACCGCAGCCAGCCCGACTTCCAGCAGCCGCGGAAAGGAGGTGCGATCGTCGTAGGGCCAGCCATACGGGAGGGAGCCCCCGACGAACAAGATCCGGTACTCACCGATGGACTTTCGAGCCGGATGCGACTGGGGATTGAACTGACGCAGCGTCATGAACGGGAGGGGGTGGGGAGGCGTCCTCACGACCAGCCGGATGCTGCCATCCTCCAGGGCGACCTCACGGAGCACGGACTCGAAGGGGAGGAAGCCCCGAGCGGGATCGCTGGCGATGTCCGGCTCGCCGATTCCAGCGACGCGCAGGGCGCCCTCGAGAAGCAGGAGAAAGACGAGCGGAGCCAGAACCGGAACGAGCACGAAGAAGACGGTGCGGGGTCTGCTCTGGGCGTCCATGGATTGCGAAGGATCTCCCTCGTCTTCTCCGGATTCGCGATGCGAGCCGTGGAGGGATTCTAAGCTCGTTGATGGAGATCCGCCCGCGCTCCGTCAGGCGTTGTTTCGGTGCTTCTCCGGCGAGGTCGCGGCGGGAGCCGCATCGCGGGGAAGGACCAGAAGCGACACGGCGAGGAAGGCCATGGGCACGAGCTGCAGCACCAGGCGGCCCGCCGACCAGTCGAAGGTCTTCCTCCACTCACCCTCGGAAAGGACCAGGTACGGCCCGCAGTACAGCACGGCGAGCAGCACCACGTAGGCGAGAGGTGCCAGCGCCTCGGCTCCCGACCTCCTCCGCCAGAAGAGGAGAGCTGCGGCGACGAGAAGGAGCCCTGGAAAGCCGAAGCGCGCCGACAGGAAGCACTCCCTCACGAGCATTGGAACGAGGTCGTACAGGCGCCCGGAGTTGGCGGTGATCCGTTCCCAGCTCATGAGCTGCGAGTAGTCGTCCGGGATCATGCCGGCCGGGGTGGGGTAGACGACGGCGAGCTCGTAGAGGGCGAGCAGGGCGCCGGCCCCGGCGAACGCGGCCAGCGCGCTCCACAGTCTTTGGCGGGGAGCGCCTCCGAATGCGAGGGGGGCGAGAGCCAGCGCGAGGAAGACGAGGAAGTGTGCCTTCCCCTCCGACTTGATGAGCCCGCAGAACAGGATGAGGAGCGCCGAGATCAGGAAGAGGTGAGCGGACTGGTGCGCGCGAGCGCGAAGGAGGTAGACCATCGCGGCGGCGGTGAATGCCGCGAGCGGAAGATCGGGGTAGGCGGCGAAGGCCGCTGCACCGTCCCTCGCAATCCCGTACCCCCAGTAGCCGGGGACCAGCAGCAGGGCGAGGATCGCGAGCCCCCTGCCCCGCCGTCTCCCGAGCGCCTCCAGACCGCGGTGGAACACCACGAGAAGAGCGCCCAGGAAGAGCGGAAAGAGCAGCGTGACGTACTGGTCGTCGAATCCGCCCGCGTAGAGGAAGACCACCGCCTCGACGCCGGGGAGGAGCAGGGGATACCTGGGATGGCCGTGAATGGACTGGGGGTCCTGAAACCCGGCGTCCCAGAGGCTCGCCTCGTGCAACATGATGTGGGCCTTGTGGGCCCACTGATATCGGGAGTCGTATCCGCCCATCGGCATGGCGACGGCACGCAGCACGAGAAGGCCGAGCAGGCCGAGGGCGAGAAGCGCCGCGATTCGATCGATGTGGTGGGAGGACGCGGCAAGGGGCATTCCGGTCGCGCAGCCGCCGGGTCCGCTCTCCTCCCGTCCGCCGGTGGCGCGGTCTGGAGGCGACGCGAGCCTTCTCCGTGCCCTGCGTCCGCCGACCGCGAAGAAGGCCAGTGCCAGGGGTAGCGAGAGGAAGACCGCCCCGAGCCGCACTCCGATTCCCGCGGCGAAGCAGAGGACGGTCCAGGCGCCCACCGCCCCGGTCCCCACCAGGTAGGAGAGCGCGACCCGCTCGATCCGAGAGGCGATGAGCCGGCTGCCACCCATACCGCCCACGATGCACGCACCCACCGCCAGGAAATGGGCCAGGGCCAGGAGGATACCGAGGGCAACGCGGACGCCACTGCCCGAGTGAAGCGAGCAGGGGGGCTGGCTTCGCTTCGGTGGTGGCGTGGAATCTCCCAGATTCTCGAGCTTCCCTTTGCTGTACCGCCACCGGATCCCGTGTGCCTGGACGAATCGTTGGACGTCCCTCCCGGTGAGCTGCAGCAGCTTGGCCGAGTAGATCTTCCGCGGATAGAGCCAGTAGTTGATGACGAGATCCCAGTGGAGCGCAGAGGCCCCTTTCGGCGCGTGGATGAGGATCGGTTCATCGGGTGGAACTCGCCGCTCGACCTCCTGGATGAGGGGACCGAAGCCCGTGGTTCGCGCCGCGAAGCGCTGCTCCGGAGGGCGCTGGAGGTGGCGCAGCACCTCGCTCCCCTGTCGCTCTGCGGCCGGGAGGGTGAAGACGAGCAGGACCGCCGTCAGCGGGAGGAAGAGCAGCGCACGCCACCCCCCGGACACCCCGTGGGTGGATTGCCTCCCGGAACCCTCTGGACGACGAGCGCGCACAGGGTTCATGATATCATCTGCCACCTCCCCCGGATCGCTGTCAACCTGCGCGCTCCCCGCGCCGATAGAGGATCTCGACCGGGTGAGGCAACGGAGGAGCCCCGTGAAGGTACTCGTGACGGGTGGCTGTGGATTCCTGGGATCCCACGTCTGCGAGCACTTCCTGCAGCGGGGCTGGCAAGCCGTCTCCTACGACAACATGACCAAGTCGGAGCTGCTTCGCACCGGATACGACACCGACGCCGCGCGCGACCACAACTGGGACTTCCTCGAGAAGCTCGGCGTCGAGATGGTGCGCGCCGACGTGCGGGACCTGGAGGAGTTCACCGACCGCGCCGCGGGCTGCGACTACATCGTCCACACCGCCGCCCAGCCCGCCGTCACCATCAGCATCGAGGAGCCGCTCCTCGATCTCTCCACCAACGTGATGGGAACGGCCAATGTCCTGGAGGCGGCGCGAAGACACGGGATCCCGATCGCCAGCTGCGCCACCATCCACGTCTACGGCAACTGGGTGAACGACCGGCTCGGCGAGACGGAGACCCGCTACACGCTCGACCCGCCGGAGATCGGCGAGGAAGCGCCCACCATGAGGGGCTATCTCACCCCCCTCCACGCCTCCAAGGCTTCCGCGGAGCACTACGTGCAGGTGTACGCCTCCACCTTTGGCGTGCGGGCTGCCAGCTTCCGCTTGACGGGAATCTACGGTCCCCGTCAGCTGGGCGGAGAGGACCACGGCTGGGTGGCGAACTTCAGCATCCGCAACGTCTTCGACTGGCCGATCACGCTGTTCGGAAGCGGCAAGCAGGTGCGCGATATCCTCTACGCCACCGACGTGGCGAACGCCTTCATGGCCTTCTTCGACCGCGGCAGCTCCGGCATCTACAACGTGGGGGGAGGCACCGAGAACGCGATCTCCCTGCTCGAGTGCATCTCCCTGATCGACGAGAGCACGGGGAAGAAGAGCGCGGTACGCTTCGAAGAGTCGCGCTTCGGTGATCTCAAGTACTTCATCTGCGACATCACCCGCGCGCGAAACCAGCTCGGCTGGTCGCCGCGGGTCCGTCCCAGCGAGGGGGTCCCCCTGCTGATCGAGTGGATCGAGGCGAACCGGCATCTCTTCGCGGGGGGTGACCGATGAAGGCGCTGGTGCTGGCAGCGGGGCGCGGAAAGCGGCTGGGCGAGCACCCCGGACTGGGCGAGCACCCCGACGAGGGGAACAAGTGCATGCTCCGGCTCTTCGGCAAGCCCCTCGTCCAGTACAGCTTGGAGAACGCGGTTCGGGCCGGCGTCACCGAGATCGTGGTGGTGGTCGGCTACCGCGCCGAGGCGATCATCAACGAGTTCGGGATCGAGACCTCCGGGGTGCGGATCCGCTATGTCATCCAGGAGGATCCGCGGGGCCTGGTGCACGCCATCGAGTGCGCCAGAGACCAGATCGGCGACAACGACTTCATGCTCTTCCTCGCCGACGAGATCCTCTGGCGCCCCCACCACGAGGAAATGGTGCGCCAGTTCCGGGAGGAGGATCTCTTCGTGATCTGCGGTGTGGTGGAGGAGGCGCATCCGGACGAGATCCGCAAGACCTACGCCCTCATCGAAGATGATCGCGACCGCCGCGTCTATCGGCTGATCGAGAAGCCGCGCAATCCCCCCAACACCGTTCGCGGAACCGGAAACATCATCTTCCGGAGCGGCATCTTCGACTACATCGACCTCACTCCCATCAACCAGAGCCGGGGGGAGAAGGAGCTTCCGGATCTGATTCAGTGCGCCATCGACGACAGTCACCTCGTCAGGGCCTTCAACATCGGCGACGGCTACGCCAACATCAACACGGCGGCAGACATCGGTATCGCGGAAGCCGAGAACGCCGGGCGTTTCGGCGACGCCCATTCGCCGGACTAGAGACAGAAGAGCCACGGATCCCATGCAGAAGCGATTCCTCGCGGTGATTCCCGCCTACAACGAGGCCGCGACCATCGAGGAGCTGGTGGTGCGCGCGAGTCGCCACGCCGACGTCTGTGTGGTCGACGATGCCAGCAGCGATGGCACGGCGGACATCGTGGAAGCAACGGGAAGGGCGCACTGCATCCGCCACCAGAAGAACACCCATATCGCCGGCGGCATCCTGGACGGTATGCGTTACGCACTGGCCGAGGACTACTCCTTCTGCATCACCATGGACGCGGGGCTGAGCCACGATCCGGACGTCATTCCGCGCTTCCAGGAGAACACCGACGCCGATCTGGTCATCGGCTACCGCGAGGAGACGCTCAATGTGCCGGGCTACAGGCGCGGCCTCAGCTGGGGAGCGAGGACGCTGATGAACCTCGCGCTGGTGCCCCGCTTCGTGCCCTGGGGCGGAGCGGGTCTCCGGGACGTGACCTCGGGCTACCGAATGTGGGGGCGCGACGCCGTCCGCCTGCTCGTCGACTCGAAGATGAAGAGCCGGACCTTCGACTTCCACATCGAGTCGCTGGCCTACGTCTACCGCGCCGGGATGGCGATCGTGGAGATTCCGATCCGCTACGAGTTCACCAACTCCTCGCTGCGCCTGGGAATCGTGGGCGACGCCCTTCGCACCTGCGGAAGGATCTGGATCTCCGAGCTGGAGTGATCCACCGCTCTAGCGCTACACTCCAGTCGTGCTGCTCGCGCTCTCCATCATCCTGATTCTCGGGGTGGTCGGCGTCTTCGTCGGGACCACCGTGCTCTCGAACCAGGGAGAGCTCGGCTTCGGATTCGAGCAGATGATCCACGCCCGCATCCCCTGGCTGCTACTCAGCTCGCTGGGGATCGGCGCGGGCCTGGGCATCTGGAGCCTGGTGAAGGCGCGGCGCTGGTACAAGTGGGTGGTCGTGCCTGTGGAGCTCGTCCTGGCCGGACTCCTGACCTTCTACTTCACCAGCGCCAGCTTCCTGCCGCCGCACGAGCTGGCGATCTCTGTCGGCGATCCGTTCCCGCCCTACTCGCTCCTCGACCAGGACGGAAGCGCGCATAGGGCGCCGGCCTCGACGGATCGCAGCCCCGCGCTCTACATCTTCTATCGCGGAGACTGGTGACCGTTCTGCCGCATCGAGCTGGTCCAGCTCGACCGATACTACCAGGACGTCTCTGCCGCCGGTGTGGAGCTCTTCGCGGTCAGCGTCGACCCACCCGAGATCTCGAAGGCGCTGAAGGAGCGTTTGGAGAGCGACTTCACCTTCCTGTGTGACACCGAGGGGACCCTGCTCGACGCCCTCGGCATCCGCCACCGGGACGGGCAACCGGGCCGCGACCTCGCCTTTCCGACCGCGATCCTCGTCGACTCGAGAGGAATCGTGCGTTGGACCTACGAGTCGGAGACGTACCGGCAGCGGACGCGCCCCGAGGAGATCTTCCGCGCCATCGAGAAGCTGAGCCAGCCCGGCCAGGCGTAGGTGAGACCGCGAGCCTCGAGGGCCTCGCGCGGCTCAGAAGCGCAGCTCGGCACCACCGTAGATCGTCCTCCCCGCCTTCGGGAGCGCGTAGTTCAGCGTCCACTCTCGGTCGAGGAGATTGTCCACGCCGGCATAGACGTTGAGCCGCCCCTCCAGGAGCGGATGGGTGAGCCTGAGGTCCACCAGCGTGTAGTTGCTGAGCCGCCTCTGGCGATAGGGCTCGTTGCGTGTGTACACGAAGGTGCCCGCCACGTAGCTGACGGCAGCCCGTGCCACCGTTCCCCATGGGAGGGTGTAGCGGACCTCGCCGTCGACCTTGTGCCGGGGCCGGCTCTGGAGCTCGTCGAAGGGCGAGTGGTCTCCGACGTCCCGGGCGTCGAGAAAGGTGTAGCCCAGGCGCATGAAGAGCGGCTCCCAGGGACGGCTGGACGCGGTCACCTCGACCCCGCGCATCCGCAGGCGGTCGTGATTCTCGAAGGGCTCGCCGCTCTCGCGGTCGATGAAGTCCCGCAGCTCGAGGTCGAAGACCGTGAGGGTGAGCTGCGCTTCTCCGGGAAGCTCCTGCTCCACGCCCACCTCGAAGCCGTAGGAGCGCTCCAGCCCCAGATCCGGGTTGCCCCCGTCGATGTCGTAGAGCTGGCGAATCGACGGGAATCGGATCCGGCGCGACACCGACCCGCGCAGGCGCGTCCCGCTGTCGAAGTCGAGGAAGCCCCCCGCGAGAAACATGCCACCGGTTTCGCTCTCGCCGTCCTCGCGGTCGAGCCAGCTTTGGGCGTAGCCGAACACCAGCCCCGATCGCTCGGTGGGCCAGAGCTCGGACTCGCACCCTGCGGAGTAGGCAGAGAGATGGTGGTCCTCGTCGATGGGTCGGAAGTCGTAGGAGTTGCTGGTGGTCGTCGT
>CAZTOU010000004.1:144328-171998 GCA_964615365.1 uncultured Spirochaetales bacterium
GTGGTCGTCGTGACGGTCTGGGTGACTTCGAGGTCGCGAATGCGGCCGCTGGCGTCGAAGCGCTCGAAGCGGCCGTTCATGGCGCAGCGGACCGCGCCGAAGCGACCCAGGTCGTAGCGCCCGTGCAGCGCGCCCCCTGCCACGAGGGCGGTCCCGTCTTGCTTGAAGCTGTTCCGCTCGAGCATCGAGTCGAGGGCCTCGTCGTCGTAGCGATGGCGCACCTCGCGCTGTCGATTCAGATAGGCCCACGAGCGCAGCTCCAGGGGATCCTCCGGCGCCCAGTGGTAGGAGAGCTGCGACGAGAAGCCCTCGAAGTGCTCGATGCGCTCGTAGCGCGGGCGACGCGAGAAGGGATCGGTCTGATCGAACACGCTCCAGGGGACGCCGGACTCCCCGCGGCGGTAGTCCGTCTGCAAGGCCAGCTTCGAATGCTCGGTCGGCATCCAGCCGACCCGTGCGAAGGTGCTGCGCTGCTCCCGGTCGGAGTTGTCGCGCAGCGAGCCACCCTCCAGGGGCGTCGTCTCGAAGTCGTCCGGAAGTGTGAACCCGTGGCCGTCGAACACGCTCCCGGCGACGAAGACGTCGAGATCGCGAGTGGCGCCGGAGACCGTCGCCTGACCCAGAAACTGATCGCGCTGGCGCGCATCGGCGGTCAGGCTGCCGTGGATCCCCTCCTCGCCCCGGCGGGTGCGGATCTGGAGCACGCCCCCGATCGGCCCGTCGCCGTACAGCACCGAGCTGTTGCCGTAGGAGAGCTTGACGTCACCGATCATCTCCGTAGGAATCAGTCTCGGGTCGAACTGCCCGTCCTCAGTGCCGTTCATGGGGATCCCGTCCACGAGCAGCAGCACGTGGCGGGTGCGAAGCCCCCGCATGTCGATCCGCGGCGTGCCGTCGGAGCCGGTGCGGATCACCACACCGGGCTGGTGCACCAGCGCCTCGTCCAGCGTTCGCGCGCTCTCCTGGCGAATGTCCTCCTCGTCGATCCGCCGGGTCGTCGCGACGTCCTCCACCAGGTCGCGCGCCGAGGTGACGGTCTCCTCGTAGACGGGAGCGGGCGTCGCCGCGCTTCCGCTCCCCGTTCCCGATCCGGACGCGACCGCCCCGGACGCGACGGTCAGTACCAGCCCACACCCCAAGAGCGAGTGCCATCCTCGCATCACCATTCTCCCACTCCGCGAGCCCCTGCTCAGAATGCGCTATTCCCTGCTGACTATAGCCAAAGCCCTTGGGGGCGCATCAGGAGCCGGACCGCGTCCCGAGGGCGCTGCCGGCCGCGCCGGTCCTCACTCCTCGACGCGGAAGTGCAGCCTCACGGTGACCCAGGACGAGACGGGCTTGCCGCGGCGGACGGCCGGGTGGAAGCGCGCCTCTCGGAGTGCCTCGCGCACCGCAGCCGCGAAGTCGGCGTGGGTGCTCTCCACCAGCCGGCCGCCGGCCACCGACCCGTTCGAGAGAACGATCACGCGCGCCTCGACATCCCCTGGCAGCCGCCCAGGACCATGAGCGCCACCACCAGAATCGACCCGGGGATGAGATTCAGTTGTCTTGTCCTGCTGGCCACCACAGCTGCTCGTCACTCGATGCCGAGCGAAACGCCGCAATCCTCGCCTGGGTCTTCGGGGAGAGGAGGTAATCGCGCAGGGCGGTCGCACCCTCGACGTTCACACCTTCGACCTTCCCCGGGCTGACGATCATCGCCGCCATGCGGCGCTGGAGGATCGGGTCGGCGGAGACCAGGATCTCCAGCTCGGAATCGCGCTGGCTGGCGAAGCGCAGGAAGGGATGGGCGCCCCATAGGAAGTAGCCGTGCTTCTCCTCGGCGAGCACAGCCGACGCGATGTTCACCCCGCCCGAATCGACGAACCAGTCACCCTTTGCGGGTCGTCCCGCGGACTCCCACAGAGTGCGGGTCAGATAGGCCACTCGTGGGCTGTTGTTGGCGATGAAGGGGGCCTTGGCCCCCGCGATCCTTCGGAAAGCCTCCGAGGCACTGGTAAGCCCTCGAACCTTGGCCGGGTCACTCCGGTGTCCGATCAGAGCAGCCTGGTTGGCGAAGACGATCTTGGGCCACGAACCGTACCCTTCCCGGACGAAGCCCTCGACCTCCTTGCGGCCATAGTGCGAGATGACGAGATCCGCCCTTCCGTCTCGCGCTCGCTCGAAGACGTCGTTGCCGCTGTAGACCTCGACGGTCAATCCGGTCTCGCGTTCGAATTCGGGGAGCAGAAAATCCAGCAGGCCGCTGTACTGCGGGGTATTCACGACCGCCAGCCGGACCACCGGGGCGGGCTCCGCATGGGCCGTGGTCACGACGATTGCAGTCAGCAGGGCCAGCCAACGCAGAATCACTCTCTCCTAGCCTGCTGGGCACGACCCAGGGAGCCGTTATTCCTGGGTGAATATAGTGAACCCCGCATTCCCTGCACCGGAGCTGGCGGCGGAGACCCCAGGGGCGCTAGCGGTCCTTGCCGGCGCGGTGGGGCCTGACTCTCGATGCGACCTTGGCATCGAGAGCCGCGAGCTCGCGGCCAATCGCCTTGTGCGTCGCCTTCTCCATGGCGTGGAAGCGCCGGATCAGCTCTTCGCCGAGCTCGGTGATCTCCGCCCCGCCCCCCGCCCGCCCCCCGGTGGAGGCCGAGACCACCGGGCTTCGAAAGCAGCGGTTCAGGTCGTCGACGAGCTCCCAGGCGTGCCGGTAGGCCATGCGCATGGACCGGGCCGCCGCCGAGATGGACCCGAGCTCTCGGATCGCCTCGAGGAGCTGGACCTTTCCGGGACCGAGCTTGTGCTCCTCCTCGCCGAGGTAGATCCGCAATCGGACGCGAGTCACCGACGACCTCCCGGGCATCTTCGGCCCGGCGAGAGACTAGCGCGCGCCTGGCGCACCGCGGCCGAATCCCGAACGGGTGCCGTCGCGACGGGATCGGTTGTAGACCCGAGGGAGAAAGCCTGAGCGGGAGCATCCCGCCCCGCCTTGTGTGTCTAAATCCCCTCAATCTTTCAGTCTGACGGGTCGATAGAGTCCCCTAGAGAGCGGTAAGGAGACGACTGGATGATCGAAGGGATCGGAGTTCCCAATCCCGGGCAGCTGGCGCAATTCCGCGAATCTTCCGGAGCGGACGTCGAAGAGGCGGCGGCACGTAGCGCGAAGGCCGAGAAGAGCGAGACCACTGTTGCGGTGAAGGCACCGGATTCCAGCGAATCGCATCGAGAAGAAGACAGCGCGATCGAGCGAGAGACAGAGCATCAGGCGCCCTCGGGTTTGGCCAAGACCCGCGACGAGTCCGTGGGAAGGAACGTGGACCTACGGGCCTGATCGGCATCCGACCCGGACTTTCCCGTCCAGCCGAAGGCTGGGCGCCGGAGCCGAGAGACAGCGGCTCGGTCGGAACGGGGAACGACCCGTTCCATTCCGCCTCGACTAACACTTGAACATGTAGTGCAGAAGCCTGACCGGCGCCAAGCAAGCGCTCCAGCTTCGGCAATGGTCGGCCGAATACTGCGGAAATGTTCGGCAAGCACTTGATCGACCGCGGCCTGCTCGGAGAAGACGACCTGCTTCGCGCACTCGAGCAGCAGGCCTCGCAGAAGATGTCCATCGGTCGGCTCGCCTTCGAGTTGGGCATGCTCGACCTCGATCAGGTGGTCGAGATCCTCGAGGCTCTGAAAGAGAGCCCGTTGCGCTTCTGCTCCCTGGCCGTCGAGCTCGGCCACCTGACACCCGAGCAGCGCGATCAGCTTCTGACGGCCCAGGAAGAGACCAGGACCCCCCTCGGCCAGATCCTGGTCGAGATGGGTCTGCTCTCGCCCGACGTTGCGATCCAGGAGCTCGAAGCCTACGAAGCGCAGTCCTGAGGTGGCCGGCTTCGGGTCGTCACCAGCGTTGATCGACCGCGTATCCGAGCTCGATCAACAGGTCGCCGGCAATTGACTTGACCGTATCCTTGTCTTCTCCCTTCAGGTCTCTGGTCCAACGCCCGGCTGAGTAGGAGTAGAGCTCCTGCGACACCTGCTGTGCACTCGATTCCGCTCGCAGGTCTCGCCTGGTAAGATGGAAGTCGAGCACGGCAGGATCCCAGGGCTCTTCCAGAAAATCGAACAGTTCCTTGAGAGTGGCTTCGGGTTCATTGACGACGTCTTCGTATCTGATTTCGTGATATCGATTCTTGACGGAGCTGTTCCGGGCTGAAGCGCGACCCGCGGCGACGGAGCGCACCCAATAGTGGGCGGCGTTTTCAGCGTTCTCCACATAGGGCAGCTTCTTGCCGGTTTCGGGATTGATCCAGTTCATGGTCAGGAGTGAGCAGACCACATCGCGCCCATCCCGGATGCAATGGATCAAGGGGCTTTGGGGAAACATCTGGTGAAGGTGGTAAAAGAAGAAGACGTTGTTGGGTGTCTTCTCGGCCACCCGCTGCTTGCCGCTCTTGTCCAGAAAGGGCTGCAATAGATGCCGGATGAAGCTCTGATAGGAGCGGTTCAGTTCTGCGGGGGTCAGTTGGTAGCTCTTCAGTATTTCCTGGAAGTGCTTGGCGGTGTTCTCCCAGTGGGCGGCGATGGAGGGAATCAGCTTGAGTTCCGGTCCACAGGCAATGTGGGGATGGGTATCGAGCACCACTCGCAACAGAGTGGTGCCTGATCTGCCAGCGCCGCCGACGAATATGGGAGCTGTATTCATGACCGAGGCCGCTATGACTCGGGAGCCAGGAACTTCGCCACGAGCTCCTGCCCCTCGCTCTCGATGAGCTGCATGGTGTGATCGTTCAACTGGAGGGCCTCGTGGGCTCGCTGCAGGGCGACGTCGGAGCTGCGGTCGCTCCGATCGTAGATCTCCAGTTCGGCGAGATCAGCGGGCTTCTCCGCCTCCCCCTCTTCCGATCTCCGGGGAACCAGCCCCAGTCCGAGGTCGTCGGCCAGCCGCTCGGCGAGACAGACCGTGGCGGCCATCGGGTGGGGATAGCCCTCGATGTGCACGCTGTGATGGGCGCCGACCACCAGCGGGATCTCGGGAGGCAGGCACCAGAGCTTGGTCATCAACGCGGCGGCCTCCTCGTGGACGGCGTCGATGGCCGGCCACAGCACCGCGAGGTCGGGGGGCTGCTTCCCGCGCGGAACGTCGCCGAGCGCGATCAGGATGCCGGCGGTGCCGACGTCGTGGAGCAGCCCGCAGAGGAAGGCGTACTCCCCCTCCATCGGCGTGTAGCGGGAGACCAGGCGCGAGAGGTGTGCCGTCGCATTGCTGTGTCGACGAATCCGCTCCATGGGGCCCGCGTAGGCGGGCGCGCGGAAGACCCGGAGGTTCGTCGCCACCTCAAACACCAGGTCGCGTAGCGTCGTAAGGCCCAGGCGGACGAGGGCGTCGCGCAGGCACTGCACCTGGGCCGCTCCGGCGTAAACCGGCGACTGGGCGATGCGCAGCACGCGGCCCGCAAGCATCGAATCCCCCTCCAGCAGCGACACCACGTCGTCGAAAGCCACCTCGCTGTTCGACGACAGGCTCACCAGCTCGAGGGCGGTCGAGGGGAGGGTCGGCGGCCGATAATCCGGCGAGTTGAAGGCGGCGAGGATCCGCTCCTTGATCGCCGCCTCGTCGATCAGGACGTCATCGTCGAGGTCGATGCTGTGCTCGCCCCGGCCGTAGCCCTCCTCCGTCTTCTTCTTTCCGAGGCTCTTCCGAACCGGCCTTCGCTGCATGGCTCCTCCCGCGCGCCGCCCTCGCATCCCTGATCGGTCAAAGCGCACCTGCCGTAAAGCCCCGCGACACGGACTACGCATCTGGCGCGCGCTTCTCGATCGGAGCGTCCAGGCCCGACTCGGGGAAACGCCCGAAGCTCTTCGCAGAGCGGAAGCTTCAAGGCGCTTTCGAGATCGAACCCTCGCAGGCGCGCTCCACGGCCTCGCGGAGGTCGGAGGGTTGAAAGGGCCGCGAGAGAAGGACCCGCGGACAGGGGTGCGGCGGATCCAGCCAGCGTTCGAGCTCCCCGAACATCGCCCGGCCGTGGAGGAGCACCAGGGGCGCCCGGGGTAGATCCGAGAGGCGCCACGCCGGTGAGACGGGAAGACAGAGCACCACCGCATCGATCCGGCCGAGCGACTCTGCCCCCGAGACCGCGTCCCCGTGCGCCACCTGGTAGCCAGCACGCTCCAGCATCGACGTCGATCGCTTGTGAAGATCGGGGTCCGACTCGATCAGCAACAGCCGCCTCGGCTCCTCCACCAGCCCTAGCTCCCCTTCGCCTCGGGACCCACCGCCCGCGCGACGTCGATCTCGAGATCGCGGATCATCCGCACCAGGTTCGAGCGGTGGAGACCCAGCCGCTCCGCCGCGCGGGCGCGGTTGCCGCCCGCTTCCTCGAGGGCGCTCGGCTTGAGGACCAGGGGCTCCCCACCGAGGCGCTCTGCAACGCGCTGGCTGCACCCCGCGACGAGCTCCGGCAGATCCTCGCAACGCTCACGGAGCGGCGGGAGCTGGATCCGGAAGACGTCGAGCCGGTAGTAGAGATCGCGGCGGAGCCGTCCAACCCTGAGCGCCTCGTCGAGATCGGCGTGGGTGGCGGCGATGACGCGGACGTCGGTGTGGCGCACCTCGGTCTCGCCCAGCCGCCGAAACTCCCCGAGTGCGAGGAAGCGCAGCAGCGAGGCCTGGATCGGCGGCGGCATGTCGACCACCTCGTCCAGGAACAGCGTCCCGCCGTCGGCGGCCTCCACCAGGCCTTGCTTCTGGGCGGTGGCACCGGTGAAGGCGCCGCGGCTGTGACCGAAGAGCTCGCTCTCGAGCAGGTTCTCGGAGAAGAGCGCACAGTTCACCGCGACCAGGGGCCGATCGCAACGCTCGCTGGCCGCGTGGATCGCGCGAGCCACGAGCTCCTTGCCAGTGCCCGTCTCCCCGAGCAGCAGCACCGGCAGCTCGCTCTCCGCGGCGCGCCGGGCGGCGTCGCGAACGCGGTCCGCCGCGCTACTCGAGCCCACGAATCTCTCGAAGCCGAACCGCTCGTCGAGCTCGCTCCGTAGACGTCGGTTCTCGCGGGAGAGCCGACGGTTCGAGTGGGTCAGGCTCTGATTCCGCTTGCGCATGCCGTCGATCTGCGCGGCGTCGCTCTCGCGAAGCCGCGCGTTGACGGTGCGCAGGAGATCGACGGCCGCCGGGGCGCTGCTGGTGACCACCTCGAGAAACACATCCTTCGGAATGCACAGCGCCTGGAGGAAGGACTCCGCGGTCACGCTCGCGGAGCGCGGGGCATCGTCGAGGAGTGCCATCTCGCCCACCCAGTCCCCACTGCCGCGCGTGCCGATCACCACCTGCTCGCGGTCGGAGACCCGCCTCCGGACGGCGACCGTTCCCTCGACGATCAGGAAGACCACGCTTCCCGGCTTGCTTTCCTCGATCAGCAGCTCGCCGGGCTCGAACCGCTGCTCCTGGCTCTGGCTCAACAATCTGTCGAGCTCACCGAGAGGAAGCCAGCGGAGCGACGGCGCCCGACGCATCCGATCCATCAGGGAGAGGCGGTCCATGCAGATGCAATTGTATCACTTCGATATACCATCATGTCAAGTTGACCGCCCCAATTGGGTGGGATCTCTCCTCTCGACGCAGGGGAACGCCCGAATCGGGCGGAATGCGGTTTGCACATCCCCTCGCCGATGCCCAGGGATGACTTGCGAAGAGGGCTGACATGCGGCGCCGCGTCGGGCCTTCTGCTCGGAATCGCAAGCCTGCCCGGACCCTTCGGTCCGCTCGCCTTCGTCGCTCTGGTGCCACTGCTCGCGGAGATCGACCGCGGCCTCTCTCCGCGTCGCGCCGGCGCCGCCGGCTTCGTGGCAGGTCTGGTGTTCTTCGCGATCGGCTTCGGCTTCATCCCCTTCGCCGGGGAATCTCGGGGGCTCCCGCCGTCCGTGGTGTATCTGCTGGGCCTTCCGGTCCTGGCGGCCTCGATGGCGGCCTTCGCCGCGCTGCTGGCGTGGCTACGGCGCTTCTCACGCCCGCTCCCGCTCCTCGTCGCTCCGGGGGGCTGGATCGCACTCGAGCTGGTGCGTTCTCAGGGCCTGATCGGGCCCCCGTGGCTCCACCTCGCCTATGCCCTGGCGGACCTGCCCTGGCTGATCCAGGCGGCGAGCGTGGTGGGCCTCTATGGGATGTCGTGCTGGGTGGTGTCGGTGAACGCGGGGCTGGTCGCGGGAGCCACGCTGTCGGCGCCGGGCAGGGTGCTGCTCGCGGCCCTTCTGTCACTGCCGATCCTGCCCGGTCTCGCCGCACTGGCAACCGAGCGACACGAGGCGACGCGACCCATCCGGATCGCGGCCGTGCAGCCCGGAATTCCGGAATCCAGCCGCCACCATGGGGCATCGTTCCACTCCAACCTCCGGCGACTCCTAGAGCTGAGCACAGGGGTCGCCGACACTCCCGTGGACCTGATCGTGTGGCCCGAGTCCGCGTACGAGAGGGATCTCGGGCCGGGCGGCGACGCGTTCCTGGCCGCCATCACCAACGGGCTCGGCGCCCCGCTCCTCACCGGGGCCTGGCGCTTCCCCCACCCGGGCTCCCCGGTGCAACGCAACGCGGCGTTCCTGGTGAGCCGTCGGGGAGAGCTCACCCTCGCGGCCGAGAAGGTGCACCCAATCGCGGTCTACGAGCGTGCGCCCAGCACCCTCGTCTCCCACACCCTGGCGCGGCTGGGTCTCTGGACGGGTCGCTTCGAGCCCGGGGAAGCCGGAAGCCCCGTCGACGTCGAGCGCATCTCGGGATCACCGGTTCCCGTGGGTGTGCTGGTCTGCATCGACACGAGCTATCCCGAGCTCGGGCGGCAGCTGCGTGCGCGGGGGGCGCGGCTCCTGATCGAGATCTCGAACGAGGCCGGGACGGGCCTCTGGTCGGCGCGACTTCACGCCCGAATCGCCCGTTTCCGTGCGGTGGAGCTGCGCACCCCCTTCGTTCGCGTCGCGAACACCGGGCCCACGCAGTGGATCGACGCCCGCGGTCGCCTGGTTCACGCCCTCGCGCCGGGTGTCTCCGACGCCGCGGTGGGCGCCCTCTCGCCCGCCGGGCCCCCTCCCCCAGCCGCGAACCTGGCGGAGGGGCCGGTGATCGCCTCGGCCCTCGGCTTCGGACTGGGTCTCTCCGGCCTCTGGGCCGGTTTCAGGCGTCGCGCGCAAGGAGGCGCGAGACGCGGCTCTGTTTCTCGTTCGGATCTCAACCCACTCATGGAGGAGTCTTCACAATGGAATCTCGGACACGAAAGCTGACCGTGCTGATCGCCGTTCTCACTTTGGCGGGAGCGTTCGCCTCGCGGCCGGCGGCCGCCACCGATGGCGCCTGTGCGGCCGGAGGACCGACCTATTACGAGCAGCTCGTGGGTAGCGGGGCCCTCGCGGATCTCGAGAGCAACCAGGGCGGCCTCCCCGACGCCCTTTACCTGGTGGATGCGGCGGGCGGGGTCGATTTCCAGCTGATCGAGACCCTCGGGGGGGAGAGCACCTGGGAGGCGACCCTGGAGGTGGCCGAGCGCAATCACGAGCGCGTCGACGCGGTCTACGACATGGTGCTGGCGCTTCCGCTCCCCGTAGCGGCCGACGGGAGCGACGCCTTCGAGCCGAGCCAATGGGGCATCACCGCGCGTGAGGGCACGACGGGCGCGTCGGTGGCGTTCATCTATGGCGGCGAGAAGGTGGTCCTCAAGCGCAACGTCGCCCTCGAACGCACCTGGCTGCCGGCGCTGCTGGGGTCCCCGGACGGACTTCCCGACATCTCCGATACCGGGTACGAATATACGCTCTGGGACGCCGTGCTCCGTTATGATCCCGGGCATGGGGATCGAGTCCAGGGTCTGGCGACGTTCCGATATCAGACCGGTGCAGAGGTCGCGGCACCGGACCCCGACGACGAGCGCAACGCAGCTTTCTTGATCACATGGATTCCAACCCTGGACCCGTCGGTGTCGCCGTTCACGATTCGACTCGACCTCCGCTCCCCGCCCGGGCAGTAGGGAGAAGCCCAGAGGAATCACCTTGAGCAAGCCGTGTCCCAAGTGCGGCGAAGCGAACCTGCCGGCACGCAGCCGCTACTGCCTCGTTTGTGGCGCAGAGCTCGCACCGCGAGATGCGGGCGCCACCCCGGAGCCCGGGGCGGTGCCCTACACCCCCGAGCACCTCTCTCGTGAGGTCCTGAACCGGCACGAGACCCGCGAGGGCGAGCGCAAGGAGGTGACGGTCCTGATCGCCGACGTGGCGGGCTCCCTCGCCATGGCGGCTGCGCTCGACCCCGAGAGCGTGCACGCCGTGATGAACGGGCTGTTCACCCTCGCCCTCGAGGCGGTGCACGCCGAGGGGGGAACCATCAACCAGTTCCGGGGCGATGGGTTCATGGCGCTCTTCGGGGCGCCCCGGGCTTTGGAGGAGAGCACAGCCCGCGCGCTGCGCGCGGCCCTGGCGATCCGGACACGCGCCGAGCCCTACGCAGAATCGGTGCGTGCGCGGTTCGGCCTTCCCCTGGTGCTGCGGATGGGGGTGAACAGCGGCCACGTCTGGGTCGGTTCGATCGGATCCGATCTCCGTCGGGACTACACGGCGGAGGGAACCACGGTGGGAATCGCCGCCAGACTCGAGGCGGCGGCGTCCCCCGGACAGATCCTGGTCGGCGACGAGACGGCGCGCCACTGCCGCGACTTCTTCACCTTCACGGCGCTGGGCGAGCAGCCGATCCGGGGACTGACCGAGCCGATGCGGGTCTTCGAGCTGCTCGGCCCGGGGGCCTACCGGGAACGCTTTGCGGTCGAGCGGTCTCGCGGACTCACTCACTTCGTCGGACGGCAGCGCGAGCTCCGCCAGCTCCAGCAGATGGCCGAGCCTCGCGAGGGCATCTACTTCGTCGAGATTCGGGGTGCGGCCGGAATCGGGAAGTCCCGCCTGGTGGTCGAGCACGCCGCTCGGTGCCCGGCCGGGACCACGGTGCTCGAGACCCGCTGCCGCGAGGCCGACTCCCGGCGCGCCTACCTTCCCTGGCTCGAGATCCTGCGCGCCTGGCCGCCGGAGCTCCCGCGCGTCGGGGGGATCGACGCGCTGGTCGAGCGACTCGAGGGGCGCCCCGCGCAGGAGGGATCGTCACCTCCGGAGGTCGGAGCCGCGATCCGCGCGATTCTCTCCGAAGCGGTCGCGGCGGGTCCGGTGCTGGTGGTGCTCGACGACGCCCACTGGCTCGACCCCTCTTCGCGCTCGGTGGTGCGGATGCTCGCGGAGACCCCCTCCGACGGGCCTCTCACGCTACTGGCGACCCTGCGCGACGAGGGCGAGCCGGACTGGGGTGCCAGCGGATCCGTGGAGGGGATCGACCTCGCTCCCCTCGAGGAGGACGACGCCAGGGAGCTTGCCGGCACGGTCCTCCGAGAGACCGAGGATTCCTCCGCGCTCTCTGAGCTCGCGGCTCTGCGGGGCGGCGGAAACCCGCTCTTCGTGGAGGAGATGGCGCGCGCGCTCCGCGAGGCTCCCCCGCCGATGCGGCAGGCGGCGCGGCTGGAGCTCGACCTGCTCCAGGCTCCGTTCCGCATCCCGCCTACGCTACATGGTGTCGTGGCGGCGCGGATCGATGCCCTGCCGGAGTCCTCCAAGCTCCTCCTCCAGGCCGCCGCGGTGCTGGGACAGAGCTTCGACCCGGCGCTCCTGTCGCAGATCGAGCCGCTCCCCGATGCGGATCCCCAGGCGCTGCTCGCGGATCTCACCGAGCGCGGCCTGCTGGTCCGTACCCAGAGCGGCGAAGTCGATTTTCGCCACGGCGTGGTGCGCGAAGTCGCCTGCGAACAGCTGGTGCGCGAGCGCCGCAGGAACCTCCACCGCCGCGTCGGCGACGCCCTCTCGACGCTCCCCGCCGCCGGTACCGCGGACGGCGCCTCGCGGATCGGCGCCCACTACGACCGGGCCGACGACGCGGCCGACGCGACGCCCCATCTGATCCGCGCCGGGCGGGCCTACGTGGAGCTCGCCGCGCCTGCCGAGGCGGTGGCGCACCTGCGCCGCGCCCTGGAGCTGCTGCGGTCCCTACCGCGTCGGGATCCCGCCACCGAGGTCGACGTGGCGATGCTGCTCGCGACCTCTCTCAACATTCTCGACCGCGCTGGAGAGGCCGCCGCGGTGCTCGAGGCGATCGAGGCCGATTCGAACGCGCCAGCGGACCGCCTGCGCGTCGCCACGGCGTCGATCCAGGGGGGATGGGTGCACTTCTCCGAGGGGAACGATCTCGCGCGCGGCCGGCGCCTGATCGAGCGCGGGCTCGCTCTGGCCGATGGGATTCCCGAGGCCCACCGCGCCATGACCCTCGGTCACGCGTACCTGGCGCGGGTTCTGATTCTCGACGGCGAGGTCGAGGACGCTGTGCGGCACAGCCGGAGGGCCGCCGAGCTGGCGACGGGAAGGAGCGACACCGCGCTGCTGGTGGTGGGTCTCTGCAACGAGTCCGCGGCGCTCAGCGATGCGGGGCGGATCAGCGCCGCGCGCCACTCCACCCTGGAGGCCCTAAGCCTGGCGCGGGAGCTGGAGAACGAGGTCCTGATCGGGGTGGCCGAGGTGGCGATGGCGAAGGTGCACCTGTTCGAGGGGGAGTCCGAGCGCACCTTCTCGCCGCCCGCCGCGCAGCGGCCGCCGGCGAGAAGGCCGGCTACGTCGGAGTCCTCTACCAGGCGACGCTCTGGAGCGCCTATGCCCACGTCCTCGCAGGCGAGCCGAAGCGGGCCCGGGACGAGTTCGAGAGCCTGGTGGAGCTGAACGACACCTGGCCCGCGACGTGCTTGCACCGCGCGCGGGGCCGACTCGAGGTGGGCGAATTCGGAGCGGCAGTGGACCTGGGCCGCGAATGCCTGGCGCGGGCGCCCGCGCGAATGATCCACGCACGGGCGCTGGCGGTGCTGGGCCTGGCGATCGGCCTCTCGAACGGCGGCTCCTCCGAAGAGGCCGAGTGGTCACTCGGCGAGTCGGTCTCGCTGTGCGACAGCATGGGGATCTTCCCCTACCTGGCCGAAGCCCACCACTTTCTCGCCGAGCTGTTCCAGCATCGCGGCGATTCGCAGCGAGCGGGATACTACGCGCGCCGTGCCGCAGAGGGATTCGAGGCCTGCGGAATGCCGGTCCACGCGCAGCTCGCGCGGCGCGAAGACGCCTCCTAGCCCGCGTCCCGCTGCAGCTGCTCCAACGCGGCGTACAGCGACTCGCGCCGGAAGGGCTTGGTCAGGACGGCGCTCACGCCGTGCGCCGCCAGTACCTCGCCGTTCACATCGAGACCCCACGCCGTCACCAGCAGGATCGGAAGATCGGGTCTCCCGGCGCGGGCGGCGCGCGCCAGGTCGAGACCGGAGCCGCCGGGTAGAGAGAGGTCCGTCACGATCAGATCCCAGGAGACCGGGGCCTCGAGCCACGCCTCCGCCGCCTCCGCCGAGGCCACGGCGTCGACCTGATGGCCGGCCTCTTCGAGCGACTCCATCAGCAGTCGTCGCAGCGCAGACTCGTCCTCCACCACCAGGATTCTCCAGGGCCGCAGGCGCTCGCGCGACAGCTCCGTGTCCTCCCCGGCTGCCGGTCGGGGGTTCTCCGCCAGCGGCAGGCGCACCTCGAAGGTGGTGCCGCGAGCGGGCACGGAGTCGACCGCGATCGAGCCGCCGTGCCGCTCGACGATCGTCGCTACGATGCTGAGCCCCAGACCCAGGCCTCCGGCTCCCTTGGTGGAGAAGAAGGGCTCGAAGAGCCGCGCGCGCACGTCCTGCTCGATCCCCTCGCCGGTGTCCTCGAACCGCAGTCGCGCTTCCTTGCCGTCGACGTCACAGAGAACATTGATGCGTCCTCCGTGCGGCAGGGCGTCGACGGCGTTCAAGATCAGGTTCACGGCCACCTCGCGAAGATCCGAGGCGACGCCGATCACACCGACGCCGGGCGTGATCGCGGTCTCGAGCTGGATGCTGGGACGCAGAGCGTTCGGCTCGGTCTGCCAGCGGGGGCGGGTGAAGTCGAGAGAGTCCTCCACCAGCTCTCCCAGATCGGTCCAGCGGACCGGCTCGTTCTCGGAGTGGGGCCGCGCGAAGCGCTGTACCCGCCGCAGCACGCTGGCAGCGTCGTCGGCCGCCTGCCTGATCAGTCCGAGCCGAGGTTCTCCGTCGATCCCGGGAACCTCCGCACCGAGGGCGACCACCGCAAGCAGATTGTTGAGCTGGTGAACCAGGCCGAGGCACATCTCGCCGAGCTTCCGGAGTCGCTCCGAGTGGACCAGGTATTCCTCGAAGCGCTCCGCGTCCCGGCGGTCGCGCACCAGCGCCACGTAGCGCTCGGGAGAAGAGGACAGCGCTTCAATCCGCATCTCGAGGGGCAGAGCGCGCTCTCCTCCCGTTGCGATGCAGCGAACGCTCGGGGCTTCCGGACCGGAGCGCTCGGCCGGATCGGGAAGGGGCCCTCCCGATGCGGGAGTGACGAGATCGGCCAGCACTGCGCCGCGGATCTCTTCACCTTCGCTCACGATCTTCCAGAAGCCAGCGCTCGCACCGAGCACATGCCCTTCCGCGTCGACAAGGGCGGCACCGGCGCCGGTGAACGTCTCGAGGAGATCGATCAGATCGGAGCCCAGCGTCGCCCGAGGATCGGAGGCCCCGAGCAAGAACTCCCCCCTCTTCGTGAGCAGATGCTGCAATAGAAAGTATGACGAACCGCCGGGGATATTGCGACGAACCGGTCAGCTCTTGCTCGCCTCCACCGACGGGCGCGCAGACATCCGCGCGTACCAGGCTTGCAGGGTCGAGAGCTTGGGATCCAAGGTCTGTCCCACCGTGGCTCCGAACTCGAGGAATGCGTAGAGCAGGATGTCCGCGAGAGTCAGGCGGTCGCCGACGATGAACTCCCTCCCCTCGATCAGCCCGTTCAGCCATTCGAGCTTCTCGCGCCCGATCGCCTTCAGGTCGTCCGCGGCCTGGGGAATCACGTGGACCCGGCTCTCGAAGATCGGCAGCCCCTCGGCGAAGCGGAAGCCGTTGGCCATGGGCTCGAGGATGTTGAGGTCGATGCGACGGGTCCACATGCGGGTCTCCGCCCGTTCCTTCGGAGTGGTGCCGATCAGAGCCGGCTCGGGCTGGATCTCCTCCAGGTACTCGCAGATGGCGGTGATCTCGGACAGGAAGCTGCCGTCGTCGAGCTCGAGGCAAGGAAGCTGGCCAGCCGGGTTCTGGTCGGTATAGGGCGGCCGGCGGTTCTCCCCGCCCAGCAAATCCACCTGTTCGAGGGGGATCTCCGTCCCCTTCTCGGCCAGGAAGAGGCGAACGCTCCGCGGATTGGGACCGATCCCGGCAAACAGCTTCATGGCGGCTCCTTTCTGTTCGAGGCGCGATCCGCCCCGGACTTCCCCAGTGTTCAGCGAAAGGAGAAAGAAATCAAATCCTGTTTGTGCATTGGCCCTGGCCCTCCTTGCCTCCTGTTCCCACACGCCGCCGGTTCCTCTGGCGTCCGAGCCCGCCGCGACCTCGCCCAAGGTGATCGAGTTCCTCGAGGAAGCCCAGGCGACACTCGATCGAAGCCGACCCATCAAGGTGTCGCGCCCCGGAAGGACTCATGCGGCGAGATGACCTCTTCCACCGCACCGGGGTGCTAGAGGAGCTTCTGCAGCTCCAGTGCGGCCGACCGGCCGCGTCAGGCGTTCCGTCAGGTGGAGCCGCTGTGCCCTGGGGTGTGGCCCTTCTCGACCGCGACACAGCACTGTGCAGGTGCGCTCAGATCCTCGGACGCCCCGAACCAGCCCGCGATCTGTCGCCAGCGTCCCGTGAGGCTGCGCCAGATGGGGCGAATGGAGAGGACGATCAGCAGGAGCGCGCCGGCGAGCTGCGCCCAGGGAGGCACGATCTCCGCCGCCTCGCCGACGATGGCGGCCGGCGCGAGATGGAGCGCGGCGTAGACCTGGTCCACCACCAGGCCGGCGGCCACCGCCACCACCGCGATGGAGGCGAGGTAGATCGCGGTGGCGCGCTTGCCGAGCACGCCGACCAGCACCGTCAGCGAGGTGATGTTGGTCGCGGGGCCCGCCAGGAGAAAGACCAGTGCCGCCCCGGGACTGACTCCCTTGAGGATCAGGGCCGCGGCGATCGGCGTGCTGGCGGTGGCGCAGATGTAGAGCGGGATCCCGACCGCGAGCATCAGCAGCATCGACGTCACGCCGCCGCCGAGGAAGCGGCTCATCACTTCGGTGGGAACCGCGGCGGTGATCGCGCCGGCGAGAAGGATGCCCACCGCGAACCAGGCCGCCAGGTCGCTCCACAGCGGGCCGAGCGCGTAGCGGAGCCCGGCGCGAAGCTTCTCTTCCAGGGTGTGGTGGCGCCCGTGTTCCTCGGGGGCGCAGTCCTCGCCGTCGCAGCAGCCGTCGACGGTGCACGAGAGGTCCGGCTCCGACACCGCCGTCGCCTCCGGCGGCGCCGCCAGGTTCTCCACCACGCCGGCGGTGGTCGCGGCCACAAAGGCCGCGGCGGGCCGGGCCACCGTCATCACCGGATCGAGCAGGGCGTAGGTGATGGCCACCGAGTCCACGCCGGACTCCGGCGTGGCGATCAGGAACGACGCGGTGGCGCCGTTGTTGGCTCCCTGGCGCTTCAGCGACGCGGCGGCGGGCAGCACGCCGCAGGAGCACAGCGGCATCGGAATGCCGAGCAGCGCGGCCTTGAACACGCTGGCGAAGCGGCCCTCGCCGAGATGGCGGGCCACCGTGGCGGGCGAGAGGAAGACCTTGAGAAGGCCGCCGACCAGGATCCCGAAGAGGATGTAGATCGATGCGTCGGCGAGCAGGTGCCAGGATGCCTGGAGCATGTCGATCAAGAAGTCCATGGCCGGCCTACTCGCGCACGTGGTCGAGGCCCACCTCGAGCAGCCGGGCGATGCACTCGTCGTCGAGGGAGTAGAAGAGGATCTGGCCCTCTCGCCGGTTGCGGACCACGCCCCAGTCGCGCAGCTTGCGGAGCTGGTGCGAGAGCGCGGACTCGCTCACCCCGGCCAGCGCCGCCAGGTCGCAGACGCACATCTCGCCGTCGCGGAGGGCGAGCAGGAGCTGCAGCCGGGTCGGATCCCCGAGCGCCTTGTAGAGCGTCGAGAGCCCGACCAGCTCCCCGGGCGCCAGAGCGCTCTTCCGGGCCATGGCGAGCCGCTCCGCGTGGATCACCCGCGTCTGGCAGAGGTCGTCTCCGGAGACGTGCACCGTGGGCATCGATCTTCCCCATTAATATATGAACGTATGATCATATACGAGAATATCCGGCCTGGCAAGGCGGCGCCCCTCACTCGCCCGTCCGGGGCAGCTCGCGGTCCGACGCGACTCGCTCGGCGCCGGAAATTCCACGAGAATCAGGTCGTTGGAGTGGATGAATTCCCGAGGCGGCAATCGGAGGCAGACATGACCGCAGCAGCAATGCAGAACCCGCACCTCGATCCGTCGCCCTTCCTTTTCGAGGGTGGCTCCTCCGGAGTACTTCTCTTACATGGCTTCACCGCCTCACCCGTCGAAGTCAAGCTGATCGGGGAATACCTCCACCAACGCGGCTTCACGGTCTCCGGCCCCCTGCTGCCGGGCCACGGAACCACGATCGAGGAGATCAACGCCTGTACCTGGCGCGACTGGACCGATCACGCCGCGCGAGCCTACGCCGAGCTGACGGCGCGCTGCGAGCGCGTCTTCGTGGGCGGCGAATCACTGGGGGGTCTGCTCAGCCTCTACCTGGGCAGCGCGCATCCCGAGATCGCCGGGCTGATCCTCTACGCGCCGGCCCTGCGGATCGCCAGCCCGCTCGTCCACCTCTCACCGCTCTTCAAGTTCTTCGTCAAGGCGCTTCCCAAGAGGCGGGAAGAAGACGATCCGGATTCCGCTGTGAACCAGCGCTGGAATGGCTACACCGTGGATCCGGTCCCGGCCGTCGCGCAGGTGCTCCCGCTGCAACGCGAGGTCCGACGGCGCCTGCCGCGCATCGAGCAGCCGATCATCGTCTTTCAGGGACGGCTGGATCACACCCTGAAGCAGAGCGGAGCCGAGGAGATCGTCGCCGCCGTGCAGTCCACCGACAAGCAACTCGTGTGGCAGACCGGCTCCTCCCACTGCATCGTCCTCGACGTGGAGTGGGAAGAGGTGGCGGAGAAGACGCTGGCGTTCATTCGACGCGTCGGTGGGTAGGGCGCCAAGCACTCTGCCCGCGGTGGCATCGCGGCGAGAGCACGGACCATGCCGCGGATTCACTCACATGTGCATCCGGGCCCAGGCCCGCGCCCCGCTCGGAGCGAGCTGAGCACAATGGCTTCGGCAGTTCCGTGGTGGACCCGGACGCAAAGAATTCGAACCGCGGCGGCGGCGCCATTCGAGGTGGCGCTGGTCGAGATCTCCGAGCTGCCCGCCTACCAGAAGATTGCGCGAAAAGCGCTGCACCTGCGAGAGCTTGCGCTGAGTGACCGCGCCATCGCCGTGCGGCTCGGTGTGACCGACAAGATTCATGTCGGCGGACCTTCCCGTCGCCCCGCTGCTATCTCGGTAGGCGTCGCAGCCGATCTCCCTTTTTTCCCGAGCAATCCTCTTCTCCTAATCACTGCGCGCTCGGGCACGGCCGGTACTTCGACAATCGCCTCGCCAGCCCCTGGGCGATTGACCACTTCATCGGCTGCCGGGAGCGGCTCTGGCACTGGGCGTGCGCGGGGCGGGTGCTGGGGGCTCATCCGGCGAAGGCTGAGTAGTAGGAGCGCGCATAGCCGAGCGACTCCGCCTGGGGGGCCATCTGCTGCCCCGAATTCCAGGCTGGGAATCTGCGCACGGTCCGAGTATGGGTCTTATGTCAATGCCCTGCCGGGAGGCCCGTGGCGAGGTGAGCCGCAGGGATGGATCCCTCGCTAGTCGCCGTGCATGCGACGCAGGGTCGGCGGGTCGATCATCCCAGTCACGGCGAGGTCCTTGTCCCTCTGGAAGCTCGCGATGCAGGAGCGCGTCTTCGGGCCCCGCAGACCGTCCGCCCTTCCGCAATCGTATCCAAGCTGGTTCAGACGGTGCTGCACGTAGCGCAGCATTTCGTCCCCGGGCGCGCCCCCCATCATCGCGAGTCTACGGTGAAGTCGCGTCGCTCGATGCCGAAGACCGAGAAGTGCTCGCGCGAGTTGATCTCGACCTTGAGTCGCATGGGAACCGGGGGCACACCCTCCGACTCCATCCGATAGATGAGGGTCGCCCCACCCTCCTTGAGCGAACGGCGCGGTTTGCCGAGCCACGAGTCGAGCGCACCGCGAACGGCGTCGATCACCGCACCGATCGGGCCGGGCATCGTCTGGACGAAATCAATGTCCTCCGAGTAGCGCGCGGCGGGCGCCAGATGGAGCTTGTAGAGTGCCGTGCCGCCGCGGAAGGCAAGCGAGTGGGCCAGGGTCGGCGCCTGGAAGATCGCCACCAGCGCTCGGCTGAGCACGAGATCCTGCTCGACCTGCGCATCCTGGACCCAGGGAGCGGTTGCTCGCCATTCGGTGATGTAGTCGAACGGGATCACAGATCCGGTGCCACTTGGACGTTCACTGCGAGCTTCCAGCGCCGGTCGCGCGTCCCCTCGCCGTTACCACGGGGATCCAGTGGAACCGTTTCCCGCGCCGTCTGCTGAACGTAGTCTGCCAGCTCCGCGGTGCGATCCGCCCGCCCGACGCAGTCGAGCAGGTGACCCAAGCGCTGTGCCCAGGCCACGGGAGAGAGGGACGCAACCGCAACCAGCCGCTCCGCGGAAAGCGTCTCCCCCAGCTCCGTGAGCACGGTGGCGACGTGGTCGAGTCCCCCTGCGTGCTTGCAGTACCCGACCAGGTCGAAGGCGGTGGCTTCCGGACTGGAAACGCGGATCGACCCCCTCGGTGTGTTGTGCTCCAGCACGGGAATCTCTTCCACGTTGCGCCGGGCAACGAATGCCACCCGGACCTCGCCGCATACGATCGGAGGCCGGTTCTTGCGGACCATCACCTGGAAAACCTGGGGCTGCTGATGGGCGGCGCCATGGTACTGGGCCGCGCTCAGCAGCGCGGCGTAGTAACGCAGACCGAGATGCTCCATCAGCTGCGGGACGAACTGGTCCGCAGGGAGGCAGCCGAGGCGCCGGTACTCGGGGGGAACGATGACGTGGAAGCCTCGGTAGGGCGCTGCGAGCTCACCCTTTTGCTTGAGCCGTCGCAGGGCGGCGCGAGTCCCGACGATGGAGCCCCCGAGCGCGTTGGCAGCCTCCTCGGTCGTAAAATGGTGGCGGCCTTGGGAGGCGAGGTTTGTGACCAGAGCTGCGGCAGATCTTTCCGATTTCACTCAAGTAAAGTAACAGAAAATAGTACTTTCTTCGAGTATATCCCTTGATCGGAGCTGCCGACCGCCACGCCTCTGACCGGCCTCGAGACCTCCACCTTTGACAAACCCTAACTGTCCACCCGGATGATTGTCAGCCGCCAAGCGAACTGCTCGCGCTCTGTGGCGCTCGTGGGCGCTGACCACCTCGATCCCTCGCAAGTTCGCTTCTAAGGGCTCGGTTTGACTACGCCTCGCGGAAAGCGGCTGCGGGTTCCGAGGTGTGTGCAACTACCGACAGTAAGTAGCCGATTCTAAAAAGGAATGGTGGAGGCGGCGGGAATCGAACCCGCGTCCGCATGGTTTCCGACGACCGCGTCTACGTGCGTAGGCTTCGCTCGTTCTCGGACCGGCTCGTCGCGAAGTCGGGAGGGGCCGGACCCAGCCTCACGTGATTCTCGCTCCCGGCTACGGTCAGGCGGCGCTCCGGAAGCCAGCCTTCTGATGACGCCCGCGACCCCCTAGAAGGCGTCGGGGACGGGCGTCGCTAACCCAGTTTCAGCTAGGCAGCGATTGCGTAGTTGTCGTCGGCAGTTATTGGCTACCAACAGTGCCACTGGTTTTACGAGGGAAGTGGCCTCCTCGGCACGCAGCGTCCGCCTTCGACCACCCGTCGAAGCCGATCGCCCCCACAAAGGGAAAGGTAAGCACGCACCGGTCGAGGTGCAACGCCTGCGGGCCGGGGCGTGATGGCAGCTTCTGCCCTCCCCGGGATCATGATCGCGCCTGGGACGACGCCCGGAGCAGGGCGCGCAGGAAGTCGAGGTGCCGAGGCTCCTCGACCGGGGGGTGGTCGATCCGGGCGCGGAGCACCTCGACGGCCCGCTCCAGCGCCTCCTGGCGGCGCTCTGCCTCCAGGGACTCGATCCGGCGCAGGGTCTGGCGGATCAGGGTGCGCTCCTTGCTGCCGACCTGCGCGATCTGGGCGCGGTGGAAGCGGAAGTCCGCCGCGGATTCGTCCTCCTCGTCGAGAAGCGGAGGTGCCGGCGCGGGACGGTCCAGGCGCACCACCAGGGTGCCCGCCGCCAGGTCGCCGAGCCGCTTGCCCTCGGGCGAGACCACGATGGAGACGAGCCCCGCCAGGTAGCTGGTGGGCAGGTAGTCGACGATGCGGAGGATGTTGCGAACCGCGGAGGCGCGGAAGGTGATGGGGAGGCCCCCGTCGCAGACCACCCGGAGGCCCACCGCCATCTTCCCCAGCGAGCGGCCCCCGTTCACCATGTCGAAGAGCACGAAGTAGCACCACTCGGAAGCGAGCTGCACCAGGAGAAGGAGGAGGAAGGCCAGCCAGAAGGCGGTGTTCAAGAAGAGGGAGTTGGGATCGTTGGGGTCGAACTCCTGGAGCGCCTCCTCCACCGGCCCCCGCAGCATTTCGACCAGGCTCGTCATCGAGCTCACGATCACGAAGAGCAGGAGGAAGAAGGCGAGCTGCACCAGGAGGAGCGCCAGGTAGTCGATGACGTAGGCGAGGATGCGGCTCGCAGGGCCCGCCACCGGGAGGTGAAACACCACATGCTCGGGAGAGTGCACCACCTGTCGGGCGCCGCCCGCGGTATCCTCGATGCCGCCCGGATGTGCCGTATCCGCTGGAGTCGTCATTGTCGTTCCGCCCGCTGCGAGATCGTCGAGCCGACCTGGCCCGCTTCGAAGCGCTCCTCGACCAGTGCGAGCGGCTCCGCGTCGCGCAGCTTCCCTTCGACGAGCTTCGCGAGCTCGGGCGCCTCTACCGCCGCCACGCGGCGGAGCTGGCGCGGATCCGCGGCCGGGACGAGGATCCCGAAGCGATCCGGCACCTGAACGCGCTCTGTGTCCGCGCCTATACCCATCTGTATCCCAGCCCGCCCCCCGAGCAAGCTCGGGCGGCCAGCATCCGCGAGCGGCTTCCCGTGGCGATCGCCCTCACCTGGAGGCCCCAGCTCCTGGCCTGGGCACTGCTCCTCCTCGGCCTGATCCTGGGGGCCGCTCTCCAGACCCACGATTCGGACGCCGTCTACGCACTCGTCCCCCGCTCCCTCGGTTACTCGACCTCCCAGCTTGACCGCCTGGTGGGCTCGCCCCAGTCGCGATCGGAGTTCCTCGCCGGCGACGAGACCCCCGCCATGGCCAACGCGCTGTTCGGATCCTTTCTCTTCGCCCACAACACCCGAGTGGGATTCCTCTCCTTCGCCACCGGCATGCTCGCGGGCGTCCCCACCATCCTCCTTCAGGTGTACAACGGGCTTCTGATCGGCGCCCTGGGCTCGGTCTTCTTCGCCGATCCCTGGCCCCTCGAGTTCCTAGCCTGGATCTTGCCGCACGGCATCCCGGAGTTCACGGCCATCACCCTCTGCACCGCCGGGGGCCTGATCCTGGGAGGTGCGGTGGCGCTCCCCGGGCGGCGGCGGCGGCGGGACGCGCTGCGGGATGCGGTCGAGCCGGCGCTGCTCCTGGTGGGCGCGGCGATTCCGCTCTTCGCGGTGGCCGCGGTGATCGAGAGCTTCGTGCGGGAGTCGGCCCTGGCGACGGGCACGCGGCTGGGCGTGGCCGCGGCGATGCTGGCGCTCCTGCTCGGCGCCACGCTCTACGTCCGGCGGGTGGCGCTGCGGGTGGAGGTCGACACCGACTGGCTGCGCGAGCTGGGGCCGTCCCTCTAGCCCGCGGCGAGCGGGCGAGAAGAGCCGGCCTTTCCGAACTTCGCTCGGCTTCGCCTCGCTGCGCGAGCCGCTTCGCGGCGCTTGCCTAGCGCTCCGCCCCGTGGCGGATCGTCAGGTAGCGGTTCAGCGTCGCGGCGGTGATCTCCTCGGGCGGGAGATCGAGGGTCTGGAGGCCGCGCCGGCGCAGCCGTCCCAGCGCCACCTCCCGCTCGCGCAGCAGGTCGTCGAGGACGATGCGGCGGTAGAAGCCGAGGGGGGCCTCCGGCCCTCCGGCCTCGGCGGCATCGAGCTCCTGGAGGACGCGATCGCGAATCGCGATCAGGAGCACCCGGTGTCGTTTCGCCAGCACCAGGAGCGGCGCTGCGAAGGGCGCGGCGTCGGCCTCGACGAAGTCGGTGAGGATCACCAGGAGGGAGCGCTGTCGCTGCCGCAGCGAGAGGGTCCGGGCCAGGGCCTGGAAGTCCGCCTCCACCAGCCGCGGCTGCACGGGACGGAGCATCTCGACGAACTGGCCCAGGTCGGCGCGTCCGCGGCGCGGCGGGATGAAGCCGCGCACCTCTTCGTCGAAGACCGCCATGCCC
The DNA here is from genome assembly GCA_964615365.1 of uncultured Spirochaetales bacterium. Taxonomy (GTDB): domain Bacteria; phylum Myxococcota_A; class UBA9160; order UBA9160; family UBA6930; genus CAVXZE01. Next base: position 167,875 of record CAZTOU010000004.1, read on the forward strand.
ACCCGGTCTCCGGCGCCCATCGCCGCGTAGCAGAGGGCCAGGGAGGCATCGACGGCGTAGTCGAGCTTGGTCCGCTCCCCGATCCGCCCCGCCATCAGCCGGCTCGCGTCCAGGGCGATCAACACCGAGTGGTTTCGCTCGTGCTGGTAGAGCCGAACCACCGACCTCCCCCGCCTGGCGCTGGCGGCCCAGTCCAGGCGCCGGGGATCGTCCCCAGCGACGAAGTCGCGGAGCGACTCGAACTCCATCCCCTCCCCGCGCCGGCGCGCGGGCTTGACCCCAATCGCCGCGAGGACCCGCTTCGGATCCAGGGCCTCGGGCCGCAGGAAGCGGGTCGCGTCGGGATAGACGCGCAGCACGTCGTCGGCGGTACCGACCGCGCGCCGCCGGAGCAGTCCGAGCGGCGATCGCTCGAGCACCAGCACCGCGCCGAGGGGTCGGTCGCCCCGAATCCGCGGCGTCACCGTGTATCCGAGGGTCAGGGTCTCGCCGGCCGGGAGGACCACCCGCGGCCAGTGCGGGTCGCTGGGCCGGAGATCGGCGGGGACCTCCTCGAAGACCTCCGCCAGGATCGGGAGCGGGCCGGGGTTGCGTAGCCGCAGCTCGAGCTCCGCGCTCCGCCCCTCGAAGGCCCGAAGCGGCAGGCCCCGCTCGATCACGATCCGGGGAGTCCGGCGGAGCAGGAGCGCATCCCTCGCCAGCACCCCGGCGAGCAGCAGCGCGGCGCCGCCCGCCACCAGCCAGAGCACAGGAAGCACCACGGCGGCGACGCCGAGCGCCACCCAGATCGCGACGGCGGCGAGCAGGCGCCGGTCCGGAGCGACGGAGCTCACCGGGGAACGGCCACGCCGCGAAGCGTGCGCTGGAGCGCCTCGTCCGGCGTCAGGCCCTCCACCTCGGCAGCCGGATCGAGCTGGATCCGATGGCGCAGGGCGGGCAGGAACATGGCCTGGACGTCCTCGGGGAGCACGTAGTCGCGGCCCTCCACCGCCGCGTTGGCCTTGGAGGAGCGCAGCAGCATCAGCCCGGCGCGGGGCGAGGCCCCGAGCGCGTAGTCGAGATCGCTCCGGGTAGCGCGCACCAGCGCCGCCGCGTAGGCGAGAATCTCGTCTCGCACGATCACCTCGCGCACGGTCTCCCGGATCGCCTCGAGGCTGGCGGCGGGGAGCACCGGCGCGGGCGGAGCCACATCGCTCTCTGCGGCGTGGTGCAGCGCGAGGAGCGCGCGCTCCTCCTCCTCGCTCGGATAGTCGATCACGATCTTGAAGAGGAAGCGATCCAGTTCGGCCTCGGGAAGCGGGTAGGTTCCCTCCTGCTCCACCGGGTTCTGGGTGGCGAAGACGGCGAAGCGGGCACCGAGATCGTGGCGCACTCCGTCCATGGTGACGGTGCGCTCCTGCATCGCCTCGAGCAGGGCGGCCTGTGTCTTGGCGGAGGCGCGGTTGATCTCGTCGGCGAGCAGGAGGTCGGTGAAGATGGGACCGGGCCGGAAGCGCAGCTCACCGCTCGCAGTATCGAGGATCGAGGTGCCGAGGATGTCGCTCGGCATCAGGTCGGGCGTGAACTGGACGCGCCCGAAGCGCACCTCCAGGGCGGCGGCCAGGGTGCGGACCAGGAGCGTCTTCGCCACTCCCGGGACTCCCTCCACCAGACTGTGTCCCGAGCAGAGCAGGGTCAGGAAGCAGAGGCGCACGGACTCCTCCTGACCCACCACCACCTGGGCTATCGCAGACGAGAGCGCTTGGAAGCGCTCGGCGATCTCGGCGACGCCGGTCTTCTCGGTGTTCAACGAACGGCCTCCTTCACGAGTGCATCGAGACGGCGAGCCTGGGCTCGGAGCGCCGCCTCGCCCCGGGGCTCCTCCGGCTCGGTGAGAGTACGAAGCTGCTCGGGCGAGAGGCGGCGATCCCGCCGCAGTCTCTCGACGATCCCCTCCGCGGGCGTCTCCGCCGGGAGCCCGAAGTGGCGGCGAAGCCGCGCCAGGGTGAGCTCCCGGTAGCGCTCCGCCACCCGGCCCTGGTCCCGGCTCCGCGCGTAGAGAGAGGCGAGCGAGGCCACGAAGCGATCCAGGGCCGGCGCCGGGAGATCGACCGCCTCGAGGGAGCGCCCGGGGAGCGTCGATCCGCGCCAGAGCGCCAGGAGCCCCAGGAGGGCGAGGCCCGCGAAGACCGGCAGCGCGCTGGAGCGGGCCAGGTAGGAGATGGGGTGGCGTCCCCGGTGCATGCCGTGGGCGAACTCGTCCAGTAGATCGACACCGTAGTGCGTCGCCAGGTCCACGACCAGGGGCGCCGCATCGGCGTGATCCAGAAACCCGTTGGTGAGAAAGGTCGCGTCTCCCACCAGAACCAGGGTCCCTCCGCCCAGCGGCTTCTCCAGGATGAAGGGATCGCCGTCGAGCCACGCGCGCACCTCGAAGTCGCCGGTCTCCGAGAAGCGGCGAAGCCGCGGCGCGTCGAGCTCCCGGCGTCCCGGCCCCGGCTCCCCCTCCAGCCGCTGGAGCTCCGTCGGAGGCCCGTCGACGGAGAAATCCCCGGCGAGCCAGCGATCGAAGGGGTCGGGCTCGGTCGGCTCTTCGTCCTCGGGCTCCTCCGCCTCCTCCTCGCCAGACTCGTCGGCATCGTCGGAATCGCAGCACCGGCCGCGTCCGGGGATCTCGAGGGAGCCGATTCGAGAACAATCGCGGGGCGGGAAGACCACCGCGGTCCCCCCCTGTTCCAGGAAGTCGGTCAGCTCGAAGAGCGGCGCCTCCTCCTCCGAAACGCAGAGACCGTCGGGCGCGATCCACCAGACCGCGCTTCCCGCGGTGATCCGATCCGGCGGCGCGAAGCTTCGCCGAATCGGAAAGCCGAGCTCCGTCAGCAGCTCGAAGACCGCCCGGTGACCGTGCGGGTAGACCCCGAAGCTGGTGGGCGTCAGGCGCTCGCTGTCGTCCGGCAGCAGCATCCCCACGATCAGGAGGAGCACGGCCGCGGCGATCGCGGAGCGGGTCGCCCGGCTCATGCCGGAGCCGCCACGTTCTCGAGGCGGTGGTGCAGCTCGAGCCAGGCCTGGTAGAGAGAGCGGTCGGCCTGGTGCTCGCGGAAGAGCCCGGCTTCGAGCTGCCGCTGCAGCGAGATCAGCGCGCTCCGCTCGGCCTCGGGGAGCGCGGAGCGCCGCACCTGCTCCCGGAGCTCACGGCCGGGATCGGAGCGGGAGAGCGCGATCAACCGACGGCGGAGCAGAAGCTCGAGCGTCCCCAGCTCGACCCGGCGCGCCGCCTCCAGGTAGCGCTCCTCCCGCGCCAGGCTCTCCGCTTGCTCGAGGAACCCCGGCCCCACCGGACCTCCGGACTCCTTCGCCTGCGGACGCGGCATGCGGAGCGCGATGCGCACCGTCCAGGCGACGTGGGCGAGTAGCAGCAGGGAGGTCAGCAGGAGACCGATCAGGATCGCCCAGTAGACGATGGGACTCGCAATCCGCAGCGCCTCCAGGAAGTCGAAGAAGCCGAGGATCTTCGCCAGGAGCGCCCGCCAGGCCTCCTCGGCCAGGCCGGGCCGGAAGTACTCCTCCCGGCTCAGGATCTCGGCGGCGAGGCTGCGGATCTCCTCGTCGCTCAGCGGGGAAGCCGCGGCCATGGTCGGCTACGCAATGCCACCGGGGCGCACGCCTCCGTCGGACTCCACCTGGCTCGCCAGGTGCTCGAGATCGAAGGCCTCCTTGCGGCAGCGGATGTCGAAGTAGAGCACCACCAGAGCGGCGGTCCCGAAGGCGCTGGCGGCAGCCTGGGCGATGCCGGCCACCACGCTGCCGATCAGCGGGATGAAGCCCGCCAGCATCCCCACCCCCGCGGTGAGCGCCGAGGAGAGGATGCCGGTCACGATCAGGAGGCCGAGCGCGCGGAGCAGGTTCCCCTTCATCAGACTCCAGCTTCGCTCCATCGCCGCGAAGCCGAAGACCCCCTCGGTCACCATCACCGGTGTCAGTACCACGAACATGAGCAGGAGAAACAGCCCGGGAATCACGAAGAAGACGAATCCAACCATGACGATCAGCGAGGTGAGAATCCAGGTGCCCAGGAGCGGCAGCACGATGGTGAGGGCGAAGCGGAGGGCGCCCCCAAAGGTCACGCTCCTGGAGAGGTAGCT
>CAZTOU010000005.1:0-44385 GCA_964615365.1 uncultured Spirochaetales bacterium
CGGTCCCCTCGCTCATGTAGGTGCCCCAGCTCTGGATCAGACCCACCGGCAGGTCGCCGACTCCCGCCCAGGAGTCGATGCTGGTGGCAGCCAGACCCCTCACAAACAGGAACAGCTCCATGGTCGTGGCGATGCCGGCGTCGTTGTTCGTGGTGCCGTGATCGTACATGACGCAGTCGTGTCCGTCCTCGCTGATCACGTCGATCAGCTTGTCGGCGATCTCCCCCAGCGCCTGGTCCCAGCTGAGCCGCTGCCAACGTCCCGAGCCCCGCTCGCCGATGCGCTTCATCGGGTAGCGGATGCGGGTGGGGTCGTACATCTGCGCGCTGTAGGCGCAGCCCGCGGTGCAGCCCCGGGGGTTGAAGTCGGGGACGTCCTTGAACTCCTGGGGGTAGTTGGCGTTCTGCTCCTCGCGCCAGACGATGCCGTCTTTCACGTAGGCGTCGAAGGAGCAGGTCTCGATGCAGTTGACGCGGAGGTGGGAGACGCGGACCACGTCGTCCCAGGTCCACTCGTCGCGGTAGACGTCCTCCCACCCGCGGTACTGGTAGGGACGGGACATCAGATCCTCGAGGCGAGCCTTGGGATCGATCTGCGCAAGGCGGCGCAGCCCAGCCGGACGAGACACGGGTATCAGACACGACCAGCCTCCCTATCGAGGGCCAGGGGCCCGGGCTTGGAAGGGAGGGTCGCATCTTTCGGCAGATTCCTGCAACTCGCGGCGACAAAGCGTCGCGATGCTCTCCGCGCCCCGTAACCCCTCGAGCACAATGCGGATCGTCCCTTCTGCCGAGAACCGCCTGCGTGTCCTACGCCGGATATCCTTGACGACCTTCTACGCAGACTCTCCTGCTCCCTTGGCCATTGGACCCCTCCTCGCCCGGTGGCAGAAGTGTCTCTTAACTCGACAGCCCCAACGATCCAAGTTGCCCTGACAGGTCACACGTCGATCCAGTCCACACGCCACTATGCCCGGCTGGCAGACAATGCCCTCGTCGAGGTGTTGCGCGTGCGAGCCGCCACAAGCCTACCGATGAGGATCCGGCGGAAAACCGGACTTGGCGACATCTCACCGCTCCCGGACCGTGTTCGTGACGCCGAGCAACTTCCTCAAGACGGCATAGTCGCCGGGGAACCGGTACATGTGACTTCTCGCTGGCTGGTACATGGGCCAGAACACGACGGGACGAGACGCAAACTGCGCCGCTATCCCGGAAGCCACGCGTGCCCTGGAGGCAGCAGTCCTCATTATGCCAAGCGGACTCAGCGATTGTGCAAGGCGTCGTACCAGGTTGTTGTCGGGATTCTCCTCAAGCAACATGGATGCGACATTGCGACATCCCAGGTTCCCGAACGAGACGATGATGTCTGGACGCGCGATTCGGATCTGGCTTTCGATGTGAGGTCTACAGCACTCCAGATATCTGTAGTTGTGATGGCCCGGAGACGCAGCTCCGCCAAAGCAGAGCATTGAGTTCGTCATGTACGTTCCTGTGGAAGCCAGGAAGTCATCCACTCGTTGATCATCGTACGGACTTCCAAGGAGATTGGTCCAGAATCGCCTCCAGGTTGGTCCCCAGATGTTGTTCTTGTTGCGATAGCTGTCCAGCGGGAAGTTGTGGTCGCGGGCCTGTGAGAAGAAGGCCGGAAAATGCTTGTAGTCGATTCCGACAACCATGAGCTTGGTCTGCCTGCTGAACCTGAACAGCATGCAGCGGTCCAGCCACGGCGATAGGCCAATCGCGAACTTGGCCGAGCCCATTGCGCCCCGGACCTCGTCAGCCGAAGATAACGTCGCGAACAACTCCCTGAGGAAGGCGTGGTCCCGCTTAATCCGAATAGCGTATCTCTTGACATCGCTTTCCGTGAGGAGCCGGTGCAGCGGCAGAGGCCGCACCAATGACGAAACAGGATGATCGCATCGGTCGGGGTAACACTTCGCGCACTTGCTGCATCGCGACACCGTCTTGAGAAGTCGGGAAAGCCCTCCACGACGTTCCAACATCCGGTAGCCTTCGATGATCCGGACCACGTCCTGCGTAGCGTATGTCTGCATGATAGGCTGATGGTTTGTGTCGCTTCGGCGAGGTTAGTTCCTTAAGCGACCTCCGCTGGGCTGGTTCTTGATGCAGCGATCTCTGTGTGCGCGGGACAACCTGGAACCGATGAGTTCAGGCGCCAGATCATGATGGCGGATTTCGGCGGATGAAGTCCGCGAAATGGGGAACGGTGAACTCGTTGAGCCCGTGTGAGGGACTGAAGATCAGACCTTTTTCGATCAATCGCGATCGGATGGGCGCCACGTTCTGGGGGCCGGGGCGACCGAGCTTCGCTGCGATATCACCGGACCGATAGGGCGCATCGCCAAGCGCGGCCATCGCCCGCAGGTACTCCAGCTCCGCCTTCGTGCAGCGCGCGACACGCACACGGAAGAAATTCTCGTCGAGCTGGAGCTGCACGGCCTGGCGTGCGTCCAGCGCATCCTGAAGCCTGATCGTTGGTCCAGCGGACACGTTCCAAATGTGCCTTCCGAATTCCTGGAGGAGATAGGGGTAGCCCTCCGTGAAGCGGATGATCTCCTCGAGAGCATCTTCTTCGTACTGAACGTCCTCTTCCTCGGCAGGTAGGACCAAGGCTTTACGGGCCGCTTTCTGAGAGAGAGAACCGATTCTGGGGAAGTTGAACAGCCTCTCGGAGTAGGACTTCGCGGCGCCTGTCAGTTCGGGGATCTGCGGCAGGCCGGCGCCGACGAGAGTGACCGGCAGTGCCTGTTGAGCCGTACGGTGGAGCGCCGCGATGAGCGCCTCGAGTTCCGAACGCTCCAGGAACTGGATCTCGTCGAGGAGGAGAACGACCCCCGAGTCGTGCTCGGCGGCGGCGCGACCGACCGCCACGAACAGGTCGGCCAGATCCTCGCCCAGGTCGCCGGAATCCCCCCGCCCCAGGGCAGCCTCCACGTCAACGCTGATCTCGGGGCCCTCTGGCAGCTTCAGCGTGAAGGCCTTGAACACGGCCGCCGCACGGAGCGCGCGCTCCTTCATCCGGTCGACGGGACTGAGGGACAGAAGGGTGCGCCGGATCAAACGTGCCATGAGGGGGCGGAATTCGGTCTCGTGCGTGATCTCGGTGAACGCCGTGGCGAACTTCGCTTCCTCTGCAATCGATCCGAAGGTGTTGAGCAGCACCGTCTTCCCCACGCCCCGCAGGCCCGTGATGATCAGGCTCTTTTCGGGGCGGCCGCGGCGCAGGCGCTCGAGGAGAACGCGGAACGCCTGAAGCTCATCGTCCCGCCCGGTAAGCACCGGCGGCCGGGATCCCGCGCCGGGGGCATAGGGGTTCCGGATGGGGTCCATGGTGATCCTTATACGGAGTTTATCCGGGTTTATCAATTTCTTATAAACAGGGCAGAAATCGATATAGATTATCCCCGAGGGGAAATGCCGTTCAGGAGCCGGCTCACGAGGTCGCCTGTGGGCTCGCCGCTGTGCCTGGTACCACCGCGAGAGCCGGCTCCAGGCATGTCGCCCGGCGGCAGCCGTCTCGCGGGGGCGTTAGCCGAGGAACGCCCGTTCGTTATGCCACTCGAGGAATGCCTGAGCGGGCCGCTCGCCAGGTCGGGCAGGCACTCGCACCTTGTGACCGTGCAGAGCGTAGTAGTGGCGGCCATTCTCGAAATCCTCGCGAATGCGGCCGCTCACCTCGAGATGGAGCTCGCGCGTGACGGTCACGTAGCCCCGGTCGAAGAGGGTGTGAAGGTCGCTGCGAAGGAGGAGGCCGTTGTCGACGCGGTGCTCTCCACCGTGGGCGTAGGGGCGGATGTGTGCCGCCTCCAGTACCGGCAGCACGCGCTCCGAGGTAACTGCACAGCGGCGCTGGTAGGCATCGGTCACAAGGATGCGGAAGCTGCCCTGACCGAGCCGGGGCCGGACGAGGAGGGGCTCGCCGTAGCGGGGGGCATCAGGATCCCGCCACTCCGCCGGCCACGGCTGCTGGGGGTCCTTCGCCCGGATCGCCTCCTCGACCTGCCGCCAGAGCGACCGGCCCGGCGTTGCGCGAAGATCGTAGGTCTTCCCTTGAACGATGTTGGGGTGCCAGTCCGGCGGCGGGGGGATCCATATCTCCTCCGGCAGGAAGAAGGGCTGCTCGAGCAGGATGCAGCCGATCGTGTAGTCCTCATGGGACTCCGCCGGCGCCCTTCGATACTTCTCGATGCGCGACCGCATCTCTCTCAGTGAGCGGGCCCCGTTTCCCTCGCCGAACGCGTCCCACGCGAGGCTCACCGGAAGCTTCGTGGAGTGGGCATAGAAGCCACCACCAACCACCGAACGGCGCGGGGCATGAAGCTTGAAGAGAAATAGCCCGCCCGGCTCGAGCGCGCCGAAGAGACGGCTCCCGCCCGGCTGCCAGAAGTTCACCTCCTCGAGCTCGGGGCGGCTCGCCAGGAGCTGGTACCACTCGTAGTCCGTGATGCCGACGTACGCCTTCATGGGCCTTGAGGCTTTGCCATTCCCCGGGCTGATTCGGAGCCCGGAGTCCGGCCTCTCCAAGTAGAATCATCGCATGCCTGGCGGCGATCTGGACATGCAGATTCGGCTTGCTGCTTTCGAGTTCCTGGCCGATCAGATCCGGATCCACGGCGAGGTGCTGCCGGCCAAGGTGCTCTGGGAGGGCTTCGAGTTCAGGGGCCAGCCGGTCGCGCTGAAAGGGATCCAGGGCATCTTCAAGCCGGCCGTCCTGCCGGAGCTCCCGCTCTCGATCACGACGGCGCCGCCGGAGCCGAACCGCCCGGCGCCTTACGACGACGGCTTCACCGGGGACGGGTCGCTGCTCCTGTACCGCTACCGCGGCACCGATCCGAAGCACCACCAGAACGTCGGCCTGCGGCGGGCGATGGAGGCGCGGCGGCCGCTCATCTACTTCCACGGAGTTGTCAAAGGGGAGTATTTCGCGGCCTGGCCGGTGTACGTGGTGGGGGACGAGCCGGGGTTGCTGCGGTTCCGTGTCGCGGTGGACGACGCCCAGTACGTGAGCGACGGGCTCGAGGCCGTCGCGGAGAGATCGGATGACGCGCGGCGGGAATACATCACGGTCACTACCCGGCAGCGGCTCCACCAGCGTTCGTTCCGCATGCGGGTGCTGCGGGCCTACCGGGAGCGCTGCGCGCTCTGCCGGCTCCGCCATGCGAAGCTCCTCGATGCGGCGCACATCCTGCCGGACTCGGATCCCCGTGGCACTCCTGAGGTTTACAACGGCCTGGCGCTCTGCAAGCTCCACCACGCCGCCTTCGACCAGAACTTCATCGCCGTCCGCCCCGATCTGGTGATCCAGGTGCGGCGAGACATCCTCGACGAAGAGGACGGGCCGATGCTGATTCACGGCCTTCAGGAGTTCCACGAACGCCGGATTCTTGTCCCGCGGCGGTCGGAGCAACAGCCGCGTCCGGACCTTCTCGAGGAGCGGTATCGGAGATTCCTGGCCGCATCGCCGGCATAAGTCTGGTCGCGCGGCGGCACGAGAGCGGAAGCCGGTGAGCAACGGAAGACCGCCTGCCCAGACGGAAATCCGAAGACACCGGTGGGTGTCAGATCCACGGCAAGATGAGTGATATTGGATTCGCGCCAAGCAATTGATCCTGCGCGCCTTTCGTCGAGTGATCCGCGGATTGGCGCGTCGTCCGCAATATGATCCGATTGCGTCGCGGGGCTGCCGATCGCGCGCCGGCGCTGCGCCAGCCGTCGGCTGGGCTGCACGCGCTGCGCAAGCACCGCCGTCGGGGAAGTCGCCGGCGAGTCGCAGTCGAGGGAGTCCTACGGGCGTCGCGTGGTAGAGCCGAGGAGCTTCTCCACCGCGCGACGCCAGGCGTGGTACCTGCGGCTGGCGCTTGCTGACCGCTTCTGCTCCTCGTCTGCGCCAACATCCGGGAGCTGGAGCATCAAGCCGACGTACTGGCGGTCGACCATCGCTTCCAGACGTCGAAGTTGTTCCCGAGGGGCCTGGATCTCGCCGATCTGTCGGCTGAAGCCGCCCACAATCCGCTCCTCGAATTGCCCGAGGACCCGATGCCCCAGGCGAGCTCCGCGTGACCCCTCGCCGTGCTCCCGCTCGAACGGCCGACCCAGCTCCTCGCCGATGGCATAGATCTCTTCGAGAGCGGCGCGGATGCGCTCGGAGACGGTCTGCCGCTGCACCGCGGCCTCTCTCAGGACCTGCTCGTAGAGGTCCCGGCTGACGTAGGTCTGAAAGTGATGGCGCGCGCTCCGCTCGCTCACTTGCTGGCCTCTGCTTCCGAGAGCGCCTCCTCCCCGGTTCCTATCGCGCTGATCGGTTTGTCGCCTGCGCCAATAGCACGCTGCGTTCGGTCGTCTGGTCGCGCCTGGCGCGACGGCAACGACCAACGTCGATCGGCTCGCTTGGGCCGCGCGGTGGAAGCGTCGGCGGTGCAAGCACTTGCGCAACGCAGGTGGGCCCGTAGCGCTGGCATGCGCCTTGCTTCCTCGGGAATCACCCCCCGGAGAAAGGGATCACGTGGCCGGGAGTGCCGCCATCCTGCTTCGAGGGAACGGTTGAGGATGCTCTCAGCCGCGCGCATCCTCGAGGACACTGCTCGCACCGAGCATGCGGTACGATGGGCGCTCGTGGGCAAGCTCGGACGCATCCGGAGCCGCAAGCGCGGAAAGGCGGCGGTGCGGGAGTTCTACCTGGACTTCCGACCCTACGGACGCGTCTGGTCGCATCGCGGGATCCGGCTCACCGATGAGGAGACAGCACGACGACTCATGGAGCAGATCCGCGGACAGGTGGCCGATGGAATGCCACTCGCCGCGGTGTACCCGAGCGCCACCTGCAGCGCTTCCTCGGGCATGCGTCGATCCAGTCCACACGCCGCTATGCGCGGCTGGCGGACAACGCCCTCGTCGAGGTGTTGCGCGTGCCCGCGCGTCATTCGCCCACCGACGACGGAGCGGCTGAAAAGCAGAGTTGGCGACAAGCTGGCGACAAGATCTCGCGAAGCAAAAGTGAGAAATCTCGCGGGGTTAATGGTGGGCCCTCCAGGGTTCGAACCTGGGACCGTCCGGTTATGAGCCGGTTGCTCTAACCACTGAGCTAAGGGCCCTGGGGCCTTCAGGGTACCACGGGAAAGGCGGGCGGGCGCCGTTTGAGATCGGCCGGATTTGCTGCGATCATCGGCGCCCAGGCCCGCCCGTTACGCCACCCACCCTGGAGTCAGCCATGCAGCTCAAGTACGGATGCAACCCCCATCAGAGCTTCGCCAGCATCGAGCCCCTCGAGCCGGGCAGCGCGCCGCTCACGCTCCTGAACGGCAATCCGTCCTACATCAACCTGCTCGACGCGCTGAACGCCTGGCAGCTGGTCGCCGAGGTGCGCCAGGCCACCGGGCTCGCCGCCGCCACCTCGTTCAAGCACGTCTCGCCGGCGGGCGCGGCGGTGGCCTGCGAGCTCGATCCCGCCCTGGCCGAGGCCTACGAGGTGCCGGGGGTGGAGCTCACCGACGCGGCCCTCGCCTACGTCCGGGCCCGCGGGGCCGACCCGAAGTGCTCCTTCGGCGACTTCGCGGCGCTCTCGGATCCCGTCGATACGGCCACCGCCAAGTTCCTGAAGGGGGTGGTCTCGGACGGCATCGTGGCGCCGGACTTCGAGCCCGAGGCGCTCGACATCCTGAAGGGAAAGAAGGGCGGCGGCTTCATCGTGCTGCGCGCCGATGCCGGCTTCCGGCCTCCGCAGCAGGAGGCGCGCGAGGTCTTCGGGATGCGGCTGGTCCAGGACCGCAACAACCGGATGGTGTGCGCGAGCGACCTCGACGAGGTGATCTGCGGCGAGCTCACCGACGCCGCGCGCCGCGACCTGCTGCTGGGGCTGGTGGCGATCAAGTACACCCAGTCGAACTCGGTCGGCTACGCGCTGGACGGTCAGATGATCGGGATCGGCGCGGGCCAGCAGTCTCGCGTCGACTGCACCAAGCTCGCCGGCTCGAAGGGCGATCTCTGGTATCTGCGCACCCATCCCAAGGTGCTCGCGCTCAAGTTCAAGAAGGGGGTGAAGCGGCAGGAGCGCATCAACTGGCGGGTCCGCTACATCGAGGGTGACCTGACCCGCTTCGAGAACGAGGCCCTGGAGGAGTGTCTGGAGGGCTCCCTCGATCTCCTGACCGACGACGAGCGCCGCGAGTGGCTCTCCAAGCTCGACGGCGTGAGCCTGATCTCCGACGGGTTCATTCCCTTCCGCGACAACATCGACCACGCCCAGCGCCACGGGGTGCGCTTCATCGCCCAGCCGGGCGGGTCGACCCGCGACAAGGACATCGAGCAGGCCTGCCGCGAGTACGGCATCACCCTCGTCCACACCAACCTGCGCCTGTTCCACCACTAGGCGTCGGCAGACGCCAACGGGGTCAGTCGTCGACGAAGCTCTTGAGCATGCGGCTCCGGCTGGGATGGCGGAGCTTGCGCAGGGCCTTGGCCTCGATCTGGCGGATCCGCTCGCGGGTCACGTCGAAGTCGTGGCCCACCTCCTCGAGGGTGTGGTTGGCGCGCTCACCGATGCCGAAGCGCTTCTTCAGCACGCGCTCCTCGCGCGGCGCCAGGGTCGCCAGCACGCGGCGGGTTTGATCCGAGAGACTCCGCTCGACGACCGCGTCCTGGGGATTCACCGCGTTCTTGTCCTCGACGAAATCGCCCAGGCTGCTGTCCTCTTCCTCGCCGACCGGGGTCTCAAGGCTGATCGGCTCCTTCGCGATCTTGAGCACCGCCCGCACCTTGTCGAGGGACATCTCCAGCTTCTCCGCGAGCTCTTCGGGGAACGGCTCGCGGCCGAGCATCTGTACCAGCTGCTTCCCCGCCCGGTGAAGCTTGTTGATCGTCTCGATCATGTGCACGGGGATCCGGATGGTCCGCGCCTGATCGGCGATGGCTCGGGTGATCGCCTGACGGATCCACCAGGTGGCGTAGGTCGAGAACTTGTAGCCGCGCTGGTACTCGAACTTGTCCACCGCCTTCATCAGCCCGATGTTGCCTTCCTGAATCAGGTCGAGGAACTGGAGGCCGCGGTTGGTGTACTTCTTGGCGATCGATACGACCAGACGCAGGTTCGCTTCGGTGAGCTCGCTCTTCGCCTGGAGGGTCTCGCGGTGCGCCTCGCGATACCGCTTGGTGGCCTCGCGGCCGGCTTCGCGATCGATCCGGATCTCGCTCTCGCATTTCCGCAGCGTCTTCTCGATCCCCGCGATCTCCTCCAAGACCGCCGCGATCCGTTGCGGGTCACCTCCGAGCTGCTCGAGCGCCTCCTTCCCCTTCTTGCTGCGGCGAGTGGAGATCACGGCGAGCCGTTCGAACTCCTCGCTCCCCACGCCGAAGGGCCGCGCCGCGCGCCCGGCCTTCCTCTCCAGCTCGCGCATCTCCCGGGCCAGCTTCTGGAAGTCCGCGCTGATCCGGAGCAGCTTCGCGCTGGAGAAGCGCGTCTCGAGCAGCAGGTCCACGCACTGGCGATGACGCGCCCGAACCTCCTCCCGGAGCTGGGCGCGCGTCTCATCGCTGGTGCGATGGTTGGCGATCGCGCTGGTGCGCTTGCCGACCTCGCCCTCGAGACGCCGGATGCGGGTCAGCGCCTGGAGCAGCATCTTGCGACGCTCCAGAGGCGTGTGCTCCGGCTCCAGGGCATCGAGCCCATCGAGCACCGCCTTGAGCTCGATCTTGTTCCTGCGAAGCTGGTCGCCGAGCTGCAGCACCTCGCGAATCCCGCGCGGGTTTCCCACGGTGGCGTAGAGCATCTTGTGCTGTCCCACCTCGATCCGCTTGGCGATCTCCACCTCGCCCTCGCGGCTCAGCAGCGACACCTGTCCCATCTCGCGCAGGTAGACTCGCACCGGATCATTGGTGCGAGGCGATCCCTCACCGAGGTCTGCGCGAGAGCGGCTCTCCTGGACCTTCTTCGTGGCCCTCGGCTCTTGCGAATCGACGACGGTGATCTCGTGCTCTCCAAAGAGGGCCAGGACCTCGTGGATCTGGTCCGTCGACAGCACCTCCTCGGGCAAGGCACCGTTGACGTCATCGACGGTGAGGTATCCGCGGCGCTGCCCCTCGGTGACCAGCCTCTTGACGACGCGCAGGTCACGGGTCTCCTGACTGATCTTCACACCCGCGCCTTCCGACTCGGCGTTCCGGCGAGAGCCACGGTCCCGAGAACGAACCGCTTCGCGGGCCGCGGCAACGCGCGCGGTCCGAGAGCTACGGGCGGCCGCCTGCTCGGGAGCCCCGGTCGGGGTCACATCTGCGACGGGATCGTGGGACGGTCCCCGTCGGCTTCCGGGCGCGCTTGAGGCCATGGGGGGCTCCTTCTTCGGATCTGCTCTGCCATCGATCGACGCCATACGAACCCAGTATCAGTGAGGCTGTGTCCCGCCCGGGGGACGGAGTCGCTCGAGCTGGCGATCCTTCTCCAGCAGGAGCGCTTCGTGATCCTCCGAGGGAATCCGAAGTCTCGCGGTGAGCGCCTTCGCCTCGGCGCGCTGCCGTCGCTTCTCCAGCCACTTCACGGTGTCGCGCAGGGCGCGCAGGGCGCGCTCCGCATCCTCGAAGAGGCCTTCGGCCGAGGAGCCCAGCCGGAGCAGACGCTCGCGGGCCAGCCCCTCGAAGCGATCCGCCAGAACCGCCACGTCGACGGCCCCCTCCTCCCGGCATTCCCCGAGCACCGCGACGGCGAGCTCGTTCCAGGCCTCGTCGGGAGCGCAGGCGAGCAGCCTGTCCTCCTCCACCTGATCGGCATGGTCCGGATGCTCGAGGAGGATCTGCACCACGTCGCCAAACCGGCGGTCCTCCGGGGTCACGCTCCGGGCCGCCGCCTGTGCTTCCTGCTCCCGATCCGCACCTTCGCTGCCGCGAGCCAGACGGCGAACCACCGCATCCACGTCCCGCACCTCGGTTCCGCACATCATGGCCAGGCGGCGGGCATACTCCCCGCGCTCCACCGGATCGGGAACCACGGCCAGAAGCGGCGCCACCGCCGCCACCGCGTCGGCCTTCTCCCAGGGCGTCGCGCAGCCACCCGACACCGCGAGCTGGATGGCGAGATCCAGTGCCGGCGGCGCCGAATCGACCAGATCGCGAAGCGCGGCGGCGCCGCCGCGAGCCAGGAAGTCATCTGGATCCTCGCCGGCGGGCAAGGCGGCCACGCGGACCCGAAGGCCCTGGGGAAGCAGCACCTCGAGGGCGCGGAGAGCCGCGCGCTGTCCGGCCTCGTCACCGTCGAAGAGCAGCACGATGCTGCGCGCGCGGCGGCGAAGGTTGCGCGCATGTCCCTCGGTGAGCGCCGTGCCACAGGTCGCGACCGACTCCTCGAGCCCGGCCCGGTGCAGGGCGATCAGATCGAAGTAGCCCTCGACGATCACGGCCCGGTCTTTGCGGCGAATCGGCTCGAGGGCGAGGGGAAGGCCATAGAAGACCTCCCGCTTGCGAAAGACCGGGCTCTCGAGGGAATTCAGGTATTTCGGCTCCTGCTCGGAGCGCAGGGCGCGGCCGCCGAAGCCGATCACCCGGCCCCGCACGTCCTGGATCGGAAAGGTGATGCGCCCCCGCAACAGGTCGTAGTGGCCCCCGCGCTCCCGCTGCTTCATGAGTCCCGCCCGCTCTCCCACCGAGGCGGGGATGCGCTCTCTCGCCAGAGCGCTCGTGACGGCGTCCCAGCGATCCGGCGCAAAGCCGACGCCGAAGCGCTCGACGAGATCCTTGCCGAGACCGCGCCGCTCGAGATAGGCGCGGGCCTGCCCGCCTTCGGAGGCCATGAGCGCGGCGCGGTAGAGCTTCTGCGCGACGCCGTTGGCCGACAGGACCCGCTCGGTGACCCCGGGCTCGCCGCCGCCGGTCTGGGGGATCTCGATCCCGCACTCGGCCGCCAGCACGCGCACCGCCTCGGGAAAGGTGAGATTCTCGTGGCGCATCAGAAACGCGATCGCGTTGCCGCTCTCGTGGCAGCCGAAGCAGTAGAAGATCCCTCGCTCCGGGTTCACCGTGAACGAGGCAGTCTTCTCCTGGTGAAAGGGGCAGAGGCCCTTGAAGCTGCGCCCGGCCTTCTTAAGGGTGACGTAGCGGCCGATCAAATCGACCACATCGACGCGATCCCGAATCGCCTGGATTGTCTCTTCCGGGATCCGACCCATTGGCCCTGGGACTCCCCAGCGTCAGCCTAGTGATCCATCCGCTTCAGTCGCTTCAGTGCTCGCTTCTTGGCTGCCGCCGCCTTCTTCTTCTTCCGCACGCTCGGCTTGTCGAAGTACTCACGCCGGCGGAGCTCGGTCAGGACGCCCGCCTTCTCCACCTGCTTCTTGAACCGCTTCATCGCCACTTCGAAGGGCTCGTTGTCTTTTACCTTGATGACCGGCATTCGCCTCCCGATCTCCTCCGTTCCAAGAGCCCGAGCCCATTTCCATGTATGGGGCCCGGCCCGCCCGGCAAAGACAACGCTCCCATCAGTGAGTGGTTCGAGATCGGCTCGCGTGTCGAGTTGCGGGTTCGTTGCACAAGGCCGATGGCCACCGCGGTTCCGCGGTACCGGATTTCCGATCCACCCGGAATCGCTCCCGACGAAGCGCCGGAGGAGCGATCGACGAGGGACGAAAAGCGCTTCAAAAACAGGATAATGGGGGCCATCGACACCGGCGGGGGAAGCTAGCGCACGGGTCCCGTGCCATCAAGGAAGGGAGGGAGGTCGGACCGGGATTCCCAGCTCTAGCAGACGGCTCTTGATGCGTCCCACGGTGGTCTCGCGAAAGTGGAAGATGGAGGCCGCCAGGGACGCCTGGGCGTGACCACCGTCCGGTCCATCGTCGAGGGCCTGGGCCAGGCTCTCCGGCGTCCCCCCCCCGCCCGACGCGATCACCGGGATCGCCACCGCGTCGGCCACGGAGCGGACCAGCTCGATGTCGTAGCCGATCTTGGTGCCGTCCCGATCCATGCTGGTGAGCAGGATCTCGCCGGCACCGGCGGCCGCCATGCGCCGCGCCCACTGGACGGCGTCGATCCCCGTCGGCCGCCTTCCGCCGTGGGTGTAGACCTCGAAGACGGCCGGAGCATCGGGATCGGCACCGGAAGGCTCCCCACCCCCCCCAAATTGGGGAGTCACATCCACGCGTCGCCGACCGGCAGACCGGTCCGCGAAGCCCTCCGGGTCATCGATTCGCCGCGCATCGATCGCCACGACCAGGTTCGCGGTCCCGATCATCAGCGCCGCCTCCTCCACCAGCTCCGGATTCGAGACCGCGGCGGTCATGATCGAGACCTTGTCGGCTCCCGCGTTCAGCAGGTCGCGGATGTCCTGGAGAGTGCGGACGCCCCCGCCCACGCAGAGCGGCATGAAGACCGACTCCGCCGTTCGGGCCACCACGTCGAAGATGATCCTCCGCTCCTCGTGGCTGGCGGTGATGTCGAGAAAGGTGATCTCGTCCGCCTCCTGCTCGTCGTAGAGCCGGGCCACCTCCACCGGGTCGCCGGCATCCACGTGGTCCACGTACTGAACACCCTTCACCACGCGGCCTTGGTCCACGTCGAGACAGGGGATGATCCGCTTCAGCAGCATTCCGCAATCTCCAGGGCCCGCGCGAGATCCACCGCGCCGGTGTAGAGAGCGCGGCCCACGATCAGGCCCGAGATCCCCCCGCCGGCATGGCGAACCGCGGCGCGCACGTCCTCTTCGGACCCGACGCCGCCGGAGGCGATCACGGGGATCTCGACGGCGGCAGCCAGCTTCGCGGTGGCCTCGAAGTTGGGGCCGCTCTGCATCCCGTCGCGGGAGATGTCGGTGTGGATGATCGCCGCCACCCCGGCGCCCTCGAAGCGCTTCGCCACCTCCGTCGCGCCGACGTCGCTGGTCTCGAGCCACCCCTCCACCGCCACGCGCCCATCCCGCGCGTCGATACCCACCCCGATCCGGCCCGGGAAGCGGGCACCCGCCTCGCGGACCAGCTCCGGATCGCGCAGGGCGGCGGTCCCCAGGATGGTCCGGTCGACGCCCAGCTCGAGCCACGACTCGACGCTCGCGAGGGTTCGAATGCCGCCTCCCAGCTCGACCGGGATTCCTCCCACCTCCTCCAGGATGGCGGCCACCGCCTGGCGATTGCAGGGTCTTCCGGCCTTCGCACCGTCCAGATCCACCACGTGCAGCCGCCTGAGCGGATGGCGGGCGAAGTCCGCAGCGATCTTGGAAGGGTCATCCCCGTAGACGGTCGCCTGGTCGTAGCGGCCCTGGGAGAGCCGCACGCACCTGCCCCCCAGAAGATCGATTGCGGGGATCAGCTCGAAGGCAGCCAAGGTGAGATCACTGGATCGGAATCTGGTTCGCCGTCTCTGACGCGCCCCATTGGGCGAGCTCCTCGGCGGTGAGCCAACGCATCCCGCCACCCGGGTAGCGGTAGTTGCTGAGCAGGTTCTCGGAGAGCGCCCTCTGCGTCTCGCTGAATACGCCGCTCCACAGCTTCTTCGAGCCCGGCGCGGTGTAGAGGGTCACCTCGAAGCCGACCCCTGCGGGATGCAGGGTTCCGGCAGCCTGCCCGCTGCGCTCCTCGAAGCGGGAGACTTCGCCGAGCAAGAGCGCATCGGCTCCGAACTCCTTGGCGACGAGCTGAGCGACCGCGCGGGGAACCAGTCGGCTGTTGTCGGAAAGCGGGGTGGCGAGGGCGCGCGCCACGTCGTCCGCGGGCACCACGGCAACCCCCCGGGAGGCCAGCGCCTCGCTCAGGTAGCGCGCGACCAGCGCAGTGGCCACGCTGGGGGCCGTCCCGGTGGACTCCGGCGCGCGCGCCAGGCTACCCGTGGCCCGAAAAGGCGCCACCGCGATGCGCGCAATCGGCGCCCTTTTGTCGCGGAGGGCGGGAAAGTCGCGCGACTTCACCGTGGTCGCGCAGCCCACTGCGAAAGCGAGCAGAAGGAGCGGTGCGATCTTCAGCATGAGTCAATCCAGTTTGCATAGGCGTCGAGCAGGCGCTTGCCCGCCGACTGGCTCTTTTCGGGGTGGAACTGCACGGCGAAGGCCGAGTCCCTCGCCACCGCCGCCGCAAAGGGTCCACCGTAATCGGTCGTCCCGACCACCTGCGACGCCTCCCGGGGAACGGCGCGGTAGGAGTGCACGAAGTAGAAGCAGTCCTCGGGAGGAAGCCCCTTCAGCATCGGGTGGGTGCCCTCGAAGCGCACGCTGTTCCACCCGATGTGGGGAACGCGAAGGACTCCCCGGTCCGCATCCCGGCTGCCGAAATGCTCGATGCGACCCGGCAGGAGACCGAAGCCCGGGGTCGTGCCGTGCTCGTCGCTCTCCTCGAAGAGCAGCTGGAGACCGAGGCAGAGGCCCAGGTAGGGACGCCCCGACTCGATCGCCTCGATGACGGCCTCGTCGAGACCCCTGGCGCGCAGACTCGCCGCCGCGTCGGCGAAGGCCCCAACGCCGGGGAGACAGATCCCATCCGCCTCCCGCAGAGGGGCGGGATCTCCGCTCACCGTCACCCGCAGCCCGGAGCGCTCCAGCGCCTTGCCGACGCTGCGAAGGTTTCCGGCGCCGTAGTCGACGATTGCCACCCGGGGGGATCTGCGAGCCACGGCTACAGCGCGTCCTTCACGGAGGGGAGCCCGTCGACCCGCGGGTCGATCTCCAGGGCCGTCCGCAGCGCGCGCGCCAGCCCCTTGAACACCGCCTCCACCACGTGATGAGGGCTCTTTCCATAGCGACACTCGACGTGGAGATCGAGCCCACCGTTCTGCGCGAAGGCGTAGAGGAAGTCCTCGATCAGGGAGACGTCGAATCCGCCCACGCGGTCGTTCGCGAGATCCACGCGGTAGATCAGGCAGGGCCGGTTCGACAGGTCGACGCTGACCTCGACCTTCGCCTCGGCCATCGGCAGCACCTGGAATCCATAGCGCCGGATTCCCCGGGCCTCTCCGCGCGCCTGCCGGAGTGCGCTCCCCAACACGATCCCCACGTCCTCCACCATGTGGTGGAAGTCGACCTCGAGATCGCCCTTGGCGCGCAGGTGCAGATCGAAGAGCGCGTGCTTGGCAAAGGATTCGAGCATGTGGTCGAAGAAGGAAATCCCCGTGGAGACGTCGTAGTCGCCGCTTCCGTCCAGGTCGAGATCGAGTCGGATCTCGGTCTCGCGGGTCTTTCGCTCGACGGAGGCCCTTCGCGCTGCTGACTGACTCATAGATCGATCTCCAGCTCACGAGCGGCTTCGCGTTCGCGGCGTGCGCGCCGGATCTTCTGCAGGCGGAACTCCACCGACACACCGTGTCCAGTGAAGCCCTCCAGCTCCGCGAGGCGGATCACGTCCGCCCCGAGCTCTCGAAGCTTGGGAGGCTCGAAGCGCACGAACGCCGTCCGCTTCAGGAAGTCCTCGATCCCGAGCGGGGAGAAGAAGCGCGCCGTTCCGCCGGTGGGAAGCACGTGATTCGGTCCGGCCAGGTAGTCCCCCACTGCCACTGGCGTGTAGTGCCCCAGAAAGACGGTGCCCGCGTTCATCACTCGCTTGAGCGCCGCTTCCGGATCGGAGATCGCCAGCAACAGGTGCTCGGGGGCGAAGCGATTCGCCAGCTCGATGGATTCCGTGAGATCCTTGGCGATGATGATCGCGCCATTTCGCGTGAGCGACTCCTTGGCGATCTTGGCCCGATCCAGTCGCTTGAGCTGCTTGGCGATCTGGTCCTGGACCCGCGTCGCCTGGGACTTCACCGTGGTGATGAGCACCGCGCAAGCCATCTCCTCGTGCTCGGCCTGGGAGATGAGATCCGCCGCGATCCAGGTCGGTGTCGCGGTTCGGTCGGCCACCACCAGGACCTCGCTCGCACCCGCCTCGCTGTCGATGTCCACCCACCCGAATACGAGGCGCTTGGCGTTCTGCACGTAGGCGTTCCCCGGACCCACGATCTTGTCCACGCGCGGCACGGATTCAGTTCCGAAGGCGAAGGCAGCGACGGCCTGGGCGCCCCCCATCTTGAAGACGCGGTGCACGCCGGCGACCTTGGCCGCCATCAGCACCTCGGGGAGGATCGTCCCGTCCCTCGAGGGCGGCGTCGCCATCACGATCTCCTCCACCTCCACCACCGAGGCCGGCACGGCGTTCATGATCACGCTGGAGGGATACGCGGCCTTGCCGCCGGGCACGTAGATCCCCACCCTCTCCAGGGGGCGAACCCGGTGTCCCATGAAGGCGCCGCCCTCCTCGCGCATCTCCCAGCTCGAGGGGATGCGCTTGCGGTGGAACTCGCGCACGCGCATCGCCGCCTTCCCGAGGGCGGCGCGGTCCGCCGGATCCACCTGCTCGCAGCCCGCCTCCCACTCGTCGTGGCCCACCTCGAGGAGATCGAGCTTGGCGCCGTCCAGCTTTCTGGTGTAGGCGATGACCTCCTCGTCCCCGTCTTCGCGGACCCGCTCCACGATCGTGCGTACCGTCTTGTCGACGCTCTCGTCGAGCTCCTCGCGGCGGCCGCAAAGCTCCTTGAAGGCGGCCTCGAAGCCCGCGTCCGAGGTCTGAAGGACCTTCAACATCCCCTTGCCACTAGCTTGGCTGGCCATTGCCCTGCCCCTTTTCTGCGGGGAGAAAGTCCCGCCCCAGCTCCGCGCTTGCTCTCGCCCCTCCGCCGCCCCACTCGGCGGAGACCACGCGGATCCGACCCGCGAGATCGCAGTGGCTCTCGGTACGCGCGAAGCCCGCGCGCACCAGCCATTCTGTCATCTCGGAAGCCTGTTGGGGGGCGACTTCGACGGCGAGGGCGCCCCCCGCCGCGAGAAAACCCGGCGCTTCATCGACGATCCGCTGCAGCAGCGCCAACCCCTCGCCCGCGGCGAAGAGGGCCTCCCCAGGCTCGTGGGAGAGCTCGGGCGCAAGCGCGGGCGCCTCGCTCCGGGCGAGGTAGGGCGGGTTCGACACGATCAGGTCGAAACGCTCCCCCCGAACCGGCTCGAAGCCATCGCCCGGGAGGAACCGGATCCTGTCCTCGAAGCCCAGCTCCGCGGCGTTCTGCCGCGCCACCGCGAGAGCCGGCCCGGAGATGTCCGTCGCGGTGACGTCCGCCTCGGGTCGCTCCTTGGCGAGGGCCAGGGCGATCGCGCCGCAGCCGGTACCGAGGTCGAGGAAGCGCGCCGCGGAGTCCGGCTCGGGCTGCAGGCGAAGCGCGACCTCGACGAGTGTCTCGGTCTCGGGACGGGGCACGAGCACGTCGGGCGTCACGCGCAGAGGCAGCGACCAGAACTCCCGGCGCCCGGTGAGCAGGGCCACCGGAACCCGCTCGTCGGCCCGGCGCTTCACGAGCTGGCGAAATCGGGCGCGCTCGTCGGATAGCACCGGCTTGTCGTAATCCAGGTAGAGCTGCAGCCGCTCCGTGGAGAGGGCGTGGGCGAGCAGACACTCGGCGTCGAGACGAGCTCCCTCGATTCCGCGGGACTGGAAGTGCTCCGTCGTCCAGCGGAGCAGGTCCAGCACCGTCCATGTGCGCGCCTCTCCCATCAGGCCACGCTCCCTATTCCTTCTCGCGCTCGGCGCTCATGTAGGCGTGTACCCCATCGAGGAGATCGTCCAGCTCCCCCTCCAGAATCCCCTCCAGCTTATGGACGGTAACACCCGCGCGGTGATCGGTGACCCTCGTCTGGGGGAAATTGTAGGTGCGGATCTTCTCGCTGCGGTCGCCAGAGCCCACCTGGGACCTACGCTCGCTGGCCCTCTCGTCGGCCAGCCGCTGCGCCTCCGCCTCGAAGAGTCGCGCGCGGAGGATCTTCATCGCCCGAGCCTTGTTCTTGTGCTGGGACTTCTCGTCCTGGCATTGCACCACGATTCCGCTCGGGAGGTGGGTGATGCGCACCGCCGAGTCCGTCGTGTTGACGCTCTGTCCTCCCGGCCCCGAAGCCCGGAACACGTCGACGCGGAGATCCTTCTGGTCGATTTGAACGTCGACCTCCTCGGCTTCCGGCATCACCGCCACCGTCACCGTCGAGGTGTGGATCCGCCCCGCCGACTCCGTCACCGGCACCCTCTGGACCCGGTGCACCCCGCGCTCGTACTTGAGGCGGCCGTAGACGCCCTCGCCGCTCAGGTTCGCCACGATCTCCTTGATCCCCCCGGTTCCGGTCTCGGAGATCGAGAGCGGCTCGGTCTTCCAGCCTCGCCGCTCCGCGTAGCGGGAGTACATCCGGAACAGATCCGCCGCGAAGAGCGCGGCCTCCTCGCCCCCCGCGCCGCCGCGGATCTCGAGGAGCACGTTCTTTTCGTCGTTGGGATCTCTGGGGAGGATGAGCTCCACGAGCTCCTTCTCGAGCGCCTCCCGCTTCGCCTCCAGATCCGAGAGCTCGCTCTCGGCGAGCTCCCGCATCTCCTCGTCCTCGAGGATCTCGCGGGTACCCTGGATCTCGGCGAGGAGCGCCTGATAGCGCGCGCCGGCCTCGACCAGGCGGAGCAGGGAGCTCCGCTCCTTGGCGACCCGGGCGTACGCGCCCGGGGACCGCGCCAGTGCGGGGTCGGCGAGCTGCTCGTCCAGCTCCGCGGCGCGCGCCGTGGCATCGGCGATTCTTTCGGCGAGATCCAGCATTGGCGGGCCTGGGACCCTGTCACGAATCGGGACCGGATCCGGAAAAGTCTAAATTTCTCGGGGGGTTACGATTGGCCGGTGGAATCCCGGCGAGCCGCGGACAGGTCGCCGGCCGGCGCGGAATGACCGTCGTGAATGACCCAGGAGACCATGCCGAAACGGTCGCCCATCGGGGGTGTGATCGCAAGCGGCGCGGGCCTCCTGCCCGCGCCGCGCGCTGCGAGGCGGAGCCGAGCGAAGTTCGATGAGACTGGAACCGCGGCTCTGGAGGCGTGCGTTCATCCTGATGAACTTCGTTCGCCTGCGGCTCACTGCGCGCGCCACGCGCCTCCGGCGCGTGGCGCTTGCCCCTAGCTGTTCATCGAATCCAGGAATTCCTCGTTGGTGTCGGTGACCTTGACCTTGCCGAGCAGGAACTCCATCGAGTCGACCGGATTCAGGGGGGCGAGGACCTTCCGCAGCACGTAGATCCGGTTGAGGGTCGTCTCGGGGAGGAGCAGCTCCTCGCGGCGGGTGGCCGATCGGTTGATGTCGATCGCCGGGTAGGTGCGGCGATCGGACAGCTTCCGATCGAGCACCAGCTCGCTGTTCCCGGTGCCCTTGAACTCCTCGAAGATCACCTCGTCCATGCGAGACCCCGTATCGATCAGCGCGGTGCCGATGATGGTGAGGCTGCCGCCCTCCTCGACGTTGCGGGCCGCGCCGAAGAAGCGCTTCGGCTTGTGCAGGGCGTTGGAGTCGACGCCACCCGAGAGGATCTTCCCGGAGTGGGGAATCACGGTGTTGTGAGCTCGCGCGAGGCGCGTGATCGAGTCGAGCAGGATCACCACGTCGCGCTTGTGCTCGGTCAGACGCTTGGCCTTCTCGATCACCATGTCCGCGACCCGAACGTGGCGGGTCGCCGGCTCGTCGAAGGTCGAGGAGACTACCTCGGCCTTCACGTTCCGCCGCATGTCGGTCACCTCCTCGGGTCGCTCGTCGATCAGCAGCACGATGAGATAGACCTCGGGATGGTTCTCGGCGATCGCGTTGGCGATGTCCTTCAGGATCATCGTCTTGCCCGCCTTCGGCGGCGAGGTGATCAGCGCCCGCTGTCCCTTCCCGATCGGAGCGATCAAGTCGATGATGCGCGTGGTGAGCCCTCCGGACTTGGCCTCGAGACGGAATCCCTCCTCGGGGTACAGCGGCGTCACGTTGTCGAACAGGATCTTGTGGCGATTCGCCTCGGGGTCGTCGAAGTTGATCGAATCGACCTTGAGCAGCGCGAAGTACTTCTCACCCTCCTTGGGTGGCCGGATCTGCCCGTTGACGGTGTCCCCGGTGCGGAGGTTGAAGCGCCGAATCTGGGAAGGTGACACGTAGACGTCGTCCGGCCCCTCGAGGTAGTTCTGATCGGGGGCGCGGAGGAAGCCGAAGCCGTCGGGCAGGATCTCGAGCACCCCCTCCGAGTAGACCCTTCCGCGTTTCTCGGTCTGGGCCTTCAGGATCGCGAACAGGAGATCCTGCTTCCGGAGTCCTCCCGCGTTCTCGACCGCGAGGCCCTCGGCGATCGCGGCGAGGTCGGTGACGCTCTTGGCCTTCAAGTCCGAGACGTTCATCCGCTCCCCGCTGTCGTCGCCTTCCGCGTACCACTCCTCCTGGGATGCTTCTTCCTCTGCGTCCTGGAGCTCACGCGACCTTCGAGAGCCGTTTCCCCGGTTGCGCCGGCCGCGCCCTCGCCGCGAGTTCCGGTTGTCCGAGCTTCCCGGTGCGGATCCGTTCAGCTCATTCCCGTCGGGTACCCGTGTGGTCGTCAAAGGATCTCTCTCGTGTGTGGTGGGATCATCGGATGGGAGCGAAAGCTTGGGTGGGGCTCGCGAGCCGACTCACAAACGAGGCGCACTGGCGCGACCTCGTGCGCCACTCCCGGCGGTGCGCTCTCAGGAACGGGCGCGCTACCGAAGGGCGGGTCTATCTGGGCTCGGCTCTACTGCTATCTCGTTCGGAAGTTCAGCCCAAGAAGTTGATGGAAAACTGGATCCCGGGTCCTGCTCGGCGCCTCAATCGGCCATCTCGCGGCCCGGGGAGGTTTTTGAGGGGAACGGCCTGTGTCGAAATGCCTCCGGCCGCCAGGAGTTCGCGCCTGACACTAAGGCGCCCCGTGGGGCGTGTCAAGGGCGAGCAACGCGGAGCGTCCTCCCTTCGCCACGGAAGCCACCAGCTCAAGGGGCCGGCGGCTTTGCGGCATTCGCCGCGATCCAATGAAGCAAGCGGCCCGCTCGAGCGCCATCGCGGCGATGGGAGTGAAAGCGTTTCGCGTCACAACAGGTGCAGGCGTCCGGGAAGCAGCCCACGTCCGCGGATCCAACGCCGGCGCCGCGGAGCTCCATCCGGACCAGCGCCTGGAGGTCGAGCATCGAGTGATCCGGGCGCGAGGGAGAGAGCGCCGCGTCCAACGCGGTGGCGAAGCGAACCCGGAGTCGTTCGATGACGGGTGCGTCGACCTCGTAGCAGCAGGCGCCGATGTGGGGCCCGATCACCGCCGCGACGTGACGCCAGGGACCGGCGAAGCGAGCCATCGCCTCGAACGCGCCGGCCACCACGCCCGCCGCGATGCCGCGCCATCCCGCGTGTACGGCGGCGACGACCCGGCCGCCATCCACGGCCAGGAGCACCGGAACACAGTCCGCGGTAAGCACGCCGACCGGTGCGCTCGTCAGGGTCGAGACCACCGCGTCGGCCCGACCGGGATTGCTGTCGCTCGCGTCGCGGACGAAGGCCACCTCCGTGCCGTGCCGCTGGATGGGGCGGATCACGCGGTCCGGCTCCCGCGAGCCGCGCTGGCCGAATCCGTGAACGATACCGGCCTCGGAGAAGAGAGGGTGGGTGAGCGATTCGGGAAGAGCCGTCACGGAGCCGAACCCCTCTTCGCGAGAGCATCCAGGAGCCCGGCGAAGTCCGGCGGAAGCGGCGCCTCGTAGCGGTGCCGTTCGCCGCTCCGCGGGTGCTCGAATCCGAGCACCGCGGCGTGGAGGGCGGGACGGGTGATCGCGAAAGCCCGTCCCCTGGAGCGCCCGTAGACCGCATCTCCCACGATCGGAAGCCCCGTCGCCGCCAGGTGTACCCGGATCTGGTGGGTTCGACCGGTCTCCGGCCGCACCTCGAGCAGAGTCACTCCGCCCGCCGGGAAACGCCGCCGCACGGTCCATGCGGTGCGGGCGGGCCGAGCGGAGCGAGTCGACACCGACATCCTCTTGCGGTCCCGATGATGGCGGCCGATCGGCAGCTCGATCCTCCCCGAATCCTCGCCCGGCGCACCGCGCGCGAGAGCGAGGTAGACGCGCTCGACGCTGTGGTCCCTGAACTGCTCGGCCAGAGCGAGATGCGCCTCGTCGTGCTTCGCCGCGATCAGCACGCCCGAGGTCCCGCGATCCAGACGGTGCACGATGCCGGGGCGGAGCACGCCGCCGATCCCGGCGAGATCCTCGCAGTGGTGAAGCAACGCGTTCACCAGGGTGCCGCGCGGGTGACTGGGCCCGGGATGCACGACCATCCCCGCCGACTTGTCGACGACGATCACGTCCCGGTCCTCGTAGAGCACGTCGAGTGGGATCGCCTCGGGCACCGCCACGGGGGGAACCGGCGCCGGTGGCCGGGCGTGGAGGACGTCGCCCTCCGCCACCCGCTCGCTGGGACGGGCCGGTCGGTCGTTCAGCTCGACGAGTCCCTCGTCGATCCAACGTCGCGCCTGGGAACGGGTGATTCCCGCCACCGCGGCGAGGGCTCGGTCCAGGCGATTGTCGGCGTCCGCTTCGCCGACCAGAAAGCTCACCATATCTGCGATCGGATCCCAGCGCTGCGAAAGACCAGTACGTCCACCAGGGCGCGATCGAAGGCGTTGCTCTTGGCAGCCACCTCGGGGTCGACCCGACGCTCGAAGAATGCGCGTGCCTCGTCGAGCTCCGGGCGCAGGCGATCGAAGAGATCGTCCGTCTCGATGCCCGCCCGCACCCGCTCGACGTTGTACAGCATCACGTCGGAGATGACGGCGCGAGCCAGCCGCTCGGCCCGCTGCGGATCAGTGATTCGCGACATCGGTCACTCCCGCCGCGGAGGCGGTCACCTCCACCCGCGCCTCTGGCCCTGCGCCTCGGCCCTGCGCGTACCGCCCAGCCGCTCCATGTAAGCGGACACGACGCGTCCGGGTTCCAGGCCGATGCAGCGGGCGTACGCGCTGACGAAGCCGCGCACGTAGACGGGAGCGGGAAGATCCTCGAACTTCTCCTCTTCGATGTATCGGAGATAGGTGGGATTGATCTTGGTGATCGACGCGATCCGCTCGATCTCCACGCCGAGGCGCAGGCGGAATCGCCGCAGCCAGGCCCCATCGACGCGGCCCCCATCCTCCTCTTCGAAGTCGTCGAACTCGGTGATCTCTGGCGCCACCTCGGGAGTGGGGTGGGGAACGTCTTCATCCTCCAGCACGAGATCGAGGGCGATCTTGATCTCGTCTTCTCGCGCCACCTCGGAGCCGAGGGAGGTATCGTAGACCGTGCGTTGCTGGGAATCCGTCAGGACGCGGTAGGCCAGCTCGATGCGCTCGCGAAGAGCGGAGGAGTCCTCCTCTGCGAAGACCGAATAGACTGCGAGGGAGTCCTCCGCGTAGGTTGCCCGGGCCAGGCGGTAGGCGCGCTCCAGATCCTCGGGACTGGCATCCGGCGTCACCTCGAGCACTTCGTAGTGGGACATCTCCGCGAGCGTCTTCATCGGATCACCTCCCCCGGATCCGCGTGCGCCACTCGCGCCGCGGGCGGGCCGAGAGCCTCCATCAGCTTCCGCGCGACTCGATGCAGGTAGATGGCCACGTCGCTCCCGGGGTGCTCATCCAGGATCAGCCGACGCCGCAGCACGGATTGGTGCACCGCCGCGTCGCGATTGATGTATCCGATGTACTCGGCTTCGATGCCGAAGAACTTCCGACAGACGCTGCGGACCGCGAAGCCGAGCTTGACGTCCTCCGCGGTGACCACCTCGTTGACGAGGATCCGCGGGCGGAACTCACGCATGGTCGAGACAAACCGCTTTCCCTCCCCCGGATCCATCGACTCGACCTCGTGCAGCAGGTCCAGGGGGGTGCGAATGCCCCGCTGGTTGCGCTGATCCATCGCCTCGCGGATCCGGTCGCGTACCTCGTGCTTCTTCATCGCCACCTGCATGCGGCGGTAGAAGGCGGCGCGCAGGAAGCTGTAGGTGTTCTCGACGGAGGTGGGTTCGGGGTGCAGCACCAGGAGACCGCCGTCCCCCACCAGGAAGTAGTCGATCGTCGCGGCGTGGGAGCCCGCACCGCAATCCACGAACACGACGTCGCAATCCATCCGCCGAAGTCCGGCTAGCAGCTCGATGCGCCGGCTCGTTCCCGGCTGTGCGCAGGCGAGATTCGCATCGGTTGCGGCGATCATCTTCAGATTCGCGACCGGCGTCTCCACCAGGAGCTTGGCCAGGTCGCTCTCCCGCTCGGCGACGAAGTCGGCGAGGCTCACCCGGGGCGAGCGAATGCCCAGACAGGTGTGGAGATTGGCGCCCTCGAGGTCGGTGTCGACCGCCACCACCCGATATCCGCTCCTCGCCAGGGCCACGGAGAGATTCGCACAAACGAACGTCTTGCCGACGCCTCCCTTGCCGCCTCCGACGGCGATGAGCCGCGGCGCGCGGGCGGTGCGTTTCATCTCGCTCTGGGTGCTGGCTTCCGTGGGCTTGACTCCGGTGAGACTGCTATTCCGCGAGCTCGACGTTCCAATAGGACGCGTCGACGACGTTCAGGTAGGGGCGCCACTCCTGGTAGCGCACGGTGGAGATCATCAGATTCACCAGGGGAGTCCACCGCGGGCGAGCCGGCCGACGCAGCAGCAGAATGTTGGCCTGCTTCGGCGTGCGCCCACCCTTGCGACGGTTGCAGTCGACGCAGCTGGTGACGACGTTCTCCCAGGTGCTGTGTCCGCCGAGGGAGCGGGGCACCACGTGGTCGAGATTCAGCTCGGACCGCGGAGGCCGTCTCCCGCAGTACTGACACTCGAAGTTGTCGCGGGCCATGAGGTTGATGCGGCTGAAGCGCACGTGGCGCTTGGGCAGACGATCGAAGGCGATCAGCACGATGACTCGCGGGACCCGGATGCGACCCCCCGCGGTTCCGATGGAATCCATGTCCCGGGCCACGGCGAGCTGGCGCCACCCGTCGAAATCGAAGGTCTGGTACTGCTCGTCGACGACTCGGGCAATCCCCTGGTAGAGAAGCGAAAACGCCCTGCGCACCGACGTGACGTGAATCGGTAGGTACGAACGATTGAGGACGAGGACGCTCGAGTTCAACATGACGGCGAACCAATCCAAACCTAACCGAACGGGAGGCGCCTTTCCATGCGAGGCATCAGCGGAGCGCGTGGAGGGCGCTGCGGAGCGCTGACGCGATCACGGGCTCGTCGCCCGGCAGCAGCGTGCGTGCGTCGAGCTGCACGCGATCGTCACGGACTCGTGCGAGGACCGGAACCGGCCCCCGCCTGAGCGCGGCCGCGAGGGCCTCGGCGCCGATCGCGGCGCGGAGCGTCACCGCGTGGCTCGGGAGCTCGAAGCCGGGGAGCGAGCCGCCCCCCACCGGCGCCCGGGTCTCCTCCAGCCCCACCGTGATCCGGGCATCGGCCACCTCGCCCAAGCGGGCGTGAAGCTCCCGCGCCCGCTTCTCCACCGCGGCTGTGGGCTCGCCGAGCTGACGCAGCGCGGGAATCTCCTCTCCGCCCCGCCCCTCGGCGATGACCCGAAGGGTCCAGTCGAGGGCAGCCAGGCTCATCTTGTCGAGCCGGAGGGCGCGGGCCAGGGGATTCTTCCGGAGGGATCGCACCGCCTCCGCGGACCCGAGCACGATGCCCGCCTGGGGTCCCCCCAGCAGCTTATCCCCGGAGAAGCAGACCAGATCGACTCCGCTGGCGAGGCGAGCCGGGGCGAAGGACTCGGGCGGCAGTCCCTCGGGGCGAAGGTCGACCAGGGTTCCGCTTCCCAGATCCTCTGCGACGGGAACACCGGCTTCCCGGCCGATCTCCACCAGTGCGCCGAGCTCCACCTCGGTCACGAAGCCCCGCTGCTCGAAGTTGCTCCGGTGCACCTTGAGCAGCAGCCCGGTCTCCGCACCGATCGCGCGGCGGTAGTCCTCCGGGTGGGTCCGGTTCGTGGTGCCCACCTCGATCAGGCGCACCCCCGCCCGGGTCAGGATCTCGGGTACCCGGAAGGAGCCCCCTATCTCCACCAGCTCGCCCCGCGAGACCACCACCTCGCGGCCCGCTGCCAGGCTGTTCGCGGCCAGGAGAACCGCCGCCGCATTGTTGTTGACCGCCATCGCGGCCTCCGCGCCGGAGAGGAGCCGGAGCAGAGCCGCGACCCGCGCCAGGCGATCTCCTCGCTCTCCGCTCTCGAGATCGAACTCCAGGTCCGTGTAGGCAGCCGCGGCCTCCGCCGCTGCCCGAGCGGCCTCGGGAGCCAGAACCGCCCGCCCCAGATTCGTGTGGAGGACGACCCCGGTGGCGTTCACCACCCGGGTTGGGCTGGGTCTGTGCAGGACCTCGGCCAGGTGGAGGGCCCGAGCGATCAGCTCAGGCGCGGGGCCTTCCCCCCGGGTGATCGCCTCCCGGGCCTCCGCTACTGCCTGGCGGGCACCCTCCCGAAGGCTCCAGTCGGGAAGGTCCGGCGCCTGGCGGGCCATCTCCCGGGCGAGTCGATCCACACCGGGGAGACCCCTCCGGGGATCCGCCAGCTCCGATCCGCTCTTGCCATCATCTCGCCGTGCAGAGCGGGATGAGTGCTTGACCTCGCTGCTCTGATCCATGATGCTCCTGACATAGAGATTAGTCGGTCCGACCTGGGCCTTCCCGCGGGGTTTCCGTAGGTGCATTGTGCCGGACGGGGACGGGGGCGGTCCAGAGGCTGGCCTTTCGAGCTGGGCGTGTGGCGGGGTGCTTCACGGGGCTCTCGGGCGAGCTGGTCGCGACCGTGGGAACAGTTCCTGTGCGAGTCTACGACTTCAAGCGTCTTTTCGGGATGTTAGCCAGAGATCCCGTCCAACTGCAGCCCGCCCGGAGGACTGCAGCTCCCGCCTGACCCCGCCCCGCCATTCGGCGGCTGTGATACTCGACCATCTCCCGAATCGGCTCGCCAATGCCGGAGGCGCCGCGATCGCGACCACAGCAGATGCGCTCGCGGGGGCCGAGAGCGCCCGCCTCCGGAACGGAAGAGTCCATTGCAGAACGAGATTCTGATCAACGCCGCACCCGGCGAGACGCGGGTGGCGATTCTCGAGAAGGGCCAATTCGTCGAGCTTCATCTCGAGCGAAAAGATTCCCGCAATGTCGCGGGTAGCATCGTGAAGGGTCGGGTGACCCGGGTCCTGCCCGGCATGCAGGCCGCCTTCGTCAACGTCGGCTTGGAGAAGGCCGCCTTCCTCTACGCCGGCGACTACGTGGAGAACATCGAGAGCATCCAGGAGGACGAGGAGCCCCGCGGGCGCCGCAACCGGGGGCGAAACGGGGGGGGACGCCGCGTTCCCAGCATCGAGAGCCTGCTGCGCGAGGGGCAGGAGATCGTGGTTCAGATCGCCAAGGAGCCGATCGGAAGCAAGGGGGCGCGGATCACCTCCCACGTGTCCATCGCCGGCCGGCACCTGGTGCTCACTCCCTGGGCACAGCGGGTGGGCGTATCCCGGCGCATCGATTCGGACCGGGAACGCCGCCGGCTGCGAGAGATCGTGAACCGCATCCGCCCCCCGGACCTGGGCTTCATCATCCGCACCGCCGGGGAGGGAACCCGGGAAGCGGACCTGGAAGCGGATGTCCGCTACCTGACCGAGGTCTGGGATGACGTGCAGATCCACAAGGACCGGGTGCGAGCGCCGGAGGCTCTCTACCGGGAGCCCTCTCTCCCGCTACGGGTGATCCGGGATTTCGCCAACTCCGAGACCAAGCGAATCGTGATCGACTCGAAGCCGGCCTACGAGGAGATGAAGTCCTTCGTGGACCGTTTCCTCGCCGACCCGAAGCCGCAGATCAAGCTCTACGAGGGAATCGAGCCGATCTTCGACCACTTCGGGACCGAGTCCCAGATCGATGCCAATCTGGGTCGGAAGGTCTGGCTCAAGTCAGGGGGCTACCTGATCATCGATCAGAGCGAGGCGCTCACCGCCATCGACGTGAACACGGGCCGCTACGTCGGCAGGCGCGATCTCGAGGACACCGTCCTCAAGACCAACCTCGAGGCCGTGCGCGAGGTGGTCCAGCAGCTCCGCTTCCGCAACATCGGCGGGCTCATCATCATCGACCTGATCGACATGGAGTCCGCCGAGAACCGGGAGAAGACCTTCCGCGCGCTCCAGGACGCGATCCGCCAGGACAAGGCGAGGACCAACATCCTGAAGATCTCCGAGCTCGGCCTGGTGGAGATGACGCGCAAGCGGACTCGCGAGAATCTGGTGCAGATGCTCTGCGAGCCCTGCGCCTACTGCAACGGCAAGGGCTACGTGCTCTCCGAGGACAGCATGGCCCAGAAGGTGCTGCGGGAGATCAAGAAGGACCTGCCCCGCTTCTGCGGCCGCCGCGTCGCGGTGACGGTGAACCGGCGGGTCGCCGAGAAGCTCCTGGGGCGTGAGAAGGAGTCCCTGGAAGCCCTCGAGAGCGAGCTGGGCCGCGAGATCGAGATCCGCGCCCGGAGCGAGATGCATCAGGAGCAGTTCGAGATCACCGCCCTCGAAGATGGGGAAGCCATCGCGCTCGACCTTCCCTGGCTCTCCAGCAAGGCCGAGGATCAGGAGCCGCCCCCGGCCGCAGATCGACCCGACGAGGCCCAGGCGGTCGAGGTGGAAGTGACGGAGGAGGCGGCTCCGGGCGACGCGGAGCCGGTCGGGACGCCCCCGGCGGAGGAGAGTCCGGCCCTCGCTGTCCCCGCCCCCTCGCTTGACGACCCGGTTAAATCCCCGATAATGCAGCGTTCCCACGAGCGAGAGGAGTCGTGATGTACGCGGTGATCCGCACCGGCGGCAAGCAGATGCGCGTCATGCCGGGCCTCTCCGTGCGGGTCGAGAAGCTCCCCGGGCAGGTGGGAGAGTTGATCGAGCTCGACCAGGTGCTCCTGGTGGGCGGGGAAGGCCAGACCCGAGTCGGTACGCCCCTGGTAGAAGGGGTGAAGGTCAAAGGCACGATTACCGATCAGGGTCGTGGGCCGAAGATCACCGTCTTCAAGATGAAGCGCCGCAAGGGCTACCGGCGCAAGATGGGACATCGACAGGACTACACCGAGATCCGCGTCGACTCCATCGAGTCCTAGCGGAACAGGACCCCGCGGCCGACCGCCACCGAATCCGAACCGGCCGCCACGGGGAACGGAGATTCGCAAATGTCGCACAAGAAGGGACAGGGCAGCTCGCGCAACGGTCGCGACAGTCAAGGGCAACGCCGTGGCATGAAGCGCTTCGGTGGTGAGACGGTCAGGGCCGGCAACATCCTGGTCCGCCAGGTCGGGACCCGGATCCACCCGGGCTCGAACGTGGGCCTCGGCAAGGACTACACGCTCTTCGCGCTCTGCGACGGCATGGTCTCCTACGGCCGCTCGCGCGGCAAGGTCGTGGCGAGGGTCGAGCCG
Source organism: uncultured Spirochaetales bacterium (assembly GCA_964615365.1). GTDB lineage: Bacteria > Myxococcota_A > UBA9160 > UBA9160 > UBA6930 > CAVXZE01. The sequence goes on from CAZTOU010000005.1 coordinate 30,219, forward strand.
AGCAACTAGCAGGCCGGGGGACCCGTATCTGCACCATCGCTGTCCGGGGCCCCGGACAGAGATGAGTTCACAGGTTTCCTTCATCGACGAGACGATTCTGACGGCCATCGCGGGCAACGGCGGTGATGGGATCGTCTCCTTCCGCCGCGAGAAGTTCGTCCCTCGCGGGGGACCCAACGGCGGAGACGGGGGGCGCGGCGGGGACGTCGTGTTGGTCGCCGACCGGAGCCTCGCCACCCTGTGGGACCAGAGGTACCGGCCCAAGGTGAAGGCCGAGAACGGTGGCCGCGGGGGCGGCAGCGATCGCACCGGAGCCAACGGCGAAGACACGGTGGTCCGCGTCCCGGTGGGAACGATCATCTTCGACCTCGGCGATCAGGCCGGCGGCGAAGACAGTCTGCTCGCGGATCTCGTCGCTGACGGTCAGCGCGTCGTCGTCGTCCGCGGGGGGCGCGGGGGCCTCGGCAACGCGCGCTTCAAGAAACCGACCCGCCAGACTCCCGACTTCGCCACGCCCGGGAAGCCCGGAGAGCGGCGCAGGCTGCGGCTCTCGCTCAAGCTGCTGGCCGACGTGGGACTGGTCGGTGCACCCAACGCGGGTAAGTCGACGCTGCTGCGCCGGGTCTCGGCCGCGCGCCCCCGTGTGGCGGAGTATCCGTTCACCACGTTGATCCCCGCCCTCGGCGTCGCCGAGGTGGACGACCGGCGCTTCGTGGTCGCGGACATTCCGGGGCTGATCGAGGGCGCGAGCCAGGGCGTCGGACTCGGAGACCGCTTTCTCCGCCACATCGAGAGGACGCGGGTGCTGGTGCACCTGCTCGACGTGGGAACGCCGGCGCAGGAGGAGCGCGATCTTCTCGCCGAGTACGATGCGATCCGGCGTGAGCTGGGCGCGTACGACGAGACGCTGGTGGAGCGCACCGAGATCGTGGCTCTCAACAAGATCGACCTGATCGCCGACCGCGAGGTTTTAGGTGGGCCGGAGGCGGCGCTCCGCTCTCGCGGCCGGGAGGTGGTGCGAATCTCCGGTGCCACCGGCGAGGGGATCGGCGAGCTGCTCCGGTCCATTCTGCGGGCCATCGACGCGGAGGCGAGGCAGAGCGATGGCTGAACCTCGCGAGGCAGCGAAGCGCGCGCGGCGTATCGTGGTCAAGGTGGGAAGCGGCGTGCTCTCGAATCGGGGCGCACTCCGGTCGCGGATCTTCACGGAGATCGCCCGCCAGATCGGAGAGCTCTGCGACGCCGGACGCCAGGTGGTCCTGGTGAGCTCGGGGGCGATCGCGATGGGGAGCCGCAACCTCGGCTGGGCGCACCCAGGCCGCTCGATTCCCGAAAAGCAGGCCGCGGCGGCGGTCGGCCAGATCGGGCTCCTGGAGCTCTACCGAAAGCGGTTCGCGCGCTACGCAAAGCAGGTCGCCCAGGTGCTGGTGACGCGGGGCGGGCTCGACGACCGCGAGCGCTTCCTCAATGCGCGGCGGACCCTGATGACACTGCTGGATCTGGGCGTGGTTCCGATCGTGAACGAGAACGACACGGTGGCGACCGAGGAGATCCGGTTCGGCGACAACGACAACCTCTCTGCGACGGTCGTCAATCTGATCGCGGCGGATCTGCTGGTGATCCTCACGGACGTGGACGGCCTGCACGCCCGCGCCCCGGAGCCGAGAAGACGAAAGCCTCCGCTGTATGGTGTCATCGAGTCGATCACACCGGAGATCGAACGGGCCGCAGGTGGCTCCACCAGTGCGTTCGGACGCGGTGGCATGGTCACGAAGCTCGCCGCGGCGCGAAGCGCGGCCCAATCCGGCGCCGCCACCGTATTGTGCAATGGAACCACGCGAAACGTCATCACGCAGGTGACGGCCGGTGAGCCCGTCGGGACCCTCTTCGCCTCGAGAAGCCGGCTGGCCAGCCGCAAGCACTGGCTCGCCTTCACGGCGCATCCGCGGGGACGCCTGGTGGTGGACGAGGGTGCGGTCCGCGCGCTGGCGGAGAAGGGCAGAAGTCTGCTCCCCGCGGGCGTCGTCCGCGTCGAGGGCAGCTTTGGAATCGGCGACCCCGTCTCGTGTGTGGACCCGCAGGACCGCGAGTTCGCCCGGGGCCTCACCGCCTATGCCGCCAGCGACGTGGCCCGCATCAAGGGCGTCTCCACCCGGAGAATCGCCCAGCTGCTAGGATATTCGAACGGAGACGAGGTCATCCATCGCGACGACCTCGTGCTACTCGGCGACAGAGTGGAGCCGAAATGAACTCGAAGGCGGAGATCCGGGAGCTCGCCAGGCGTGCGAGAGACGCCTCGCTGCGGCTCGCCGACCTCCGGAGCGACGCGAAGAACGCCTGGCTGCTGCGCTCCAGAGAGCGGCTCGAGGCCGCCAGGCCGCAGATCCTCGCCGAGAACCGCAAGGACATCGAGGAGGCCGAGGCCAGCGGTGTGGCGGGCCCCATGGTGAGGCGACTCGCGCTCGACGGGGGCAAGTGGGAGGACATGATCGACGGCCTGCGCACCGTCGCGGCGCTGCCGGATCCCGTCGGCGAGATCGTCGACTCGAAGCTTCGCCCCAACGGCCTGCGCGTGGGTCGCATGCGCATACCGCTGGGCGTGATCGGAATCATCTACGAGTCCCGCCCCAACGTCACGGTGGACGCGGCGGCCCTGTGCGTGAAGGCGGGAAACGCGGTGGTCCTGCGCGGGGGCTCCGAGGCGATCCGCTCCAACCTGGCCCTGGCCGACGAGCTGCGCGCCGCGGCCGACGAAACGGGGATCCCCGTCGATGCGATCGGCATCGTCGCGGACACCGATCGCTCCGCGGTCGACGCTCTGCTCCGAGCCGACGAATTCGTCGACCTGATCATCCCTCGGGGGGGACCGGGGCTGATCCGCAAGGTCACCGAGACCTCCACGATCCCGATCATCAAGCACGACGCAGGAGTGTGCCACGTCTTCATCGACGCGAGCGCGGACTGCGAGATGGCCACGGCGATCGTACGCGACTCCAAGATCCGACAGGTCGCGGTGTGCAACGGCCTGGAGACGCTGCTGGTCCACGCGGACGCCTCACGCTCGGTCATGCCAGGTGTGCTCAAGGCGCTCCACGAGGAGGGCGTCGAAGTCCGCGGCTGTGAGCGAACCCGCGAGGTCTTCCCCGAGGCGATCGCGGCGGCGACCGCGGACTGGAGCGAGGAATATCTGGACAAGATCCTGGCGGTGCGGGTGGTGAACGACCTGGACGAGGCCATCGCCCATATCCAGCGCTACGGCTCGGATCACACGGAGGTCATCGTCACCAACGACCAGGCGAGCGGCCAGGAGTTCCTGCGACGCGTCAACTCGTCGACGGTGGGCATCAACTGCTCGACGGCCTTTGCGGACGGCTACTGCCTCGGCCTCGGCGCGGAGATCGGTATTTCCACTTCGAAGCTACACGCATACGGCCCCATGGGCCTTGAAGGTCTCACGACCCTCAAGTTCGTTCTCACCGGGGACGGCCAGATCCGCGAATGAGCCCCCGCGGCGGAATCGGCGTCTTCGGGGGAACCTTCAACCCCATCCATCTCGGCCACCTGCGGGCCGCCGACGAGGTGTGCGAGATCCTCGATCTCGCCCGCGTGGTGTTCGTGCCCAGCGCCGTGCCGCCCCACAAGGAAACCGAGCACGGTGTGGTCGCCCCGGCCGAGGTCCGCTGCGAATGGGTCCGTCGGGCGATCGAGGACGATCCGCGCTTCGCGGTGGACACCCTCGAGATCGAGCGGTCGGGGCCCTCCTACTCCGTCGACACGCTCCGCAGCTTCGGGGAACGGCTGGCTCCGGAGAAGCCGATCTTCGTGATCGGCGAGGATGCCTTCGCGGAGATCGAAACCTGGCGAGATCCCTCGACCCTCTTTACCCTCTCTCACTTCGCGGTGATCACCCGCCCTCCCGTGGAGGAGGCTTCCCTGGCCGACCGACTTCCCGCGAAGTTCGCGGAGCACTTCGATCTGGATCGCGAAGGGGAGCTCGGCCGCCACCGCACGGCGGGAACCTGGATACGGCGAATCCACATCTCGGCCCTGGACGTCTCGGCGAGTGACATCCGCCGGAGAATCCGCGAGGGTCGCTCGGTGCGCTACCTGATCCCGGAGACGGTGCGGGAAGAGATCATCGCAAGCGGGTACTACACTGAGAGGGACGAAGCGTGACGTCCGCCCAGAATCGGACCAGCCTGGTGAAGCAGTTGGCGGAGGCCGCGGCCGAGATGAAGGCGCAGGACCTGGTCGCCCTGGACGTTCACGCGCTCACCTCCTTCGCGGACGCCTTCCTGATCGCGACCGGCACCTCCGATCGGCACGTGCGCTCGGTCGCGGACGCAGTGCTGGAAGCGAGCGAGGGGATGGGCAGGCCTCCCCTGGGCGTGGAGGGCTATCAGGAGGGCCGCTGGGTGCTGCTCGACCTGAACGAGGTGGTGGTCCACATCTTCCAGGAGGAGGTACGGGAGTACTACGACCTGGAGCGACTCTGGAGCGATGCGCCCGCCATCGAGGTGGGAGAGCCGGGGAAGCGCGCCCCGGAGCGCGAGACGATCCGCTGACGGGGCCCTCGCCGAGCACCCGGACGCGGGGCGTGCCGCAGTAGCGACCTGGAGGGCAATGCGGGTAGGCTCTGCGAAGCCCCGGGTCCCGCAGAGGCGATCCCCTCACCGCGATGTGGCGTGGTGTCCTCGAACTCTTGTTTCCGGGAGCCTGCGGAAGATGCGGCAAGGGCGTCGGCCGCGAGCCGATCTGTCCGGGCTGCCGAGTGCAGCTGCTGCGACTCGCGCCGGGCTTCGAGAGAGCGGCTCCCTCCCCGCTGGAGAGCTGGGTCGCGGCGGTGTCCTTCGAGGGCGAGGCCGCCGACTGGCTGCGCCGCTTCAAGTACCCGGAAACGGGGCTCTTCGGGCTCGATCCCGCGGCGGAGGCGGTGGCGGAGGCCCTGATCCGGGAGGGGGGCCGTCGGGCCCATGGAAGGGCCCCGGAGCTGATCGTACCGGTGCCGCTTCACCCGCTGCGTCTGCGTCAGCGCGGATTCAATCCGGCGAGCCTGCTGGCGAGGGCGCTCGGCCGCGACCGGGAGATTCCGGTGGACCCCGGCGCACTGATCCGGATCCGGAACACCCGGAGCCAGACCCAGCTCGCCCGCCCTCAGCGGACCGACAACGTCGCGGGAGCCTTCCGTGCGCGGCACCGACCCCTGCCGGAACGGATCTGGCTGGTGGACGACGTGGTGACGACGGGAAGCACCCTGCGCGAGGCCGCCCGAACCCTGCGAGGAGCCGGAGCGAAGAGCATCGTCGCGGTGTGCGCCGCGCGAACGCCCAGGATGCGTTGAAGCGCACGAGCGGTGAGCGGGGCGTTGTGGGAACCCGCCCCGCCGGCAGCAGAAGCCACTGTCACTGAGCAGGGCGCTGGGATTGCCCTCCAGCCAATCCCCGGAATTGGGCTCTCACGAGACGCTGATGCCGGGCTCGCGCACTCTCGAGCTCCCGCAAGGTTGCCTCGCGGGTGGCCTTGTCCTCTCCCGTGAAATCGAAGAGATAGGCGGGCGATTCCGCCCCAAGCTCCAACCGGAGCTTGCGACGCCAGACCGCCGCCAAGCCTTTGGACTGCTGGAAGGACTGATGCGTATTGTAGACGAAGACGCCATACCCCGACTCAGCCGATCGCGGAATCGAAAAATCGACGACGGTCCGATCGTCGGTCACGGCCGGAACGTCGCCCACGTAGCTTCGCAGTGCTTCGGGGCCGAGCAAATGGCCAGCAATCACGTCCATCGGACCGATCTTCATCCGCCGCAGATCCTCGCGAACCGACGGTCGAGCGGCGCGCTCGAAGAACTCCTCCGGCCGCATCCGAATGGGCTCCACCGAGCCCACGAGCACCAGCGACAGGTAGTTTCCGACGCTCCACAAGCTGGAGTGCGGAAAGACGTCCTGAAACGCCCTGATCACCATTCTCTGTTCGTACTCGGGCATCAGCATCGAGAACCACTGGCAGGCGACGCCGTCCTCTGCGAGGCGATCCCGTGCGAGCTCGTAGAAGTCGCGGGTGTAGAGATTCACGACCCCGGACTGGTGCAGCTCCGGCGGCTCGAGCTGGATGACGTCGAAGGTCTTTCGCGACCGAAGCAGATAGTTCCGTCCATCGTCGACGTGGACCTCGAGGTTCGGCGTATCCATGACCCCGCGGTTCGTCGGAAAGAAGGCCGCCGCTTCCAGAGCGCCCGGGCTCAGCTCGACGCACACCAGATCGTCCGGCTTCCACTGCGCCAGAGCCGATAGCGTGTTGCCCACGCCGAAACAGATGGAGAGCACCGATTCCGGATTGGGGTGAAGGAGCATCGGGATATGCCCCAAGAGGCGGTTGCCGAAGTCGGTTCCTGTCCCGGCGGCACCTCGCCCGTCCGAGAAGAAGATCGCGCGCGATCCGTCTCTTCTCTCATAGACGAGCACGTTGTCGGCGACCTCCTCCTTGTAAAAGAGGATCTTCCCGACGAACTGCTCGTAGTAGCTCCGAAAGATGTCTCGCTCCACCGTGTTGAGGAATACGAGCATCGCGCCGGCGGCGAACGCCCCGGCGAGGGCCCACGACCTCAGCCTGTGCCAGAAGAACAGCAACGCGAACGCCAGCAGCAGATTGCAGAAGATCCCGATCCCGAAGGCGTTGCGGAGGCCCACCCATTCGATCAGAAAGAAGCCGGTGAGAACGGGCCCGACGATGTTCCCGACTGTGAGGTAGGCATAGGCCCGACCCGTGACCTCGCCGATCTCGTCCCGGCTCGAGGCGAGAAGCGCAGTGGCAATGGGAAAGGTCATTCCCATCAGCAGCGTGGGCACGAAGACGATCGACACGGCGGAAACCGCGATCGTGGACAGAGCCGCGGCCCAACTGTCGGTGCCCGTCACACTGGTAAGAGCACTCAACAGCTTCGGCAGCTCGCCCGTCAGAGGGATCGAGACCCAGACACTGGCGCCGAGGAGGAGCTGGACGAGGCCGAGCTGACGGTGTCCGGTGAGCCGCTCGGCGAACGAAGCATACAGCAGGCTGCCGAGGCCCGTGCCCAGCAGGAAGACGACCAGGATGCTGCTGAAGGCGTAGGTCGAGTTGTGCGTGTAGAGCAGCAGGCTCCGGTTCCAGAGCACTTCGTAGGAGAGCGCCGTATACCCGGAGATCAGAAGCGTCAGCGAAACCAGAGACATCCCCGGTCGCCGCTCGCTCGCCACGAGGGGCGTGGGGGGCATGGCTTCGGTCGAATCCTTGCGAAGAATGGCGCGCTGCGAGACGGCCAGTGCAGCGAAGGCGATGATCACATTGAAGGTGAGCGCGACAAGGGTCGTACGGAAGATCCCGAGGTCCCCCAGCAGCCAGAAACCGGCGAGCGCCGTACCTGCCACACCACCCAGGGTATTGATTCCATACAGCCATCCGACCGAGGTCCCCACCCGAGCTTCGCCATGGCGGAGGAGACTCGCGAGCACCGGCAGGGTGCCGCCCATGAGACCTGTGGGGACAGCGAGCAGAAGGAACGTCACGAGGAAACGCGCAAGGTTGAGCGCCGCTGGAGCATCCGTCAGGAATCCGTAGCCGACGCTGTAGAGATACGGAAGCAGGTCCCTGAGAACGAAGTAGAGCGCGCAGTTGTACGTGATGATGCCGATTTCGAACCACGCGTACACGCGAAGCGGATTTCGGATCCGTCGGGTCCTGCGCCCGACCAGGTAAGCGCCCACCGACAGGCCGAACATGTAGGCGGAGAGCACAGCGCTCACCGCGTAGATACTGATCCCGTAGGAGAACACCAGCTGCCGGACCCACACCGTCTCGTAGGCGAGAGCGCAGAGGCCGGATCCAAAGAAGAGCAGCAAGGCCAATCGAAACTGTCCGGCCGCGTCGAGTTGACGTCGCCCAAGAGCGCTCATCCGCTCATTTCTCCCGCTGGAAGACCTGGGAGGGCGCTTCGACACCCGCTGCTGCAAAGCCCGCTTCCCCCATTCGCGCGGCTTCCTACCTCAGCGGCCTTGGGCCCCTGTCGAAATGGCGGTCATCGCAGTCGAGGGCTTCGCGAAGCTTCCCGACGCCGTCGCCGAGCTCCGCCGCCGCCGGACCTCGCAACGCGGTCCATCGGTGCCACCACTCATCGTTCGGAGTGAGCAGCCAATCGACCCAACCGAGCTTGTGGCACACAGGGCGGAAGCGCTCGCGCCGGAGCATGGCGCCCGCCCTGACGAGGGCACGACGGGCCCAGCGTAGCGCCCAGTGCGTTCCCCGGAGCTCGCCGGCTGCGCGCGCATCGTCGAAGAACGCAGCCAGCCGCGCCGTCCGCTCGTGGAACGGCCCCTCCCGTGCCGCCACCGCGTCTCGCACGGCGAAGTAGGCCGGCTTGGGCTCGAGCGATGCGTCGAAGAGCAGCGGATGGTGCGGCCCCGCGGCGTTCATCGGCGGAACGACGTCGAGCCAGGTGCGCGAGTCATCGATGCCCCAGAGGGTCACATCGGTACAGTTGGGTACGGCCATGCACGCCGCCACGACCTCGCCGTAGAACTCCGCCTGCCGCGCAAAGGGATCCGGATCGCCTCTCCAGTAGTTGAGCGAAACGTCTAGCTCCGTGAGCTCCACGTCGACTCCGAGATCCGCCAACGCTCGAAGGAAGCCCTCGAACTCCTCCCGCGTCGGGAGCGGGAGCAGATCCACTGCGGCTCCGTAGAAATGGGCTTGCACGCCGACCCCGTGGACGGGGACTCCACGGTCGAGGAGCCGCTGCACGAGGTCGAGGAATCCCCGGGCCTTCTGGTCGAATGGCGTCCCGAGGCCGTAGAAGAAGAGGAAATCATTCAAAACGAGCTGTGCATCGGGATCGAGCTCGTGTACCCGGTGGAATGCCTCGTCGATGTAGGTCTCGCCGAGGGTGCGCCAGAAGATGTTGGGATCGAGATCGCCCGTGTACTGGGCGAGCGGCTCGTTGACCACGTCCCAGACCGTCACGACGTCCCGATAGCGCGGGACCACCGTCGAGAGGTGCTCGTCGATCAGCTCGCGGAGCCTGGCCGCCGGGTCAGCGGCCGCCTCCACTTCGTCCTCGAGATCCGCCGGCATCTGGCTCCACCAGACGAGTGTGTGGCCGCGGAGGCGAACGCCCTGGGAAGCGGCGAAGTCGGCGATGGCGTCGGCCTCCGCGAAGTCGTAGCTCCCGACGGTCGGCGCAAGCTCCCCCCACTTCATCGCGTTCTCGGCCGTGATCGAGTTGAAGTCGCGCGGAACCGTGGTCTTCTCCCGTATGCCGTCGGGGGTCGCGATCGCTGCGCCCACCAACACGCCCGCCTGACGGGCCGTCTCGGCGAGCGTGCAGTCGGCGCCCGGCAGGGCGCAGTCCTGCTCCACCAATCCAGCCGCCGGCCCCGCCCACAGCAGCAGGACGGCTGTACCCAGGAGCGCATTGCCCACCCGATGGAGCGCTCCGTGCGCGGAACGAAAGACCGCCTGCAACGGCAGCATGAGATACCTCAGGCCTCCAGAAACCTTTACGATCCGCCCCGAATCCCGGGAGTGTCGCGCCTCAGAACGGCAATCCCCAGCCACCACTCTTGCCGGGGATGATGTCGTAGCCATTCAACCACAGCCATGCGCTCCAGCCAAGGCCGCCCTCGGGTATCTTCGACATCGTGGACCGGGCCGGGAGATGCTCAAGCCTCTCGACCGCAAGATGGATCAGTTCGGCGCGAGGTACGAGGATGGAACGGTCGTCGGGCAGCTCGGTCTCGGACATCCAGACCACGGCGACGCCCACGGATCAGGGCTTCTACCGCATCAAGGGGCAGAAGGTGTTCATCTCCGCCGGCGACCACGACCAGGCGGACAACGTGGTGCACCTGATGCTCGCCAAGATCCCCGGAGGACCTCCGGGTGTCAAAGGCCTCTCCCTCGTCCTGGTGCCCAAGTATCGGATCGGGAGCGGAGCGGAGCTGGAGCCCAACGACGTCATCGCTGCGGGCATCTTTCACAAGATGGGCTACCGGGGCTGTCCCCTGACCCACCTCTCCTTTGGCGAGAACGACGACTGCCGGGGATGGCTCGTCGGCGAACCCCACCGAGGCCTTCGTTGCATGTTCCAGATGATGAACGAGGCCCGGGGCCAAGTGGGCGTGCAGGCCGCGGGCATTGCATCCGCCGCATACTGCGCCTCCCTGGAATACGCGCGGGAGAGGCCCCAGGGCCGCAACATCACCTCCAAGGATCCGACCGCGCCCCAGATCCCCATCATCGAGCACGCTGACGTCAAGCGCATGCTGCTCTTCCAGCGGGCGGTGGTCGAGGGATCGCTGAGCCTGCTCCTGCAGTGCAGCTACTACGATGACCTGGTGAAGGGCGCGGAAGGAGAGGAGAGAGCGCGCTGGCCCGCGGCGCCACGGCGAGCGACGAACAATTCTACAGCGGCAAGATCGCCACACTGAAGTACTACTTCCACTACGAGCTTCCCGGGATCCGTCGGCTCAGAGAGCGTCTCCTGGAAGACGACGGCCTCACGCTCGACCTGGCCCCGGAGCTGTTCGAGACCTGAGATCCGGAAGGCTACGGCCGAGGGATGGTCTACTCGAACTCGCATGACGACCCGCGAACGGGGGCAACGGGCGGTGCGCGAAGCTGGCGCGAGCGCGGACGCAGCCGGTAGTATGTTCGTCTTCCAGGAGAAGGGCATGGGCGTGCTCATCAATCAGCCCGCTTTGGAGAGGGTCCAGTGAGCTCCGCAGGCGAGCCTCTCGAGCTCAGCCGTCGCCTCTTCGACCGGCTCCAGGCCGAGGGAATCCGCTACAGCCATTTCAAGAGCAACGAGCATCTCACCGAGGCGCTCGCAGGAGAGACGGACCTGGACCTGCTGGTGGACCGGAGCCAGACACGGGCCTTCGTCGAGATTCTGGGGGAGCTCGACTTCAAGCGGATTCTCTCGCCTCCAGAGCAGAGCTTCCCGGGCGTGAGCGATTACCTGGGGTTCGACCGCGAGAGCGGAAGCCTGGTCCACGTCCACCTGCACGAGGACCTGATCGTCGGGGAGCAGTTCCTGAAGAATCATCACCTCCCCATCGAGGATCTGTTCCTGAACGAGGTCCGTGAGCTCCACGGCGTGCGCGTGCCGCGGCCGGAGCTGGAGCTCCTGCTCCTCCTGGTGCGCGCCCACCTGAAGCTCACGCCGAAGCGCCTGCTCCAGCGGCTCAGGAAGTCCGGCATCAAGACCCTTCCCACCGCCATCGTGCGCGAGTTCGATCTGCTCGGCGAAGAGTGGGATCCGCAGCGCTTCGACGAGATGCTTGCCGTCTCGGGGCTCCCGCTCCGCCGCGAGGCGGCGCACGCGGCGCTTCGCGGGATCTGGGACCGGCGCGTCACGACGCTGGAGCTGGCTCGCACCCGCAAGCAGATCCTCGCGGCGCTGCGCCCCTACCGCCGAAGCAGCGAGTGGGCGGCCGCCCGTCGCCGTCTGCGGTCTCGAATCATCCGCTCGGCTCTGGGGCGCCGGTGGTGGGGAGACCGAAAGAAGCTGCTCCCGCGCGAGGCTCCGGTACTGGCCCTGATCGGGGCGGACGGATCGGGCAAGACGACCCTGGCATGGGATCTGGACGAGTGGCTCCGTTGGAAGCTCCGCGTGACACGCATCCACCTGGGCATCCCCGAGGAGCACGCGCTCTATCGGGGGCTTTCCGAGATCCAGAAGGCGATGCGACGGTACCGCAAGAAGCGCTTCGCGAATCACCTGGCGGGGCCGCTGGAGTCGCTGGAACGGGCGGTCCGTCTGGCGCAGTGGCGGTTCGTGGCCCGCCACCGCCTCCGGGAGGCGACGCGTGCACACGCCGCCGCCAGAGGCGGGGTGATTGCCCTCTCGGACCGGTATCCGCTGCCGCAGCTCTGGCACCTGGAGCCACCCATGGACGGGCCGCGCATCGCGAAAGAATTCGGTTCCTGCCCATCCGCGGACCGCGAAGAGGCCGACTACAGCCGGATACCGCCGCCCACCCACGCCATCGTCCTGAAGGCGGATCTCGCCACCCTGGGCAGGCGGAAGGACGACCTGGACGAATCGCTCCATCGCCAGAAGGTGGACACGGTGAACGATCTTCCCGAGGGCCCGGACACCAGCGCCGTGGATGCCACACGCCCTTACGACGAGGTCCTCCACGCCGTCAAGATCGCGGTCTGGGAATCGTTGTGAAGCCGCAGCTCACTCTCGAGGAGCCAGGCGTTTCACCATCGGCTGGACTGGCACCAACTCGACGCGTTGTGAGAGACTTGCTGCAATGACCTTGGGAACAGCGTATGCATACACCTCCCCGGAGTCCTTGAATCTCTCCAACATCTCCGGCTGCCAGTGTCTATCCAACTGCATCAGCTTCACATCCGCATCGAGTTCCCAGGCCAGGCTGAGCACCGGCAATCTCCAGTAGAGCACCAGGGGATCCGGTCGAGCGTTGAACAGCTGGCTCGCCTCCCGGATCGCTCCACTCTGCGGCTTGCTCCACAGGTCACTCGATCGGGCATTGGCCCAACAAGAGAGAATGCCGATCCCCCATAGCCCGATCAGTCCGAGTGTCCACAATATCCGTGTCGTTCCTGACAATCGCAGCCGCTGCCAGAAGAGGTAGGCAAGGGCGATCTGAAGCCCCAGGTAGGAAGGCATCAGAAAACGCGCGGCAGTGGAGCGAATGCCACCTTCGAGAAGATCCCACCCGACCAGGATCGCGGCGCCTGGCACGCTCAAGGCGAGGACGAGGCCGGCGTTTCGCCTGTCGTGCCACGCCAGAAGGAGGAGGGAGTAGAGGCAGAGGAGGGCGAGCACCGCGGCAGCCACCCCGGATGCAGCCATAGCACTCGCGCTTTGGGCCAGGTTGGAGAGATCGAAGGCGATTCGGCCGAGATTCTCGATCCATTCACCGAGCAGCGAGCCCAGAGGAGGCTGTTCCATGTCCAGCCAGGTGCGTCCGCGAACCCCCCGCCCTTCCACCAGGACGGCCAGCCACGGGAGCGTCGCAAGTCCGATGGCAGTCCCGGAGATCAGCACGCCTCGCGTGGCGCGCGAGGGCTTGAAGCGCTCCCGGACGATGACGAATGAGCCGAGACCCAGCAACAAAGGCGCCGTTAGCAGATGGGTATGAAGAGCGAGAATCGCAGCCACCGCGAAGCAGATCCAGGGCCCGTAAGACCGGCTTCGGAGAGCTCGTAGCAGCAGCGCGCAGGTGATCAGGACGAGCGCAGTCCACAGGCTGTACTGCTTGAGCTCCTGTGCGTAGGCGAGTTGGAGGGGTGAGATGGCCAAGAAGGAGGTGGCCAACCAAGCCGCCGTGGAGCAGCCGAACATCTCCCGGCACAGCCAACCCATCGCGAGCAGGCTGATCACGCCGAACAGTGCGGGCAGCAGTCGCATGGCGGCCATCGAATCGCCCACGTGTCGCTGCCACAGGTGAGCCAGCACGAAGAAGACCGGGGGATGAAGCGCGTCCTCGCGCATGGGCCGCATCAGCTCTGCGATGCCCCGTTCGGGGTTCGCCCGCTGGAAGCGGAGAATCTGATTCGCCGTGATGATCGAGGGAGCCGGCGGCAGCTCCTGATAGAGTTCCTCGGTCGCGTAGCCAGCGCACCAGAGGAGTGTCAGGGTCTCGTCCCACCAGAAGGGCTTGTTGTCGAGGTTGACGAGGCGCAGCACGATGCCCACGCAGACGACGACGAACGCGGCCGTTCGGAGCCACGACGGTATGGCAGGCTGGCTCTTACGATCAAGCCGAGATTGCTGGGGCGTCGTGGAGGTCATCGTGAGAGAGAGGGAGACCGCGCGTGAACGGATTCGACCGTTCAGCTATGGCTCTGCTTCACCTCGTCAATGAATTGCTGATAGTCGCGGATGTAGTCCGACGCGTCGTAGTGCTCGGAGGCGAACACCAAGAGCACGGCGTCGGGTGTGTGCTTGTACTGCGTTGCCCAGACCATCGGGGGCAGGTAGATCCCCAGGCTGGGGTGATCGAGCCGGAACTCCTCGCGCTGCTCCCCATCGTCCACCATCAGGGATACGCCCCCCCGCACGCAGACGAGGAAGAGGTGGCAGGAGCGATGCGCGTGTTCGCCGCGGATCTCGGAGCTCGGAACGTCGAAGACCACGAAGTAGCGTTTCGGCGCAAAAGGG
>CAZTOU010000005.1:44485-57634 GCA_964615365.1 uncultured Spirochaetales bacterium
GCAAAAGGGTGGCGTTGGCACCGATCGAGGCGCCCTTCTGAACCAAGGTGCGAGAGAACTCCTCGGGGTGGAGCTTGCTGCGGGGGAATGGGTCGTTCGTGAACGTCACGTTGGGTCCGATGAAGACATCGTCCTCGATCCGAACCCCGTCCCAGAGCTGGACACCGCCCTTGATCGTGACGCGGTCGCCAACCACCACGTCATCCTCGATGATTGTATGGGGACAGATGTTGACGTCGCTTCCGATCACCGCCCCTTCGAACACGTGGACGAACGCCCAGATGCGGGTACCGGCTCCGACATTCTTGGAATCGCAAATCGCCTGCGGATGGACGAAGTAGTCGGGCATTCAGTGTCCCTTCTCGAAGTGGGAGCGCGACATGACGACCGCCTGGGGCCGTCCCTTCGTGTTCTCGAATGCACGCCATACGTAGGAGCCGATGATGCCCAGACCGAACAGGTTCAGAGCGGCGAAGAACATGATCACGACGATGGTAGACGCGTATCCGGGCACCGCGGTCAGACCAGCGATCCGAGCGGCGGCGACAACGATCCCCAGGACCAGCGACACGACCAACCCAACCACTCCCACCAGCACCAGCGAACGAATCGGCAGGTCTGAGAACGCGAAGACGCTGTCCATCAGATACCGCAACTTCCTGGCCAGACCCCACGCGCTTCGACCGTGTGAGCGGGCGCGCCGCCGATACGGGATCAGCTTGCGACGGAATCCGAGCCACAGTACGAGGCCGACGAGGCTGCTGTTCAACTCGTCCAGCTCCAGCAGACGGTCTCGAAACGCCTGGTTGCAGCCGAACACGTCTAGACCGCCCGGCGGCATTTCCGGCTGGATGAAGCGACGGTAAAAGGCCCAGAAGAGACGCGAGGTCCAGCGGACGAGCAGGGGATCGTCCCGACTCTCACGAACCCCGATCGTGACGTCGACGAGTTCCGACCCGAGCGCTCGGAAGAACTCCTGGATCAGCTCGGGGGGCTCCTGGAGGTCCGCTGCCATCACCGCGAAGTAGGGCCCGCGAGCCTCGGCCATCCCCACCCGGATGGCCGCGAAGGAGCCGAAGTTTCGCGACAGGATGACCAGTCGCGACTCGAAGGAGCGGTCTGGCAGCGACTGTCGCAGCAGATCGGCCGAGCGGTCCGGACTGCCATCGACGACGAACACGACCTCGAGCGGCCGTTCGAGCGAGGAGGCCAGCTCCTCGAGAGCGAAGAGCAGCTCCGGCAGGGAGTCCTCGTTCTTGTAGACCGGAATCACCAGCGAGTACATGTCAAGGCCGCCAGGAGTTGCACGCACACACGACACGTTCGATCGAGTGGTCGTCCAGGAAGGGGTGGATCGGGAGCGACACCTCTCGCTCTGCAAACGCCCGCGCCCTGGGCAAGGGGCAGAGCAAGCTCGCGCTTGCCTCCGATTCGAGCCCGGGCTGATCTGGGATCAGTGTAGGGTAGTGGATGCCCGTGGCCACACCCGCTCGCTCCAGGTGCTTCTGGAACGAGGCACGGTTCTCGGTGACGAGGACGGGATACAAGTGCCAGACCGAGCTTGTGCCGTCCGGCGCCTCGGGCAGCTCGAGCGCGGGATTCTCGATCGCTTCGCTGTACCGCACCGCGATCTCCACGCGTCTCGCAGTCCGCCGAGCGAGGTTGGGCAGGAGCGCGTCGCGCAGAATGGCCGCCTGGAGTTCATCGAGGCGGCTGTTGAGGCCGAGGTAGCGATGCTCGTACTTGGCGGTCTGCCCGTAATCGCGGAGGCTCCGCGCAAGATCCGCGTGGCCCTCCGACTCGGTCAGGAATGCCCCGCCATCGCCCATACAGCCCAGGTTCTTGGTGGGATAGAAGCTCGTCGCGGCGAACCCGCCGGTCGCCCCGATCGGCACGCCGTGACTGGTCGCTCCGATGGCCTGTGCGCAATCCTCCACGATTGTGACGTCGAAGCGGTCCTTGAGCCGGGCCAGGCGACGCGAGTCGAGCGCTTTCCCGTAGAGGTGGACAGGGAGGAGGAAGCCCAGGTCGCGGTGGGATTCGAGCGCTGTCTCGGCGAGATCGAGGTCGAGGAGGCCGGATTCGTCGACGTCGACGAACAGCGGAACTCCACCTGCGCGCTTGACCGCGAGGGTCGTGGCGAAGGCCGACAGCGGAGTCGTCAGCACCCGGTCACCGTGCTCGAGTCCGGCACAGCGGAGCGCGATCTCGATGGCATCGAGTCCTGACGCGCACCCCACTGCGTGGGGTAATCCCCAGTGCGCGGCGAACTCCGCCTCGAAGGCGGCCACCTCGGACCCGAGCACGAGCCGGCCGCTCGCCCCCACCCGCTCCACGGCCCGGAGGACGGCGTCCCGGGAGCAGCCCCACTGGGCCCGAAAATCGTTCAGGAGCACTTGGTGCATTCGAATTCGGTCTTCGACGACGTCTTCGCCCCTTCCTCCTGGACCCTTCCCTCGGTGGCCTCGATGATGACCAGCGTCTACCCCTCCATCCACGGCCTGAGCGCTCATAGCGGTGCCGTCGAATTCGAGTCGCTGCGGCCGGGCCTGGAGACACTGCCTCAGCTGTTTCGCGATCGGGGCTACCGCACGCTCGCGGTCGTGACGAATCCCTGGGTTGCGACGCCGAAGCACGGCCTGGAACGCGGCTTCGAGGAGTACCGCTACCCCGAGGATGCGGACGCCGACGCCGTGCATCGAATCGCGCGGGAGATCCTGGCGAAGAACGACCCACGTCCCCTCTTTCTCTACCTCCACTACATGGACGTGCACGCGCCCTACGCGCTGCCCCGCCCCGGGGACCCTGACCTGGGCCCCCCTCCGGAGCGCTATCGACGCCGGCTGAACGAGAAGGAGCTCGGGGTGGTGCCGCCCTACTCCCGTCTTCCCGCCGCCAAGGGGCTCGAGGAGTACGTCGACGCCTATGACCGCGGAATTCGCAGGTGGGACCACTCCTTCGGTGAGTTCGTCGATTGGCTCCACAGCACGGGGCGCCTCGATGACACCCTCGTGGTCGTGGTGGCGGATCACGGGGAAGAGTTCCTGGAGCACGGAGGCTGGGACCATGGCCGGACGCTCTATCAGGAGCAGCTGCTGGTGCCGTGGATCCTCTACATCCCCGGCTCGCCGGGTCGCCGCGTCGACGACCGGGTCGTGAGCTTGATCGACGTCGCCCCCACCCTCCTGGGTGCCGTCGGAGCCGAGATCCCCTCTACGATGGCGGGCCGCGACATGCTATCGGCGAGGAGGGGACGCGAATCTCGCACCCTCTTCTCGGAGACGCGTGTGCGTCTCGGTGGAAAGGCTGACGCAAGGATGAAGCAGCTGGCGATTCGACGAGGAAAGGGCAAGCTGATCTTGGGCCCGCGAGGGCACTGGTGTTTCGACCTCGAGCGCGATCCCGACGAGCGATCTCCGATCGTCGGTGCTGCGACCTCGAACCCGCCTCGGAACTGGAGCGCTGGAGACGCAAGACCCGCCTCGCCACCGAAGCGCTGGGTGAGAGCCGCCCCTGGAGGCTCGACCCCGAGGAGCGGGAGAGGCTCCGTGCGCTCGGATACGGCAGCTGAACTCCGGGCGCCAATGCCCTGCGAGCGGCGAAGAAGGCGATCACTCTCAAGCATCAGGCGAACCTCGGCGAGGAGATCGAGGACGTCGCGTTCTCCGAGGGTGACGAGATCAGATCAGGCGTCGCGATTCCACTCGCCGACGGCGTCGATCAAGGTCCGGCGAAGCCGGTCGGGATCGACAGGCTTCTTGAAGATCACCGTCTCGAGGCCCGCCAGCCGGCTCCTCTTGATGATGTGGTCCTTGTCGTAGTGGAAGGCGGTCATCATCAAGACCGGCAGGTTCGGGTAGCGCTCCCGGATGGCCGTGTAGAGCTCGTAGCCGTCCATCACGGGCATGACGACGTCGGTGAGCACCACGTCGAACGACAAGCGGGCGAGGGCGGCGAGAGCCGCGACACCGTCTCCCGCTACCTCCACCCGACAGCCGTCGCTCTCGAGGATCTCGCGGAGACTGCGGCAGATTCCCAGATCGTCGTCCACGACGAGTACCCGTACGCCCTGGAGCTGCTTCACGGGTGCCCGCTTCCGCCTGCGCTCGGTGCGAAGATCGATCATCCGGGTGGGACCGACGTAGTCGATGGTCTCGTAGCTCTCCTCGCGAACCATCTCGCCGAGGCGCGTCAGGATCTCCGAGACCCGTGAGATCTCCCGTCTCACGGCATCGAGCCGCTCTTCCTCCACCGACACATCGCGATCCCCGGCGAGGCGAATGATGTCGCGCTGCAGGAGCTCCGCCTGATTGAGGATCACCGCGAGAGGATTGTTGATTTCGTGGCTGAGACCCACCGCGACCTCGCCGAGAGTGGCAAGCTGATCCTTCTGAAGGATCTCGCGAAGGTCCTTCGCGAAGCCGATGGTCCCGTCCTCTTCGCCGTGATCGTCGTAGAGAATCGTCCCCGAGATGGCGACCGGGATTCGCTCGCCGTCCTTGGAGAGGAAGGTGGTCTGGAAGGTCTCGACGATTCCCTTCCCCGCGTACTCCGGGCTCCGCATCGCCTTCATCACCCGTTTCGCCTCGTCGAGGCTGGGGTAGAGCTGAGCGACCTGGTTACCGAGCATCTCCTCCGCGGAGTAGCCGAGGATCTTCTTTGCCCCGTCGTTGTAGTACACCACCGTGCCGTCGCGTCCGGTCCCGACGACGACGTCGGTCGAACGCGCAACCAGCTGCTCGAGTCGTTCCCTCGTGACCACCATGGCTCTACTCTGCCGATTGCTCGGCGAGCCATCGTTCCGCATCGATGGCCGCCATGCAGCCCGTCCCCGCCGCGGTGATCGCCTGGCGGTAGGTCGGGTCCGTGACGTCTCCGCAGGCGAAGACACCCGGGACGCTGGTCCGCGATGAGCCGGGCTCGACCTTGATGTAGCCCACGTCGTTCAGCTCCAGCTGCCCCCGTATCACGCCGGTGTTGGGCTCGTGGCCGATGGCCATGAACACGGCCTCGACGGGAAGCTCGAGGGTGGCGTTGGTCTTCCGGTTCAGAACCCGGACCCCGGTCACGTAGTCTTCTCCGAGCACCTCGTCCACCACGGAATCCCAGAGAATCTGGATCTTCTGGTTCCCAAGGGCGCGGGCCTGCATGATCTTGGAGGCCCGCAGCTGATCGCGACGGTGGATGATGGAGACCTTCGGCGCGAAGCGGGTGAGAAAGAGCGCCTCTTCGATCGCGGTGTCACCGCCGCCCACCACCGCCATCTCCTTGCCCCGGTAGAGGGCTCCATCGCAGGTCGCACATGCCGAGACACCGCGGTTCTGGAGTCGCTGCTCCGATGGAAGTCCCAGCCAGCGGGCGGACGCTCCGGTCGCGACGATGAGTGCGTCGGCGGTGAAGTGGTGCTCCTCGCTCTCGATGACAAAGGGACGCTGGTGGAGATCGACCTTGGTGACGTCTTCCATCAGAATCCGGGTCCCGAATCGCTCGGCCTGCTTCTGGAACATCTCCATCATGGCGGGCCCTGCCACGCCTTCGGGAAAGCCCGGGTAGTTCTCCACCTCGGTGGTGAGCATCAGCTGGCCGCCGAACTGGAGACCAGCCAGCATCACCGGCGCGAGCTCCGCCCGGCCCGTGTAGATCGCCGCGGTGTATCCGGCGGGACCGCTTCCCGCGATCAGGACCTTGGCGTGCTCGGTGGTCGCCTCGCGGGGCGAAAGGCCGAGGAGTCCGTCCAGCTCGCCCCGGCGTTCGAGATCTGCGAGCTCATCGAACCCGCCCACGTGTCGATCACCGATCCAGATCTGGGGGGCCGTGATCCGACCCGAGCGCTCGATCATCTCGCTCCGACGACCTGGCTCTCCCTCGACGTCGATCTCGGTCCAGATCTGCCCCTTCTCCGTGAGCAGACGCTTCGCCATCTCGCAGAAGGGACATCCGGGGCTCGTGTACATCACGATCAGGGGCATGAACTCTCACCTCCCCCCGGCGGAGAACTTACCGGTTTCGCAGCCGGCGCCAATACACCACCCCCCTCCCGTTCGGCAGGGCGGGCGCCGAACAGGAGGGTGAAGAGAAGCGGGTGAGCGATGCGCGCAACCGGCCTCGGCGGCCTCGCGGGTCAAAGTGGTTCGGTGATGGGGAGATCCTCCCAGAGGAGCTGCAGAAAGGTCCCGATGAAGAATGCGAGAAAGCTCATCAGCAGGACGGCGGTGGGGAAGGTCAGGAAGGGGGAGATCCCGACGATGCGGGGAAGCTCGCCGAGGAAGGCCGGCGAGCTCGCCCGGAGCAGTTCCATCGAGGCGTCGCTCACCTGGGGACCCCAGTTGCGCACCGCCATCAGGGGGCCGAGCAGGCCCGTCACCACCATTCCGAAGCCGGCTGCCTCGACCAGGCCGAGCAGAAAGATCCGTCCGGCCCGCGCGAAGGACTCCTGGGGATCCCCGATCCGGCGCTGGACCTCGACATAGATGTAGAGGAGAGTGGTGGATCCGAGCAGACCCGCCACGCTCGCCAGGTAGAAGGGTGACTGCTCGGCCAGATCCCAGACCTCGTCGATCAGGAAGACCGGCAGATAGCCGACGATGATCCCCGCGCCGATACGGGGCACCGACGCGTGGAAGAAGGTGAGATCCTTCTTCCACATGAAGCGGTAGACCAGGAACCAGACCGCGATCGTGGACACCAGGACCAGCTCCACGGAGGCGGCGGCGTCGAACCAGAGCGGGGCGCGGTCGTAGGCGAGGATCGCCCCCAGGAAGGGGAGCGCGAACAGCAGCAGCGCGATCAGGTAGGTACGGGTCGTGTGCAGGGAGAGGACCTTGTCCTGGTCGTCCCGACCGGCAACCAGGTGGTCGTGGTGATGCAGCACTGCGGCTGCATGGCGAACGTCATACTGGCGCAGGAACCAGGTCTCGAGCTTCTTCAGCAGCCGGCGGCAGTCGCGATTCTCGGGACGTCGCAAGAAGGGCGAGAGGTCGGCGCCCCGGGTCACGGGGCCCTGACCGCTCGCCGCGACGGCCCGCATCACCTCGACCTCCCGGTCATCGAAGGGAGACAGGTCGGTTTCGAAGGCCCGGTTCTCCTCGTCGAGACAGATCTCCTCGAGCCAGCGGAAGTAGGCCCGCTCCGTGGCTTCCACCAGGCGGTGATCGATCCGGTGGGGATCGCCGGAAGCCAGAACGTAGAAGAAGCCGATGTCGTTCGGATCGTCCGAGGAATGCTCGAGGGCGGAGTCGCCAGCGATGTAGCTCTCCATGAACTGGGGCTGGACGCGCTCCTCGAGGAGCACCGAGAGGGTCCGGAGCACCAGCTTGCGCAGGTGGAAGCGCGGCACGCGGAGTCGCGGATGATCGTCGAGGCCCTTGTCCGCGATGAATCGGCAGGCGATCTGACCGAAGACCGCCACATCCTCGCAGACCCGCTCCAGCGGGGCACTGGGGCCGCGCGCCTCGATCCGGTCGAGGATCTCGGAGATGTGCTGGGGAAGCGACGCCAGCAGGTGGATCATCGCCTCCTCGGCATCGCGCCGATTCGCTTCGGGG
This sequence comes from uncultured Spirochaetales bacterium, assembly GCA_964615365.1. Lineage (GTDB taxonomy): Bacteria > Myxococcota_A > UBA9160 > UBA9160 > UBA6930 > CAVXZE01. The sequence continues at coordinate 52,030 of CAZTOU010000005.1, forward strand.
CTGATCCGCGCCGGGTTCGACCAGAGATCGTCGAGGCGAAGATAGAGCTCCGCGGGGTCGTGACGGTCGAGATGAAAGGAGAAGGTCTCCGGGAAGACGCTGACGAATTCGCCGTCGGATTCCCGCTCGAAGCGCACCTCCCGGGCGTGAAAGGCGTAGGTGAAGCGAAGGGTGACCCTCAGCCGCTCGATGCGGTAATCGAGTCGGGGAAGACCGCCTGTTCCCGTCGCGGGCGCGTCAGAGGATTCGCTGCTTCGGATTCTCTCCGGACTCGTAGTAGGCCTCCACCCGGCGCGCGAGGTCGCGTACGCGCGCGGGTAACTGATCCGGAAGCGGCCAGCGCGAAACCGCGATCCGCGTCCGGTCCAGGAGTAGCTGCGCCTCGGGATACTCCTCCCGCGCCAGCGACGCATCGACCTCGAGCCAGTACTCGATGGCCGTGAGGCTGCGCGAGATGCGATCCGCGAGCTCCGCCATTCCCGGAGATCCGATCGTCGATCCGCTCACCTGCCCCTGCAGGAGGCGGAGATCCACCAGTGATTTCTCGAGCGCTCCGCGAACTTCCCCTTCGCAATCGGCGATGCCGGCCAGCAGCTCGTCGACCTGGCGCCGGAGGGGTTCGTGGGAGATCTCCCGGGCGAGGATGACGCTACCGAGGTCGCGACCCTCCGGATCGATCAGTGACTGGACGGCGACGCGCAGCCTCACCTTCCCGGTCTCCCGATCGAGGTCGACCTCCTGGTAGTTGACCTCCTCGTCGGAGGAGATGCGATCCGCCGCACCACCCAGGCCCTCCAGATTCGCCGTCTCGAGCAGCTCCCGGAAACCCCGTCCGCGCGGATCACCCTCCAGGTTCAGCCAATCCCGGGCCGGCTTGTTGGCGGCCTGCACCACCCCGGTGGCGTCGACGGCGATCGCCCCGGTATCGAGCTGGTCCATCACCGCCTGGAGAATCACGTTGGCATCGTGCAGCTCACTCATCAGGCGCTCGTTCTCGACCGCCAGCGCGTGGCGCTCGACGCCGCGCCTCACCACCTGCTTGAGGTCCGCCGGCTCCCACGGCTTGGTGATGTAGGCGTAGACGTGGCCGTCGTTGATCGCCCGGATGATGGCGTCCATGTCGGCGAAGCCGGTCAGGATGATGCGCGTGGTGGCCGGATCCATCTCGAAGACCTTGGAGAGGAACTCGACACCGGTCATCTCCGGCATCCGCTGGTCGGAGATCACCACCGCCACGCGCCCATCCGCTTCGAGGAGATCCAGGGCCTGGCGGGCGGAGGTGGCGGTGAGGACCTGGTAATCGTCCTCGAACGTGTAGGTCATCGTCTCGAGGATCGCCTCCTCGTCGTCGACGACCAGGATCCGGCTGCGTACGGGGGCCTTCATGGTTGGCGCAGAGAATCCCTCTTTGTCACACGCACCGCACCCCGCCGGCCCGCGGATGGCCGGACTACCAGCCGGGAGCGCGTCCGCTCACCTTGGAGGCCTTCGCCTTGTCCTGGCTGACCTTCGCCTTCACCTTGGCGCGAAGCTCCTTGCGGAACTCGACGAGGCGCTTGGGAAGCCGCTCTCGCGCCACACCCGTCCAGGGACGCTGCTCCGCACCCTCGCGGAACTTCCGGAACTTCCGGTAGGCCCAGATCTCGTGCCTGAACTCGTCCTCGACGAACTTGATCATGATGGCGTCATCCAGGAACCCGAGCCCCGGGATGTAGTCGGGAATCACGTCCTCGGGATTGGCGAAGTAGGCGAGGGCGGCCAGAGACCTGTCCGCGATGCTCTGGGGAAGGGCGTAGTCTTCGTCCTCGAGCATCTGGATCAGATCCTCCAGGACCGCGATCGCTTCGATGACGAAGGACGGAGCCTTCTTGGTATCGCGAACCCGTCCGATCAGGGCGCCCACCTCCTTCAGGATCTTGGGCCGGTCCTCCGGAGACGAGTGTTGCTTTGCCTTGCGGTACAGCCCACGGAAGTAGGCGGCGTCCGATTCATCCAGTGTGAAGGACACCTTGAACGACTTCGAAGCCATGGCTTCTCCCTTCAGTCGGCGGACTCTATCAGTAACGCGCGTAGTCGATCAAGCGGTCGAACGAACCCGCCCAGTCGCTCTCCCAGCGATCCAGGATCACCTGGCCGGGGCTTCTCCCCGTCTCCAGCTGCTCGAAGAGGGGCTGGAGGAAGCCTCGCTCATCGTCTCTCGACTCGCCGGGATGGGCGATGCGCCGTAGACCCCCGAAGGCAATGCTGACCAGCTCCCGCGCCAGGGGCAGCACCGGGCCGCCGGGTACCTCGGCTGCCAGACCCTTGCGGGCGACCTCCTCCAGGGCGGCCTCCCGCTCCTCGAAGCTCCAATCCGCCACCAGCTCCCAGCCCGCGGACAAGGCCTCTCCATCGTAGAGGATACCCTTCCAGAGGGCGGGCAGGGCGCAGGTCAGGTGCGAAGGGACCGCGTCGGCGCCGCGCACCTCGAGCACCCGCTTGAGGCGCACCTCGGGGAAGAGGGTGGTCAGGTGCCGATCGAAATCGGCGAGGGTGGCCCGGTGGCCCTGGTGGCCCTTTTCCAGGAACTGGCGAAAGGTCGTCTGCGTGGCGGGCAAGTACTTCCCCTCGCGCACCAGGAAGAACATCGGAATGTCGAGGGCCCAGTCGACGTAGCGCTCGTAGCCGAAGCCGGGTTCGAAGACGAAGGGGAGCAGTCCGCAGCGGTCGGGGTCCGTGTAACGCCAGAAGTGGAGGCGCCTCGAGACGAAGCCGTTGGGCTTCCCCCCCGAGAAGCTGGAGTTGGCGAACATGGCCGAGATGATGGGCGTGAGACCCATGGCGGCGCGCATCTTGGCCACCATGTCGGCCTCGTCGGAGTAATCGAGATTCGCCTGAACCGTCGCGCTCAGGTGCATCATCGAGAGGGAGAGGTCGCCCCGGCTGGGGAGATACCCGCGCATGATGACGTAGCGGGCCTTCGGCATGCGGGGAATCGTCGCCACCTCGTGGAGCGGATTGCAGCCGAGACTGAGCCAGATCAGGCTCATGGGCTCGGAGACCCGGCGGACCAGGTCCAGATGACGATTGAACTCGGCGCAGGTCTCGAAGATGGTCCGCACCGGCGCACCCGAGAGCTCCAGCTGCCCGCCGGGCTCGAGGGTGATGCTGGCACCCTCCTTCTCGAGGGCGATCACCTTGCCGGCCTCGAGGACCGGTGTCCACTGGTCCTCCCGGGCGATGCTCTCCAGCAGCGCTCCGATTCCCCGCTCGCCCTCGTAGGGAACCGGGCCGAGGTCCTCGGCGCGCAGGCCGATCTTCTCGTGCTCCGTCCCGATCCGGAAGCGCGCGGCGGGCTTCTCGCCCCCGCGAAGGTACTCGACGAGCTCTCTGATCGATGCGACCGGGGTCTCGGCGGTCAAGCCGTCCCTCCCCAGGGCGCGTAGAGGTCGGGGTGAACGAATGGAGCGAGAGCACACAGCACCGCCTGGCGGGTGTAGTCGGCGCGGGTCAGCGCGCCGTCGGTGAGCTTTCCGACGTTCCCGATGGAGAGCGGGCGGCGGGGTGCTCCATCTTCCCGCCGCTCCCTCCAGAAGTGGTCGAAGAGCGCCCCGATCGGCTGGCGCTCGGCGACGGCCGGCTCCGAGCAGGCGGCCGGATAGCTGAAGCCCGAGGAGAGGCCGAGAGAGATCTGGACGCCGTCGCTCACCGCGGCGCAGCCGACGTTGAACCAGCTCTCGGGTGCGCCCGGGAGCGCCACCAGCCCGTCTTCGTAGCCGACCCCCAGATCACAGGCACCCCCGCGCCGCGCCGCCTCGGCCCGGTTGCGGGCCCCCGCCACGATCTCCTCGAAGCCCAGCGGCTGATCGGGCACCCCGCTCTCCACGTCGACCCCCTCGATCTCGATCTCGCTCGCGAAGGCGGCGAGGGCCGCACGAATCCCCTCCAGCTTGGGAGGGTTGGTGGATCCGACCCGGACCAGCCGAAGCTCGGAGAGTGCCCTCACGGACTCTCCGCTCCCCGTGCGCCTCGGGTGCGGTCGAGCGCCGGGGATCGCTGGCGCCGCGAATCGGGGATGGGGCTCCGCATGGGGCTATCGTGGCACAGATCGAGAGGCCGAGCAGGGGGTGGCGGCCGCCGCGCGGCAGAAGGGGCGCCCAAAGGCGCGGATGCCCCCCTAGAGCGCCTCGTTGGTGACCACGACGAGCGGAACCGGATCCAGCTCGCGGATCAGTTCGTCGCGAGCCTCCGCGAACCTCTGCTGGGCGACGTCGGGAATCGGATCACCGGCGGGGGTGCGCACCGCTGCCGGATCCACGCTCTTGCCGTACTTCATCAGCTGGTAGTGCAGATGCGGACCGGTCGAGAGGCCGGTGGAGCCGACGTAGCCGACCACCGCCTTCTGCTGCACCCACTGGCCGACCTTGAGGCCCTCGGGGAAGCGGGACAGATGTCCGTAGTAGGACACGTAGCCGTTCGCGTGTCTCACCTTCACCAGCTTGCCGAGTCCGCCCGAGACGCCGCGGAAGATCACCTTGCCATCGCCGACGGCCCACACCGGCGTGCCGCGAGCAGCGGCGTAGTCGACGCCCAGGTGCGGACGGCGCACCCTGAGGATCGGGTGTAGACGAGAGTGGGAGAAGCGGGAGCTGATGCGCCGGTAGTTGAGCGGCGCTCGCAGGAGCTGGCGCTGCACCGAGGAGCCGTCGGGCCGGTAGTAGCCCCCCTTCCCCTCGGAGCGCTCGAAGTAGAGCGCTCTGTACTCGTAGAGCGCGCTGGTGTAACGAGCGGCCAGGATCCGGCCCGGCCGCACATAGGTCTCGGCCCCGTCGTCGCCGACCAGGAAGACGCGCTCGTAGAGGATCGAGAACTCGTCGCCGGGCTGGACGCTCCGAGAGAAATCCACGTCCCAGGCGAAGATCTCGGCGAAGTCGTTGGCCAGCTCGACCTCCTCGCCCAGGGCCTCGACGGCCTGGTAGAGCGTCGTCGATACCAGGCCGGCGATCCGCGCGCGGCGGCGAACCAGCTCCGGCTCGTGGGAAGCAGCCAGGTAGCCCTCCCCGTGGCGCTCGATGGTGTACTGCTGGAGCGGCGAGCGCCGGTAGCGGAAGAAGAGGACGTCGCCGATTTCGTCCTGTGTCAGCCGGTAGCTGTCGCCGGGACGCGCGTAGCGAAAGTCGAAGACCGGCCGCATCTCGGAGGCGATCAGGTGGACGGTGCTGGCGGAGACGCCGTTCTTTCCCAGCGAGCTGGCCAGGGTCTGACCGCGGCGGATCTCGCCGTCGGTGTGGATCAGGACGAGAGGTGCCGGCTCGGGCTCGGCGGCGAGAGCGCCGTCCGGGATCGGAAGCGATTCGCTCGCGGACGCGGGAGCCGGCGCTGCGACGTCCGGGAGAGGCGCGACCAGGGGGCGTGTGGCCAGGACGACCAGGCTGCCCGCCGCGAGAGAGAGGGAGACGACCGCGAGCATGACGAAGAACGGAGGGCGCCGGAGCAGCAGCTGCTTCAGTCGATCCCGCCAGCCCGCACCCACCATTGCACCTCCTGCCGCCCGGGTCGTGCGCCGAGGCCAACCACCGCGGCGACACCAGGGCGCCCGTGGTGATAGGCCCGCACAAGCAGATGA
>CAZTOU010000005.1:57644-171191 GCA_964615365.1 uncultured Spirochaetales bacterium
TAAATGGTTCCCAAGTTCCCGGGCCGGAGCCCCCTGCCCCCGGGGGCGCGCGCGGTGGAATACCGCGGCGTCGACTCCTGGGCTCCGGTCTTCTTCGGCACGCAGAAGCTGATGCTAAATAGTTAATTATCTCGCCTTTTTGTGTGCGCTGGATCACATTATTTCCAAGTACTGGCTAGCTCGGCAGAAGCGTGGGGAATACCTTGAGCTGGATGGTCTTCCTCGCCCTTCGCCACCTCGCGTACTGCTCCCTCCTGGTCGCGATGCTCGCCTGCGCACTCCCTCCGGGGAGCTCGTCGCTCCTATGGCGCCTGCGCGGGCCGGATTATCCCGATCCGGGAAAGGACTTGCGAGGGGCAGCCGGCGCCATCCTCTCCCGGGCCATCCAGTTCGATACCAGCAACCCGCCCGGCAACGAGCGGCCCCTGGCGCGATACCTGGTCGGCGTGCTGGCCAAAGAGGGACTCGAAGCGCGGGTGATCGAGACGCCTCCGGCCAACTCCGGGGAGAGGAGAGCGGCGGCCTGGGCTCGCTATCCGGGCAATGGACGGCGCCGCCCGATCGCGTTGCTCTCGCACCTGGACGTGGTTCCCGCGGAGCCGAGCGAGTGGGTGGCGGGACCGTTCGAGGGGGTCATCGCCGACGGCACCGTGATCGGGCGGGGAGCCCTGGATGCCAAGGGGATCGCGGTCGTCCATCTACTCACCCTGGTGGAGCTGGCGCGGCGGGGTGTCGTCCTCGACCGGGATGTGGTCTTCCTGGCGACTCCGGACGAGGAGAACGGAGGCCGTCTGGGAGCGCGAATTCTGGCCGAGGAGCGAAGCGACCTGCTCCAAGGGGCGGAGTACCTGCTGACCGAGGGCGGGGGGATCCTGGCGGGTGAGGGGGAGACCCCGGATCTGTGGGGTGTGACCTTCACGGAGAAGAGCCCCTGCTGGATCGAGCTCCGGACCAGGGGTGCCCCCGGGCACGGCTCCACTGCGACGGACGACGCGGCGGTACCGCGGTTGATCGCCGCCCTGGACCGGGTTCGCCGGACCGAGACCGAGATCCGTGTGACTCCGGAGGCGGCGCGGATGTTCGCGGCACTGGCTCCCTTCGCCCCGGCCGAGGATCGCGCGGGATTCCACGACCTGGGCGCCGCCCTGCGGGAGGACCCGGACTTCCGAGAGCGCTTCCTCTCCGAGGCCCGCCGCGCCGCCCTGGTGCGCAACACCGTCTCCATCACGGTGCTGGAGGGAAGCTCGCGGACCAACGTGTCGCCGGCCGAGGCCCGAGCCAATCTCGACGTTCGGCTGCTCCCCGGTGAGCGCTGTGCGGATTTCACGGCCGAGATCCGCGGCGTGATCGCCGAACCGCAGGCCACCCTGGAATCCCTCCTGAGCTTCGAGGCGGGAAGCTCACCAATCGAGACGGATCTTTACCGGGCCATCGAGGCGGTGGCAGCCCGCTCCGACTCCCCGAGCGCCGTGGTGCCCCGGATGATCGCCGGCTTCACGGACGCCCACTACTTCCGGGATCTAGGCATCGTCTCCTACGGCTTCGTTCCGCGCCGCCTCCGTCCCCACGAAGCCCGAGGGGTCCACGGTCCGAACGAGCGCATCTCCCTCGACAACCTGGAGCTGGGCATCAACACGATGGTCGAGATCCTCGAGGAGCTGGCCGGGACCTCCCCTCAGAAATGACGCTCGAGGACGTCGGTCGCCGCTCCGAAGCCCAGGGCACACCAGAAGGCGCGCGCGTCGGGGTTCTCCGCGGCCACCTGGATCTCCGCGCGCCGGATCCCCCGCTCGCTCATCCAGGCCAGGCTGGCCTCGGCCAGCGCTCGGCCGATGCCCCGGCGGCGGGAGGAGCTCCGGACCAGCAGGTGCTCGATCTCCCCGCGCTCGCTCTCGGCGAAGATCGTCGGGCGCCGCAGGATCCGCGCGACGCAGAGCCCCGAGAGAGCGCCATCCTCGTCCCAGACCAGGACGCGGCTGTCCGCGTCGCGCAGGTGCGCGGTCAGGAGCCGACGAACCTGCTCCTCGGCGTCGGCACCCGTCCGCAGCGCGAGGCGCGGAGCGCGCTCCGCGTGGTGGTCGAGGAGCGCGGTGAAGAGCGCGACGAGGCGCTCCAGATCCCGCTCCTGGGCCCGGCGTAGCGGGGGAAGGCTCACGGCCGCACGCGGCTGTCCATCAGCATCTGCTGGATCTCCGCGATGCTCTTCCCGTCGTCGACGAAGAGGGCGACCAGCTTCCGGGACAGGCTCTGGATGTCCGGCCGGAAGACTCGCGGGTCGTTGCCCTGGCTCCGATAGCTCTCCGTGACGAATCGCTCGAACTGGGCGAGCAGGTCGCTGCGGTCCCCTTCGGTGAACTCGCCCGCGTCGATGGCGCGGCGAACCTCCTCCTCGGAGGCGCCTCCGGGAAGCTCGCCCGCGAAGAGCTGGGAGCCCATCGCCCCGAAGAATGCGGTATCGACGATCTCGGCCTGCGACTTCCGGCTGCCCTCGGCGGTGCGGACCAGGCCGGAGCGCATCATCCGGAAGGTGCCGATGCGGGTTCCGTCCCGGTCGTAGCGCCCGCGAATCAGGCCCCCACCGGAATCGACGGATTCGCTCTTCCAGAGGGTCCGGCCCTCCACGTTCTCCGCCGCCACCGATCCCATCACGTCACTCCGAGAGAAGACGGGCCGATCCGGCATCCCGGTGATCTGCCAGTGCTCGTGGAAGGTGATGAAGCGCGCGGACTGATAGGCGCCCTTGCCGCCGGAGCTCCAGCCCTCGGCGTCCGAACCCCGAAGGGCCTTGGAGCGAGAGCCGCGGGGGTTGATCTCCAGCCCCTCCTGGATCTGGGCGAGCTGCGCGGCGTTGGGCTCCCAGTAGTGGAGCACACGAGCGGCGCGGTTGGTCCCCAGCTGGTCGAAGCGCGCGGTCTGGTCCGAGAAGACGACGATCGGGTAGTCGGTCCACCGGATTCGGCTTCCCTCGGACTCGAACACCCAGATCCGGTCCTCCCAGCGCTCCCGCTCGGGGTGCTCCGCCCGCGAGTCCTTGTAGTGGATCAGGACGTGCCAGGTGCCGACCAGGTCGACCGCCTCGGCGGGCCTTTGGCCGATGAAGGCGAGCAGGAGCACCGGCACTCCGAGAAGCAGCCCCCGCATCAGATCGTCCGCCGGACGTCGGGGAAGCTCCGCCACACGGGCACCCCGCAGAAGTGGCTGCCCTCGGTGCAGCGGGGACGCGCGAGACCGGAGCGAACCGAGCAGGGGGGGCCCACGTGCTTCATCAGCTGAGGGTGCACGGCGCGAACCTGTTCGATCTCGTCGAGCGAGGCCTCGAAGATCTCGCGCTGGGCATTGAGGCAGGTCCGCATCGTCCACTTGTGGAGCAGGTGCAGCAGGCTCCCGGACTCGACGAAGCGTACCGCGAGGGCGTTGGGGAGCACGTACAGGGCGATCTCGGAAGGGGCACCGAGCTCCAGGAGCCGGTCTCGCGCCTCCCAGGCGGTCTCGACACTCTCCCGGAAGAGACCGTGGCAGGCGGGATCCGACGCGATCAGCTCGGGCTCCACCACGTCCGCGAAGCCCGGTACCACCCGCGTGAGCAGCGGCCGGGAGGCGGGAACCATGCGATGGCGCTGGTCCTGGGAGTCGGCGGTGTGAGAGAGCTTCTTTCGGAAGGTGTAGTGGGCGTGGCTCAGGGTCCGCATCAGCGGGGAGTGCGCCGCGATGTTGAGCGCGTCTAGCCGGTAGGGGTTCTTCGCCGGATCCAGGACGGCGTCGAGTGCCGAAGCGTCGTCCAGGTCTGGCCGGCCGATGACCTCGCGGACCGCCGCGGCGACCACCTCGGCCCCCCGCAGCCCGTAGTCGAACAGCCTCGCGCGGTGGCCGTCGAGCGACTTGTCGAAGGCCTCGAGGGCGGCGGGATCGCCCAGTCCGACCTGCTGGAGGGAGAACTCCATCACCTCGGTCGGCTCGAGAGGTGGGTCGCCGATCTTCTCGAAGAAGGCGGGATCGATCCGCTCCACCTCCGCGATCATGCGGTCCACCAGGACCCTTGCCTCGAGAGACGCATCGCAGGCGGCTGCGGCCCGCCGCAGACGGTGCAGGGTGAGGCCTGAAACGGTGTAGACCATGGCGGTGTGGCAGGCGATGGGAATCACGTAGCGGGCGGTCTCGATCGCCCGCTTCTCGGCCTCTCTCGCCACGTTGCGCCCGAACGCCTTCGACTGCCGCGCCGTCAGCCGCCAGAGATCCGAGAGCCGGTCCAGCGCCAGGGGCTGGAGTCGTCTGCTGAGCTCGGCGTAGGAGCCCCAGGCCGCCTCGACGGCCCGAACGAAGACCTCCCGGGCCTCGCCCTCCAGGACCGGCGGAAGGTGGGCGCGGACCTCGTCGAGCCTCACGTAGCGCTGGCTCTGCTGCTCGGTGTTGTAGAAGGGGAAGCTGTGAAGGAAGGACCAGACCAGCTGGCGGGAGATCCCCGACAGCGCGAACTCGAAGGTGGCGTGCTGATACACCGTATGGTGACCAGCGCGGTAGGTCAGCGGCCCGATGCTGCTTCGCTGGCGATCCGTGACCTCGGCGGCGGTGATGACCCGCGGCGAGTAGCAGGTGCGGGCCGCCGCCACCGCGTCGTCGTAGGGTCGTTCGAACCAGTTGCGGAGATGGACCAGAGGTCCGTGATCGATCAGCGCCACCCCACCCACTCCATCGAGAATCCGGAATACCCCGATCTTATCTCGCAGCTCCGCCCCTGGGGATCAATGACCAAAGAGTGGTGAAAGTTTTCCCAGTATGGGCCAACCATGTCCCCTGCCGGAATTCCCTTGCCTAACCTCGACCGCCGGCGCCCCTTTCGGATTATCCTTGGAGCGGCGGCAGGTCCGGGGGCGGAGCTGCCTTTCTGTGACTGGAGTCACACAGTTGGCACAGGGATTGCGCCTTTCGAAAGGTGGGTGGGTGCGAGCCGGGTCGGGCCGGTCCGGCTGGCTCGCCTCCGACCCGCAGGCAGTGGGAATCATGGCGCGACTCTGGATCGTCCATCGCGACGAGAGGGCTCGGGGGGCACTCGCCCGGCTCTCGGCCGCTGGCAGCGACGCGCTGCTGGGGGAGCCCTCCGACCGCGCCTTCGAGACGACGCCGGCCCCTCGCATCGTGATTCTCGGCGTGGAGAGTGACTTGGAGGCGGAGCTGGAGTTCGCCCACCGCCACGCGGCGCGGATTCCCGACGCGCGCTGGATCCTGCTTCCGCGGCCCGGAGACGAGGGCGAGGTGGCGAGGCTCTTCGACACCCTGGCGGCGGAGATCCTGGTCTTCCCGCCAGCTCCCGAGCGGCTGCGGCAGAGGATCCGCAGCGCGCTCACAGTCAGGCCCGAGGAGACGCTCTCGGCGCGGAGAGTGCGCGATGCCATCTCTGCCCGCTTCTCCCGCTTCTTCGCCGATCTCGAGCTACCGCAGCTGCTCCGGGCCATGGATCCGCGGCTGCTCGCGGTGCCGCTCCTGGTGCGGGGAGAGCCCGGCAGCGGGCGCGGGCTTCTGGCTCATTACGTCCACACCTTCGGCGGCGGCGCCCAGGGCGGGTTCCTCCGGATCCCCTGCGAGGCGGTGGGATCGGTGAAGGCCCTTCGCGAGACGACCCGCGACGCGGCGGAGCACCGGGCCGAAGGCGGAGCATCGACGGTCTGTCTCGAGAACGTGGACAGACTGCGCCCGCTGCTGCAGAGGGAGCTCCGGGACTGGATCGAGATCGCGATGCCGCCCGGGTGGCGCGGCTCGCGACGAACCCGGTGGATCGCGACGCTGGGAGATGATCCGGAGGACGACGCTCCCGGCAGCCTCGATCGGGCCCTGGCCCAGAGCCTGGCGGGAATCGCGATTCGGATACCGCCTCTCCGCGAGCGACCGCTGGCGATCGGCGCCTTCGCCGCCGACACGGCGCTGGAATGGTGCACCCAGCATGGCGAGCGGTCCCGCCAGCTCAGCGCGGGCGCCGTCGACGCGCTGCGCGACTACCCTTGGCCGGGCAATCTCCGCGAGCTCGAAGCCGTGGTCACGCGGACCCTCGCCGCGGATTCGTCGGATCCGATCGAGGCGGCGCAGCTGCGCTTCGACCCGGTGGAGGAGCCGGCGGAGAGCGGCGGGTGGTCGGAGCAGAGAGAGCCGGACCACGCGGCGGTGGCCGTCCAGACCCCGGCCGCACCGTCTGCAGACGCTTCGGCCGTGGGCCTCTCCATCGCGGCGCCCGAGCCCGCGCGGCCCGCGGCACCTGCTGCCGCGCCTCCGGAGAAGCCCGGAAACGACCTCCTCCAGCGCCTGGTGAGGTCCCTCGGCCACCAGCTGCGCAATCCCCTGGTCGCCATCCAGACCTTCGCCTCTCTCCTCCCCGAACGCTTCGAGGACCCCGAGTTCCGCGGTCGCTTCCACGAGACGGTCACGAGCGACCTGGGCCGTATCCAGGGGATTCTCGACAAGCTCTCCAGCTTCGCCCGCATGGAGCCCGCCGCGACCGCCGCGGTGGATGTGGCGGCCCTGCTGGAGCAGCTCCTCGAGCAGCGGCGCTCCCAGATCCAGGCACGCCGGCTTCTGGTGCTGAAGGAGATCGACCGAACCTCGCCCTTCGCCCTCTGCGACGAGGTTCAGCTCCGCTTCGCCCTCGAGTCCCTGCTGGACAAGACCTTCGAGTGGGTACCGGAGCGGGCGGATCTCTACCTGGCATCCAAGCACCATTCCTCGGGGCTTCGCGGGGAGCCGGCGGTGCGCGTCCTGATCCGCTTCCACCACCCCGCGCCCGCCGGGGGTTCGGAGGGCACCGCCGCCGGAGAAGACCTCTCACTTCGCAATACCTCGATCGAGATCGTCCTGGCGGAGCTGCTGATCGGATCGCAGGGGGGAGCCGTGACCGTCGACACCACGGACGCCGAGGAGACCGTCATCCTCCTGGATCTCCCGGCTCCGGCCTGACCGTCTGGCGGGTTATCGGCCGGCAGAGCCGCCCTGCCCGCACGGCACGCCTGCGGCGTGCCTCAGTCCGAGGGCCCCGGGACTTTTCGGTTGCGCCTCTAGTCCAAAATTCTGCCTCGCATGATAGATTCTCGGAATGTCGTGCGTGCTCGTGGTAGACGACGAACCGGGGGTGCGCGACTCCCTGCGGATGCTTCTCAAGGATGACTGCGAGGTCATCACCGCCGAAGGTGTCGACGCCGGACTTCGCGCCCTCGCCGAGACACCTCCCGACCTGGTGCTTCTCGATCTGGTGATGCCGGGACGCAACGGTCTCGAGTTCCTCGCGGAGCTCGAGGAACGCGGGGACGGCCCCCCCGTGCTGGTCCTCACCGCGACCCGCACCGTCGGGACCGCCGTCGAGGCCATGAAACGAGGCGCGGCGGACTACGTGACCAAGCCCTTCGAGGCGGAAGCGCTGCGCATCAAGATCCGACACCTCCTCGAGCACCGGGCCCTGGCGCAGGAGGTGAACCGGCTCACCGACGAGCTCGACCAGCGCACCCGGGTCGGTGGCCTGATCGGCCGCAGCGATCAGATGCACGAGGTGTTCCGGACCATCGAGCGGGTGGCGCGCTCGACGGCGACGGTGTTGATCAGTGGCGAGAGCGGCACGGGAAAGGAGCTCGCCGCCCACGCGATCCACGATCTCGGACCACGGTCCCAGGGACCCTTCGTCGCCGTCAACTGTGCGGCAATCCCCGTCAACCTGATGGAGAGCGAGCTCTTCGGCCACGAGCGAGGCTCTTTCACCGACGCCCGAGAGCGCCGAATCGGAAAATTCGAGGCGGCCAGCGGGGGCACCCTGTTCCTGGACGAGATCGCAGAGCTGGCTCCGACTCTCCAGGCGAAGCTGCTGCGGACCCTCCAGGAAAAGGTCATCGAGCGCGTCGGGGGAATCGAGCTGATCGAGGTGGACGCGCGGATCGTGGCCGCGACCAACCGCGACCTGGAGCAGGAGGTCGGAGAGGGTCGCTTCCGGGAGGATCTCTACTACCGCGTCAACGTGGTCCCGATCGAGCTGCCGCCGCTCAGATGTCGCCGCGACGATATCCGGCTGCTGGCGGAACGCTTTCTGGCGCGCTCTCGAGAGCAGGCCGGCCTCGGGCCGGCGCGCCTCACCCGGGAGGCGCTGGGGGCCCTCGAGCGCTACCCGTGGCCCGGCAATGTGCGCGAGCTCGAGAATGCCATCGAGCGCGCCGTCGCCCTGAGCGACGGCGATCTGATCGACATCGGTGACCTTCCTGAGGCCATCGCCAGCGCGAGTCGCACCGAATCCCTTCGCGAGGCGCTTCGAAGTGGAGGGGTCGCCTTCGAGGAGACGGTGGCCGCCTTCGAGCAGGAAATCCTCCGCGAGGCGCTGGACCGTTGCGACTGGAACCAGACCCGCACCGCCGAGCAGCTCGGCATCACCCGACGCCTGCTCAAGCTGAAGATCGACAAGCACGCCCTGACCCGCTAGCGGATCCAGCCGGGGAGGCATCCGGCGCGGCGGCACTCCTCCTCGAGGCCTTCGTCGAGGTAGTGGCGCAGCCCCTCGATGCGGGCCTTCACCTGCTCGTACTCGTTCTTGACGTCTCGGCAGTCGTAGTCGCTGCGAATGCCGGTGTCGTCCTCGGTGTAGAGATCGTGGCCCCGGTTGCACCAGCCGACGGCCCTTTGCAGGTAGTCGTGGCGTTCCTCCAAGGCTCGCAGCTCGGTCTCGGCCTCCCGCTTCTTGCCGCTCCACAGTGCCGGATTCCCAGCCGCGCCCCCGATGGCCGGGCTGCTGCGACTCGCCGGCGACCGTCGGACGGAAGGCCGAGACGCCGAGGGCACTGTCTCGATCCGGCCGGTCGATTCATGGCGCTCGGCACCCGGGCACTGGGAGAGATCGCTGGTGAAGAGCGTCTCCCCGTCCGGACCGACGCACTTGTAGATCTCCGTCTGTGCCGCCTCCGATGTGCCGAGCGCCAGCACCGCAGTCAGCAGCAACCCGCGAAACATGACTCCGCGCATTCCCTCATTCCCTCCAGGCCTGAGGAACCTCGGCCCGATCGGCCTGCTCCTCGAGTGCCTCGACCTCGCCTTCGAGATCGGCCCGCTTCTCCTCCAGCTCGGCGAGACGGCTCTGCCGGGTGAAATGGTTTTCGTCGATGTACTGCTCGAGTCGCGCCAGGTCGCCGCGGACTCGCCGAAACTCATGGCGCCACTGGGTCTCGGTACGACCGGCGCGGACGCGGTCATTGACCATTGCGGTGATCACGCTCGCGGCGGGGTCGATCTGGAAGGTGAAGTTGTTGAAGAAGGCGCCCCCGAGCAGACCCACCTCCATGGTCGAGCTGATCGACGCCCGAACCCGCTCCACCCGAGCCTCCCCCGCCTGAACCGAGTCGAGCGTGACGACCGGATTGTCGACGACGCCATTGGCGGTGGTGTAACGGCGATACGGTGTGTCCGGGCCCACCTGGATGCCCAGCTGGCTCGCCATGGCCGCGGGAATCGAGACATCGCTGGCGCCCGTGTCGACCAGAAACGCGCCACTGACGCGATCGTTCAGGGTGACGTTGACCACCATCACGTCGCCCCTCTTCTGGAAGGGGATCCGCATCAGATCGCCGGGCCGAGGTCTTCGACTGCGCTGGGGAACGCTCGCCCTGCTGCCCGGAGAAGGGCCGGAGTAGGTCTGGAGACGGTCGGGGCGGGGAGCTGCCGCGCTCTGTTCGGCTTGGGCTCGGTGGGCCGGCGGGACCCGACTCAGGTCCTGGGTGAAATGCACCCGCCCCTCGGCATCCGTCCAGCGATAGATCTCGGCAGAGGACCACGAGGGAAGGATCAGCAGAAGAGCAAATCCGAGTCCAAGAGCTGCGCGCATTGGGGGGGCTCCTGTGCGCCTGCATCGGACGTTGCGCTCTGACTCTTGATCCCGGAGATCGACTATTCCAAATGGAACAACTTGGATTTCCGCTTCAAATTCGGGCAGTTTCGATGGGACCACGCAGGGAGGCGTTCACTTCGGAACAATTCCGGAGCGGATCTGCCCCGCGGGGAACGACCTTTCGGAACGAAATCTCTATTGGGACGGGTACTTACGGGCATGCAAGAACCGAGCTGGCGCTGGCACGCGGCTTGCGTAATCAGCGGCCAGTGATCCAGCTCACAGAAGACGACCGAGTCGAGGGCCAGGCCACGGTTCTCGTCGTCGATGATGAGAAGGGACCGCGGGAATCGCTGCGGATGATCCTCCGGCCCACCTACGAGGTCCTCTGCGCCCAGGACGGAAGCGAAGCCCTCGAGATCCTCCGCACCGAAGACGTCGATCTCATCACCCTGGACCTGAACATGCCAGGCATTCAGGGCGAGGAGATCATGCGAACCGTTCGGCGAGACTTCCCCCACGTCGAGCTGATCGTGATCACCGGCTACGGCACCCTGGAGAACGCCGCAGAGGCGGTTCGCTACGGCGTCAGCGACTACCTGCAGAAGCCCTTCGACGTGGTGCAGGTGAGCGCATCCGCCTACCGCGCCCTGTCCCGGAACCGGGGTCGCCGCCGACTGGTGGGCTTCCTCGAGACTCTGGGCTCGGTCGTCGGCCTGGACAACCAGGTTGCGGAGATTCTCGACAATGTGGAGCTCGACCCGCGGGTGAATCGGCGGGTGGCAGATCTCCTCGCGGAGATCGGAGAGAACGCAGAGCTCCAGCAAGCGAATAGCGAACGCGTTCGCACGATGGGCTTTCTCGAGGTCCTTGCTGATACCGTCGAGAGCCATTGCGAATTCATGCGCGGCCACGCCCGCCGGACCGCCTTCTACGCCGGCCTGCTCGCCGACCGCCTGTCTCTCCCCGTCAAGGATCGAGAACACATTCGCATATCGGGATTCCTGCATGATATCGGCAAGATCGGTGTCCCGACCGACTTGCTGGTGCGCCCGAGCCCGCTGACCCCGAAGGAGCGGCGCCTGATCGAGCGGCATCCCGAAATCGGGGCCCGCCTGGTCGAGCCGCTGGGGATCAGCTCGGAGATCAGCGCCGTGATCCGATATCACCACGAGTGGTGGGACGGCCGCGGCTACGTGGACGGGCTCTACGGTGAGCAGATCCCCCTGGAGGCTCGCATCGTCGCGATGGCGGATGCCTACGACGGCATGAGCAGCAGCCGGCCGTATCGCTCGGCCCTGTCCCAGGAGGAGGTGCGGGCGGAGCTGCGGCGGGGTGCCGGAGCCCAGTTCGACCCCACCCTGGTGAAGGAGTTTCTCCTGGTTCTCGAATCGGCCGACCCGGCACTTCACATCCTCGCCGATACGGTTCCCGCGTACGAGAATTCCGGAGCCCTCTCACCGGACAGGCCCGGTGCAGAAGAAGCCAGGCGAGGAACCCTCCAATGACCGCAGCCAACGTTCAGCTCTGCCTCCCCGTTACCCAGGCCTCCGAATCCGCGGCCACCCAGGGGACGCGCCGAGAGCCGCGGGAGGAGGTGGTGCGGCATGTGGAGTACTACCCCTACCCGCGCGCCAGATCGGACCAGGGCCTGCGCATCGGCTTCACCCGCGACATCTGCCCTTCGGGCATGTGCGTCCGGGTCGACACAACGGAGCGGGTCGGCTCGCTGCTGCGGGTGACGCTCCGCGAGGTGGACGGGCGCCCCACGCTGGAGAGCATCGCCAGGATCGTCTGGTCCGCCCCCGCCATCGATGGTGGCCTCTGGATCGGTCTCTCCCTGGTGGAAGCCGCACGGCCCCGCCCGATCCGCGTGCGCTACCAGCCCCGATCAGTCCGTTCCGTAGAGGTCGCGTAGTCAGCAGCTTCGCTATGCGACCCGGTGAGAAATTCGGGCTAGATTCGGGGGCTCCATGTTCGGCATCGGACTCCCCGAACTCATGGTCATCCTGGTCGTTGCGCTGCTCGTCTTCGGCCCGACGAAGCTGCCCGAGCTCGCCCGATCCCTGGGTCGCGGGCTCGCCGAGTTCCGCCGCGCCTCCTCCGATCTCCGCCAGAGCTTCGCCGACGCCACCGAGGAGCCACAAATCGAGACACCGCCTCAGGAGCCAGGGGCGAGCGGGCTCGAGGGGGATGCCGGCGCCCCTCCGGCTGCCCGACCGGAGGACGCGGCCAAGCCGAGCGAAGTCGATGAAGCGAGCGCCGAAAGCGCGCGCAGCGAGGCGCAGCCGAGCGAAGTCGATGAGGACTCCGCCGACCCCGAACAAGAGCACCCCGGTGGATGACACCCAGCTCCCGCTCACGGCCCACCTGACCGAGCTCCGAAACCGCCTCTTCAAGCTCCTGATCAGCTGGGCGATCGGCTTCGCCCTCTGCTGGAACTTCAGTGAGCTGATCTTCGGGTGGCTGCTCGAGCCCGCCACCGCAGCCCTGGCCCCGAACGGGGGCACCCTTCAGGCGATCGCCCCGACGGAGATCTTCTTCACCTATCTGAAGTCCTCCCTGCTGGCCGGCTTCGTGCTGGCCCTCCCGGTGGTCTTCTGGCAGATCTGGGCCTTCGTGTCACCCGGCCTCTACTCGAGCGAGAAGAAGGTCGCGATCCCCTTCGTGGTGGTCTCCACCGCACTCTTCGCCGCCGGCGCCAGCTTCGGCTACTTCATCGTGTTTCCACTGGTCTACGAGTTCTTCGCCAGCTTCAGCAGCGACTTCGTGGAATCGGCCTGGACCATGCGCGAGGTCTTCTCCCTGACCACCAGGCTCTTCATCGCCTTCGGTGTCGGGTTCGAGCTGCCCGTGGTGGTGTTCTTCCTCTCGGTGACGGGAATCATCGAGCCGCGCCAGTTCGTCTCCGGCCTCAAGTACGCGGTGCTCCTCGCCTTCGTGTTCTCCGCCATCCTGACCCCGCCGGACGTGGTGAGCCAGGTCCTGCTCGCGGGACCGCTGGTCGTGCTCTACCTGCTCGGCGTCGCCGTCGCCTACCTCTTCACGTTTCGCAAGCGCAGATCGGCGGTAGCCGATCCGCGCGCGCAGTGAGCCGCAGGCGAACGAAGATCGATCAGGCGGGGGCGTGTTCAGCAGCCCAGCCGCGTGCTCGGCTCGCGTCCGGCTTGCCCGAACTCGCACAGCCCGCCTTGTGAACTTCGCTCGGCTGCGCCTCGCTGCGCGCGCCTTCGGCGCTTGCTTAGAGCGGGATGTTTCCGTGCTTCTTCGGCGGATTGGTGTCGCGCTTGGTGGCGAGCATCTGAAGGGCTTCGATGATCTTGGGCCGGGTCTCCTCAGGCTTGATCACCTCATCGATGTAGCCGAGCTCGGCGGCCTTGAATGGATTCGCGAACTTCTCCCGGTAATCCGCGACCAGCTCGTCCTTGCGGGCCACCGGATCGTCGGCCTCGGCCAGTTCCTTGCGGAACACGATGTTGACGGCTCCGTCGGGGCCCATCACCGCGAACTCGGCGGTGGGGAAGGCGAGGTTCACGTCGGCGCGGATGTGCTTGCTGCTCATGACGACGTAGGCCCCGCCGTACGCCTTGCGCGTCACGATCGTCACCTTGGGTACGGTCGCCTCGCAGTAGGCGAAGAGGAGCTTGGATCCGTGGGTGATGATGCCGTAGTGCTCCTGGTCCACGCCCGGCAGAAAGCCCGGTACATCGACGAAGGTCACGATCGGAAGGTTGAACGCATCGCAGAAGCGAACGAAGCGGCCCGCCTTCTTGGAGGAATCGATGTCGAGCACCCCGGCCTGAAACATGGGCTGGTTCGCCACGATTCCCACCGAGCGCCCACCGAAGCGGGCGAATCCGCAGACGATGTTCTGGGCCCACATGGCGTGGACCTCGAGGAAATTCCCGTCGTCGACGACCAGCCCGATCAGCTCCTTGATGTCGTAGGACTTGCGCCCGTCGTCGGGAACCAGGTCGCGAAGCCGCGGATCCATGCGACGGGGATCGTCCGTCGTCGGAACGAAGGGCGGATCCTCGAGGTTGTTCTGGGGGATGAACGAGAGGAGCTTCTGGATGTAGTCGATCGCCTCCTCCTCGTTCGCCGCGGCCAGCACCGCAACCCCGCTCTTCGACGCGTGGGTGACCGCGCCACCCAGGGCCTCGGGTGTGACCTCTTCGTGGGTGACCGTCTTCACCACGTCTGGTCCGGTGATGAACATGTTGCTGGTCTTCGTCACCATGATGATGAAATCGGTCATCGCCGGGGAGTAGACCGCGCCACCGGCGCAGGGACCCATGACCGCCGAGATCTGCGGAATCACCCCGGAGCTCAACACGTTGCGCAGAAAGACATCACCGTAGCCGCCCAGAGAGACGACGCCCTCCTGGATCCGGGCACCGGCTCCATCGTTCAGCCCGATGAAGGGCGCACCGACCTTGGCTGCGAGATCCATCACCTTGCAGACCTTCTCGGCAAAGGCTCCGGAGAGACTGCCACCGAAGACGGTGAAGTCCTGCGCGAACAGGAAGACCTGGCGCCCGTTGATCTTGCCGTGACCGGTCACGACGCCGTCGCCGGGGATCTTGGTCTCCTCGATGCCGAAGTCCGTGCAGCGGTGGGTCACGAACTTGTCCATCTCGACGAAGCTCCCCGGGTCGAGGAGCATCTCGACGCGCTCCCGGGCCGTCAGTCGACCGCTGTTGTGCTGGCGGGCGATCCGAGCCTCGCCGCCGCCCAGCTCGGCCTCGGCGTTCAGCTTCTCCAGCTTCTCAATCTTGGCTTCTATCGACATGGGTGGGGGAATCCGTTCCTGGCGCTGCTTCCCGGCTGGCCGCCGGGCTTCCCGCGCACGCTCGAGAGATCGAGTGTACCTCGGGCGTATCGAAAGGCGGGAGTCTATCAGATCGGCGAAACCCTGCCGAGATCGGGAGCCCCCGTCGTGACGATGCGACGACGGGCGGGTGTCGCCCGGGCTATCCCGGGTATTCCTGGTAGCCGAGCTGCCTCGAGAGCTCGTTGGCCGACGAGAGCAGCACCGGAACGATCTGATCCAGCAGGGTGTCGCGGCTCATGCGGAAGGCGGGACCCGAAATGGAGAGGGCCGCGACCAGCCGTCCGCTGGCCGCGAAGACGGGGGCCGCCACACAGCAGAGCCCGGCCTCGGATTCCTCCAGATCCAGGGCAAAGCCCTGGCTGGCGACGGAGCGCAGATGTTCGAAGAACTTGTCCCGGTCGGTGATGGTGGCAGCGGTTCGAGCAGCGAGGGTTCCATCGGCGGCACAGAGCCGGTCGAAGCGTTCCTGGAGATGCCGATCCCCGAAGCCCAGGAGCACCTTTCCGAGGGCCGTGCAGTGGACGGGAAGGCGGCGTCCGACACGCACGCCCGTCAGCACCAGCTGATCCGGCTGTTCCCCATCCAGGTGGGTCACCTCGAAATCCCGCAGGGCACCGAGATGCGCGGTCTCACCGGTCGCCTCGACGAGTCCTTCGAGGATGTGCCTCGCGTGACCCAACAGCCCGCCGCTGCGTCCGTAGCTGTACCCCAGCTCGAGACAGCGCACGCCCAGCTGGTAGCGGTCACTATCCGCGCACTGCTCGACGTACCCCTTGTCCTCGAGAGTGGCGAGCAGGCGAAAGACGTTGTTCTTGTGAAGACGCAGACGCCGAGACAGCTCTGTTACCCCGAGCTCGTCCTGGTCGCGAAACGCTTCCAGCACGCGGAGGGCATTCGTCACTGTCTGGATGACGTAGTCGCTCTTCGACCTCTTCATGGGTGGGGGGATTCCTCGCTCCGAACAGCCCGCGGGACCACCGGTGCGCCAGTAGTCAAGAGCGGTTCTTTATCTTCTCCCAGTCTGCCAGGAACCGCTCCAGGCCGATGTCCGTGAGCGGATGTTGCGCGAGCTGCCCGATGACCTTGGGCGGCATCGTGGCGACGTGAGCACCGAGCAGCCCTGCCTGAACCACGTGCATGGGGTGCCGGATGCTCGCGACCAGAACCTGTGTCTCGAAATCGTAGTTTCGGTAGATGGTGCAGATCTGCTCGATCAAGTCCATGCCATCGGTCGCGATGTCGTCGAGACGCCCGACGAAGGGCGACGCGTAGGTGGCACCGGCCTTGGCGGCCATCAGCGCCTGAGCGGCGTGAAAGATCAGCGTGCAGTTCGTCTGAATTCCCTGCAGCGACAGCGCGCGTAGGGCCTTGAGTCCCTCCAGTGTCATCGGAATCTTGATGACGATGTTGTCGGCGATCTCTCGGAGCTCTCGAGCTTCCCGCTCCATGCCCTCGGCATCGAGCGCGGTGACCTCCGCGCTCACCGGACCCTCCACGATCTCGGTGATCTGGCGGAGGATTTCTCGAGGATCGCCGTCTTCCCGGGAGAGCAGGGTGGGATTGGTGGTAACCCCGTCGAGAAGGCCGAGATCGGCGGCTTCCCGGATGTCACTGACGCTCGCGGTGTCGATGAAGAACTTCATGTCGCGGCCCGGGCCCTCTCCCCAAATCTCGCACCTCTCGCACCGCTTGGGGGAGGGCGCATCGATCCGTATTCATGAATGTGGGTCATGCATTGAATCGAGAATCTACGACCCCGAGTTTCTACCCTAGTCTCCGCGCAGGTGTCAAGAAGACTGCGCGCAAATCGCTCTACTCGTTTCTGTGTGGAAAAGCGCGTCCCCCGCGATCAACTCTGCGATCCGGTACCCGCGGGATCGGCGCGGTGCTCACCTTCGGTGGCGAGGAGTTCCAGGATCAAGAGCGCCACACCGACGACGATGAAGCTGTCGGCCAGGTTGAAGTCCGGCCACACGTAGCCACCCCACAGCCGAAAGTGAAGGAAGTCCACCACTTCGCCGAGCCGGATGCGATCGATCAGGTTTCCGGCCGCTCCCCCGAGGACGAAACCGAGAGCCAGCGCGGAGAGTCGATCCCCCGGGGCGAGGCGCCTGAAGAAGGAGAAGATCATGAGAATCGCGATGGCGGTGACGCCGATGAAGAAGACGCTCCGGTAGGGCTCCGGACTGGTCGCGAACAGACCGAAGGCGGACCCGGGATTGCGGACGTGCGTCAGGTAGAAGAACCCATCGATGACCGTGACCCTGTCCGAAAAGCTGAGGTAGTGGATGACGGCAAACTTGGAGAGCTGATCGAGCGGCAGGGAGACCGCCAGCGCGCCAAGAAAGACTTTCAGTTTCGGCATCATCCGGACGCCGAAGCTATCACCGCAGCTCCCGAGCGTCGAGGTGTGCGTCGTCCCATACGATGGGAGAGAGGCTGCGGGCGCGATCCAGGAGCGGGAGCGCGCTGTCGATGCGCCCCGACGCGTAGAGGGCCGAGCCGCGAATTCCGAGCAGGTCGGCTTCGAGCCCCGGGGGTCGCCGATCCGAGTGGGCGAGAAGAGCGTCGGCTTTGTCGAGAAACGCCAGGGCGCGCCGGGGATCGGCCCCGTCCACGTGGTGGCGGGCGAGCGCGAGGTAGGCGAAGGGATTGTTCGGGTCGACCTGGAGGGCGCGCTCGTACAGAGAGAGCGCCTGGTCCGGACGCAGGGCCTGGTCCTCGTCCAAGCCCGAGAGGACCAGTCGCATGGACGCGCGCCGCGCCGCATCTCCCTCTTCGGCGACGCTGGCCAGGCTGAAAGGCCTGGCTCCCGAGGGGGCGAAGCGGCCTCCGAGCGGGAGGCTGCATCCCCCCAAGAACGACCCGAGCAGGCCAATCGCGACGATTCCCTTCCAGCTTCTTCTCACAGTCGATTCAGCCATTCCTCGAAGAGACGCTCCAGGAGAGACGGCCGGTCTCTGCGAGACCGCCGGGACTCAGGGCGTCTCGACGCCCACTCCGGGCAGGTCGCATCCGGCTCGGTGCCGCGCAGGAAGAACTCCGGGGTGCGCCGCGGGCAGCCCGCCAGGGAGAGAGCTCCGGTCGCCGGGTCGATGTCCACCTTCACCACCTCCGCGGGGGGCAGGAAGCTTCCGCGGAGCCGCCCGCCGGTGGCCTCCTGCAAGAACCGGGTCCACACCGGAAGCGCGACCCGGCTGGAAGGGAGGCCGAGGCTGCGAGGCTCGTCGAACCCGATCCACACCACCACGACCAGCTCCGGTGAGAAGCCGACGAACCAGGCGTCTCGCTCCTCGTCACTGGTCCCCGTCTTGCCCGCGATGGGACCCGTGATCCCCCCGGCGCGCACGCCCCGGCCGGTGCCCCGATCGATCACCCCCTCCAGGAGCGAGGTGGCGAGATAGGCCGTCCCGGCGTCGAGGACCCGCTCGAATCCGATCGACTGTCGCTCCACGGCGGCTCCCGAGCTATCCACCACGTCCTCGAAGGTGCGGATCCGGGGCCGGATGCCGCCGTTCGCGATGGTCGCGTAGGCGCGGGCGAGCTCCAGCGGAGAGAGGTCGGCACTGCCAATTGCGAGACTCGGAACCGAAGGCAGAGGGCTCTCGATGCCGAGATCCCTCGCCACCTCCGCCACGCGGGGGATGCCCACCTCCTGGGCGAGACGAGCCGTCGCGACGTTCAGGGATTGCTCCAGCGCATCGCGGACCCGGACCTGGCCGTGGAACTTCTTGTCGTAGTTCGCCGGGCGCCAGACGCCGGTCGCCGTTCTGACTTCGAGGGGACCGTCGTCGAGCATGCTCCCGAGAGTGATGCGCGGTCCACCCGAAACGGGCTCGAGGGCCGCGATGTAGACGAAGGGCTTGAAGACGCTCCCTGCGGGACGGCGGGCCTGGGTGCAGCGATCGAATTGGCTGACGGCGTAGTCGCGGCCACCGACCAGAGCGAGCACCTCCCCGGTCTGTGGACGCAGAGCGACCAGACATCCCTCCAGAGACGCTCCATCCCCCGAGGTGATGGAGGGGTAACGCTCTTCCAGCGCGGCCAGCTCCTCGCGAAGGACCGAGGCCGCCAGCCGCTGGAGGCGCAGATCCAGGGTCGCGTAGATGCGCAGGCCCTCGCTGGTGAGGGTCTCCATGCTGTAGAAGTCCGGTAGCTGCCTGCGCAGCACGTCCAGAAAGAAGCGCGCGTCCCTCGGCTCGGGTGTGATCTTCGCGACGTGGAGCCGCTCGGCGACCCCGCCGTCCAGCTCCGCCTGGGTGATGCGTCCCTGCTCGTGCATCAGCCGCAGCACCAGATTCCGGCGCCCGGTGGCTCGCTCGGCGTCGCGGTGTGGCGAGAGCCCGTGGGGACTCTGGATGATGGCGGCGATCAGCGCCGACTCGGCGAGGCTGACGTTCTCGACCGCCTTGCCAAAGTAGAGCCAGGATGCCTCGCCCACACCGTGGATTGCGGTGGAGCCGCGTTGGCCGAGATAGATCTCGTTGAGATAGCACTCGAGGATCGCCTCCTTCTCGTACCGGGCCTCCACGATCAGCGCCATCGCGGCCTCGTGGAGCTTGCGCTTCAGGCTGCGCTCGGGGGTCAGGAAGAAGTTCTTGACCAGCTGCTGGGTCAGCGTGCTGCCCCCCTGGCGAACGCGACCGGAACGGAGGTTGACCCACAGCGCCCCGAGGATGCGGCGGACGTCGATGCCGCGGTGTTGGAGGAAGCGCTGATCCTCGACGGCGAGAATCGCCTCGATCAGGTGCAGCGGTACCCCCTCCAGGCGGACCAGCTCGCGCTGCTCGTGGTCGTGTCCGTAGTAGGCACCCACCAGCTCCGGCTCCAGCAGCAGCGCACCGAGCTCGCGCCCGGTCCGGGCGTCGCGAAGCTCCTCGATGGTCGTTCGCCGCAATCGCAGGATGATCTCGCGCGCCGGCTCGGCGCGGCTCGGGTGGTCGAAGGGGCGGCGGTGGATCCGGACCTTCCGGGCTTGCCAGTTGAAATGGCCCACGGGGAGCGCGCCGCCCTTGCCGACCTTCCGGTAGCCGAGGCGCACCAGGGTTCCGGGGAGGTCGATGCGCTGCCAATCGAGCCCGGGGTAGAGGATGGTCGGCGCCGACATCACCCGGGAGGGAACGCGAAACAGCCGGCCCTCGAACCGCTCCCGGACGATCCGATCGACCCCAATCGCGTATCGCGCGGCGCTCCAGCCGGCGACGAAGCCCGAACACAGGAGAACCAGGGCAATCGTGCGCAGGACCCGCCTCCAGCGAGCCCGCCGAGACTCGAGCTCGCGGCGCCGGGCTCGGCCCTTGCCGGTCTTGTCCTTCTTCTTGCGTTGGGCGGCCAATCCGATTCCCCCGCGGAGAGGCTGGCATACCCGTGCCAGCTTGCAAATTGGCGTTTTCTTTCCGAGAGTTGCCCCATGGAGCAGAACCGAAAACCTTGGGGCGGACGGTTCGAGGAAGCCACGGATCCGGCCGTCGAGCGCTTCAGCGAGTCGGTGTCCTTCGACCAGACACTGGCCCGCTACGACATCCGCGGCTCCATCGCCCACGCGCGAATGCTGGGGAGCGTGGGGCTGCTCGCGGAGGATGAGGTCGAAGCGCTGGTCGGGGGCTTGGAGCGGATAGCCGGGGAAATCGAAGCGGGGGAGTTCTGCTTCGATCCGTCCCTGGAAGACATCCACATGAACGTCGAGGCGCGGCTCCGAGAGCGGATCGGAAGCGTGGCGGGACGGCTCCACACCGGTCGGAGCCGCAACGACCAGGTGGCCACGGACCTGGCGCTGTATCTCCGAGACATGTGCGACGCGATCCGGCGCGGACTTCTCACATTGCGGGGCGTCCTGGTCACCCGCGCTCGCGAGCACGTGGACACGGTGCTGCCCGGCTACACCCACCTCCAGCGAGCACAGCCGGTGCGCCTGGCACACCACTGGCTCGCCTACGTGGCGATGCAGTCCCGAGACCACGACCGTTTCGGAGAGCTGCACGCGCGGCTCTCGCGAGCGGCTCCCCTGGGAGCCGGTGCCCTGGCGGGCTCGACCCTGCCCCTGGACCGGCACCACACGGCATCCGCGCTGGGCTTCGAGGCCCCTGCCGACAACAGCATGGATGCGGTGGCCTCTCGAGACTGTGCTCTCGAGTTCCTCGCTGTCGCGGCCATCTGCATGGTGCATCTCTCGCGCCTGGCCGAGGAGCTGGTGATCTGGTCTAGCGCGGAGTTCGGCTTCATCGAGATGGCGGATGCCTACGCCACCGGCTCGAGCCTGATGCCCCAGAAGAAGAACCCCGACGTCGCCGAGCTGGTCCGGGGAAAGAGCGGGAGGGTGATCGGCAACCTGGTGTCCCTGTTGACGGTGATGAAGGGTCTCCCCCTCACCTACAACCGGGATCTCCAGGAGGACAAGGAGCCCCTCTTCGACACGGCGACCACCCTTCGGGCGTGCCTCGAGGTGAGCGCGGGAGCCCTGGCCACCCTGCGCGTCGACGTGGAGAGGATGGGCGCCGCAGCCGAGGACCCGATGCTCCTGGCCACCGACCTCGCCGAGGCGCTGGTCCGGGCGAACGTGCCCTTCCGGGAGGCCCACGAGACGGTGGGGCGGATCGTCAAGCACTGCCTCGCAAAGGATCTCGATCTGCGCTCACTCTCGCGGGAGGATCTCCAGGCGTTTCACCCGGCTTTGACGACGAGCGCTGCGGATCTGCTGAGTCTGGACCGGGCCCTCGAGGAACGCGCACTGGTGGGTGGTACGGCGCGGGAGCGGGTGCTCGAGGCACTGGACGCGGCGGACTCGCGAATCGCGAGGGAGACACGAGAGCTGGAGTCGAGGAGAGAGGGGCCATGAGGAGAACCACCGCACCCGCTGCCCTGCTGGTCCTGGCGATCGGCCTCTCGGGGTGTGGCAAATACGGCCCCCCGGTACGGTCGGTCCCACAGCAGGTCCCCTCGGCTTCCGAGGCGTCCCAAGCCGAGACGCCCGAGCCCGAGCCGTCGGTGGTACCGGAGGAGAGAATCACCGAGCCCGCCGACTTCGACGACTCCCCTGCGGAGGAGGAGAGCCTTCCGTGACCCTCGAGCTCGAGTTCACCAAGATGCACGGCATCGGGAACGACTTCGTCGTGGTCGACGGAATCGCCCAGGATCTCCCCCCTCTGGAGCCGCTGGCGCGCTGGCTCGCCGACCGCCACTTCGGGGTGGGCTTCGATCAGATGCTGGTGGTCCGCCGCTCCAAGGCCGCGGATTTCCGCATGGAGATCTACAACGCCGACGGCTCCCAGGTGGAGATGTGCGCCAACGGCATCCGCGCCTTCTACAAGTTCCTCCGCGATCACGGCTACTCCGACGCGGATTCGATTCGCGTGGAGACGCTGGGTGGCGTCGTGGTTCCGCGCTGGGCGGGAGAGGACCAGGTGACGGTGGAGATGGGAGTGCCGGTGCTCGCTCCCGCGAAGATCCCGACCCTCCTGGGCGACGGAGATGGGCCGGTGCTCGACGCGCGACTGGAGGTGGGCGGAGGAACCCTCCAGGTCAGCTCCGTCTCGATGGGAAACCCCCACGCTGTGATCTACGTGGACGACGTCGATGATGCCCCCGTTCGGGAGCTGGGGCCGCTGGTCGAGAATCATCCGGCCTTCCCGAATCGCGTCAATGTGGAGTTCGTCGCGCTGGAGAGCCGCGAACGGCTGCGTCAGCGCACCTGGGAGCGGGGAACGGGAGAGACCCTCGCCTGCGGGAGCGGAGCCTGCGCGGTGGTGGTGGTGTCCATCCTTCGCGGGGTGGTCGACCGCAGCGTCATTGTGGCTCTCCCCGGCGGGGAACTATCGATACAATGGGACGGCGACGGTGCGGGCGTCTCGATGACGGGCCCGGCCGCGAGCGTCTTCACCGGCCGGATCGAGATCGAGAGGAGATAGCCGTGTTCGAAGGAGTCCTCACAGCGCTGGTGACACCGTTTCGCGATGGCGCCGTGGACGAGCGAGCGCTTCAGGAGCTGGTCGAGGTGCAGATCGCCGCGGGAGTCGACGGCCTGGTGCCCTGCGGCTCCACCGGAGAAGCGGCCACCCTCTCCCACGACGAGCATCGCCGCGTGATCGAGGTGGTGGCGGCAGCGACCCGCGGGCGGGTGGCGGTGGTGGCGGGAACCGGATCGAACTCGACCCAGGAAGCCGTCGAGCTGACCCAGCACGCCAAGGAGGCGGGAGCCGACGGCGCGCTGCTGATCTCCCCCTACTACAACAAGCCCACTCCGGACGGGATCTTCGAGCACTACTCGACGGTGGCTCGCGAGGCCTCGCTTCCCCTGGTGGCCTACAACATCCCCGGCCGCACCTGCTCGAACATGCTTCCCGAGACCATGGCCCGGCTGGCGGAGATCGAGCAGGTGGTGGGCGTGAAGGAGGCCTGTGGGGATCTCCACCAGATGGCCCAGACCAAGGCGGCCACCCCGGATGACTTCGCGCTGCTCGCCGGCGACGACTGGGCCACGCTTCCCGTGCTCGCTCTGGGCGGACAGGGGGTGATCTGCACCTGCTCGAATCTGGTGCCGGCGGACATGGTCGAGATGGTGCGCGCCTTCCGGGCCGGTGACCTGCCCCGCGCCCAGGAGACCTACTTCCGTCTGCTGCCGCTGATGGATCTGCTCTTCTGTGAGACCAATCCCATCCCGATCAAGACCGCCCTCGCGATGCGCGGTGCGATCCAGGAGGGCGTCCGACTACCGCTGACGCCGATCACCACATCCAATCGGGAGCGCCTCCAGGTGGCGCTCAAGGAGTTCGGTCTGCTGTGAGCGCTTCGCGTGTGCTCGTCGTCGGTGCGCTGGGCCGCATGGGAGAACGGGTGCGCGCGCTTCTGGCCGAAGAGGATCGGCTGGTGCTGGGAGGCGCCCTCGAGGCGCCGGGGCATCCGGGCCTGGGCCAGACCCTGGAGGAAAGCGTCGAGGCGAGTGACGACGCCAAGGGCTGTCTCGCCCGCTGCGACGTGGCGATCGTCTTCACCGCCCCTCCCGAGGCGGCCATGTCGTTCCTCCGCGAGGCCGCCTCGGCCGGGGTTCCTTGCGCGGTGGGCACTTCGGGGCTCTGCAGCCGGCAGCGGGCCGAGCTCGCCGAGCTCAGCGCGAGCATCCCGATCCTGCTGGCCGCCAACTTCTCGGTGGCGGTGAACGTGCTCTTCTACCTGGTGCGCCAGGCCTCGGGGGCCCTGGGGCCGGGATTCGACGCGGAGATCGTCGAGCTCCACCACGGCGCGAAGATCGATGCGCCGAGCGGAACGGCGCTCCACCTGGGCGCCGCCGTCGCCGAAGGGCGAGGTCAGGATCTGGAGAAGCACCTGGTCCTGGCGCGAAAAGGGGAAACCGGAGCCCGACCCGTCGGAGACATCGGCGTCCAGGCCTTGCGGGGCGGGGACAATCCCGGCGAGCACACCGTCCTGTTCGTCGGCAAGGGCGAACGCTTGGAGCTCGTGCACCGCTCGATGACCCGCGATCACTTCGCCCGAGGCGCCATCCGCGCAGCGGTCTGGCTCCTGGGGCGCCCCCCCGGCTTCTACGACATGGAGCAAGTCCTCGGCCTCTCCCCCGGCGGCGGCCATGCCCCGGACGGCGGGTAGCGGAATCGATCCCCTCGGCCGGGGTCGCGCGTCCTGAACAACGGGGGACCGCCCGCCAGCGGTCCGATCGCGGAGGAAGATCATCCTGGAAGTCCACTGGCGAGATCTCGTGGACATCGCTCTGGTGGCCGCAATGCTGGGGAGTGCCTTCGTGTGGCTGCGGCGGACTCGAGCCCGCTGGGCGCTTGCGGGATTCGCGATACTGGGCGCCAGCACCCTCCTCGCCCGCCAGCTCGGCCTCACCCTCACGAGCTGGGTGCTCCAGGGTTCGGTGGTCGCCACCGTGATCGTGCTGGTGGTGGTCTTTCAGGAGGACCTGCGCCGTCTGGTAGAGCTGATCGCCGTGCGCGGCCTGCGCAGACGGGCACGGCCCCCGACGCCGCAGGCCACCGAGACCCTGATTCGCAGCATCGCCCAGCTCGCCGCCGGCCGCACCGGCGCGCTGATCGTGCTGCCCGGACGCGAGCCTCTGGATCGGCACATCGCCGGGGGGATCCGCCTGAACGCCGAGCTCAGCGAGCCGCTGCTGCTCAGCATCTTCGACCATCACTCGCCGGGCCACGACGGCGCGGTCATCCTGAGCGGGAATCACCTCACCCACTTCGGCGTTCATCTTCCCCTCTCGACGGCCCAGCTTGGGCACGGCGGCACCCGCCACGCCGCGGCGTTGGGGCTAGCCGAGAGGACCGACGCGCTGTGTCTGGCCGTCTCGGAGGAGCGCGGAGTCACCTCCGTCGCCACCGACGGAGTCCTCCGCGGCCTCTATCGGCCGGAGGAGCTCGCGATCGAGATCCACCGCTTCGTCGAACGAGTGACTCCGAAGCAGCAGTCGGCGAAGCAACGGCTGTCTTCGCTGCTGCGGCGCTGGCCGGAGGCGGTCGCCGCCCTGGCCGCCGCCGCGTTCCTGTGGCTTCTGGTGGTGCCGGGATCCGGAGTGGTTCGGGCCGTCCGCAGCGTTCCCGTGGTGGTGGAGAACCTTCCCAAGGGCTTCGTTCTGGAGAGCATCGAGCCGGAGGAGGTCGAGGCCACCGTGTCGGGACCGCGGCGGGCCCTCGTGCTCGGCGAGGCGGACGAGATCGAGGTTCGCATCGACGCCCTGCTGGTACAGCTCGGCCGGCGGACCTTCGAGGTGACGCCGGACCTCGTGAGGTTGCCGGAGGGCTTCCAGCTTCACGAGGTGAACCCCAAGAAGATCCGCCTTTCGGTGGCGAGGGAAGAGGGCTCTTAGACCGGCGATGGACGCGGCGAGCGAGAAGCCCCTGGTGGCGCGAATCCTCACCGACGCAGACATGTCCGAGGGGGAGCTGCTCCCCTTTGCCGGCGGCGAGGTGGCGGTCTACTCGGCCCGGTCGCCGGAGAAGGAGAGCAGGAACGAGGATGCCGCGGCACTGATCCTGATCGACTCCGAGCAGGGGGTGCTCGCGGCGGCGGACGGGGTGGGCGGCCAGGCGGGCGGCGACAGCGCCGCGGAGATCGTCCTGCGGCGGCTCGAGAGCGCGGTCGCGGCAGCGGATCTGCCCACGCGGACGCTGCGCGGAGCGATCCTCGACGGCGTCGAGGAGGGAAACGACGCCGTCCGGGAGCTGGGGATCGGGGCGGCGACCACGCTGGTCGTCGCCGAGATCGCCGGCCGAGCCCTGCGCCCATACCACGTAGGGGACTCCGCCATGCTCGTGGTCGGGCAGCGAGGCAAGCTCAAGCTGCAGACCGTGTCCCACTCACCCGTGGGGTACGCCCTGGAATCGGGACTGCTCGAGGAGAAGGAGGCCCTCCACCACGACGAGCGCCACCTGATCTCGAACATGGTGGGCTCGGCGGACATGCGCATCGAGGTGGGGAGTCCGATCCGCCTGGCTCCCCGGGATACGGTGCTGCTGGCGACCGACGGACTCCTCGACAACCTGAGCCTTCAAGAGATCACCGACGCGATCCGCACCGGCCCGCTCGCCTCCGGGGTCGAGAAGCTGGCGGTAACCTGTCGGCGCAGGATGTGCGAGCCCGGGGGCGATCATCCCTCCAAGTCGGACGACGTCACCTTCCTGCTCTTCCGTCTCACGCAGCCGGGCGCGCAGTGAGCCGAAGGCGAACGAAGGTCGGAAAGGCTAGTCCGCGCTAGGTACGACGGCGGAACCAGCCGGCGTCCGGCTCCCGACGACCGCACCAGGGGCAGAAGCGCCAGAACTCCCGCGAGACCGGCCAGCGGCAACGCGGGCAGCGATCGGGAAGCTCCGGGTGCGACCAGAGCCGCCGCGGCTTCTGCTTGCAGACCGGGCAGTAGCGCATGAAGGGCTGCAGCCTTCCCGGACAGCCGCGGCGGCTGCAGTTGCGCTCGGCCTTCGAATCGGCGCGGAAAGGACGTCCGTTGCCGGCGAGGCGACCCGGATAGCACCAGGGGCAGGCCGTCCACTCGGGGCGCACGCCCCTCTCGCACTCGGGACAGACCAGCGGATAGGCGCTGATGTGCCGGAACGAGTTGTCCGCCGTGCCGCACCAGGGGCAGTGCTGCATCGACTCGGCGATGGGTCCGTCACAGCGGAAGCAGCGGTAGCGCATCCCCAGCTTCCCGCCGTGGCGGCGCCGGAAGAGCTCCGCCTGGATCGCCAGGGGAGAGAGCCGGGGCCCGGAAGGTCGGCGCACGGTGCGCGGGCGCCGCGGCGGAGGCTCCTCGATGCGGCGGAACGCGGACTCCAAGGCCCGGTGGAAGACCACCGCGTCGGGGTAGCGGCGCCGGGGATCGAAGCAGGCCGCCTTCTTCAGGACCGGCCACAGGGGCTCCGGTACCCGCTCCTTGAAGCGGTCGAACGCCGACGGCGGCCAGGTGAAGGGCCAGCTGGGGAGCACCCCGGTCAGCAGCTGGTAGGCGATCAGGCCCAGGGAGAAGACGTCCGAGGTGAACTTGGGCCGGCCGTAGGCCTGCTCCGGCGCCATGTAGCCGAGCGTTCCCGCTTCGGTGTAGGTCGCGCTGGCCCCCTTCAAGAAGCGCGAGACTCCGAAGTCGCAGAGCGCGGCGTGGCCGTCGCGAAAGACCAGGATGTTCTCGGGCTTGACGTCCCGGTGGAGGACCTTCTGGGCGTGCGCGTGGGCGAGGCCCGCGGCGACGTCGCGGACCATCTTGAGTCCGACACGAGGGGAGCGCCGAGCACCCGGATAGTGGGTGAGGTTCTTCTCGGCCAGGTCCGAGGCGATCACGAAGTAGCCGTCGATCCAGTCGGCGTTTCGGACCGCCGCGATGTTCGGGTGGGAGAGGCGGCTGGCGATGCGGGCCTCGTGCTCAAGGGCCCCTCGGCCGTACTCCTCGACCAGCTCCGGGAAAGCCACCTTGAGGGCGACCAGGCGTTTCTCGACGGTATCCCGCGCCCGCCAGACCACGGCGTAGGCACCTTTCCCGATTCGCCCTTCCAGGCGATACTTGCCGAGCTTCGATCCTCTGCGAAGAACGACACCAGACATGGGGGGCGCCCGAGTCTAACTCTTTCCGCGCCTCTGATGCACAGAAAGCAAGCCCGGCTCTCCGGAGGAGGGCCGGGCGCGCAGCGAGCCGAAGGCGAGCGAAGTTCGAGAAGGCAGAGCGGAGGCAGAGGCCTAGATGTCGTAGTAGAGCTCGAACTCGTGGGGGTGGGGGCGCACCCGGATCGGATCCACCTCGCTCTCCCGCTTGTAGTCGATCCACATCTCGATGGCGTCGCGGGTGAATACGTCGCCCTTGAGCAGGAACTCGTGGTCCTCGTGGAGCGCGTCGAGCGCCTCGTCGAGGCTGCTCGGCATGGTGGGAACACCGGCCGCCTCCTCCGGCGAGAGGGCGTAGATGTTCTTGTCGAGCGGCTCTCCGGGGTGAATCTTGTTCTCGATCCCATCGATCCCCGCCATCAGCATCGCCGAGAAGGCCAGATAGGGGTTGCAGGCCGGATCCGGGTAGCGGACCTCCACCCGCTTGGTCTTCGGGCTCGGCGAGTACATCGGGATGCGGCAGGCCGCCGAGCGGTTGCGGCTCGAGTAGGCCAGGTTCACCGGCGCCTCGAATCCCGGCACCAGCCGCTTGTAGGAGTTCGTAGTCGGGTTGGTGAACGCGGCCAGCGCCTTCGAATGCTGGAGGATGCCGCCGATGTAGTAGAGGCCCAGCTCGGAGAATCCCGCGTAGCCGTCGCCGGCCATCAGGGGCTTGCCCTCCTTCCAGATCGACTGATGGGTGTGCATGCCCGAGCCGTTGTCCTCGAAGAGGGGCTTGGGCATGAAGGTCGCCGTCATGCCGTTCTTCCGCGCCACCTGCTTCACCACGTACTTGTACTTGAGCAGCTGGTCGGCCATGGTGACGAGCGTCTCGAACTTCATGTCGATCTCGGCCTGACCGCCCGTCGCCACCTCGTGGTGCTGCGCCTCCACGGTGATGCCAAGCTGCTGCATCACCAGACACATCTCGGTGCGGATGTCCTGCAGTGAATCCGCGGGGGGGACCGGGAAGTAGCCCTGCCCGGTTCGCGGCTTGCAGGCCAGATTGGCGCCGTCCTCGTCGCGGCCCGAGTTCCAGACTCCCTCTATCGAATCCACCTCGTAGAAGCCGTGATTGGTGCCGGTGCTGAAGCGCGCGTCATTGAAGATGAAGAACTCGGCCTCGGGACCGACGTACGCGGTGTCGCCGATCCCCGTCTGCCGGAGGTAGTTCTCGGCCTTCCGCGCGATGTAGCGCGGATCGCGCGAGTAGGGCTCCTTGCTGATCGGATCGACGATGTCGCTGATCAGCACCAGGGTGGGGTGCTTGTAGAACGGATCGATGAAGGCGGTCGTCGGATCCGGAACCATCAGCATGTCGCTCTCGTGAATCGACTGCCAGCCACGGATCGACGAGCCGTCGAAGCCGAGACCCTCCTCGAAGTGATCCTCGGTGATCTCGTTGATCGGGTAGGAGCAGTGCTGCCAGGTGCCGGGCCAGTCGGTGAAACGGAGGTCCACCATCACGGCGTTGTTGGTTCGTGCAAAATCCAGCGCTTCTTTCGCGTTCATCGACGATTTCCTCTGTGTGTCGGATGCGTCCAGGCCATCGAGTCAGACGGCGTCGGGTCCGCGCTCACCGGTCCGGATGCGTACCGCTTCGTCCAGGGGAAGGACGAAGATCTTGCCGTCGCCGATGCGCCCGGTATTCGCCGCCGAGACGATCGCCTCGACGACCTTGTCCGTGAGCTCGTCGCTCACGGTGATCTCGAGCTTGATCTTGGGAAGGAAGTCGACCACGTATTCCGCGCCCCGGTAGAGCTCGGTGTGCCCCTTCTGGCGCCCGAATCCCTTTACCTCGGTCACCGTCATCCCATGGATCCCGATCGCGCTGAGCGCTTCCTTGACCTCATCCAGCTTGAAGGGCTTGATGATGGCCTCGACCTTACGCATGGCATTCCCTTCCCTCTCGTGGCCTTCGATGGGCCACTCTTGGGCTGCGCGGGATGCAGACCCCGCATCGACCCGTCTCCTCCGGTAACAGCAATGGGCGTGCCAACGCGAATCCGGTGTGAGAGCCCGGGAGGAGGCCGCTCCGGAGGGATCTGTGCTGATTCCTGCCCAGATCGTGGGCGCCGTCTGCCCACGAATTGGGCAGGGGCTCCGGAGCGGCGGCTCGTCGAGGGAGCGGACGTCTCCCGTTCGCTCTCGAAGCTGGCACGTCTCTTGCGAACTCTGGAGACCGATGTCCAGCCATTCCAGAGAGAGAATGATTCCCATCCATCACGAGCCTTCCCTGGACCTGCTCTTCGACGGCTTTCTGCGCCGGGCTGCCGAGCGCAACGGGGGATCAGCGCCCAAGCTCCGGGACTGGGTGAGCCTGGCGGAGGCCTGGCGCATCCGCGGCGCACTCCGCCAGTGCCGGGGCAATCGCACCGCCACCGCCCGGATGCTGGGCATCGGGCGGCGAACCCTCTACTCGAAGATGGAGAAGCTCGGGATCCTCTCGGACTCCCCGGGGAACGACGGCGAGGAAGCCTCCCGGCCCGAAATCCACTTCCCCTGAGCGGTCACCGGAGACCTCCGCGGGAGCGCAGATTCGCACCTCTCTCAGGGGAGCTCCTCTCGAACCTGTCCGGGGAGGACGCGAACCTCGGGGGCTTCCGCCTGGGAGGTGACCGCCGGGAGGGGGAGCGGACCGAGGAGACGCTCCGCCCTCTCCTCCTGCTCCCTCCGCCACTCCCCGTATCGCAGCCTGGCGGTCTCGTAGTGCTCCTCGTTGTCGATGTCGATGGCAGAGCCGCCGATCTCGGTGGTGACGAAGCGGAGATCCGTTCGCAGCAGGCCTCCCACCGCCTTCTCGATCCGGGAGACGCGGATCCCGCGGCGCAGCAGGTCGGCCAGCCGCGCCCAGCCCCGCCGGTCCGCCACGCCGGCCGCGTGGAGCATGAGGTAGTAGCCGAGAATGCGCAGGCCTCCGCGCTCCGCCCGGAGGATTCGCCAGGCCAGCGAGATGATGTGCCCGATCTGCTTCTGGTAGCGGTGCTCGTACATCTCCTCGATGTAGTGCCGGTTGCCCATGCGGGCGGGCTTCACCAGGTGGAGGTTGCTCTGGCGAAAGCGACCCTCGCGCAGGTTGAAGTAGGCCATCTCGATCCCCGGGGTGCCGGGCTCGGTGCCGTAGAAGGACCTCATCGAGTCCTCGGTCACCAGCCCGACGGCGTAGTCGCACTCGAGAGCCGCGCCGCGCTGGATGAAATCCGAGATCTCCTGGGGCGTGGCAAAGGGAAGATCGGCGGAGAGGAAGAGCACCGGGCGCTCGGCATCTTCGGGAGTGGGATCCTTCCCCTCAGGGCCGGCCCCGGGCAGCAGCCGTCGATAGGTCTGCCAGCAATTCTCGAAGAGGTTCCGGAACTGGGGAACGATGGTGAGGGGCACGCGCAGCTCGGCGCGCAGCGAGGGATCGGCGAACGTCTCCTCGAGACGCTCGGCGTTCCCGACCACCCAGATCTCGGAGATCTCCGGAACCCGTTGCAGAATCGACACGACCTGCGAGACCAGCGCCCGGCCTCCGATCTCGAGATAGACCTTGCTCTGGCCGCAGACCGCCTTGGATGCGCGTCCGTCACCCGCCGCAATGACCGCCGGGACCTTCACTGCAGAAGCTCGTGGTCGCGGATGAAGATCATGAGTTCCGAGGTCAGGTCCTGGCACCCGGCCGCCATCGGGAGCCCTCTCACCCCGACTGCCCGGAGCGGGACCGGCGGGGACACTGGTGGAGCCGAGCGGGATCGAACCGCCAACCTCCGCGTTGCGAACGCGGCGCTCTCCCAATTGAGCTACGGCCCCGGGGCCCAAAAATAGCCGGAAGACGGTAGGCGGAGGCCACTGGACAGTCAACCTGCTTCGGTGGCAGGATCTCTGTATGACGATCGAGATACGCCAGATTCTGGTAGCCGTGGACTTCTCGGAGCACGCCGAGCCGGTGATCGAGTGGGGCACCCACCTGGCGGAGGAGCATGGGAGCAGGCTGATCCTGCTTCACGCCTACCACCTCCCCGTCGAGTTCCAGCAGCTCGAAGGCGCGTACCTGCCCCAGGATTTCTGGACCAACGTCAAGGCGGAGGCCCAACAGAACCTCGCCAAGCATGCCGAGGAGGTCTCCCGGAAGGGGATCGAGGTGGAGGCGGTGGTCCGCGAGGGCTACCCCGCGACGGTGATCGAGGAAGAGGCCGTGCGTCAGAACGCCGATCTGATCGTGATCGGGACCCGCGGGCTCTCCGGACTCAAGCACCTGCTGCTCGGCAGCATCGCGAAGCGCGTGGTCCAGAAGGCGCCCTGCCCGGTCCTCACCGTCAAGCTTCCCGAGCCGTCCGAGAGCTAGCCTCACCGAGCTTGCCGGAGGGGTGACGCGCGTGGTACTCGGCGCGGCTGAAGCCACGCTCTGACTCGAGGAGCGCCGAGAGCGCCGCCAGAACCAGGATTTCGGCCGCCACGCTGCTGCGGGGTGCGAAACCCAGGCCGCCCCCCTCCTTCGCCACACCCGCATCGAGAACCACGTCGGCAGCCCCGGCGAGGCGGGAGCGGAGCCCTCCCGTCACCGCGATCAGCTTGGCCCCGAGCCCGCGCACCGCCTCGAGGGCCCGGTGGAGCTCCTCGGTCTCCCCGCTGTTGCTGATGGCGATCACCACGTCGCCGGAGACGATCTGGCCGGCGCTCCCGTGCACCGCCTCGGTCCCGTGCAGGAAGGTGGCCGGAGTGCCGGTGGACGAGAGCAGCGAGGCGGCGTAGTGGGCCACGTGCTCGGGCTTCCCGATGCCGGTCACGTGAACGCGGCCCCCCTCCGCCTCCGCGGTGCGGATCAGCGCGACCGCCTCCTGGAAGAGGGCCGGATCGGCGCGCTCTCGAAGCGCCGAGAGCTCCGCTATGGCCGCGTCGAAGTAGTCGATTGCCTCGCTCCTGGCCGAGCTCGCCGGCGCTTCGGGGGGCGGAGCGAGGGAGAAGGGCGCGCCGTCGTAGAGCTCGAGGACCCGTGCTCGAGCTGCCTCGGGGTCCTCGGGAAAGCCGCCGAGCTTTTCGGCGCAGGCGGTTCCACAGGCGTTGGCCAGCTTCCCGGCGTCCTCCCAGCCGAGGCCCTGCTCGAGGGCCACCAGCAGGCCGCCGAGAAAAGCATCCCCGGCGCCGGTGGTGTCGATCACCCGGCTCGCCGCGTAGGCGGGGACGCGAAGGGCGACTCTCTCCGCCGAAATGGCACAGCCGGCCTCGCCGTCCGTCACCACCACCACGGGGTTGCCGTAGCGCGTGCGCATCCCCTCCGCGATCGCCAGGGCGTCGCCTTCCGTACCGGGGAGCAGCTCCCGCGCCGCGGCCTTCGCCGGCTTGAGAAGGGTGGCTCGGCGCAACACCGCCTCGAGGGTCGCCTGGTCACCGAGGCCCGGCACTGCGTCCGAGGGGGGCACGTCGAGATCCACGACGCTAGGGATGCCGGCCTCCTCCGCGATCCGCAGCACCTCGAGAACAGCGGCCAAGGGTAGCTGCGAGACCTCCGTAGAAATCCGCCGGGATCCGGTGATGAACGCCGTGTGGCTGGCGCGAATCTGCTCAGGGGTGGTCTCGGAGGTCGCACCGGGGGCCACGTAGATGGCCCGACCCCCCTCGTCGTCCACGAAGATGTGGGCGACGGAGCTGGCCGAGCCGTCGAGGACCAGATCCCGCTCGATGCCGAGCCGGTCCATGGCCGCGCGCAGGAAGCGACCGTTCTCGTCTTCGGCCTGCTTGCCGAACACACCCGTCTGCAGACCCAGTGCCGCCGCCCAGCCCAGATGATTGAGCACCACGCCGCCGACGTAGGTCTGCTCGGGCCGACCGTCGGGCATCGGCCGCAGGATCCCCTTCTCCTCGGCGCCGAGCACCCGCGGGATGCGGTGCAGCCTGTCCACGACCATGCTGCCGATCCCGGCGACGTCCCGGACCCGACCCTCGGTCATCGCGTCACCCAGGTCGGGACCAGCAGCTTGCGTGCCATGCCGCGTACCTCCTCGAAGACTTCGTCGAAGCGCTCGGCATCGGGCCGGGCGAGGGCCGGGGTGCCCTCCGCCACCGCGTCGCTGGTGATCACGCCGAGCCGAAGCAGGGCGCGTTTCAGACAGGCGATGGTCCGCTTGCCGCCCGCCGCGTGGGTCCCGACCGAGAAGGCCTCGAGCACCTGCTGGACCCGGTCCATGCGCTCCGTGTCACCCGCGCGACAGAGCTGCCAGGCTCGGGCCCACTCGCGCGGCAGGGCGTTGGCGGGGCCCGCGACCACGCCGATGGGAAGCCCTCCGCGCATCCGGCGGCGCTGCCAGTGCTCGGCGATCACACCCCCCAAGCCGCGGCGGGGCCGGAAGATCTCGAAGATGAGCATCGCGTTGCCCACGTAGATGCCGAACTCTCCGCGCTCCCGGAAGCTGGCAGCCGCCTTGGTGTAGTTCCCGAGTACCCGCCGCGGTGCGCTCACCTTGATGCCGCGCACGAAATCGAGGCGGGAGAGAGCCTTCACCTGCCGCGTGCGAATGTGTGGGATCTTCGGATCCACGGCGATGTCGGCATTGTCGTACAGGTAGATCGGAATCCGGCGCGGGCGCGCATCCAGCAGGTCCCCCACTTCCCGGGTGAAGAAGTGCACCGGATCCGGGAGTCCGCGGATGGAAAGCGGTGCCAGGACGGCGGCCTCCACGCCGGCAGAGATGGCAAAGTCGAGGTTCTCGAGGGTCTCCTCGGGAGTGTGCGCGGTCACCCCTGCCCACGCCTCCACCTCCCGTCCCGAGCCCGGGGCCATGGTCGCGTTGGCCTTGGCCACCTCCTCCACACAGAGCTGGATGACGCGCCGCTGGACCGCCGGCTCGATCCGATCCCACTCGCCCGTGGTCCCGGCCGCGAAGACGACGTCGGCTCCGTAGCCGTCCTGGATGACGTGCCGAACCACGGCCCGCTGGCCCTCCTCGACGAGGGCACCGGACTCGTCGAGCACGGTGACCACCGGCACCGAGAGCCCAGGCCTGGGGCGCGTATCCTCGACACTCCGCACGGGCTCCTCCGTCTGGACGATGGGAGAAGAGGCTAGCTCGCATCTGCGATCTGCGGGATGGGCCGCAGCAAGCGCCGCAGGCGCGCGCAGCGAGGCGAAGCCGAGCGAAGTTCGAAAAGAAGGGCACCTGGCCCCGGCTATATCGCCTCGAAGAAGTGGGTCATCTTGACGCCGAGCGCGGTGGAGAGCTTGTACAGGGTCAACACCGAGGCGGCGCTCTTCCCCAGCTCGATCTGGGAGATCAGGCTCACCGAGAGGCCCGTCCGGTTGGAGACCTGCTTGAGCGTCAGCCCGATTTCGTGGCGCCGGCTGCGGCCCCGTTCGCCGACGATGGCGTTGAGCCGCTTCTCGACGCTTACCAGGAGCCCGTGCTCGCGGATCGCATCGCGCAGGACGGGTCGCAGCGCATCGACCGCGAGAGGCTTCTTCAGGTAGTCGAAGGCGCGGTGCTTCATGGTGGCCACCGCCGTCTCGACGCTCGGGTGCCCGGTCATGCAAATCACGCAGAGATCCTGATCCAGCGAGCGAATCTCGCGGAGCAGCGCGACGCCGTTCCTCTCCGGTTCGCCCAGGTCGAGCAACACCATGTGGTATCGCCCATCCTTGACGACGCCCGGCGCCATGGAGGAATCCTCCAGCTCCGTGGAACGGAAGCCCTCCTCGTGCAAGAAGGAGCTGAGAGCACCTCGGGTCTCGGCGTCCTGGTCCACGACGAGAACGCTGAGCGGCTGCGCGCTCGACATGATCCTCACCTCGCTCCGGGGGGAGATGTCCAAAGAGTGGATGGTCCTGGGGCGGGGGCTGCAGCATCTCCCTCACGGATACGCCCTAGGGCAACGAGGTCGGCCTCCCAGGTTCTACCCACACCACACCCATTCGCCTATCAGCGCAACGACTTGAGCGGAATCTTCAGGGTGCGCCGAGCCAGGCCGGACGAAACGCCTCGGGTGGGCGGGTGGCCGCTTCGGCGTTGGTGATCTCCAGGCGGGCCAGGAAGCCGCGCGAATCCCGGATCTCGATCCAGGACGGCAGGCGAAGCTCTCCGAAGCTGGCGAAAGAGCCCAGGCGATAGCGCACACCGTCGCCGCGATCGAAGCGCACCACTTCCAGGCTCTCCTGGTCCACCCAGAGGGCGGGCCGTGGGGATTGCGCCACGGGCCCGGAGGAGGGCACCCGCCCGCCCACTACGTAGCAGTCGCTCTCATCCTGGTAGCCGAGATCGACCTGCTGGACGGATACGCCCAGGGTCAACAGGGAGGCCCTGAGAGCATCGCCGGATCCCGCTTGCAGCAGGAAGAAGGGGATCAGGAAAGGCCGGGGCGCGTCGACCGGGCGCCCGTCGCGGCCGACGAGGAGCTTCCCCCCGCGAAGCAGATGCCGCTCCACGGCCCCTCCGGGAGCGCGGAGCTCGAGGCGCGCAAGCCCACCGGGATCGCTCAGCAGCTCACCGGTCGCCGACGGCTGCTCGGAGGTCCCGAGATAGAGCGCCACCTCCAACTCGAGGAGCTGGGAACGGCCCGCGCTGCGATTCGCCTTCGCCACCGCGGCGGCGATCCGCTCCGGCACCGGAACGTGGGCCCGCCCGGGGAGCGCGGAGAGGAGCGCGAAGAGCAACGCCGTGGAGATGGAGAGGCTGGCCTTCATCACGCCCCGACGATGGTGCCGCGGCCGCTGTACCGCGCATCCGCGCCCAGCTCGGCCTCGATCCGCAGCAGCCTGTTGTACTTGGCGACCCGGTCGGTGCGGCAGAGAGAGCCCGTCTTGATCTGTCCCGCGCCGGTCGCCACCGCCAGATCGGCGATGGTGGTGTCCTCGGTCTCGCCGGAGCGATGGGAGACCACGGCGGAGTAGCCCGCCTCCCGGGCGACGCGAATCGCGTCCAGGGTCTCGGTCAGCGTGCCGATCTGATTCACCTTGATGAGGATCGAGTTCGCCACCTTCCGCTCGATCCCCTGTCGGAGAATCGCCGGATTGGTGACGAAG
This sequence comes from uncultured Spirochaetales bacterium, assembly GCA_964615365.1. Taxonomy (GTDB): domain Bacteria; phylum Myxococcota_A; class UBA9160; order UBA9160; family UBA6930; genus CAVXZE01. Next base: position 94,386 of record CAZTOU010000005.1, read on the forward strand.
AGATCGTCCCCAACCAGCTGCACCCGCTGGCCCAGCTTCGCGGTCAGCGCCGCCCAGCCATCCCAGTCCTGCTCGGCGAGACCGTCTTCGATCGAGAGGATGGGATAGCTGGCCACCCAGTCCTCCCAGTACTCGTTCATCTCCTCGGCGCTCTTGCGCACCCCTTCCCCGGCGAGATCGTAGACGCCGTCCTCGTAGAACTCACTCGCGGCGGGGTCGAGGGCGATGCCGATGTCGTCGCCGGGCCGGTAGCCGGCCTGCTCCACCGCGGTCAGGATCAGCTCGATGGCCTCCCGGTTCGAGCCCAGATTCGGTGCGAACCCCCCCTCGTCGCCGACGGCGGTGGCGTAACCCTTGTTGCGCAGGACGGACGCGAGCCGATGGAAGACCTCGGCGCCCCAGCGGAGCGCCTCCGAGAAGCTGGGCGCGCCCACCGGGTAGATCATGAACTCCTGGAGGTCCACGTTGTTGTCGGCGTGGACCCCGCCGTTCAGCACGTTCATCATCGGAGCGGGAAGCAGACACGCGGTCTCCCCACCGAGCAGCCGGTAGAGGGGCAGCCCCGCGGCGGCGGAGGCGGCGTGGGCGGCGGCGAGCGAGACACCGAGGAGTGCGTTGGCACCGAGTCGCGACTTGGTCTCGGTCCCGTCGAAGGAGATCAGCGCCCGATCGAGCGCCTTCTGCTCTGCCAGGCCCCCCAGCGCGTACCCGGTGAACGCGTCGGAGATCTCCCCGTTGACGAAGCCCACCGCTTTCGTGACGCCCTTGCCGCCGTAGCGCTTCGGATCGCCGTCCCGGAGCTCGAGCGCCTCACGGGTTCCCGTCGAGGCGCCGGAGGGCACCGCCGCCCGGCCGACGTGACCACCGGACGTGGTGATCTGCACCTCCAGAGTCGGGTTGCCGCGCGAGTCGAGAATCTCGAGAGCGCGGATCCGGGCGATTTCGTCACCGTACATGGAGCCCCTCCTTCGATCGGATGCTGCGAAGAGTGATAGCAGCTCGACAGGAGAGGAGAAGCCGCGCCGGCCCCTCCCCATCGTCGGCGATCAGGGGCCGGTACCGGGCGGACGACGGGGCACCACCACTGCCGTGCCATCGCTGGCGCGGAGGATCTCGGCCTCGACTCCGAAGGCCCGGCGGAGCAGGTCCGGCTCGAGGGTCTCGGCGGGAGGGCCGGCGGCCAGGATGCGCCCCTCGGCGAGCAGCGCCACCCGATCGCACTCCCGGGCGGCGAGACCCAGATCGTGGGAGACGACCAGGGCCGAGCGGCCCTCCCGAGCGAGCTCTCGGACCAGGAGCAGAACCTCGAGGCGCCGGCTCACGTCGAGGTGGGCGGTGGGCTCGTCGAGGAGAAGAATTTGCGCCTCCTGGGCGAGAGCGCGAGCCACCATGGCGAGCTGTCGTTCGCCTCCCGAAACCTCGAGTATCGAGCGGTTCGCCAGGTGCTCGATTCCCAGGCGCTCCATCGCTCTCTGGGCGACGTCGAGATCGCGCTTCGACTCGAAGCCCAGAAGCCCCAGATGGGGCGCTCGGCCCATCAGCACCACCTCCGCCACGCTGAAGGGAAAGGGAACCGAGGTCTCCTGGGGAACCAGCGCCATGATCCGGGCGAGCTCCCGGCGGCCGTGGTCGGCGAGGCTCTGGCCGTGGACGCGAACCTCCCCGGCGTCGGGCGTGAGCATGCGGGTCGCGATCCGCAGCAGCGTGGTCTTGCCGACACCGTTGCGTCCCGCCAGCACCATCACCTCGCCCTCGCCGAGCTCCAGGTCCACGCCGCGGAGCACTTCGTTCCCGGCCAGATCGACGGCGACGGAGTCGAAGTGCAGGGCGCTCATCGCGCCAGTGCCCTCGCGTGATGGCGGCGCAGCAAGATCAAGAAGAGAGGACCACCGGCAACGGCGGTGATCGCACCCACCGGAAGCTCGCGCCCGTCCAGCAGCGTCCGCGCCACGGTGTCGCACAGCACCAGGAAGGCGGCGCCGCCGAGGGCCGCCGCGGGCAGCAGGAGGCGATGATCGGGTCCAAAGACGAGGCGCAGCAGGTGGGGGATGATGAGTCCCACGAAGCCGATCAGGCCAGACACCGATACCGCCGCGCCGACCATCAGCGAGGTCGCGGCGAGCAGGATCCTCTTCACCCACTCCACGTCGATGCCGAGCTGCGCGGCGGGCTCCTCGCCGAGGGCCAGCAGGTTGAGCCCCCGGGCGAGAGGCAGCGCACAGACGAGGCCGAGGGCCAGGAATGCCGCCACCCAGCCCGCCATCTCGAAGCGCGCATCCGAGAGGTTGCCGATCAGCCAGAGGAAGATGCCGGCGCCCTCGACCAGACCGGCTACCGAGGCCAGGAAGACGATCGAAGCCGAGGCGAAGGCGTTGAAGACGACACCGGTGAGAAGCAGGGTGGTCGGCGAGAGGCGACCGGCCCCGCCGGAGACGGCGAAGAGAAGCAGGATGGTCACGATGGCGCCGGCGAAGGCCGCGGGAGGCACCGCGGAGTAGCCGAGGCCGACGGCGCCACCCAGAGCCAGCACAGAGATCCCGCCGAGGGCGGCGCCGCCCGAGACGCCGAGGATGTAGGGGTCGGCGAGCGGATTGCGAAGCAGTGCCTGGAAGAGCGTGCCCGCCACCGCCAGGGAGGCGCCCACCAGCGCGGCGAGCACGACCCGCGGCAGTCGCACGCGAAGCACGATATCGGCGGCGGCGCCGTCGGCCTCACCGAAGAGGGCGCTCCAGACCTCGCCGGCGGAGAGCGCGCTGGGGCCGACCAGGAGACCGAGAGCCACGGCGAGGGCGAGCAGGGCGCCGAGACCCAGAAGCACGGCCGTCATGCGCCGCCGCGTCAGCACCCTCATGAATCGGGCTCCGCCAGGTGGGTCACCAGCTCCGGTCCGTGAATCGCGGCGGTGATGGCGAGCAGCGCGCGGTCCAGGTAGGGCCCGGGAAGCGTAGCGATGCCCCGGGAGAGGGAGACCACCCGTCCCTGCTTCACCGCCGGCAGCGACGGCCACCTCGACCAGTACTCCCCCGCGTCGTCGGGCGAATCCGAGGAGTCGAGGAGGACCGCCGGAGCGGCATCGATGATCCACTCCCGGGTGACTCGGGGATAGGGCTGGGCGAACTCCGCTCCCACGTTCTCTGCGCCGGCGGCGCGCATCATCTCGTCGACGAAGCTCCCGCGGCCGACCACGAAGGGAGGATCGCGTTGCAGCACCAGCAGGACGCGAATACGCGGGAGCTCCCGCGTCGCCTCCTCGACGCCGGATCGTACCCGGCGGATCTCCCTCACCCGCTCCGCCGCGGCGACCTCTCGGCCCACCCGCGCACCGAGACGCCCGATGGCACCCAGCACTTCGTCGAAGCGCACCGGGTTCAGCTCCAGGTACGGGATCTCGAGCGCCGCCAGACGCGCCCGGAAGTCGCGCTGCTCGGCGCTCGGCACCAGCACCACCAGATCGGGTCCAAGGGCGACGACCGCCTCGAGACCGGGGTTGTAGAGCCCTCCCACCGTGGGGAGGTGCGCGACTGCCGGCTGCTCGCGGGCGGAGAACTCGTCGACTCCCACCAGCGAGCCCTGCGCTCCGATGGCCACCAGGATCGCGGTCAGGGAGGGATTCATCGAGACGACGCGATGCGCCGGCTCCGCCGGCGAGAGCCGGGGGAAGAGGAGCAGCACCAGGCCGAGGGCGAGAAGGGGCACCCGCATGCTGCCGGGGATAGCAAAACTCGGGTGCCGGGCGTCTCCGAACTTCCAGCTTTTGCGGCCTTCGGCATCGCGCGCCCGACACCCGGCCCCGGCGGGCTACTGCCTCTTGAGGCTCGTCTTGCCCTGGATCGCCAGGTAGGGGCGGATCTTGTCCAGCGCGGCGTCGCCGATGCCCTTCACCTCGACGAGCTCATCGACGGTCTTGAAGCCGCCTCCCTGCTTGCGGCGGTCGAGAATCGCCCGCGCCTTCGCCTCTCCGATGCCAGGCAGGAGCATCAGCTGCTCTGCTGTGGCGGTGTTGAGGTTCACGACGCCGGAGAGACCTCCCCCATCCGCGGCGAGGACCGGAGCTGCGGCGAGCCCCGGGCCGAGAAGCAGGAGGAGCGTGAGGGCGAAGACCCTCACCGATCGGATCACGGAAATGGACATGGAGATTGGTTCCGCGGGACCGCGCGGGGTGAAGCGTTCAGTAGCTGCGGTCGACGGCGTACTCCGCGGCCGTGAGCAAGGCCTCCTTGGCGAGGCAGTCGGGGAAGGCTGCGATGGCAGCGGTACCACGAGCCACGTGCTGCTGGGCCCGCCGGTTGGTGTCGGCGACTCCCCGGTGCCGCTCGACCAGCTCCAGCACCAGCTCGAGATCCTGTGGAGCGATGACTCCCCCCGGTTCTCCCTGACCCTCGACCTGGAGCTCGGCCCGTCGATCCGAAGCCCCCTTGAGGATCGTGTCGACGGCGTCGCGCTCCGCCGACGTGCAGCGCTTCAGTGTCAAGAGCAGGGGCAGGGTCACCTTCCCCTCGCGCAGGTCGGTGTGGGGTTGCTTGCCGAGCACCTCCTGGTCCGCGGAGTAGTCGAGAGCGTCGTCCCGCAGCTGGAATGCCAGCCCCATCTCGCGACCGAATTCCGCCAGGCGACGACGCTCGGGGCGCGTGACACCGCCGAGGATCGCCCCCGCCTCACAGGCCGCCGCGAGCAGGGCTGCGCTCTTGCGATCGATCACGTTGTAGTAGTGGGCCTCGGTGACCGAGGAATCGAAGCTGTGCTGGAGCTGCAGCAGCTCGCCCTCGGCCATGAGACCGATCGTGTTCGCGAAGATCCACAAGATCTCGAGATCCCCGTCCTCCACGATCATTCCGGAGGCGCGCGCCAGGCAGAAATCGCCGACCAGGACGGCCCGGCTGTTGCCCCAGATCGCGTTGGCCGAGGGCCGGCCCCGACGCACCTCTCCGAGATCGACCACGTCGTCGTGGAGCAGACTGGCGGTGTGCAGGAGCTCCACCGCCGCAGCCACCTGGACGCGGCGCGGGCCCTCGTAGCCGCACAGCTCCGCAGCGAGGAAGAGCAGTGTGGGACGCAGTCGCTTGCCACCCGACGAGAGCACGTGCTCGCCGATGGTGCCGATCAGCTCCTGGGGGGAGGCGAGCTGATCGCGCAGAGACCGCTCGACGAGCTCCATTCCCCCGGCGATGCGCTCGAGCGCAGCGCGCAGGGAAGGAGGGGGGGGGGAACGCTCCAGCATCGCCGGAAAGCTAGCCGGGAGGGGTCCAAATGTCAAAGGTCGAGGAGGAAAAAACGAATGTAAAACAGATAGTTAACGGTCATTCTCACCACTGGGTCCGGAACTTGACGCGCGCAGCCAGGCGACCGCCTGGGCCACGTTCTCCACCCCGATCCCGGAGGCAAACGGACCCTCACCGCCGCCTTGCGGCGAGGCTACCCCGGCAGGCAGCAGCACCTCTTCGAACCCCAGACGCGCGGCCTCGCGAAGGCGCAGGGGAATCCGTCCCACCCTTCGAATCTCGCCGCCCAGGCCGATCTCGCCGCAGGCAGCCACGTCCGCCGGGACCGGAAGATCGAGGCGGCTCGACGCCAGAGCGAGGGCCACACCCAGGTCCGCCGCCGGCTCGGCCACCCTCACCCCTCCCGTCACGTTGACGTACACGTCGCACGAGAGGAGGTCGACCTCCGAGCGGCGGTCCAGCACCGCCAGCAGCAACGCCACCCGCGCGTCATCGATGCCGAGGCAGGTGCGCCGGGCGGTTCCGTAGCCCGCCGGGGCCACCAGGGCCTGGATCTCCAACAACATGGGACGGCTGCCCTCGATGATCGGCACGATGACCGAGCCCGGCGCTCCGGGGTGTCGCTCGGCGAGAAACAGCTCGCTCGGGTTCTCGACCGCCCGAAGCCCGGCCTCGCCCATGCTGAAGACACCGACCTCCTGGGTGGAACCGAAGCGATTCTTCGCAGCGCGCAGCAGTCGGAAGCTGTGGCCCCGGTCTCCCTCGAAGCCGAGGACGGCGTCCACCAGGTGCTCGAGCACGCGGGGGCCGGCGATGGCCCCCTCCTTGGTCACGTGTCCGACGAGCACCAGGACCGTTCCATGGGCCTTGGCCGTTGCCGCCAGGAGCGCGGCACTCTCTCGCACCTGCGCCACCGAGCCCGGAGCCGACTCCACGGCCTCGGTCCTCATGGTCTGGATCGAGTCGACGAGAACCAGTGCCGGGCGCACCTCGCGCCAGGGCTCCGCCAGGCGCTCGACACTCGTCTCCGACAGGACCAGTAGGGAATCCGGTATCTCCCCCAAACGCTCCGCGCGCAGCCGGATCTGCTCGAGACTCTCCTCGCCGGTCACATAGAGCACCCGCCCCGGCCCCCACTGGGGTCGGGTGGCGAGCTGCAGACAGAGGGTCGACTTGCCGATGCCCGGCTCTCCACCCAGGAGGACCACGGAGCCGGGCACCATCCCGCCCCCCAGCACCCGGTCGAGCTCGGCGATGCCGGTCGCCAGGCGGGGCGCCGCGGAGGGGTCGATTTCGGTGAGGGGAACCGGCTTTGCATCGCCGGATTGCGGATCCCTCCGGAGCAGATCTCCGCCCCGGGGAGGATCGGCGGCGCTCCTCTCCTCGATCAGGGTCTCCCAGGCACCGCAGCCGGGGCAGCGGCCGAGCCAGCGCGGCTGCTGCGTTCCACATTCGGTGCAGGTGTAGATCGCGCGCGGCTTCACCATGAGCGCATTCTAGCCCGCGTTTCTCACCGGCTCGCGTCGTGGCGAGGGGGCGGTCCGATGCGGGCCCTCAGGACCCGTCTGCGGCCACGTCCTCGACCCAGCAGCGATAGCGCGCCGGGGGGGCCTGGATGTGCAGCCCGACGCCGCCGGCGCTGTGTGCGGCCAGGCTGTGGGAGACCGCGCGCCGGTGGGGCACCGAGGTCTCCAGGACGAAGCGCTGACCCTCCGGTGTGCGGAAGGACACGATGGCATCGCTTCCAGGGGAGAGATCGCCGGGAGTCTCCACGAAGAGACCGCCCGTGGAGAGGTCTCGGACCAGCCCGCGGTGCCGACGTTCCTCGATCAGCAGCGTGCAGGGAAGCTCCCGCCTCACGCGCGGTCGATCGCGCCGTTCCAGCGAATCCACGAACTGTCCCATCAGGAGCTCCTCTCGACCTGGCGCCGGTCCCTTGGTGAGTGCCCGGTAACGGGCCGCGGGTGACTCCCCGGAGGGGAACCTCACTGCATTGCCCCCGGGGCCGCGAATCTGCACTACTCTCCCTGCCTTCGCGACGAGGGGCCGCGAATGGTCCGGGCCGTGCTCGCTCTGGACAGGCGTCGAGGTAGACCGTGTTGAGAAGACACCCGGACTTCCCCGGAATCCCCGGGCCCATCGTGACCGTCGTGCTCGACGGAATCGGGGTGAATCCGCGACCAGAGGGGAACGCGGTCTTCCACGCGCGGACGCCGGTCCTGGATCGGCTCGTCTCGGAGCATCCCCACACCATCCTCAAGGCCCATGGAACCGCCGTCGGGATGCCCAGCGACGACGACATGGGCAACTCGGAGGTCGGCCACAACGCGATCGGAGCCGGTCAGGTCTACGAACAGGGAGCCCTGCTGGTCAATCAGGCGATCGCCTCCGAGGGGCTGTTCCAGGGCCGCGCGTGGCGGGAGATCAGCGAGAACGCGCGGGAGCGCGGGACGACCCTTCACTTCCTCGGGCTGCTCTCCGACGGCAACGTCCACTCCCACGTCGACCACGTCCGAGCGATCCTGCTGCGCGCCAAGCAGGAGGGGCAGCACCGGGTTCGCGTCCACATCCTCCTGGACGGCCGCGACGTGGGGGAGACCTCGGCGCTGGAATTCGTGGAGCCCTTGGAGCGATTCCTCGCTGAGATCCGGGACGACGACTTCGACGCGCGGATCGCCAGCGGCGGGGGCAGGATGAAGGTCACCATGGACCGATACGAGGCCGACTGGAGCATCGTGGAGCGGGGGTGGCACACCCACGTGCTCGGAGAGGGCCGTCACTTCGATTCGGCCGCGCAGGCCATCGCCACCCTCCGGGACGAGAGTCCGGGTGTCATCGACCAGGATCTCCCCCCCTTCGTGATCGCCGATGCGGGCGAGCCGGTCGGTCCGATCGAGGACGGAGACAGCGTCGTCTTCTGGAACTTCCGCGGCGACCGGGCGATCGAGATCTCTCGCGCCTTCACCGAGCGGAGCTTCGACGCCTTCGATCGGGTGCGTTTCCCGGAGGTCGTCTACGCGGGGATGCTCCAGTACGACGGCGACCTGAAGCTGCCCGAGCGTTTCCTGGTCGACCCACCCGCCATCGCCAACACCATGGGCGAGTTCCTGGCTTCCGCGGGGCTCCCACAGCTCGCGATCTCCGAGACACAGAAGTACGGGCACGTGACCTACTTCTGGAACGGGAACCGAAGCGGCAAGTTCGACGAAGAGACCGAGACCTACGTGGAGATCCGGTCCGACGTCGTCCCCTTCGAGCAGCGTCCCTGGATGAAATCCGCGGAGATCACCGACGAGCTGATCCGGCAGCTCCAGACCGGGAAGCACCGCACCGCTCGGGTCAACTACGCGAACGGCGACATGGTCGGCCACACCGGCAGCTTCGACGCGGCGGTCATCGCCGTCGAGGCCGTCGATCTGGCGCTGGCGCGCCTGCTTCCCGTCGTGGACGCCGCCGGCGGTATCGCCATCATCACCGCCGACCACGGAAACGCCGACGAGATGTACGAGCTCGACGGAAAGACCGGAGAGCCGAAGAGAAACTCCAACGGCACCTTCACCGCCAAGACCAGCCACACACTGAACCCCGTTCCCTGCATCTTCTACGACAACCAGACCGCCGGCTCCCTGGTCGTGCCTCCCGACCGGGAGTTGGGCCTCGGCAATCTCGCCGCGACCATCGTCAATCTCCTGGGATACGAAGCCCCCGAGCCCTGGGACCGCGGGATCCTGGAATTCGACACCGGCGCAGCGGGCAGGACGACCCCATGACACCTCTCCACGAGCTGCCGTCCTGGAAGAAGCTCGGCGCGCACCGGCGCGAAATCGAACCGCTGCAGATGCGTGACCTCTTCGCGGGAGAACCCGATCGCTTCGAGCAAATGTCGCTCCTGCTCGACGATCTTCTCTTCGATTACTCGAAGAACCGGATCACCGCGGAGACGATGCGCCTGCTGACGGAGCTGGCGCGGGAAGCGCGACTCGAGCACTGGATCGAGCAGATGTTCTCGGGCGCGCGCCTCAACCTGACGGAAGGCCGGGCGGTGCTTCACGTGGCGCTTCGGAACCGCGCGAGCCGGCCGATCCTGGTGGAGGGCCGCGACGTCATGCCGGACGTCGACCGGGTCCTGGCCCGGATGCGCGACTTCTCCGAGCGGGTCCGCAGCGGTCGCTTCGAAGGCCACGGCGGCCAGCCGATCAGCGACCTGGTCAACCTGGGCATCGGCGGCTCCGATCTCGGCCCCAAGATGGTGAGCGAAGCGCTGCGCCCCTACTGGAAGGAAGGGCTGCGCGCCCACTTCGTCTCGAATGTGGACGGCACCCACCTCGCGGAGACGCTCCGCGGGCTGGATCCGAAGACGACGCTCTTCTTCGTCGCCTCCAAGACCTTCACGACCCAGGAGACGATGACCAATGCGCGCTCCGCACGCGACTGGCTGCTCCGGGCGTACGGCGCGCCCGAAGCGGTGCGGCGCCACTTCGTGGCCCTCTCGACCAACACCGAGGCGGTGGTCGAGTTCGGGATCGATCCGGACAACATGTTCGAGTTCTGGGACTGGGTCGGCGGGCGCTATTCGCTGTGGTCGGCGATCGGCCTGCCGGTGGCCTGCGTGATCGGCTTCGATGCCTTCGAGGAGCTGCTCCAAGGCGCCCATGACGTGGACGAGCACTTTCGCACGGCCCCCTTCGAGCGAAACATTCCGGTGGTGATGGCCATGCTGGGAATCTGGTATCACGGATTCCTGGGCGCGCACACACACGCGATCCTCCCCTACGATCAGTACCTGCATCGCTTTGCCGCCTATCTCCAGCAGTGCGACATGGAGAGCAACGGCAAGAGCACCGACCGCCAGGGCCGGACGATTCGCGACTACACGACCGGCCCGGTGATCTGGGGCGAGCCCGGCACCAATGGGCAGCACGCCTTCTTCCAGCTCATCCACCAGGGGACGCGCCTGGTGCCGGCAGACTTCATCGCCCCGATCTGGAGCCACAACCCGATCGGTGACCACCATCCAAAGCTGCTCGCGAACTTCTTCGCCCAGACCGAAGCGCTGATGATCGGGAAGAGCAGCGAGGCGGTTCGGGCGGAGCTCGCAGCGGCGGGCCGGCCGGCCGAGGAGATCCAGGCACTGGTGCCGCACCGCTCCTTCGAGGGAAACCGGCCCACCAATTCGATCCTCTTCGATCGGCTCGACCCCCGTACACTGGGTCGATTGATCGCCCTCTACGAGCACAAGATCTTCGTGCAGGGCGTCATCTGGAACGTCAACAGCTTCGACCAGTGGGGAGTCGAGCTCGGCAAGCAGCTAGCGAACGCAATCCTCCCCGAGTTGACGGAAGATGGGTCGGTGGAGGGCCACGACGGATCGACGAACGCCCTCGTCAACCGCTACAAGGACCGGGTGCGAGGGCGGCCGTAACACCGCCCTCGCTGCGCGAACTGCAAACGTCTGATCAGCCGACGCGCGGGCCGGCCTCGATCACGTCCGGGGCGGCGCGCTCCTTGAACTCCTCGAAGTTCTCGGCGAAGAGCCCGGCCAGCTTGCGGGCCTGCTCGTCGTAGGCGGCCCCGTCGCTCCAGGTGTTGCGCGGGTTCAGCACCTCGCTCGGAACGTCCGGGCACTGGGTCGGTATCTTCAGACCGAAGACCGGATCGGTCTCGTAGGGAACGTCATCGAGCGCACCCGACATCGCCCCGCGCAGGACGGCCCGGGAGTAGGCGATCTTGATCCGCTCGCCGACCCCGAAGGGCCCGCCGGTCCAGCCCGTGTTGACCAGCCAGCAGCGCGACTCGTGCCTGGCGATCTTCTCTCCCAGCAGGTCCGCGTAGACGGTGGGGTGGAGCGCCATGAAGGGCGCGCCGAAGAGCGCCGAGAAGGTGGCGCTGGGCTCGGTGACGCCGCGCTCGGTGCCGGCCACCTTGGCCGTGTAGCCGGAGAGGAAGTGGTACATCGCCTGGGCCGGCGTCAGCCGCGCGATCGGCGGCAGCACGCCGAAGGCATCTGCCGTCAGCATGACGACGTTGCGCGGGTGGTCGCCCATTCCGTCGCGGACGATGTTGGGCAGATGGGTGATGGGGTAGGCCGCCCTGGTGTTCTCGGTGAGACCGCCATCGTCGAGATCGAGCCGTCGGGAGTCGTAGTCGATCGCCACGTTCTCGAGGATGGTGCCGAAGCGCCGCGTGGTCTCGTAGATCTCCGGCTCCGCCTCGGGGTCGAGGCGGATCACCTTCGCGTAGCAGCCCCCCTCGAAGTTGAAGATGCCGCGGTCGCTCCAGCCGTGCTCGTCATCGCCGATCAGCGCCCGCCCCGGCTCCGCCGAGAGCGTCGTCTTGCCCGTGCCCGAGAGCCCGAAGAAGACGGCGGTGTCGCCGTCGGGTCCTTGATTGGCCGAGCAGTGCATGCTGAGCACACCCTTCTGCGGAAGCACGTAGTTCATCGCCGTGAAGATCGACTTCTTCATCTCGCCGGCGTAGCTGGTGCCTCCGATGATGATCAGGCGCTGGGCGAAGTTCGGCATGATGAATGCCTCGCTCCGCGTGCCGTCCACCTCGGGGATGGCCTGGAAGTTCGGACACTGGATGACCGTGAAGTCGGGCTCGAAGCGCTCCAGTACGCCGCGGTCGAGCTCGCGAAGGAACATGTTGCGCACGAAGAGGTTGTGCCACGCGCACTCATTGACCACCCGCACCTTCACCCGGTACTCGGGATCCGCCCCCGCGTAGCAGTCCTGCACGAAGACGTCGCGTCCCTGCAGATACGCCTGGAGACGCACCTTGAGCTGCTCGAAGCGCACCGGCTCGACGGGCCGGTTGTACTTGCCCCACCAGATCTTGCTCTCGCTGCTCGGCTCGCGGACGACGAACTTGTCGTCGGCCGAGCGCCCGGTGTACTGCCCGGTCCGGACCACCAGCGGCCCGAGGTGCGAGAACCACCCCTCGGAGCGGCGGATCGCCTCCTCGTAGAGGGCGGGCGTGGAGAGGTTGTGGTGGATCCGCCCTACGTTGCGGACACCGAGATACGAAAGATCGAGCATGGTGACTACTCCTCACGAAGAACCGCGACGTCCGTCGGCACCGTGACCGGTTCCGCCGGCGTCACCCGGATCTCATCGTTGTCGTGGTGAATGGTGATCTCGTTGCCCCGAAGCAACGAATGGGTAACCGCTGCATAGTAGGCGGAGGCCTCCTCGCCATTGATGGTCCGCCAGGCGAAGAGTGCCCCTTTCTGGTTCACCTCTCTGGCGCGCTCCCGTGCCTTGTCGAGCATGCCGTAGCGGAACTTGAGCAGGTTCCGGCCCAGGCGGGGAGCGGTGTCGATCAGGAAGGGCAGCTCGAGATCGCGTTGGAGCATCGGGGCTCAACCCGCCGCTGCGCAGCTCGAAAGCTCGCCGAGGTCGGAGACCACGACGTCTGCGCCTTTCTCGCGCAGGACGTCTGACTCGTCGTGACGAGCGACACCGATCACCAGGCCGAAATCGCCGTTGCGACCCGCCTCCACGCCCGAGATCGCGTCCTCCACCACCACGGCCCTCGCCGCGTCGACGCCGAGCACTCGCGCAGCCCGGAGAAAGGTATCGGGCGCTGGCTTGCCCGGAAGGCCGAGCTCCGCCGCGACCTTCCCATCCACCCGGACGTCGAAGAGATCCTCGATGCCCGCCGCCCGCAGCACGGAGGCGCAGTTGGCGCTGGACGAGACCACCCCCGTCGTCTTGCCGGCGGCTCGCAGTGCTCGCACCAGGGCCACCGAGCTCTGGTAGACCTCGACGCCCTCCTCCTCCAAGGCCTGATTCAGTAACTCGTTCTTCAGGTTCCCCACGCCGCAAACGCTCTCGGCGTCGGGCGGGTCGCCGCGCGAGCCCTCCGGGAGGTCGATGCCCCGCGATCGGAGGAAGTCGCGGACCCCGTCATACCGGCGCTTTCCATCCACGTAGAGCCGGTAATCGCTCTCGATGTCGAAGGGCCGGAAGGGCTCGCCCGTGCGCTCGGCACGGCCTCGCAGGTACTCGTCGAAGGTGCGCTTCCAGCACGCGGCGTGAACGCTGGCGGTGTCGGTCAAGACGCCGTCGAGGTCGAAGAGCACCGCGTCGAAGCGGTCCCAGGCGATGTCGACCCCAGACCCGAATTCCGCCATCGCGATTAGAATACCCCACGGGAACTCGGTTACAATGGCGGCTCGCGACCCCGAGGAGCCCCACCATGCCGAAGGAGAACAACGCCAGGATTCCGAATCTGGGCGCCTGCCGATTCGAGTCACCCTTGAAGGCGAAGGGGCGGACCTTCGTCGAGGAGGCGACCCGAGTGCGTTTCGACGCCATCGTCGGCGACGCCGGCGCACCCGAGAAGGACTTTCTCTCCTTCGAGAAGGCCGGCCCCCGTGAGCAGATCTTCTTCGACCCGGATCGGACCGCTGCCGCCTTCGTCACCTGCGGCGGCCTCTCGCCGGGCCTCAACAACGTGATCCGATCGGGCTTCCTGGAACTCACGTACAACTACGGAGTCCGGCGCGTCCTCGGCATCCGTCACGGCTACGCGGGGTTGCACCCCGACTCGGGGCTCGAGCCGATCGCCATGACACAGCGCTTCGTCCACGACATCCATCACCTGGGCGGGTCGGTGCTGGGGAGCTCCCGGGGCGCCCAGGAGCCCGCGATCACGGTGGACTTCCTGGAGGAGCGGGAGATCGACATGCTCTTCTGCATCGGGGGTGACGGCACCCAGCGCGGCGCCCACGCCATCCAGCAGGAGATCGAGCGGCGGGGCCTCGGAAAGTCGGTGGTGGGAATCCCCAAGACCATCGACAACGACGTGCCCTACGTGTGGATGAGCTTCGGCCACGCCACGGCACTGGAGGTCGCGAACGAGGTGCTGCGCGGCGCCCACGTGGAGGCGCTGGGAGCGCCCAACGGGATCGGACTGGTGCAGCTGATGGGGCGCGATGCGGGCTTCATCGCAGCCGGCGCCGCGTTGGTGAACCAGGAGGCGAACTTCGTCCTGGTGCCCGAGATCCCCTTCCCACTCGAGGGCGAGAATGGATTGCTGCGCGCGCTCGAGCACCGGATCCTGAGCCGAGGCCACGCCCTGGTGGTGGTCGCCGAGGGAGCCGGCCAACACCTCTTCGAGGAAGGGAACCTGGCGCGCGACGCGTCGGGGAACCTTCGCTACCAGGACATCGGAGTCTACCTTCGCGAGAGGATCGATGGCTACTTCGCCGAGCGGGGCACGACGATCAACCTCAAGTACATCGATCCGAGCTACTCGATCCGCAGCGTCCCGGCCAACGCCTGGGACCGGACCCTCACCGACCGCATGTCGCGCAACGCAGTCCACGCAGCCATGGCCGGCAAGACCGACGTGATGATGGGACTCTGGAACCAGGCCATCGTCCACGTCCCGATCTCGCTCGCCGCTGCCGAGAAGTGGCGAATGCCCCTCGACAGCGACCTGTGGAACTCCGTGCTGGCCACCACCGGTCAGCCCAACTGGGGCGCGGGCTAGCGATCGACCCAGCCCGCGCGCCGAAGGAGACCCGGCCTTGCCGATTGCCAGCTTCGATCAGTACTGCGCCATGCTGGACAACGCGAAGCGGGGTCGCTTCGCCTATCCGGCCATCAACGTCGTCGGCCTGGAGGGGCTCTCCGCGGCCCTGGAGGGCTTCGCAGAGGCGCGCAGCGATGGAATCGTGCAGGTCTCCAGCGGGGGTGGCGCGCACGCCGCCGGGCCTGCGGTGCGCGACATGGCGCTCGGAGCCCAGGTGCTTGCCGAAGCGGCCCACCGCCTGGCGGAGCGCTACGAGATCCTGGTCGCGCTACATACCGACCACTGCCATCCCAAGAACCTCGCGCCCTTCGTCGATCCGCTGATCGAGGCCAGTGAGGCGCGGGTGGCGAGCGGCGACCCGCCGCTGTTCAACAGCCACATGTTCGACGGCTCGGAGCTGCCGCTCGACGAGAACCTCGAGATCTCGAAGCGCTACCTGGAACGGCTCGCCGCGATCGACGTGATTCTCGAGATCGAGACGGGCGTGGTGGGCGGCGAGGAGGACGGCCACGACACCTCGGGCGTGGCGTCCGAGAGGCTCTACACCACGCCGGAGGAGATGGTCGCCGCCCATGAGCTGCTGCATCCGATCGGGCGCTTCCTCCTCGCGGCCACCTTCGGGAACGTCCACGGGGTCTACAAGCCCGGCAACGTCGTCCTTCAGCCGAAGATCCTGCGCGACGGCCAGCGGGCGGTGGAGGAAAAGCACCACACCGGCGCGAACCCCCTCGACCTGGTCTTCCACGGGGGCTCGGGCTCGACCCTGGAAGAGATCCACGAAGCGCTTGAGTACGGCGTGGTCAAGATGAACATCGACACGGACACCCAGTACACCTTCACGCGGCCCATCGTCGACCACGTGCTCCGGAGCTACGACGGCGTCCTGAAGATCGACGGCGAGGTGGGGGAGAAGAAGGCGTATGACCCCCGCTCCTACCTGAAGAAGGCGACGGCCGGCATGAAGGAGCGGATCGTGCAGGCCTGCACCGACCTGCGCAGCACCGGCACCAGCCTCACCGCGAGCTGAGGTCCAGACTGCCGGAAGCCGGCTATTCTCGTCCTGGATGGCGGGACGCTCCGCGAGGGAGTCGCGACCGCCGGAGGAGTGAGGATCCCAGCGATGACGAATCGATCTACCTCGGTGTCGGGGGCCGTCGTTCAGCGCCGCGCTGGCCTGGGTCTCGGCCGCGGAGCATTCCAACTCGCGCTCTGCTTCGCATTCGGTATCGCTACCCTCGCCTGCGGAGAGGAGCCGGTAGAGCAGGCTCCCGTGACCAGGCCGGTGAAGATCCTGGAACTCGGGGCGGGGGCCTCGGCCGCGAGGCTCGAATATCCCGGCGAGATCTCCGCCGCCCAGCATGCGGAGATGGCCTTCGAGGTGCCGGGCAAGATCATCGAGCTCCCGGTGATGGAGGGCCAGGAGGTCGAGAAGGGCACCTTGCTCGCCCGCCTCGACCCCCGGGACTTCGAAGCGGAGCTCCGCAAGGTGGAAGCGAACGTCGCGCAGGCCAAGTCGGACTACGACAGATTCAAGACGCTCTACGAGCAGGGTGTCGAGTCCCAAGCGACGCTGGAGGCCAAGCAGAGGCGATACGAGGTCACCCTCGCCGACCTCGAGACCACTCGGAAGGCCGTCGAGGACACCCGTCTCATCGCGCCCTTCGCGGGACGCGTCGCCAGGAAGCTCGTCGAGGACTTCCAGAACGTGAACGCCAAGGAGCCGGTCCTGATCCTCCAGGACGACTCCAGTCTCGAGATCGTCGTCAACCTGCCGGAGAGCGATCTGACAGCGGGGCGCCCAGGGGGCACGCCCGAGGAGGCGAGCCGCAGGCTCGACGCTCGGGTGACCGTCACCACGATTCCCGATCGCAGCTTCCCCGCCGTGGCCAAGGAGATCGCAACCACGGCGGATCCGGTGACCCGGACCTTTCAGGCGACCTTGGCCTTCGCCAATCCCGGCGACGTCCGCATCCTGCCGGGCATGACGGCCAAGGTCAGCGTCAACCGGCCGGGCGCGGGGGGACCGTCGCGCGGCTTCTCGATCCCCACCCGGGCGGCGCTCGCCGACGAGAGCGGCGGCGCCACGGTCTGGGTGGTGGATCCGGATTCGATGACGGTTCGGCGCACCGAGGTGGAGCTGGGCGAGATGTCGGGCGACCAGGTGGAGGTGCGCAGCGGGCTCTCGAGTGGCGACCTGATCGCGATCTCCGGCGTTCACCAGCTCCGCGAGGGCACGCCGGTGCGCCGGCTCGAGCCGTAGGCAGGCGCCCATGAACATCGCCGAGCTCGCCATCCGCAACCGCACCGTCACCCTCGTTTTCACCCTGGTTCTGCTGGGTGGCGGCCTCGCTTCCTACCAGGGCATGAGCCGACTCGAGGACCCGGAGTTCACCATCAAGGACGCCCTGGTCATCACGCCGTACCCGGGCGCATCCGCCGCCGAGGTGGAGGAAGAGGTCTCGGACGCCCTCGAGCTGGCCGTTCAGCAGCTGGGACAGCTCGACCAGGTCGAATCCAAGAGCGACCGCGGCCTCTCGACACTGACCGTCTCGATCAAGAAGCAATACGACAAGGAATCGCTGCCCCAGGTCTGGGACGAGCTGCGCCGCAAGATCGGCGACGCCGAAAAGGACCTCCCGCCAGGTGCCGGCCCTTCCCTGGTCATCGACGACTACGGCGACGTCTACGGTGTCTTCGTGGCCATCTACGGCGAGGAGTACTCCTACGCCGAGCTCAAGGACTACGCGGACCTGCTGCGCCGAGAGTTTCTACTGGTCCAGGACGTGGCCAAGATCGAGACCTTCGGAGAGCGTCCCGAGGTCGTCTACCTGGAGCTCTCACGCGACCGGATCTCCCAGCTCGGTATTCCGACCAGCGTGATCATCGACGACCTCCGACAGAAGAACCTGGTCGCGGATTCCGGCAGGGTGAGGGTGGGCCAGGAATTCGTCGCCATCGACCCGAGCGGCGACTTCACGTCGGTGGAACAATTCGGGTCGTTGCTGATCAGCGGGGGCTCCGATCGACAGATCTACCTCCGCGACGTGGCGTCGGTGAAGCGCGGCTACCAGGAGCCCCCCACCAACGCGGTTCGCTACGACGGCAAGGCCGCCATCGCGCTGGGCATCTCGACCGTCTCGGGCGGCAACGTGGTCAGCATGGGCGAGGCGCTCCGCGACCGCGCCCTCGAGCTCGAGGGCCAGAGACCGCTCGGCGTCGAGTTCGGCATCATCTCGCTCCAGTCTCAGGCTGTGACCACGGCGATTCGCGGCTTCGTCTCCAGCCTCGTCCAGGCCGTCGCCATCGTCATCGTCGTCCTGCTCCTCTTCATGGGTATGCGGAGCGGTCTCTTGATCGGCTTCGTCCTGGTCCTGACCATCGGGGGAAGCTTCATCTTCCTCCGCCCGATGGGTGTCGCCCTGGAGCGGATCTCCCTCGGCGCACTGATCATCGCCCTGGGCATGCTGGTGGACAACGCCATCGTGGTGGTGGACGGTATGCTGATCAAGCTCCAGGGCGGAAAGAGCGGCACCGAGGCCGCCACCGAGGTGGTGAGTCAGTCGGCGCTTCCGCTGCTCGGCGCGACGGCCGTGGCGATCCTGGCCTTCGCCGCCATCGGTACCTCCGACGACTCGACCGGCGAGTTCTGCCGCTCGCTCTACCAGGTGGTCCTGGTCTCTCTCTCGCTGAGCTGGGTCACCGCAGTCACCGTGACCCCGCTCCTCGGTGTGATGTTCCTGAAGGCGCCGGAGGGCGGAGCTCCGGCCCAAGACCCCTACGGAAGCCGGTTCTATCAGGCCTACAAGGTGTTCTTGCACGGCTGCATCCGCCTGCGCGGGCTGACCGTGGGTGTGGTCGTGGGGATCTTCGCGATCGCGCTCTTTGGCTTCGGCTACGTGGACCAGAGCTTCTTCCCCTCCTCGACGCGCCCCCAGTTCATGGTCGACTTCTGGCTGCCGCAGGGAACCCACGTCGACGAGACCACCCGGGAGACCGCATCCATCGAGGAATACCTGCTGGCGCAGGAGGGGGTCACCCACGTCACCTCGCTCGTCGGTCAGGGCGGACTGCGCTTCCTGCTTACCTACACGCCCGAAAAGCTGAACAGCGCCTACGCCCGGTTCCTGGTCGATGTGGACGACTACCGGAAGATCGACGCACTGGCGCCCGCCATCGAGAGCCACATGGAGGAACGATTCCCCCAGGCCCTCTCCTACGTGTCGAAGTTCCAGCTCGGACCCGGGAGCACGGGCAAGATCCAGGCCCGTCTCAGCGGCCCCGATGCCGACGCGCTGCGCGACCTCGCCGGTCAGGTCGAGGGGATCATGCACGACGATCCCAACGCGAAATCGATCCGCACCGACTGGCGCCAGCGGGTCAAGGTGGTGCGGCCGCAGATCGCCGAGGAGCAGGCCAATCTGAACGGAATCCGGCGAACCGACATCGCCAAGGTGCTTCTCGAGGGGTTCGAGGGCGTCAGCGTCGGGGTCTACCGCGAGGGCGACGAGCTGCTGCCGATCGTGCTGCGCGCCGAGGAGCGGGAGCGGACCGACGTCTCGAGCATCCGAAACCTGCAGATCTGGAGCCCCGCGGCCCAGGCGATGATTCCGCTTCGCCAGGTGGTCTCTGGCTTCGAGACGGACTTCGAAGACGAGATCATCATCCGTCTCGATCGCAAGCGCACGCTCACCGTCTTCTGTGATCCCAGGAGCGGGTCGGCGAGCAAGCTCTTCGCACGCCTGCGGCCCCAGATCGAGGCCATCGAAATTCCCCCGGGCTACACACTCGAGTGGGGTGGTGAGTACGAGGACTCGGCGGAAGCGCAGGCTGGCCTCGCCGCATCGCTTCCGGTCTTCCTGCTCATCATGGTCCTGGTGGTGATCGCCCTCTTCAACTCGCTGCGGCAGCCGCTCATCATCTGGCTCTGTGTGCCGCTGGCCCTGATCGGCGTGACCGCGGGGCTCCTGGTCACCGGTCAGCCCTTTGGCTTCATGGCGCTGCTCGGCTTCCTCAGCCTCTCGGGCATGCTGATCAAGAACGCGGTGGTGCTGATCGACGAGATCAACCTCCAGTCCCAAGGGGACAAGGACCTCCTCACCGCCATCGTCGACTCCGGCACCAGCCGGCTCCGACCGGTGGCGATGGCCGCACTCACCACGGCGCTTGGGATGATCCCGCTGCTCCTCGACGCCTTCTTCGTGTCGATGGCGGTGACCATCATCGCCGGTCTCCTCTTCGCGACGGTGCTGACGATGGTGGTGGTTCCGGTGCTCTACGCGATCTTGTTCCGCGTCCCCTCGGGATCCCCTCCGACTTCGGTACACTGACGGAATCCGGCCTACGAGGGCACTCCCTTCCAGAAGATCTTCGTGATCGGTGTAGCCGAGAGCAACGTGAACCGCCGGCGCTTCGAGGACCGCTTCGCTGTGGTCCTATCCGGCCCGAGGGCGGACGCATCGCCCAGCTACGGCTACTACGGAACCACCTACGACGTTCTCCACGAGCCGGGCTACACCGTGACCCGCACCATCGTGCGCCTCGAAACCAACCTGTATGACGTCGCGACGGGAGAGCTGGTCTGGTCGGGTCAGTCCGAGACCCTCGACACGGGCTCCCGCTCGGACAGCATCGACTCCGTCACCGAGGCGGTGGCCGAGCGCCTGCGGGAAGAGGGCCTGATCCCCTGATCACTCCTCCTCGGGTCTGGTGACGAGGAGCGAGACGATCCGGGCCAGGATCACCGCGAGATAGATCTGTCCGGTCAGCGCCTGCAAGACCGCCAGGTTTCCGGCAGCGTAGCTCTTCGGCGTGACGTCTCCGTAGCCCAGCGTGGTCATCGTCACGAAGCTGAAGTAGACGAGCCGGCCCGTCCCCCTGGTCTGGATCTCGCTGAGCTCGTCCGTCGCCTCGATGGGCGCCCCCAGGTCGAATGATGCCGGATCGTGGATGAAGACCAGTGAATAGGCGCTGGCCCAGATCAGGCCCAGCATCAGGTAGACCGCGATCGCACCCCCGACGCGGTGAGCCGTCACGCGACCCTTGCGGAGCACCTTGTAGAGGACGGCCCCGCTGACCACGGCCAGGAAGAGCATCATCGAAGTGAGCCGCAGCACCAGCAGCAGGCGACCGGGGGCGACGAAGAGAATAATCTGAAGGGAGAAGGCCACGGCGGCGAGACCGATGCACAGGAACAGCACGCCGCGGCGGTCGGAGACCGTGTAGGCGCCCGAGATCAGCACCAGCAATGTGAGGACTTCGAGCGCGTAGGAGGTGATCGTCTTGGGCTCGACGAGCGGATAGAGAACGAATAGCAGAGCGAAGAGACTGACCAGCAGAAAGCTGAGACTCGCGTCGGTGGTGAGGAAGCGTCTCATCGATCGTCGAGTACCCACATCAGCCGGCGGCGTCATTGGGCGTCCTTCTCAGTCCCTGCGCCGCCAACCTTACCACCTGCCGGCCAAGCCGGTGGAAGAGGCCAGGCGATCTGATGACACCCCCTGCGTCTGGTACCGTATTCTGAGGTCTCCCGGCCCTGGAAATCGGAGCCGTGGGCGACCTGCCGGTCCAGGGGTCTGGACGGGGTGGGGGGAAGCCCCCGGAGATCCTGGGTTGCGAATGGACTCGGTGAGCCTGGAGCGCATAGCCTGTCTGCATTGCGATCTGCCCGTGACCGTCGGGGAGCTTCGCGGGGGGGAGCGAGCCAGCTGCCCGCGGTGCGGGCATCTGCTGAGCTCCCGCACGGCCAACGGCCTCGAGCGCTCGCTGGCGTTCTCGCTGGCGGCGGTGGTGCTGCTCGCGCTCGCGAGCTTGGACCGCCTGGAGATCTGGCGGGAGATCGAGAGGCGGATGGCGTGACGGGCTTCCCCGCGACATCGGCGGCTGCAGATGGCCTCGCCTGCTGCCACCTGTGCTACAAGCGCGCGCCCGTGGCGCTGGAACGGTGCCCGCGCTGCGGCGCGCGACTCCATCTGCGCAAGCCGGAGAGCCTGCAGCGGACCGCTGCGCTGCTGATCACCGCTGCGCTGCTCTACATCCCGGCCAACGTGCTGCCCATCATGACCACCGAGCAGCTTGGACGCGCCACCGACAGCACCATTCTGGGAGGCGTCATCCTCCTGGTGCACTACGGCTCCTACCCCATCGCTGCGGTAATCTTCATCGCCAGCGTCCTGGTCCCCCTCGGCAAGCTCGTCGCCCTCTGCTGGCTTTGCTGGAGCGTCGCCCGCCGCCACGCGACCTCGCACCGCGAACGGACGATTCTCTACCGCACCACCGAGCTGATCGGGAAATGGTCGATGGTCGACGTCTTCGTCGTGACCGTCCTCGTCGCGCTCATCCACCTGGGTGGAGTGCTTCGCATCACGCCGGGCGCCGCGGCATTGGCCTTCGCCGGAGTGGTGATCGTCACCATGCTCGCGGCGGAGAGCTTCGACCCGCGGCTCATCTGGGATCAGCTAGGAGACACCGATGAGTGAGACCCGGGCGACCGTCAAGCGGCGGCGCCGCATCGCCCCCATCTGGCTGGTTCCGATCGTCGCCGTGCTGCTCGGCCTGTGGATGGTGGTGCACAGCTACCGCAGCCAGGGGCCCGAAATCGCCATCATCTTCGCGACCGCCGAGGGAATCGAGGCCGGCAAGACCAAGATCAAGGCGCGCAGCGTCGAGGTCGGTCTGGTGGAGAGCGTGGAGCTCGGCGAGGATCTGGAGAGCGTCGTGGTGAAGGCAAAGCTCGAGCGCTTCGCGACACCGCTCCTGCGCGCGGACACCCAGTTCTGGGTGGTGCGCCCGCGCATCGGAGCCGCGGGAATCTCGGGACTCGGCACCATCATGTCCGGCGGCTACATCGAGCTGGCACCCGGGACCGGTCCCGAAGGCCGGCGCAGGTTCAATGGTCTGGAGGAGGTGCCGGTGACGCCCGCCGGGACCCCGGGCCTCAAGCTCGAGCTGGTGAGCGAGCGGGCCGGATCCGTGGGCGCCGGCGACCCGATCCTGTATCGGGGCTTCGAGGTCGGTCGCGTCGAGAGCGCGGAGTTCGACGTGGAGACCCAACGGGTACGCTACGCCGCATTCATCGAAGCGCCCTACAAGAGTCTCGTCACCACCACGACCCGGTTCTGGAACGACAGCGGGATCGCCTTCAGCGCGACGGCGGACGGCATCGAGATGAGCACCGGCTCGCTTCAATCTCTGCTTCTCGGGGGTGTCTCCTTCGGGGTACCGGAAGGGGTCAAGCCCGGTGACCCGGTCGAAGGCGGGGTCGCCTTCAAGCTCTTCCCGGACTACCGGAGCATCAACGAGCGCCCCTACCACCACTCCATCGAATACGTGGTGGAGTTCGCGCGATCGGTGCGGGGGCTGCGCCCCGGCGCCCCGGTGGAGTACCGAGGCCTGCCCGCCGGCCACGTGGACCGTCTGCTCCTGGAGGAGCTGGTGGCAGAGGGCGGCAGGGGCGAGGGGGCGCCGATTCCCGTGCTGATCCGCCTGGAGCCCGGACGCCTCGAGATGGGCGACTCGCAGCGGGGAGCAGAGAGACTGTCGCGGGGGATCGAGACCGGGGTGCGAAACGGGCTTCGCGCCACGCTCTCCACGGGAAACCTGCTGACCGGGAGCCTCTACGTGTCGCTCGACATGTACCCCGACGAAGCGCCCGCCGAGCTGGGCAGCTTCGCCGGCCACCCGACGATTCCCACCATCTCGAGTGGCCTCGAGGGCATCCAGCAGCAGATCTTCCCTCGAGAGCCCGCGAAGGACCCCGAGCCGAAGGCAGGATCACCATGAGAATCGCCGCAATCATCTCCACCCTGCTCCTGGCCGCCTGCGCCGGCGACCCGCCGCCGACCCACACCCACTACCTGCTGCGCGCCGAGCCGCGCGAGCAGACGATTCGCGCCCTGGCCCCGGCTTCGATCGGTCTGGGCCGGGTCGAGGTGGCATCCTACTTGAAGCAGTCGGGGCTGGTGCTCGCGACCGGTGGCCACCAGGTGAGGCCGGCCCGCTACCACCAGTGGGCGGAGCCCCTCGACGAAGGGATCCGACGCTTCCTCCGGGCCGAGATCGCCAACGCTCTGGGGCAGGAGGTGAGCGCGGACCCCGCCCAGCGGACGCGGTGGGACCACGCGGTGGAGGTCAGCATCGACCAGCTCCACGGCACCCTTTCGGGAGAGGCCTGGCTGATCGCGAGCTGGCGCATCACGCGGGGTAGCGGCACGGAGAAGGTCGCCGAGCTCCGGATGGCTCGATCGGAGCCGCTCGCCCAGGATGGCTACGCCGGCCTGGTCGATGCCGAGATCCGCCTCCTCCGGCAGCTCGCCGTGGCGATCGCGGATTCACTACGAGACCTGGGCGAGGGCCATCTGACCGACTAGCCCGCATTTCTCCGCAGCGAGGTCGTGGAGGGGCCTGTCAACCTCTCCCTTTGGCCCAGTTGACAGAGCCGCCGCTGGATTCCTAGTCTCGTCTCCGCCTCGCGGAAGGAGTCGCCCTTGTTCGAGACCTACGCCCGGCTGGGCCGCCGCGCGCTGTCCCAGCAGCCTCCCACCATCGCGGAATCGCTATGGATTCTGGACGGTGACGACGTCGAGCTGCTGCCCCTGCTGCAGGCGGCCTACCTCCCGCGCGAGCACCACTTCGGGCGCACGGTGATGGTGCACATCCTGAACAACGTCCAGAGCGGGATGTGTGGGGAGGACTGCGGCTACTGCGCCCAGTCGAAGAACTCGACCGCGCCGATTCGCAAGTACCCGATGAAGAGCGACGAGGAGATCTTCGCCGAGGCCGAGGCCGCCGCAGAGGCGGGGGCCTCGCGCTACTGCATGGCTCTCTCGGGCCGCGGTCCGAGCCTGGCCCAGACCCGGAAGCTGGCCACCCTGATCCGCGAGATGAAGCAGCGCTACCCGATCGAGCTCTGCCTCTCGATGGGATTCGTCGACGAGGAGCAGGCGCGGCTGCTGGCCGACGCCGGCCTCGACCGGCTGAATCACAATCTCAACACCAGCGAGGCCCACTACCCGAAGATCTGCACGACCCACCGCTACCGCGACCGCGTGGAGACGCTCGAAATCGCGAAGAAGTACGGCATCGAGGCGTGCAGCGGGCTGCTCGTGGGAATGGGCGAGGGCAGCGAGGACATCGTCGAGGTGGCCTTCCAGCTCCGGGAGCTCGAGGTGCGCTCGATTCCGGTGAACTTCCTGATCCCGATCGAGGGCAACCCGCTCCAGAGTGACGGCTCGCTCCACCCAGCGCGCTGCCTCCGGGTGCTGTCGCTGATCCGCCTGGTGAACCCTGCCGCAGAGGTCCGGATCGCCGGCGGCCGCGAGGGGCACATCCGCTCTCTGGGCCCGCTGGCGCTCTGGCCGGCGAACTCGCTCTTCGTCGAGGGATACCTCACCACCCGCGGCTCTGGCGAGGAGGAGACCTACCGGATGATCGAGGACGCGGGGTTCGAGGTTCTGGGAAACCCGAGCTACTTTGCTGCGCGGGCCAGGCGCGCGTCCTCTCCCGGCGAGTTTCACCTCGCCGGGGAGGAGGGCGGGATCCTCAAGCCCGAGGCGGCGGAGCGATCTTGACTGCCTTCTCCCATCTGCCGAGCCGAGAGACCGCTCCGGGCGCCGGCGAGGGCTCGCAGGTGGATCCCCTGGCCGAGGCCTCGCTGGAGGTCATCCGCTCTCGCGGCACCTACCGGCGCATGCGCGTCCTGGAGGGCGCCCAGGGGCCCCGGGCCGTGGTGGATGGCCGGCCGGTGCTGCACTTCGCCGGCAGCAACTACCTGGATCTCGCTCATCACCCGGAGGTGATCGAGGCGTCGGCGCGTGCGGCGCGGGACTACGGCTGCGCAGCCGGCGGCTCCCGGCTGATCTCCGGAAACCTGTCCATCCACGAGCAGCTCGAGGAGGAGCTCGCCGAGCTGCTGGGGACCGAGGCGGCGCTGGTCTTCAGCACAGGGTACATGGCGAACGCCGGCGTGATCCCCGCGCTCACCTCGAGCGGTGACGTGGTGATCTCGGACGAGCTGAACCACGCGTCGATCATCGACGGCTGCCGGCTCGCCCGCGCCGAGACCCGCGTCTTCCCCCACGGCGACCTGGATGCGCTGGAGGCGACGCTTCGCCGGGTGGCATCGACCCGAAGGCGGGTTCTGCTGGCGGTGGACGGCATCTACAGTATGGACGGCGACGTGGCGCCGCTCCCGGAGATGGTGGCGCTGGCCCGGCGCTTCGGCGCCATGCTGCTTCTGGACGACGCCCACGCGACCGGCACCCTGGGCGCAAGAGGTGGCGGAACCGCGGAGCTCCTAGGCGTCGATCAGGGCGCCGACATCATCGTCGGCACGCTGGGCAAGGCGCTGGGATCCTTCGGTGCCTTCGTCGCCGGTAGCACCAAGCTCCGCGACCTGCTGGTGAACGTGGCCCGGAGCTTCATCTTCTCCTGCGCGCTGGCCCCGCCCCAGCTTGGGGCGGCGCGAGCCGCGCTCCGCCTGCTGGACCGGGAAGCCTGGCGGCGCGAGCAGCTCCGCGTCAATGCCGAGCGGCTGCGACGGCGTCTCGCCGAGCGCGGCGTCTCGACGCACCCCAGCACCACCCACATCATCCCCGTGATCCTGGGCGGAAACCGCCGAACCATGGCGACCTGCGAGCGCCTGCTGGAACGCGGCTTCTTTGCCCAGGGGATTCGCCACCCGTCGGTCCCGGAGGGAAGCGCCCGGCTTCGGCTCACGCCGATGGCCACCCACCGCGAGGAGGAGATCGACGCCCTGGCCGACGCCGTCGCCGAGGAGGTCGCGAGATCCTGATGAGCCAGAACGGATTCTTCGTCAGCGGCACGGACACCGGCGTCGGGAAGACGGTGGTCGGCTGCGCGCTGGTTCGGGCGATCCGAGGGCGCGGATTCGACGTGGGCGTGATGAAGCCAATCGAGACGGGTGTCGGCGCCGCGGGTCCCCTCGATGCTCAGGCGCTGCGAAACGCCGCCGTGGCGACGGAGCCCCTGGAGGAGATCTGTCCCCAGACCTTCGCGCTTCCGGCGGCACCGACCGTCGCCGCCGCCAGCGAGGGGCGCGCCGTGGAGATGGAGACGATTCGCGACGCCTTCGCCCACTTGCGGGCGCGACACGAGTGGCTGGTCGTCGAGGGCGCCGGAGGTCTGCTGGTCCCAGCGACCGCGGAGCTCAGCATGGCGGACCTCTCCAGGGAGCTCGATCTTCCGCTCCTGATCGTGGCGCGCGCCGCCCTCGGGACCATCAACCACACCCTCCTCACACTGGAGGCCGCCGTGGCGAGAGGCCTCCCGGTGGCCGGCGTGGTGGTCTCCCACTCCGGTGGGCAGCTCTCGGAGGCGGACGCGGAGAATCTCGCGGCGCTCCGCGATGCGCTCGGCGACGCACTGGTGGGGGAGATCCCGCCGCTTGGAGATGGCGCGCCTCCCGCAGAGGACGCAATCGACCTGGACGCGCTGCTCGAGCGGCTGAGCTGAAGGGAGGCGCGCGGTCCTACCCGGGAGCGCGGTACACCCGCTCGCCTCGAACCCAGGTCTCTTCCACGGTCCCCTCTGCGCTCAGCACCACCAGATCGGCCCGCGCCCCGGGACGCAGCGTCCCCCGCTCGCGCTCCAGGCCGAGCAGTCGGGCGGGTCGCAGAGTGCACGCGGCGACCGCCTCGAGGTGCGTCATCGCGCCGAAGGCCTCGGCGTTGCGAAGCGCCAGATCCATCGTGAGCGTGCTCCCGGCCAGGGTGCCGTCGGCGAGGCGGAGGGCGCCGCCCTCCTCCCGGAGAGGCCCCGAGCCGAACCCGTCGGGGGCGCCCGCGCCGGGCGGCTCGACGCGATCGGTGATCAGCAGCAGGCCTTCCCCCTTGGCCCGGGCCGCCAGGCGGACGATGGCGGGGTGGACGTGGACCCCGTCGCAGATCAGATCACAGCTCAGGCGGTCGTCGGTGAGGGCGACGCCCACCGCGCCGGGGCGGCGATGATGGATGCCCGTCATCGCGTTGAAGAGGTGCGTCACATGACGCAGACCTCGCTCTACCCCCTCGATGACGCACGCGTCATCAGCCAGCGAGTGGCCCAGCGCCGCGATCATCCCCCGCTGCGCCAGGGCGTCGAGCAGATCCCGGGCGCCGGAGATCTCCGGGGCGAGGGTCACGATCCGGATCAGGCCTTCGCCGGCCGCGAGGACCGCCTCGTCACGGGCGGGATCGAACCCGCGGATCCCGCCGCGCGGCTGGGCTCCCGCGGAGTCGGGATGGATCCAGGGGCCCTCCAGGTGGACGCCCATCGGCGTCGCACCGGGCCAGCCGCCCGCGTCGACGGCCGACGCGCAGACCGCGACGCGCTCGAGAAGCTCGACTCGGGAGCCGGCCACCGTCGTGGCCAGGAAGCCGGTGGTCCCATGACGCACCAATGACGCAGATGCATCATGAAGCGCGTCACGGAGTCCGTCCGCCGCTTCGAAGACCAGGCTTCCGTGGAAGTGCAGATCCAGGAAGCCCGGGGCGAGCTGCCGACCCCCGAGATCCACGCGCCGCGCGCTCTCGGGGCAGGGCTCCCCGGGCGGGTGCCGGGCCAGGATTCGGCCCGACCCGACGAGCAGGGACCCCTCCTCCGCCCGGTCCGCCTCCGGATCCAGAAGCAGGCCGTTCTCCAGATAGCTCCGCTCCCCCACGGATCCGATGCTAGCCCGCCTTTCTCACCAGCTCACCCGAGGGGAGGACCTCAAGCACACTCCCCGAGGCACCGATTTACCGGGAATGGCCCAGTTCGGCGCGGATGTCGTCGAGGATCTCCAGCTCCTCGACGTCAAGCTCAAGATGCTCAAGAACGAGTACGAGCAGTACTTCATGGGTTCCCGCAAGCGGGAGCCCTCGCTGCTGCGCGGCGAGGTCCAGAAGATGGTCTCGTACTACGCCAACGTGCCCATCCGGAACACGGGCTACCGCTTCAAATTCAACAACTTGCGGGCGCGCTTCTTCGCCTTCCGGCGCCACTGGGACCGGATCCTTCGGGAGATCGAAGAGGGCCGCTACGAGCGCCACCTCTTCCAGGCCAAGCTGCGGGAGCGGTCGGAGCCGGTCAAGCCCCAGGGACCCGGTACCGGCGGAGAGCAGCCGAATCTCGACGACGTGTTCGAGAGCTACGTCTCGGCCCGGCAGGCCTGCGGGCAGGGTACCGCGAGCATCACCCGGCAGAAGCTCGGCGCCCTGATCGAGAAGCAGTCGACCCAGCTCCGCGCCAAGACCGGCTGTCAGGACGTCAAGTTCCGGGTCGTGGTGGAGAACGGCAAGGCCAAGCTCAAGGTCACGCCGGTTCGGAGCTAGCACCGGGGACGTTCCTTGCGTTCTTTCGTTCCTGGCATGCCTGTAACGCAAGAACGCAAGGAACGTCCCCGCTCACGCTCAGGCCTTGAACTTCTCCGAGACGGCGACCCGGGTGATGGCCCGGGAGAAGGACTCCTGGTACTCGTCGTAGACGTCCTGGCCTGCCTCGGTCTGGCGCATCTCCTCGAGCTGCCGCTGCGCCCGCTCTCGAGCGGTGGCGGCCCGCTCCGCGTCGATGTCGTGGGCGAACTCGCAGGTCCCCACCATCACCGTCACCGCATCGGTGGTCACGTCGGCAAAGCCGGTGGAGAGCGCGGCGTGGAGGGCGGTGTCGCCCTGGGTGATCTCCATCTCACCGATCTTGAGACCGGTGAGGAAGGGCTCGTGCCCATCCAGCACGCCGAAGTAGCCCTCAGTACCGGGCAGCACCACGCGCTCGACCGAGTCGCGGAAAGCCTGCCCCTCCGGGGTCACTACGATCAGCTCGAAGGCCATGGCTAGGCCATCCCCTTCGCCTTCTCGATCACGTCCTCGATCCCCCCGACCATGTAGAAGGCCTGCTCGGGCAGGTCGTCGTGCTTGCCCTCCAGCACCTCCTTGAAGCCGCGGATGTTGTCGTCGAGCCGCACGTAGCAGCCCGCCGTCCCCGTGAACGCCTCGGCCACGTGGAAGGGCTGGGAGAGGAAGCGCTCGATCTTGCGGGCCCGGGCCACGGTGATCTTGTCCTCCTCGGAGAGCTCGTCCATGCCGAGGATGGCGATGATGTCCTGGAGATCCTTGTACTTCTGGAGCACCTGCTGGACGCCCCGGGCCACCTGGTAGTGCTCGTCCCCCACCACCTGGGGGTCGAGGATGCGGCTGGTGGAGTCGAGGGGATCCACCGCCGGGTAGATGCCCAGCTCGGAAATCCGCCGCGAGAGCACCGTGGTCGCATCCAGGTGGCTGAAGGCCGTTGCCGGCGCCGGGTCGGTGAGGTCGTCGGCGGGAACATAGATGGCCTGCACCGAGGTGATGGAGCCCTTGGTGGTGGAGGTGATGCGCTCCTGGAGCTCGCCCATGTCGGTGCCCAGGGTCGGCTGGTAGCCCACCGCGGAGGGGATACGGCCCAGCAACGCCGACACCTCGGAGCCCGCCTGGGTGAAGCGGAAGATGTTGTCGATGAAGAGAAGCACGTCCTTCCCCTCCTCGTCGCGGAAGTACTCGGCGCAGGTGAGCGCTGAGAGGCCGACCCGCGCGCGCGCGCCGGGCGGCTCGTTCATCTGTCCGTAGACCAGGGCCGCCTTGTCGAGGACGCTGCTCCCGTCGGCGAGCTTGGTATCCATCATCTCGTTCCAGAGGTCGTTGCCCTCGCGGGTGCGCTCACCCACGCCACCGAAGACCGAGTAGCCCGCGTGCTCCTTGGCGATGTTGTTGATCAGCTCCATCAGCACCACGGTCTTGCCGACGCCGGCGCCCCCGAACAGACCCACCTTGCCGCCCTTCGGGTAGGGGGCGATCATGTCGACCACCTTGATGCCGGTCTCCAGCATCTCAATGGTGGTGGACTGATCGACGAACTCGGGAGCCGGTCGATGGATGGGAAGGGTGGTGTCGCTTCCGATCGGGCCGCGCTCGTCGACGGGCTCCCCGATCACGTTGATGATCCGGCCCAGCGTCTTGGGACCCACCGGCACCCGGATCACATCGCCGGTGTTGACGACCTTCTGATTGCGGGTGAGGCCATCGGTGGTGTCCATGGCGATGCAGCGCACCGTGTTCTCGCCCAGGTGCAGTGCCACTTCGACCACGAGATTGTCCTCGCGCTCGTCGATGGCGGCGTTGGTGGTACGAAGCGCCGTGTAGATCTCCGGGAGGTTGCCGGGCGGGAACTCCACGTCCACGACCGGGCCCATTACCTGCGTGATCTTGCCTTCCGCTGCCATGGTGTTGTCTCCGATGGAATGATCATTCGAGCGCCTGGGCGCCGGTCACGATCTCGACCAGCTCCTTGGTGATGGCGGCCTGGCGCGCGCGGTTGAACTGGAGAGTAAGGCTGCTGATGAGTTCCTCGGTGTTTCGGGTGGCCGACTCCATCGCCGTCATTCGGGCGGCGTGTTCGCCGGCCTGGCTCTCCAGCAGCACGCGGTAGATGTTGAACTCCAGCGCGTTGGGGATGAGCACCGAGTAAACGGTCTCGGCGTCCGGCTCGATATCGAAGGGAATCGCGGCTTCCTCCGCATCCTCCTCCATCTGCTCGGGCACGAGGGGGAGAGCGACGATGTCCCGCGGCATCTGGTTGAGCGCCGAGACGAACTCGTTGTAGACCAGGAGCACCTCGTCGACCTCGCCGGAGGTGAAGCGCTTGGAGACGTGCTCGGCGATCTCAGCGGCGTGGCGGTACTCCACCGTCCCGAGGTCGGACCAGGTGTCGGTGATCTGACTGGCGCGCCGCCTGCGGAAGTAGTCCACCGCCTTGCGTCCCACCAGTCCGAGGGACACGGACTCGAAGCGGGGCTCTCGCTCTTTGAGGAGCGCCTCGGCCCGCTTGATGGCGTTCGCGTTGAAGGCTCCGCAGAGACCGCGGTCGGAGGTGACCACGACTACCTCGAGCGACCGCCTCTGCTCGCGTTGCTCGAGCAGAGGGTGCTCCGCCTCCTGCGCGCGTCGTCCGATCTCCTCGAGGGTGGCGTACATCTGCGCGGCGTAGGGGCGCGCCGCAATGATCGCGTCCTGGGCCCGCCGCAGCTTGGCGGCCGCCACCATGCGCATGGCGCTGGTGATCTGCTGCGTCTTCTCGACGCTGGTGATGCGCCGCCGGATGTCTCTCAGAGTCGCCACGTCGGGTTCCTCGCCGTCAAGCCGCTTCGCTCTTCTCCGCCACCGCCTTGCTGGGCTCGAAGATCTCGGCGAACTCGTCGAGAGCGGTGGTCAGCTTGGCGGCCAGCTCGTCGGGGAGCTGAGCGGTCTCGCGAATCTCCTCGAGGATCTCGGCGTGGCGGGTGCGGATGAAGCCGAGCATCTCCTCCTCGTAGCGGCCGAGATCCGAAACCTCGAAGCCCCGCACCCAGGAGTCGCGCCCCTCGGGCGGCGACGCCGAGAAGATCGACACCACCTGCTCCTGCATCGACATCGGCTTGTACTGGCCTTGCTTCAGCATCTCGGTCTGGCGCTCGCCGTTCGCCAGCTGCTCCTGGGTCGCCTTGTCGAGGTCGCTGCCGAACTGGGAGAAGGCCGCCATCTCCCGGTACTGGGCCAGATTCAGCTTCAGCGTTCCGGCCACCTTCCGGGTGGCCTTGGTCTGGGCGTTCCCGCCCACCCGCGAAACCGAGATGCCCACGTTCACCGCGGGCCGGATCCCCGAGTTGAAGAGATCCGTCTCCAGGAAGATCTGGCCGTCGGTGATGGAGATGACGTTGGTGGGGATGTAGGCGGAAACGTCGCCCGCCTGGGTCTCGATGATGGGAAGCGCGGTCAGGCTACCGCCTCCCTCGTCGTCGTTGAGCTTGGCCGCGCGCTCCAGCAGCCGCGAGTGCAGGTAGAAGACGTCGCCGGGAAACGCCTCGCGCCCCGGCGGCCGGCGCAGCAGCAGCGAGAGCTGGCGATACGCCACCGCCTGCTTGGAGAGGTCGTCGTAGATGATCACGGCGTGCTTGCCGTTGTCGCGGAACCACTCGCCCATGGTGCAGCCGGTGTAGGGTGAGATGAACTGGAGCGGCGCCGGCTCGCTGGCGGTCGCGGCCACCACGATCGTGTACTCCATGGCGCCGTGCTGCCTGAGCTTCTCCACCACCTGGGCCACGGTGGACTGCTTCTGGCCGGTGGCCACGTAGATGCAGAAGACGTCCGTCTCCTTCTGGTTGATGATGGTGTCCACGGCGATGGCGGTCTTCCCGGTCTGGCGGTCGCCGATGATGAGCTCCCGCTGGCCGCGCCCGATCGGCGTCATCGCGTCGATGGCCTTGATGCCGGTCTGCAGCGCCTCGGAGACGGACTTGCGCTTCACGATGCCGGGGGCCTTGATCTCGACGCGACGCGTTTCGCTGGTCTCGATCGGGCCCTGGCCGTCGATCGGATTGCCGAGTGCATCCACCACGCGCCCCAGCATCGCCTCGCCGACGGGGACCTCGATGATGCGGTTGGTCCGCCGCACCAGGTCGCCCTCGCGGACGTGGAAGGCCTCGCCCATCACCGCGATGCCGACGTTGTCCTCCTCGAGGTTCAGCACCATTCCCTGCACATTGCCGGGAAACTCGACGAGCTCGCCGGCCATGGCGGAATCGAGACCGTAGACGCGCGCGATGCCGTCGCCGAAGGAGAGCACGGTGCCGGTCTCGGCGACGTCGATCTCGCGGCCGTACTCCTTGATCTCGCGCTTCAGGATGTCGGTGATCTCACCGGGCTTGATCTTCATTCTCTCCGATCCTTCGTTCCTGCGCTTGCCTGGGCGTGGCCGTCGATGGCGGTCTGCTCGCCTGCGACTCGCCGCGCGCGGGTTTCTACCTCGTGAGATCCGTTCGCAGCTGGCGCAGCTGCGTTCGCAGACTTCCGTCGAAGACCAGGTCCCCGACCTTGGCAATCACGCCGCCGAGCAGGCTCGGATCCACCCGGACCGAGACGTCCACCTCGCCGCCAGTGCGGACGGAAAGCGCGCGGCGCAGCCGCTCCAGCTGCTCGTCCCGCAGCGCGCTGGCGGAGACCACCTCGGCACGCCGAAGCCCGGCGTCCTCGCTGGCCAGCCGTTCGAACTCCTCGTGGATGGCCGGAAAATCGACCAGCCGACGCTGGTCGATCAACAACGAGAAGAAGCTCCGCACCGTGGGGCTGGCGCCGGACCGCTCGTTGACCCCGTCCAACACCG
The DNA here is from genome assembly GCA_964615365.1 of uncultured Spirochaetales bacterium. GTDB lineage: Bacteria > Myxococcota_A > UBA9160 > UBA9160 > UBA6930 > CAVXZE01. The sequence goes on from CAZTOU010000005.1 coordinate 128,288, forward strand.
CCCGGCGCTGTGCCGCCGGGTGGAGCGGGCGGAAGAGCACGTCGTGGAGCTCGGGGTTGCCCTCCAGGAGACCTCCCAGGCTGTTGAGCTCATCCAGGACTTGCGCGACCTGTCCAGCCTCCTTGGCGAGCTCGAAGAGCGCCTTTGCGTAGCGTCGCGCCGCCGCCCCACGCGCCATCAGTGGAGCCCTCCTTGGCTGCCGCCCGAGCCCGTAGACCCGGCGCCGGACTCGATCTCCGCCACGAATTCGTCGACGAGGCGGTCGCGATCTCCGTCGTTGACCTGCTCCTCGAGCAGGGTGCCGGCGAGCTCCACCGCCAGGTCGGCGGCTTCCTCGCGCAGCGCCTGCTTGGCGCGCTCCACCTCGCGATCCACGCCGCTCACCGCGTCGCGCTTGATCCGCTCGGCCGTGGCGCGGGCATCTTCGAGGATCTGCGCGCGCTCCTGCTCGGCGCGCTCGCGGGCCAGGCGGTGCACCTCGGCGATCTCGTCGTCGAGGCGCTCGGCGCGCTCTGTCCACTCGGTGAGGCGACCCTCCGCCTCCGTGAGCAGCCTCTCGGAGTTGGCCAGGTTGTCCTGGATGCGCTGGCGCCGCTCGCTCAGGTAGTTCAGCACCGGCTTGCGACCCACGTAGAAGAGCACGCCGAGGAGCAGGAGGAGGTTTCCCGCCTCCCAGGCGAAGTCGACCCAACCCCCGCCCTCTTCCGAGGCCGCGGCCGGCGATGCCACCAGCAGCAGCGCGATTGCCGGGAGGAGCAGGTAGGTGATCATCCGAGGCTCCTTCCCAGCACGCGGGTGGCGGCTTCCCGCGCCAGCCCCTGCGCCTGTTCGCGCAGCTGGGCGCGTGCTTCGTCGAGCGCACCGGCCACCTCTTCCCGCGCGCGGTTGATCTCCGTCTCGGCTTCGCTGCGCACGCTCCCGGTCAGCTGGGCCTGCTCGCGGCGCGCTTCCTCCAACACCAGTTTGCGACCGCTCTCCGCCTCTTCTCGTGCACTGCGAACCGCGCTGCGATAGCGGTCGAGGGTGGCTTCCGCCTGGGCGGAGATTTCGCCGGCCTTCTTGCGCGCTCCCTCGATGCGCGCGTCGCGCTCGTCGAGCACCTGAAAGATGGGATGGAAGAGCAGCTTGTTGACCGGGAAGACGAGCAGGATGAACAGCGCGATCAGGTAGAAGACGCGAATGTCGGGGAAGATCTCGAGGCTGCCCCCGGCTGCCTGTGCGGGAAGTGCAACGAGCAGCGCGATGGTGAGTGTGGAGAGGGTGGTCGCGATCGAGGGGAAGGTGTGCCGGTTCATACTCTGCTTGAACCCCAGTCCCTGCCAGCCCGGGCTGCTCGGGGCGGGAATGAACCTCGAGGGAAGCCAGTAAGACGACCGTCGGCGACCGGCGGACCGGATCGATCCGCCGACGACGGAGCGGCGCCAATAGTTACAAAAAACGCACGAAGATCAAGGTGATCCGCTCGCGCTCCGATCTCACCGGGGCGCTGCCGGTTTCGCCGGAATCGCCTCGCAGCGCCCCTCCAGGATGCCCCCCTCGGCCATCGCCAGGCTTGGAGAGTGGAGTGAACCGACCACGCGCGCGGTCTTCAGGAGCTCCACACGCTTGCGGGCGTGGACCTCCCCCTCGAGATCGCCCCCGACGATCAGCTCGTCGACCTCGATCCGGGCGCGCACCCGAGCGCCTTCACCGATCACGAGGCATCCCTCCGCCACCACGTCCCCCGAGAACTTCCCGTCGATCCGGGTGGCGCCACGGAAGGAGAGAAGACCGTCGAACTCCGTGCCGGCGGCCAGGATGGTCTCGATCTGACCAGCGGTCACGGAGTGCCCTCCAGGATCGAGCGGGTGATGCGATGGAGGTCCTCGGGACCGTAGAACTCGATCTCGATCTTCCCGCGACCCGAGGCACCGCTGATCCTGATCTTGGTCTGGAGCCGATCGCGAAGGCTCTCGACCAGCTGCTGCAGGTGGGGATCCACCGCGTCACCGGCGCCCCGGGGGCGCCGCCGGGTGGGCGTCCGCGTCCCGGCCAGGGAGCGGGCCAGCTCCTCGGCGGCCCGGACCGAGAGCTGGCTGGCCACGATCCGGTCGCGCAGATGGCGGCGCCGTTCCGGATTGGCGATCTGGAGCAGCGCCTTGGCGTGACCGGTGCTGAGCGCACCGGTCTCCACGTCCTGCTGGAGCTCGCGGGGCAGCTCGAGCAGGCGGATGTGGTTGGCCACCGTCGAGCGGTCGAGGCCCATCCGCTCACCCACCTGCTCCTGCGTCGCACCGCCCTCGACGAGGGCGCGGAAGGCCATCGCCAGCTCGATCGGATTCAGGTCGTGACGCTGCACGTTTTCGACCAGGGCCATCTCCAGGCGGTCCTGGGAGGCGACGTCCTTGACCAGCGCCGGGATGGTCTCGAGGCCGGCCAGGCCGGCTGCCCGCCAGCGCCGCTCCCCCACCACCAGCTCGTATCCTCCCTCGGCCTCTCGCACCACGATGGGGTGCAGCAGCCCATGACGCGCGATCGACTCGGCCAGGCTGGCCAGCTCGTCGGCGCCGAAGTCGCGGCGGGGCTGCTGTGGATTGGGCCGGATCTGCCCTACCTCCAGTTGTGTATAGGGCCCGCGATCCTCCGGCGACGGATCGGCGTCCTCGCGCGACGCGACGGCGGCCGACGACGATGTGGGGATCAATGCACCGAGACCCCGCCCGAGCGCCTTGGGGCGTCTGGCCATCAGCTTCCCTCCCTGTTCAAGCTCTCCCGTTCCCGGGTGATGGGCAGGAGCGGCGGCTTTCGCGGGGACCCATCGTCTCCGCTGCGCCGCAGCAGCTCCTCGGCGAGGCGCAGGTAGCTGCTCGCTCCCTTCGAGTGAATGTCGTAGAGCAGGATCGGCTTGCCGTGACTGGGCGCCTCGCTGAGCCGCACGTTGCGCGGGATGGACGTGGCAAAGACGCGATCCCCGAAGTGCCGGCGCACCTCGCTTTCCACCTGACGGCAGAGGTTCGCGCGTCGGTCCATCATGGTGAGTACGATGCCCTCGACCTCGAGCCCCGGGTTGAGCGCCCGCTGGATACGCTCGATGGTGTCGAGGAGTCGCGCGAGTCCCTCGAGTGCGTAGTACTCGCACTGCAGCGGGATGATCACCGCGTCCGCCGCCGTGAGAGCGTTGAGGGTGAGCAGGCCGAGGGAGGGAGGGCAGTCGATGACGATGTAGTCGTAGGCGTGGGCCACGGGCTCGAGCGCCCGCCGCATGCGGCTCTCCCGCCCCTCCATGGTGACGAGCTCGATCTCCGCCCCCACCAGATCCGGACCCGAGGGCACCAGATGAAGATGGGAGAGCTCGGTCGGCTGGGTGAGCTCCAGAATCGGAGCGTCGTCGACGAGCGCGTCATAGAGCTGGAACTCGGGCTCGGTGACTCCGTATGCGCTGCTGGCGTTGGCCTGGGGATCGATGTCCACCAGCAGTGTGGCTCGCTCGGCCGCCGCCAGCGAGGCGGTGAGGTTGACGGCGGTAGTCGTCTTGCCGACTCCCCCCTTCTGGTTGACGACGGCGAGGATCCGGCCGCGCCGCGCCTCCGGTGTGGCGACAAAGGAGCTGATAGTGAAATCCCCCCGGGGAATACCTCTCTTCCCCACAATTACCACACTGGGCGCAATCAGTCCAAGCGTTCCACGTGGAACGGGGCGATATGCGCCTGTTCACCTGCCGCTGCGCCGGAAGCGGCGGATCCATTTTGCCGTGATTTCGAGCGTTTGGGAGGCGGGGGCGGTTGGGTGCCCCTTGCCTCCGCGGCCTCGCTCGAAGCTGACCCGGCACAGGTTGACCTCACGCACATCTGGGCGAACGCGCGGGCGGCGCGGTGACAGCAGAGGTTGACCCGGCTGCGGGGCGCGGAGATAAGGACGGGTGTGGGCTGCCGGGGTCTCGGCGGCCCTCCGGCAAGGGGCACCCAACCGCCCTCGATCCGCCGAGGTGGCAACCCACTCAGAAGTGGAGCGAACTGGCGCACGAAACGGGAGCACTAGGCTTGAAGGCTCGAAAGCTCATTGAGTCCAAGAGGGCGATTCCTTCGACCAATCGCCAGGCCCGTCTCCGGTGGGGCCCGCGGGGAAGTAAAGTACAGCCCGCTGAGATGTGCGGCTCCTTCTCCTGGTTACCCCGTGCCGCCCCGCAGTGCAGGGGCGGGCGAGCCATGAGCCGCGGGCCCCACCGGAGACGGGCCTGGCGCCGAGACCAAGTGACCCGCGTCCATGAACTGCACCTCGGGCCAACGCTACTTCGCTCTTCGGGCGAGCCAGACGACTCGGCGAGGGCCTCCGAGCGGCACCGAGTAGGGGATCACGGTCGCTTCGACGACCCCTTCGATCGAACCGGGCGGCTCCTGATCGACGGAGAGAGGAAGGGCGAGGGCACCGCCCGGCTCCGACCAGGGGAGCATCCAGACCACGGCCTGGTGGGGGTGGGACATGGCCTGGGCGGTGACCAGAGGGCGGGGCTCCGGGGGGAGTTCCTCGACCCGACCTCGACGAACGACGACGTTCTCGATACCCAGCTCCCGGATCGCAGCGCGCTGGAAGTGGTGGCGCCGCTCCCTCGACTCGACGAGCATGACCTCGCGCTCCGGGTGCAGCAGGGCGATGGGAAGCCCCGGGAAGCCCGCACCGGAGCCCAGATCCGCCATCGACGGGACCTCGGGGAGCCGGGCATCGAGCGCGAGCGCGTCGAGGATCAGCCGCCGAACCACGGCTTCGGCGTCGCCGTGAGCCGTCAGATTCATCCTCGCCGACCAGCGCGCCAGCAGCTCCGCCAGGTGCGCCAGTGCGCGAGAGAGCGGCTCGAGCCCCGCGCCTGCGAGGTCGAGCTCCTCGAGGCCCTGCCTGACCAGACCAGCGATCTGCGAGCTCAGGGGCTCTCCACAGGAGACGGGGCGCTTCGCGAAGCGTGACGTTCCACGTGGAACATCCCGCCTATTCTCCCTCGGTCTCCTGCGCGTCCGACGAGGAATCGGGCGAGCCCGCCAAGGCCTCCTCGTACTCGTCCGCACCCTCCGGAACCACCACCACCTGGCGGTACAGGCCTTCGCCGACACTCATCGTGGCGACGCTCTCCATGTCCCGCAGCGCCATGTGAATGCCGCGACGATCCCTGGCGTTCATCGGGTCGAGGGCCACCGCCCGGCCCGTGTCCTTGGCGCGGCGGGCGGCGCGCTCGGCCATCCGACTGAGGAATGCCTCTCGCCTCTCGCGATCCCCTTCGGCGTCTACCACGATCCGTTTCGGTTCGTCGCTGAGGCGCCCCGCTGCCTGGTTCGCGAGTAGCTGGATGGCCTCCGTCGCCCGGCCGTCGGCCGCCGTCAGCTCCTCGGCGGCTGTGCCGGCGAGCTGATACACCATGAACCGCCCCTCTTCGCTCCCCGTGACCTCGAAGGGGCCGAGATCCATCCGCTCGATGACGCCGACGATGAAGTCCCCCACCGGCCCCGAATCGCCCTTGGTCGTCCCCACCGAGGGCTCGTCGGGCGCCGGTCGCGGTTCTCGATCGCGATCGCCGCGCGGTCCTCGTTCCCGGTCGCCACGCGCCGGTCGCGGCTCCCGATTGCGATCGCCGCGCGCCGGCCGGGCCTCCCGATCGCCACGGCCTCGCCCGGAGCGCTCTCTGCCCCCGCCGCGATCGCTATCCCCGCCGCTATCGCGTTAGGGCCGCTCGCCCGCAGGCGCGCGGCCGCCTCCTCCCCCCGACCCCGCCGCCTGTCCCACCATCTCGGTGGGCTGGGCCACGATGACGACGCGGCCGCCGGCGCCCGCCACCTCGGCAATGGCCAGCTCGCGGAAGGTGATCTCGCTCTCGTCGATGCCGAAGAAGCTCACCGCCTTGGCTCGGCCGGCCTCGGGTGTCTCCGCCACGAACTCCTTGATGTCGGATCTCACGTCGTACATCTCGCCTCTCTCATTTTGGAGCCGCTGGACCTCGGTTGATTAGGAGCTGCTGCAGGATTCCCAGCACGTTGCTGACCAGCCAATAGAGCACCAGGCCAGAAGCGAACTGGTAGAAGAGCAGCGTGAACATGATGGGCATGACGGTGAGCATCATCCGAGCTTGAGCCGGGTCCATGGTGGTCGGCGTCATCTTCTGCTGGAGGATCATGCTACCGCCCATGAGAAGGGGAAGCAGGCGAACCGGGAGCTCCAGCCCCGGGATGATGAACAGAGCCTCGGGAGCCGAGAGATCCGTGATCCAGAGGGCGAAGGGCTCGTGGCGCAGCTGGATCGCGCCCTGAAGCGCGTAGTAGAGCCCGATGAAGACTGGGAGCTGGAGCAGCATCGGGAAGCAGCCGGCCATCGCCGAGAAGGGACTCATCCCCGCCTCCCGGTAGACCGCCATCATCGCCTCGGACTGCTTCTGGCGATCGTCCGGGTACTTCGCCTGGACCTCTTTCATCTTGGGCTGCAACGCGCCCATCTTCTTCATCGACTTCATCTGTCGCGCCATGATCGGCGCCATCAGCAACCGCACCATCACGGTCACGATGATGATCGCCACACCGTAGTTCGGGACCACGGAATAGGTGGCGACCAGGAGCCAGATGAAGAAGCGCGTCAGCCCGGGGAACCATCCCTTGAGGATGGCTTCGTCGAGGTGGACATTCACCGCTTCGAGGCGTGACTGGATCTTGGGGCCCAGGTATACCTGCAGCTCGCGCTCCGCGACCTGGCCGGGCGGGATGTCCACCGCTCGGAAGGCCATCTCGGTCATCGCTTTGGTACCCGGCTCGAGGGGTGTGAAGCGCGCGCCCGCGTCTCGCGGTACGTCGGCAATCAACGCCGCCAGGAAGTAGCGGCTCTGTGCCCCCGCCCAGTCGACCTCGGACGGATACTCCTGCGCTTCCTCGAGCTTGCCGCCGCCGAAGATGCCCAGCATGCTGGGACCGGACCCCACCGGTGCCTGCTCCAAGCTGCCGTCGGTGAGCGCGACCAGGCTGTAGTCCTTGAATCCCGTCTCCTCCCGCGCGAACGCCGGCCAGCGGGTCCGGAACGTCGCTCGGATGTGACGGTCCGAACCGTTCTCCAGCTCGAGACGAACCCGAAACAGGTAGCGGTCCTCCTCGAAGAGGTAGGTCTTGCGGACGCGGATCCCACCCTGCTCGCGAGTGAACACCAGGGTATTCGAGTCGGGCTGCTCGAAGCCGTAAGCGCTCTGGCTCAGATCTCCGAAACCGAGCTCATCGAAGGGTGTTGCCAGGGCCGGCCCCGCCTCGGACACTCCGGTCACCAGGTCGACCGGTGCCTCTCCGTACTCCTCGCCGACGTCGTAGTCCTTCAGCGCCCAGCGAAGCAAACTGCCACCACGGGTGGTGAACTCCGCATCGAAGAGCGAGCTGTGGATCTCGACCCTTTGCTCCGGAGGGAGATCGTCGGGGGGTGCCTCCTCGGCCTCCGCGAGGTAGTCCCGCGTGACCTGTCCGGAAAAGAGCGGATCGGGTGGCGTGCTCGGCTGCTCATCGCGAGCTACGAACTCGTCTTCCCCTAGGGGAGCCCCAGGCAGGGCCTCGGGTGGGCGCCTGCTCTCGGCGAACATCGTCCAGAGCATCAAGACGAGAAAGGAAAGGCCCAGAGCCAAGGCGAAGTTACGGTCCACTCTCTTCCCCTCGGGGGACAGGATCGTAGCCACCAGGGCGGAACGGGTGACAGCGGGCGATCCGCCGGATCGCTAGCCAGCTGCCTCGCAACGGCCCGTACAGCTGGATCGCGTCCATCGCGTACTCGGAGCAGGAGGGGAGAAACCGACAGCAGGGACCCAGCACCGGTGAGATGAGGAGCCGGTACGCTTGGATCACCACCAGCAGCAGTCTCGAGGTCGCCTGACGAATCACCGCAGGAGGCCCCCGAGTTCTAGCTCCGTTTCCGCTGCTCCGATCTCCGCTGCTCCGCGGCGAGCGATCACCACAACTGCCGCGTCCGCCGGGAGCGCGCCGCGGTTCCGGCGAAACCACTCTCGGATACGGCGCTTCACCCGGTTTCTCTCCACCGCCGTGCCCACCTTCTTGCTCACCGTCACGCCCAGGCTCGCGCCCACTTCCCCCTCACCATCTCGCGCCTCTCCTACGATCGCGATGAAGTGGGGAAATCTCTTCCGGATACCCTCCTGACCGATTCGCCGGAAGTCCTTCGACTCTCTCAGCCGGTAGGCACGCCGCAGCCGCGCCGCACCTTCTCCCACCTCTATTTGGAGGGGGTGGAGGCGGCGAGGCGCTTCCGGCCCTTCGCCCGTCGGCGCCGGATGATCGCTCGGCCACCCGCCGTCCGCATCCGCGCGCGGAACCCGTGACCTCGTCTCCTTCGGATGCGACTCGGCTGGTAGGTTCGTTTCATGACGCGAGCATCCCCTGCGCAGTGTCGTCAGGAACCCTGATGCGACGAGCCCGCCAACGTAACTGCAGCGCGCTGACCCTGTCAAGCCACAGCGAAATGCCACCTGCTCGGCACCACCACCCGGCAGCGGCCCCTCCGTTGCCCCCCTCACGCCACGATGCGGTCACCACCCGGGAAAGACCTACCCACATTGCCAGAACCATCGTGGTAACATCCCACCGCATCTACTGCCGGCCCGGCACCGGTTCGCATCCCGACACAGGCGTCGTCAACCGGACAAGGAAAACACCCACGCTTTCAGTCACTTCACAGCGTTGTATCGGTTGTCCGCGCCAACTATCACTACTGCCAAAGTACTATAAATTATGAGGGTGATGAGAGGTCATGAAGCTCACCATCGAGAAATCCGACCTACACCGTGGACTCTCCCGTCTCCAGGCGGTCGTCGAGAAACGAAGCTCGATGCCGATTCTCGCCAATGTCCTCCTGACTGCCACGGGTGGCAAAGAGGAAGGTCAGCTGGAGCTGGTCGCGACGGACCTCGAGGTAGGCGTTCGCGACGTGCACACCGTCCAGGTCGATGACCCGGGTAGTATCACCGTCTCTGCCCGGAAGCTCTTCGACATCGTTCGCGAGTTTCCGGACGAGCCGATTCAGCTCTCGGCTGAGGCAGATGCCTTCCTCGAGATTCACTGTGGTCGGATTCACTTCTCCCTCAGTGGCGATTCAGCCGAGGAGTACCCGACGCTACCCGGTTTCTCCCCCGACCGTCTCGTCTCCCTGCAGGCGCCGATTCTCAGCACCATGATCGAGCGCACCATCTACGCCGCCTCGCTCGATGAGACCCGCTACAACCTGAATGGCGTCTACTTCGAGGTCCTCCCCGAGACCGAGAAGATCCGCATGGTCGCCACGGACGGCCATCGCCTTGCCCTCGTAGATAGAGTAATCGGTAGCGATGCCTCTGCTCTCACGAGTGGAGTCATTGTTCCCCGAAAGGGGCTGGCGGAGCTCAAACGCCTCGTCGATGAAGAGGATGCTGATCAGGTGGAGATTGGCTTCGAAGGAAACAGCGGCCTCGCCCGGAAGAACTCCGTCACCCTCGTCATGCGTCTCATCGAGGGAAAGTTCCCGAACTACGACCAAGTAATCCCGGCGAATGTGGAGCACCAGCTAACGCTTCCCAATGAGTCGCTGGTCCGGGCAGTGAGGCGCGTGGCACTACTCTCCGCTGAACGCAGCCACGCCGTAAAGCTCGAACTCACCACGGGAGCGCTGCGTCTCTCCTCCAGCAACCCCGATCTCGGGCATGCCCAGGAGGAGCTGGATGCCGACTACTCCGGTGACGATCTGACAATCGGTTTCAACGCAAAGTACCTGCAGGAGTCACTCACCGCTTTTGGGGCGAAGGAGGTCCAGCTAAGCCTTCACGACGCCAACTCGCCGGTGGTCGTCCGACCACTCGACGACGCCGAGAGCCTAGCGGTAGTGATGCCGATGAGGCTGTAGCACCGCGTCTTTCACAACCTTTACGCGGACTTAGAGTTTCGGTAGCCTTCCGGAACCGCGTGTCGATACCGCACCCCCCCGGTTTTTTCCGAGGGAAGCAACAGGGCTCATGGCCCGTGCGGAGCTAGATCTCTGGTGAGTTACAATGCGAGTTCCATCGAGGTCCTGGAGGGTCTCGATCCGGTCCGGAAACGCCCCGCGATGTACATCGGGACTACCGGTCTGGATGGTCTTCACCATCTCGTCTACGAGGTCGTGGACAACTCCGTGGACGAAGCCCTGGTGGGCTTCTGCACGAATATCCACGTCGTCATCCATGATGACAACAGCGTTACCGTCACCGACGATGGCCGCGGAATTCCCGTGGGCGTCCACCCGACCGAGAACCGCCCGGCGGCCGAGGTGGTGCTCACCACTCTCCACGCCGGCGGGAAGTTCAACGAGAGCAGCTACAAGGTCTCCGGCGGGCTCCACGGCGTCGGCGTCTCCGTGGTCAACGCTCTCTCCGAGTGGCTCGAGTTGGAGGTCAAGCGCAACGGCAAGGTGTGGCGCCAGCGCTATCACCGCGGCGACCCGGTGACCCCCTTCGAGGAGATCGGCACCACCGACCGCTCCGGAACCAAGGTCAAGTTCCTCGCCGACAGGGAGATCTTCCCCAGCATCGACTTCTCCTTCGACACCCTTTCCCAGCGGCTGCGCGAGCTCTCCTTCCTGAACGCCGGGGTCCACATCCACATCGAGGACGAGCGCTCCAACAAGGAGCACGACTTCTGCTACGAGGGGGGGATCGTCTCTTTCGTCGAGCACCTGAGCCGGAGCAAGGCGCCGCTGCACCAGCCCCCCATCCATATCTCCGGGGAGCGGAGCTTCACCAGCCACGGCAAGGCGACTGCGGTCTCGATCGAGATCGCCCTGCAGTACAGCGATACCTACAACGAGAGCGTCTTCTCCTTCGCCAACAACATCAACACCGTCGATGGGGGGACCCATCTGATCGGCTTCCGCACCGCGCTCACCCGTAGCCTCAACCGCCACATCACCACCCACCAGCGAAACGGCAAGGGTACGCCGGTGGCGATCAGCGGCGACGACGTACGCGAGGGCCTGACGGCGGTGATCTCGGTCAACCTCTCGCAGCCCGAGTTCGAGGGCCAGACCAAGGCCAAGCTAGGCACCAGCGAGGTGCGCGGGCTGGTCGAGGCACTCCTGTACGAGGAGTTGATGGAGCACCTCGAGGAGAATCCGGCCACCGCCCGCGCCATCGTGGGCAAGGTGGTGGACGCAGCGCGCGCCCGGGCGGCGGCGCGCAAGGCGCGCGACCTGGCGCGTCGCAAGGGCGCGCTGTCGGACTTCAGCCTTCCGGGAAAGCTCGCCGACTGCCAGGAGCGGGACCCGGCCAAGAGCGAGCTCTTCATCGTCGAGGGGAACTCGGCCGGTGGCACGGCCAAGCAGGGTCGCTCACGGGTGACCCAGGCGATCCTGCCGCTGCGAGGCAAGATCCTGAACGTGGAGCGCGCCCGGCTGGATCGGATGCTCGCCAACGGGGAGATCCAGTCCCTGATCGCTGCACTCGGCTGCGGAATCGGGCCGGAGTTCGATGCTTCGAGGGCTCGTTACCACAAGGTGGTCGTGATGACGGACGCGGACGTGGACGGAAGCCACATCCGCACCTTGCTTCTGACCTTCTTCTACCGGCAGATGAAGGAGCTGATCGACCGCGGCTACGTCTACATCGCGCAGCCCCCCCTCTTCAAGGTCAAGAAGGGAAGGGCCGAGCGCTACGTGAAGGACGAGGCTGAGCTCCAGAGCTACCTGCTCGAGCTCGCGCTGGCGAACGTCCGGGTTCTCTCTGGCCGCGAGCGGGCGCCTCTCTCCGGCGAAGCCGCGCGGACGGTGCTGACGAGCGCTAGCGAGTACCGCCGGCTGATCGACCACCTCGGCCGGCGCCGTCTGGACGAGCGCGTGGTGGACGCGGCGGTCGGGGCGGGCGGGCCCAGGGAGGAGGACCTGGTCGACGAGGTGGGGCTCCGCGAGCGGATCGCCCCGGCGGTCGAGGCCCGGCTCGAGGTGATCCATCCGGAAGCCCTCCCGGTGCTGTGGAGCGTGGAAGCCAACCCCGAGCACGGGGGGAATCGGCTCATGGCCGTGACCCGCCGCGCGGGCGCGGTGACGCGCACCACCTTCGACGCGGAGTTCTGCCGCTCGGTGGACTACGAGCGCCTCTGTGCCCTGGAGACCCGGATCCGCGAGAGCGGCGAGCCTCCCTACCGCCTGCTCTCTGGCGAGGAGGAGCCGGGGGAGCCGCTACCGAGCGCCACCCAGTTGCTCGCCGAGATCGTGGCGCGCGGCAAGAAGGGCCTCTCCATCCAGCGCTACAAAGGGCTCGGCGAGATGAATCCGGAGCAGCTCGCCGAGACCACCATGAACCCGGAATCGCGCACGCTCCTGCAGGTGAAGATCGAGGATGCGGTCGAGGCGGATCTCGTCTTCACCTCCCTGATGGGCGACGACGTGGAGCCGCGGCGCGAGTTCATCGAGAAGAACGCTCTCAACGTCCAGAACCTGGACATCTAGCGGTGCCATCGGCTTGGCAGAAGAATCCGCGGAAATCGACGTACCCGAGGAGGGCGTGACACCGCCGGGTGATGGTGGAGACGGCGGGAACGGAGGTCTCCCCCCGGGCAAAGCGGCGCTGCCGGTCGCGATCGAGGACGAGGTCCGGACCTCCTTCCTCGACTACTCGATGTCGGTGATCGTGAGCCGGGCGCTGCCCGACGTGCGCGACGGCCTCAAGCCGGTCCACCAGCGCATCCTCTACGCGATGAACGACGAGGGGCTGCTTCCCAACCGCCCCTTCTCGAAGTCCGCGGGAGTCGTGGGCGAGGTGATCAAGCACTATCACCCTCACGGCGACGCGGCCATCTACGACGCCATGGTGCGGATGGCCCAGAACTGGTCGCTTCGCTACCCGCTGGTGAACGGACAGGGGAACTTCGGCTCCGTCGACGGCGATCCCCCCGCCGCCTACCGCTACACCGAGGCCCGGCTCCACCCCCTCACCCTGGAGCTCCTCCAGGACATCGACCGCGAGACCGTCGACTTCCGGCCCAACTTCGACGGCAACACCGAAGAACCGGTGGTGCTGCCCGCGAAGTTTCCGAATCTGCTCGCCAACGGCTCCCAGGGCATCGCCGTCGGCATGGCGACCAACATCCCTCCCCACAACCTGGGCGAGCTGATCGACGCGCTCGGCGTGGTGGCTCGCGATCCCGACTGCGGCGTCGACGAACTGATGGAGAAGCTGCCCGGCCCCGATTTCCCGACCGGCGCGCTGATCTGCGGCAGCGAGGGGATTCGCGCCGCCTACCAGAGCGGCCGCGGCCAGATCACGGTCCGCGCCCGGGCGGACTTCGAAGAGGGAAGGAGAGGCCCGCGCATCGTCGTCTCCGAGATCCCCTATCTGGTGAACAAGGCGACTCTGGTCGAGCGGATCGCCGAGCTGGTGCGGGAGGGAAGGATCGACGGCGTCACCGATCTTCGCGACGAGTCGGATCGCTCGGGGATCCGGGTGGTGATCGAGCTGCGGAAGGAAGCACCGGGAGAGGTGATCCTCAACCAGCTCTACACCCTGACGCCGCTCCAGACCACCTTCGGCGTGAACATGCTGGCGCTGGTGTCGGGGCGCCCCCGGCTCCTCTCGCTGCGGGATGCGCTCCAGCACTTCATCGAGTTCCGGCGCGAGGTGGTGGCGCGCTGCGCCGCCTACGATCTCGCCCAGGCCGAGGCGCGGGCGCACATCCTGGAGGGCTTCGTCACCGCCCTCGATCACCTGGACGAGGTGATCGCCATCATCCGCGGCGCCGAGGACACTCCCACGGCGCGAGCGGCCCTGATGGGGCGGTTCGAGCTGACCGAGCGCCAGGCCCAGGCGATCCTCGACATGCGGCTGCGATCGCTCACCGCCCTGGAGCGCCAGAAGGTCATCGCCGAGCTCGAGGAGCTCCGCGCCAGGATCGCCGAGCTAAAGAGCCTCCTGGCCAGCGACGAGCGGATCCTGGAGGTGATACTCGAGGAGCTCGAGGAGATCCGCGAGAAGTACGGTGACGAGCGGCGGACCGAGATCACGGGCGCGGTCGAGGGGATCAGCACCGAGGACCTGATCGTCGAAGAGGACATGGTCGTCACCGTCTCCCACCAGGGCTACGTCAAGCGGAATGCCATCACCCAGTACCGGGCCCAGCGTCGCGGCGGCAAGGGTCTCCGGGGGATGCAGACCAAGGACGAGGACTTCGTCGAGCAGCTCTTCGTGGCTTCCACCCACGCGACGCTGCTCTTCTTCACCAACCGCGGGCGGGTCCACTGGAAGAAGATCTACGAGCTCCCGCATCTGGGGCGCGCGGCGCGCGGCAAGGCGCTGGTGAACCTCCTCACCCTGGCAGACGGCGAGCGGGTCCAGGCGTTGCTGCCGGTGCGCAGCTTCGAGGGGGCGTCAGGGGACTTCGTGATCCTGGCGACGCGGGGAGGCGTGATCAAGAAGACCGCGGTGAGCGCCTTCTCGAACCCGCGCCGGGGCGGGATCATCGCCGTCAATCTCGACAGCGGCGACGAGGTGATCAGCGCACGCCGCACCAACGGCACCCAGGAGGTGATCCTCGCCACCAAGGGCGGCAAGTCGATCCGCTTCCCGGAGCGACAGGTGCGACCGATGGGCCGGGCCGCGGCCGGGGTGCGCGGCATCACGCTGGGCGCCTCCGACGAGGTGGTCGGCATGGAGATCCTCTCCCCCGGTGCCACCATCCTCACCGTCACCGAGAACGGCTTCGGCAAGCGCACGCCCCTCGAGGACTACCGCGTTCAGAACCGCGGGGGGCAGGGGGTCATCACCATTCGCACCACGGTCCGTAACGGCGAGGTGGTGGGCATCGCCCAGGTGATGGGCGACGACGAGGTGATGCTGATTACCAACGCCGGCAAGGTGCTGCGCTGCCGGGTCAAGAGCATCTCGGTCATGGGGCGCGCGACCCAGGGGGTGAAGATCATGGAGCGCGCCCGGGGCGAGGTGCTGGTCGCACTGGCGCGCATGGTGGAGTTCGACGCCGGCTCCGAAGATCCCTAGCCTGCATTTCTCACCAGGCCGCACAGCGAGGGCGTCGGGAGTGCCCCGCCAGCGACCCGGCGAATGCTGCGGGTGAGAGGATGTCCAGTGAAGCTCGACCGATCACGTAAGCTCTTCTCCCGCGCCAAGCGGGTGATCCCCGGCGGTGTCAACAGCCCCGTCCGGGCCTTCGGCTCGGTGGGCGGCGTGCCCCGCTTCATCGCCTCCGGCAAGGGTCCCAGGATCACCGACAGCGATGGCAACTCGTACATCGACTACGTGGGCTCCTGGGGTCCGCTGATTCTCGGCCACGCCGATCCGGCCGTGGTCCGGGCGGTACGCGCCGCCGCCTCCCGCGGGACCAGCTACGGTGCGCCCACCGAGGCCGAGGTGGAGATCGCGGAGCTGATTTGCAGGGCGCTTCCCAGCGTCCAGCGCCTCCGCTTCGTGAGCTCGGGGACCGAAGCGACCATGAGCGCGATCCGCCTGGCGCGGGCCGCCACCGGACGCAAGCGCATCCTCAAGTTCGAGGGCTGCTACCACGGCCACGCCGACGCGCTCCTGATCGGGGCCGGAAGCGGCGTCGCGACGCTCGGGATCCCCGGCTCGCCCGGGGTGCCCGAGGAGTTCGCCAGACTGACCATCCAGTCGCCCTACAACGACCTGGCGGCGGCGACGGCGGCCTTCGGGCGCTACGGGGAGGAGATCGCAGCGGTACTGGTGGAGCCGGTGGCCGGCAACATGGGCTGCGTTCCTCCGCTCCCGGGTTTCCTGCGCGGCCTCCGGGAGATCTGCGACCGGGCCGGCGCGCTCCTGATTTTCGACGAGGTGATGACGGGCTTCCGGGTCGCCTGGGGCGGCGCCCAGCGCCGCTACCGGGTCCGGCCCGACCTGACCTGTCTCGGCAAGGTGGTGGGCGGGGGGCTCCCGGCCGCCGCCTACGGCGGGAGGCGGGAGCTGATGAAGCAGATCGCGCCCGAGGGACCCGTTTATCAGGCCGGCACCCTCTCCGGGAACCCCCTGGCCATGGCGGCAGGCCTGGAGACCCTGAAACGGCTCTCGGAGCCCGGAACCTACGAGACACTGGAGGAGCGGGGGCGGGACCTCATCGGGGGCCTGCTGGAGATCGCGGGGGAGAACGGCGTCGAGCTGACCGCGACCTGCGTCGGCGGGATGTTCGGTTTCTTCTTTTATCCCGGGCCTGTCCGCAATTTCGAAGACGCCAAGAAGGCCTCCGGTGAGCGCTTCCGGCGCTTCTTCACCGGGATGCTGGAAGGGGGGGTCAACCTGGCGCCCTCGCCGTTCGAGGCGGGTTTCATCTCCCTGGCCCACCGCCGCCGCGAGATCACCCAGACACTGGAAGCCGCTGCCCGTGCGATGAAAAGGGTCGCCCGGGTCCGTTGAGCGGAGCAGGACCCTCGGCTAAATTGCGGCCGCCTTTCGATCGGTGAGCGAAAGCCGCACCGTGAGCAGGCCTTGAAAATTAGGCAGCACGAGAAGGATTCTCAGGAGCAGCCCGACCCCCTCATCAAGCGAGGGGCGAAGGCCTATCAGGGGGCACTCGAGGCGGTTCTCTCGATCCCGATCGGGATGGGGCTCGGCTATCTGGTCGATCGCTTCTTCGGGACCGGGCCCGTCTTTCTCTTCCTCGGGCTGGCGATGGGTTTCGCCTCTTTTGTCATGCGAATCAGCAGCTTGCGGTCGCTGGTCGACGAGGCGCGGGAGGACGGCAGCGAGCCGCCGAGCGAATCGTGAGTGAGCAATTCCAGATAGACAGAGTCCAGGGGCTGAACCTGGGACTCTCCGCCGGAGCGGTGGCCCTCTCCTGGGTGCTCCTGTCGCCGCTCTTCGCGGCGAGCCTGGCCGCCGGGGCGGTGTTGGAGGCCGTCAACTTCCGTTCGATGCGGCGCTCCTGCCAGGCCATCTTCCAGGCGGGCGTTTCCGGCAGCGGGCCGGCGGTGACCGCCTTCGGCCTGCGCTTCGTGCTGCTGGGGGCGGGCGTGGGGCTGGCGCTCTACGTCGGCGCCCATCCGGTAGGCTTGGTGATCGGGCTCTCTCTGATCGTTCCCTCGGTGGTCATCGCCGCCTGGATGGCGCGTCCCGAGCCAGCCCCTGCCACTCCCGTACCCCCGCCCGACGACCCGACCTGGGACGACTGGAACCCGTGGCTCGCCCGTGAGCGGGAGCCGGATGACGAGGAGGATCAGTGAATATCTTCTTGGCCCTCGAGCATGCGACCCACGTCTCGTGGGTGATCTGGTCCGCGCTCTTCGTCGGACTGCTTCTGATCCTGACGGGCTTGCTGGTGCGCTCCCGATTGGCTGCGGCCGGCGGTGGGATCATTCCCGACGAAGGCTTGAGTCTGCGCAACCTGTGCGAGCTGGTGGTGGAGTTCCTGGCCGGACTGGCTCAGCAGACCATGGGCGATGGATGGCGGAAGTACTTCCCGCTGATGGGCACCATCTTCCTCTTCATCCTTCTTTCGAACCTGATCGGCCTGATCCCGGGGATCGGCGGTTCCACCAGCAACGCGAACACCACCTGGGGCTGGGCGTTGATCTCCTTCGTCGCCTTCCAGTTCGTGGGCATCAAGGAGCACGGTTGGTCCTACATCAACCACTATCTGGGGCCGAGCCTGTTCGAGATGGAGATCGGTGGGAAGAAGGTCCACATGCGGGTGCTGGCCCCGCTCTACGCGCCCATCGAGCTGATCGGTCACCTGGCACGGATCTTCACACTCGCCGTCCGCCTATTGGCGAACATGTTCGCCGATCATACCGTGGTGGGTGTCTGGCTGATGCTGGTACCGGTGGTGGTGCCGGCGATCTTCATGGGCCTGGGCGTGCTGGTCGCCGTGCTTCAGGCCTACGTGTTCACCCTGCTCTCGATGATCTACATCGGCTTGGCGCTCGAAGAAGCCCACTAGCGGGCTTCCGGTCCCGGCCACTCAAACCAAGGAGAACCACTTCATGCGGATACTCGGAACGGTCGCACTCTGGACCCTCGCCATCCTGCTCCTGCCGTTTGCGGCCGGTGCCGAGGAGGCGGCGGGGGCGGTCGCAGCGGCGGCCGCGGACACCAACTCCTGGGGCTACGCGCTGGGGGCGGGCATCGCCATCGGTTTTGGCGCACTCGGCTGCGGGATCGGTCAAGGCTTGACGGCCGGCAACACCACGGCGGGGATCGCTCGGAACCCCGGCGCCGCCGGCTCGATGTTCACGAACTTCATCCTCGGGATGGTGCTGATCGAGTCGATCGCGATCTACGCCCTCGTGATCGGGATTCTGCTCGTCTTCAGTATTCCCGCATAGAACCTCGAACCTCTCCCTGCGGCGGGTTTCCCCGGGGGCGGCCACTTCTCGCCCGCCGCCTCGGGGCGAGACCTTTGGGTCGACCCAGCCAGGAGCAGCGCGCAGGCGCTGAGAGACACCGGGCGGGAGCAGCGAAGCGGGCCTCACCCCATTTGTTCATCCCGCGTCGCACCCGAGCTCCCGCCCGGCGGCTCCGGCCCACCAAGCCCCCGGTCCCGTTAGAGGGGCGTCGGTGGACGACGCCGCGAGGCGTCTTCCTTTCTCAAGAGCAATCGGCGTGCCATCCTGGGTGCGTGGACGCCTCCGCGCAAAGCCCCGGGAAATCCGTGAGTTACGCCCGAGCGGCGGTGCCACTCGGGCCTCGGAGTGACCGGGCGGAAACGGAGCGGGCGTGAAGGACGGTTCTCTGATCGTCTTCGAGGGGATCGATGGGACCGGTAAGTCCACCCAGCTGGCCCTGCTCGCCGAGGCGCTGCGCTCCTTCGGTCGCGAGGTGGTCGAGACCGGTGAGCCCTACGACTGCGAGTGGGGCCGGAAGATCCGCGCGATGGCGCGCACCCCGGAAGGTGTGACGCCGGAGCTGGAGCTCGATTGGTTTCTCGAGCAGCGCCGGGTGCACCTCCGGGAGGTTCTGGGTCCGGCGCTGGCAGCGGCTCGCGTGGTGCTCTCCGACCGCTACTTCCTCTCCACGGTCGCCTATCAGGGCGCTCGGGGCCTCGACGCCGATCGGATCCTCGCCGAGAGCGAGGCGGAGTTCCCGATCCCGGACCTGGTCCTGCTGCTCGAGATCGATCCCGCTGGCGGGCTCGCCCGGGTCGCCACGCGGGGCGGGCATCAGGAGCCCGCCTTCGAGGAGGCGGCCTTCCTGGAGCGGGTGGCGGCGATCTTCCACGGCCTCGACCGCGACTACATCGCCCACATCCCCGCCGCCGGCGAGATCGACGCGGTCCACGACCGAGTGCTCACGGAGGTGCGCAACCGCCTCGGGCTCTGCTAGCGGGGACGTTGAATGTTCAACTTCTCGGCAGGCCGAGAAGTTGAACATTCACGTCCCCGAAGAAGGTGAGATAGCGCCTTGCCGGTGTGGCTGCGGGGGTTGGCTGCGACCTCCTCCGGCGTACCCGAGGCGACGATCTCGCCGCCGGCATCCCCCCCCTCGGGGCCCAGGTCGATCACGTGGTCGGCGGTCTTGATCACGTCCAGGTGATGCTCGATCACGACCACCGTGTTGCCCCGGTCGACCAGTCGGTTCAGTACGTCGAGGAGCTTCTCCACGTCGGCGAAGTGGAGACCGGTGGTCGGCTCGTCCAGGAGGTACAGGGTGCGCCCGGTTCCCTTGCGCGAGAGCTCCCGGGCCAGCTTGATGCGCTGGGCCTCGCCCCCCGAGAGGGTGGTGGCTGGCTGACCGAGCTGGACGTATCCGAGGCCGACTTCGTAGAGGGTCCGCAGCGGGCGGCGCACACTGGCCACGTTCTCCATGAATCCCAGCCCTTCCTCGACGGTCATGTCGAGGACGTCGGCGATGGTGCGCCCCTTGTAGCGGATCTCCAGCGTCTCGCGGTTGTAGCGACGGCCTCCGCACACCTCGCAGGTGACGAAGAGATCGGGGAGGAAGTGCATCTCGATGCGCAGCACGCCATCGCCCTGACAGGACTCGCAACGCCCGCCCTTTACGTTGAAGGAGAAGCGGCCCGGGCTGTAGCCGCGCACCCGAGCGTCGGGCACCTGGCTCATGAGCTGGCGAATTCCGTCGAATGCGTTGGTGTAGGTGACCGGGTTGCTGCGCGGCGTGCGGCCGATGGGCGCCTGGTTGACGTCGATCACCTTGTCGATCGACTCGATGCCGCGGAGGCGATCGAAGCGGCCGGGGGGCGCCTTGGCGCCGTGGAGACGCTGCGCCAGGGCGCCGTGGAGGGTGTCGTTTACCAGAGTGGACTTGCCCGAGCCCGAGACGCCCGTCACCACCGTGAGCAGTCCGAGGGGGATCCGGAGCTCCAGGCCTTTCAGGTTGTGCTCGCTGCATCCGGTCATGACCAGTGCCCGATCCGTCGGCCGGCGCCGGCGTTTTGGCAACGGAATCGAGAGGCGCCCTGCCAGGTAGGCGCCGGTCAGCGAGGCGGGATTCGCGACGATCTCCTCGGGGGTGCCCTCGGCGACGATCTCGCCGCCGTGGATCCCCGCGCCCGGGCCCATGTCCAGCACGAAGTCGGCGCTGCGGATGGTGGCCTCGTCGTGCTCGACCACGATCACGCTGTTGCCCAGGTTTCGGAGTCGCTCGAGACTCTGGAGAAGCCGGCCGTTGTCGCGGGAGTGCAGGCCGATGGAGGGCTCGTCGAGGATGTAGAGCACCCCCATCAGGCTGGAGCCGACCTGGGTGGCGAGACGGATGCGCTGTCCCTCGCCGCCGGAGAGGGTGGCGCTGGCGCGATCCAGCGTCAGGTAGTCGAGGCCCACGTCCGAGAGGAAGCGCAGCCGTTCGCGGATCTCCTTCAGGATCCGCTCGGCGATGGTTCGCTGGACCGGAGCGAGCTCGAGTCCCGTGAGAAACTCGGAGGCCTGGGCGATCGAGAGGCGGGCGACCTGGTGAATTCCGAGCCCGCCCACGCGGATGCTGCGCGCCTCCAGACGCAGCCGCGCGCCGTCGCACTCGGGACAGACGCCGGGACTCATGTAGCGGCGCAGCTCGTCTCGAGAGGTCCTGCCGCCGTCCTCGTCCAGGCGTCTGGCGAGCTCGCCGATCACCCCGTCCCAGGGCCGCTTGATCTCTTCGGTTCCGCCGCGGCGCTCGAAGCGGAACGGCACCGGTGTCGAGCCCGTTCCGAAGAGGATTGCATCCCGCGCCTTCCGGGGAAGGCGGCGCCAGGGGGTCTCGGTATCGATGCCGAGATGCGCGGCGAGGGAGAGCAGCAGCTGGGCGTAGTAGCGCGCCGTCCTCCTGCCGCCCCACGGCGCGATGGCGCCCCCCGCCAGCGACCGGGTGTCGTCGGGAACGATTCGGGAGGGGTCGAGAATCTGCTGAGTTCCGAGGCCGTCGCAGCGCTGACAGGCGCCGTGCGGGCTGTTGAAGGAGAAGAGCCGCGGGGCGATCTCCGGAAAGGAGATGCCGCAGTCCACACAGGCGCTGCTCTCCGAGAGCAGCCACTCGCCGTTCTCCGGCCCTGCGTCGATCTTGATCAGGCCATCGGCCATCCCGAGGGCGGTCTCGATCGACTCCGCGATGCGGCTCCGCGCCGCCTCCTTCACGATCAGGCGATCCACGACCAGGTCGATGTCGTGCTTGCGCTTCTTCACGAGGGAGATCTGCTCGGCGAGGTCGCGGGTCTCCCCGTCGATGCGCACGCGGACGAAGCCCTGCCGACGAAAGTCGTCGAGCTCCTTCTGGTGCTCGCCCTTCCGCCCCCGTACCACGGGACCGAGGATCTCCACTCGGGCGCCCTCACCCAGCGCCAGCACCCGATCGGTCATCTCCTGGACGGTCTGGCTCGAGATGGGCTTTCCGCAGCCGTAACAGAAGGGCTCGCCGACGCGCGCGTACAGCAGGCGCAGATGATCGTAGATCTCCGTGGTGGTGCCGACGGTGGAGCGGGGGTTCTTGCTCACCGTGCGCTGCTCGATGGCGATCGCCGGAGAGAGCCCCTCGATCGACTCGACGTCCGGCTTGCTCATCTGCTCGAGAAACTGTCGAGCGTAGGCCGAGAGGGACTCGACGTAGCGCCGCTGCCCCTCGGCGTAGATGGTGTCGAAGGCGAGGGAGGATTTTCCGGAGCCGGAGATCCCGGTGATCACCACCAGACGATCGCGGGGAATGCGGACGTCGATACCCCGGAGATTGTGTTCCCGAGCGCCCTGGACGACGATGTGACTGTGGCCCGACGGAGCGGGGGACGTCAAAATGCGTCGTCCCCCAAGCCGAGATCGAGGGAGTCCGCGCCGGTCTCGTCTTCGTCCCCGAGGCGTGCGGCGTCGGCAAAGATCCCCTTGCGCTCGATGTAGGTCTGCTCGCGCAGCCCCTCGATGAACTCGGAGTACTCCTCTTCCATGCGCTTCTTCTGGAGGAACTCGGTCAGGGCCGGCCGCGCGCTCTCGTAGGTGATCTCTTCGTAGAGTCGCTTCTCGACGACGTGGAGCAGATTGCAGCCGAAGGGCATCTCGATCACGCCGCTGGACTCGCCGTCGGAAAGGGGATCGATCGCGTCCGTCATCCAGGACGCCAGGGAGCTGGCGTGGAACCAGCCGATGTCCCCCCCCTTCTCCGGATTCACCCTGGAGATCTCCGTCGCGACGTCCTCGAATGACTCGCCGCCGCGGATTCGACGCAGCGCATTCTCGGTCTGCTGACAGGCGCGGCGCCGGTCGGCGGGATCCTCGCCATCGAAGGGCACCAGGATGTGGCGCAGCTTCACCTCCATGCCCCCCTCCGGCTGACTGCCGTACTCCCGGTCGAAGAGGGCACGGACCTCCTTCTCCTCGACCCGCACCCGCGCGCCGATCAGCCCATTGACCACCTTCGCGTTCTCGATCTCCGACCGGATCCGCTCGCGGTACGCATCGAAGGGCAGTCCCTGAGCCGTGACGCCCTCCTTCAGCTGCTCGATGCTGAGGCCGTTCTCCGCGGCAATGCTCTCGATGGCGATGTCGACCTCAGCCTCGCTGGCATCGAGCTCCGCGCGCCGCACCACCCGACGGATCAGGGCGCGCTCGATCATCCGCTCCAGGATCTCCGCTCGCAGGATGGCGATTTCCTTGTCGGTGGCTCCCTCCTGGCGGATGCGCCGCTCGGCGGGCTCCGCGATCTGGAGGACGTCCGAGATCAGCACGATCTCGCTCCCCACCTGGGCGGCAATGCCGTCCACGATCTCCTCGGCGGTGGCAGCCGCCGCGACGAGCAGAATGAGCACGAGGGCGAAGGTGCTTCTCATGGATCTCTCTCTACGGAATGCGCAAAGCGCGACACGAACGCCGGATGTTACCCCTCGCCCCCGGCACCGGAAACATCGGCGGCCCCTCTGGAGTGTCGCGAGCTGGTTCGGGCCGCTAAGTTCTCCCCGGGGGTGGAGGCGTCCGTGGAGATCGGTCACGACTTCGACCAGGCTGGTGGCCTGCGCCACCGCAGGGCGAGCTGCGGGCAGACGCGTCGCCTGCCGAGGGACCTCCGAGGAATCCCCGCGCGCAGCTACTCCCGCTGTCACTGGCTCTGAGGTCGCCCGAGATGGCCCGGATCACGCTCTACGGCCCCCACGAGGCCCCCTTCGTCGTGAAGGTGGAGTTCGCTCTCCTCCTCAAGAAGGTCGAGTTCACGCTGGTGGAGCCCCGGGGTCCCGAGGACTACCGGAGTTGGAGCCCGGAGACTGGGCTGCTGCCCGTGATCGACGTGGACGGGACCCGGGTCCACGACTCCTCGGCGATTCTCGACTACCTGGACGAGCGCTTTCCCGAGCCGCCTCTCCTCTCCAGCGATCCGAAGCTGGCGTCCTCGCAGCGGAGGCTCGAGTCCTGGGCCGAGGAGACCTTGACCTTCTACTGGCTGAACTATTTGCGGGTGCTGGTCCGTGAGGACGAGGCGACGGCGGAAGAGTCCTCGGATTCCCCGCCGCGCTCCCGCCGCTCGAGGCGCAAGAAGTCACCCATCGCGAATTTCGAGGAGGGGCTCGGGAAGGAGTTCGGCCAGCGCCTCGATGACCTGGTCAACTTCCTCGGCAGCCGTCCCTTCTTCTACTCGGACCGGGTGGGCCGCGCCGACCTGGCCGTCTACTCGCTCCTCCACAACGTTCCCGGCGTGGCGGGGCCAGTGGTGGCGGCTGCCGTCGAAGCGCGCCCCGACCTCGCCGATCTGCTGGAGCGCATCGAGGCCGCGGTCCGCTCGTGAGCGGGTCGGACGCGGGCTACCGGCGCATCTACCGGGCGGTGCGGCGGATTCCCAGGGGATCGGTCGCGACCTACGGGCAGATCGCGGTGCTGGCGGGCCTCCCCCGCCAGCACCGGCAGGTGGGCTATGCGCTCCACGCACTGCCGAGGGGGAGTGACGTCCCCTGGCAGCGCGTCATCAACGCGAAGGGGGAGGTGAGCGCGCGCAGGGCGCCGGGCGTGGAGGGGATGCAGCGGGCGGTTCTCGAAAGCGAGGGCGTCGTCTTCGACGCACTCGGTCGCGTGGATCTGGGACGCTATCAGTGGCAGCCGCGGTAGCGAACCGGTGAAATGAGCTAGTCCGGATCCCTCTTCGCGATGTAGAAGTCCTCGACCAGCGCCTCGACGAGTCCGGCGATGTTGCGGCGGGTCTCCTCTGGCACGTCGGCGAACACCACACCCATTCCCATCGGCTGGTGCGGCTTGTGGAGATTCCCGGGCACGTTGGTGTTCACCACCTCTGCCTCCAGGGTGACGACGCCGGTGGGTAGGGGAAGCTCGACACGCACGTGGCCCTTCGAGGAGGTCGGGCGCAGCGTCTCCAGAAAGGCGCCTCCTTCGGAGAGGTTGTAGACCAGGGCCGCCTTCTGCCCGGCGCCCGAGAAGACCCGGGCCAGCATCGCGGTGGGCGCCCGCATCAACTTGCGGGGCGCTCCGCTGCGGGGGCCGTGGGCGGCCGCGTTCAGCACGAAGCGGAGCGCACTGTCATCGAAGGGCTCCCAGAGAGAGAGCTCGACACCTGCGCCTCGGAGCTCTTCGAGCTCCCCAGGGCTGGGCCGAGGCCCGACAGCAATGAATCGCAGAGAGGTTCCGGGAGCACGATCTCGGAGGCGGTCCACGGCGAAACCCAGGTCGCCGAGTGCGTGCGGGATGGAGAGGAGAACGGCGCAGATCGGCTCACCACTTCGCTCCAAGGCGCGCATCCCATCATCGGCCAGCTCGGCGCATACGGCGCGGAAGTGGAGGAGCAGGAGGCGAGCCGAGAGCGGCTCGAACCCCTCCCCGAAGCCGAGCGCCAGCACACGTCGAGGCTTCGCTGTCACGCAACCCTCCCACCCTTGCATCGGCTCGAACGCAAGCGCCACTTGAATGTTTAGCGGGGGATCGTCTCGGGAGAAAACCCGGATGTAGTCAGGTGCGAATTCCCCTCACCCGAACGAGGGGGTCGTCCTGGGAGACGTCCCCCCGGAGGTCGATCTCTCCCTGCAACGACCAGAGGTCGTCTCCTTGCGGGTCGGCCAGCACCTGCTGCACCTCCCAGACCCGCGGTCCGGTCTGTCGGATTGCGGTGCGGTGGGCCTGACGCGCGCTGGGATCGAAGAGGATCCGCTCGTACTCGTCGTGGAAGGGGGCCAGCTCCTCGGCGAAGCGATCGGCGTCCCAGGGATCGTCCGGGTCCTGCCGTACCCAGCGCGCCGCCTCTTCGTAGTCTCGTTCGGAGAGGGCCCGCACCAGCTCGCGCATCTCGGATCGCACCCGGGCTCGGAAGGTCTTCGGGGTGAGGGCCAGATCGAGCCTGGGCGGCTCCGGCATCTCTTCGACGGTGACGCGATCCGCCGCGGGCCGGAGCTGCCGCTCCCATTCCTCGAAAAGGCTCGAGTCGATCCGTTGGATCGTGGTGCGCAGGTAGGCGAGGATGTCGTGGATCTCATCGCTCTTGGCGGCGTCCGGCACCGAGCGGGAGAGGGTGCGGTAGACCTGGCCCAGATAGCGCAGCAGCAGACCCTCGCTGCGCTGCAGTCCGTAGAGCTGTACGTAGCTGTCGAAGCGGCTGTAGGTCTCCACCATCTCCCGCGCGACGGACTTGGGCCGGATGCTCTCCCGGGAGGTCCAGGGGTGCCTCTCGGCGAAGACCTCGAAGGTGGCGTAGACGAACTCCGCGTTCGGCTTGGGGTGCTCCACCTGCTCGAGCTTCTCGATGCGCTCCTCGTAGGGGACCCTCTCGGCCTTGAGCTGCGCCAGCAGCTCGGTCTTCAGCTTGGCGACCTGCTGGCGGAGGATCGGAACGGGGTGCTCGAGGACTGCCTCCACCAGACTCAGCAACTCGAGGGGATAGGAGGGCTCCTCGCGGTCCAGCACCTCCAGCGCTTCGACCAGGTAGAGCGACAGGGTCTCGTGTAGGGAGAAGTCGCGCTGCAGGTCTTCGCTCACGCGCACCACGGCGCGCCCGCTTCCCTCGTCTCGCACGAGCTCGACGATCCCGGCTCGCTTGAGCGAGCGGAAGCGCTCCGCCGCCTGGCGCCGCAGCTTCCGCTTTCGCTTCGAGTCTTCGTGACAGCGGTCGATGAGATCTCCCAGCCACCGATAGCCATGCCCCTGCAGCACCGCGACCACCATCCCGTGGCTCACCTGGAAGCGGGAAACCAGCGTCTCCGGCGGCCGGGCCACCAGCTGATCGAAGGTCTGGCGGTTCCAGGTCACGAAGCCGCGGGGCGGGGGCTTCTTCTTGACCTGCTTCTTCCTGCCGGCCGACCGGGCCTCCTTCTCCGCGATGCGCTTGTTCTCGATCACGTGGTCCGGCGCCTGACACACCACGCTGCCCCGATCGTCGAAGCCCTTGCGTCCGGCGCGTCCCGCGATCTGCTTGAAGTCGCGAGAGCTCAAGATGCGCACCTTCTCGCCGTCGTACTTGCAGAGCTTGGTGAAGACCACGGTCCGGATGGGAATGTTGACGCCCACGCCGAGGGTGTCGGTTCCGCAGATCACCTTGAGCAGACCGCGCTGGGAAAGCTGCTCGACCAGCAGCCGGTACTTGGGTAGGAGCCCGGCGTGATGGATGCCGACCCCGTGGCCGATCATCCGGCGGACCTCCTTGCCGTAAGGGGTGTCGAAGCGGAATCCGCCCACTGCCTGGACGATCTCGCGCTTCTCCTCCCGGCTCGTGATCTTCGCGCTGGTGAGCGCCTGGCCGAGCTCCGCGCACTCGCGCTGGGTGAAGCTCACGATGTAGAGGGGCGCCTTCGCAGCCTGGAGCAGCAGCTCGACGGTCTCGTGGATGGGCCGTTCCTGATAGTCGAAGTCCAGCGGCACCGGCCGCTCGTCGGAGTGGACGTGGGACACCTCTCTCCCGCTCCGCTCCCGCAGCCTCTCCTCGATCGGGGCGGTGTTGCCGAGTGTGGCGGACATCAGCAGAAAGGTGGTGTCGGGCAGGGTCAGAAGCGGGATCTGCCACGCGCTTCCCCGATCCCGGTCGCTGTAGTAGTGGAACTCGTCCATCACCGCGTAGGGTGCGTCGGTGGTCTCGCCCTGCCGCAGCGCCATGTTGGCGAGCACCTCGGCGGTGCAGCAGATGATCGGCGCTGCCCAGTTGAGGCTGACGTCTCCGGTCAGCATGCCCACGTTCTCGGGGCCGAAGACGTCACAGAGAGCGAAGAACTTCTCGCTCACCAGCGCCTTGACGGGCGCGGTGTAGAAGGAGCGCTTCCCCTCACAGCGCGCCTTGAAGTGGAGGCCGAGGGCGACCAGGGATTTGCCGGAGCCGGTAGGCGTGCTCAGCACCACGTGGCGCCCCGCCATCAGCTCGAGGAGGGCCTCTTCCTGGGCCGGGTAGGGGACCAGGCCCGTCTCGCCCACCCAGCCCAGGAAGCGATCCAGGATCACTCCGGGATCCCGAATCGCCGCACCGAGCGGCACACTCGCTTCGAGGGTGCTCACCCGTTCCCGGCGGCGAAGTCCTTCATGAACTGCGCCAGGACCTCGCACCCCGCGCGCGGGAAGGCGTTGTAGACGCTGGCGCGCATCCCGCCCACGGAGCGGTGGCCCTTGAGTCCGTCGAGGCCGGCTTCCTTGGCCTCGGCGATGAACTTCGCGTTCTGCTCATCGCTCGGGGTGACGAACGTGATGTTCATGATCGACCGGCTGTTCTCCGCTGCGGTGGCGGCGTAGAAGTCGGTCTGGTCGAGGACGTCGTAGATCAGGGCCGCCTTCTCGGCGTTGCGCTTCTCGATCTCGGCGAGACCGCCCTGCTCCAGCAGCCAGCGCAGCACCCGGCCCATCACGTAGACGCAGAAGGCCGGGGGCGTGTTGTAGAGAGACTTGCCCTTGGCGTGGGTCGCGTAGTCGAGCATGGAGGGAAGCTCACGGACCCGGCGCTCCAGCAGGTCGCGGCGCAGGATCACCAGCGTCACCCCGGAAGGCCCGAGGTTCTTCTGGGCCCCGGCGTAGATCAGGCCGTAGCGCTCCATCGGGATGGGCCGCGAGAAGATGTCGCTCGAGGCGTCGCAGGCGAGCCAGGCGTCACCCGGAGGTGTCGGATCGGCGCTGAACCGGGTCCCGAAGATGGTGTTGTTGGAGGTGAAGTGCACGTAGGCCGGCGACTCGGAATAGCGGGTGTCGCCCTCCCCGGGGATGTAGGAGAAGTTGGCGTCCTCGGAGCTGCAGGCGACGTGTACTCCGCCGTAGTACTTGGCCTCCTTCACCGCCTTCTTCGACCAGCTTCCGGTGACCAGGTAGTCGGCGGTGCCGTCGGCGGGCAGGTAGTTGGCCGGCAGCATGCAGAACTGGGTCGAGGCGCCCCCCTGCAGGAAGAGCACGGCGTAGTCGTCGGAGATCCCGGCCAGCTCGCGGCAGTCGGCCTCGGCCTCTTCGATGACCCGCTTGAAGGTCGCGCCGCGGTGGCTGTGCTCGAGAATGCCGATTCCCGAGCCGTCGATGTTCCAGAGGTCTCCTTGCGCCTCCTCCAGGACGGGCTCGGGGAGCACCGCCGGACCCGGAGAGAAGTTGAAGATTCGCTGCTCCATGCTGTCGCCTCGCTCTCGCTTCTGGCGGGAGGGTCGCCTCGCACCAGGTAGGGGTGGGACTATTTAGCGAAATCTAGCCGCCAGTAACGGAGGCGCCGTCGAATCGCCGGTTCCTCGGAGCCTCCGCAAGATCGGCTATTCGACGACGTCCGCGTCCCCGGCATCCCCGAGCACCTCCAGGTAGACCCGGCGGATCGCCTCGGTGTGCCGGCGGTAGTCGTCGAGCAGGGGGGGCCGTACGCTGCCGGTCAGGGAAGACGGTGTGTACCCCAGCGTACGCCCGACGGATTCGAGGTCCTCGCGCTCCTCACTCAGGTCGGAGATGGAGCGGTTCTCGACGATGCGGAGCCGGCTCGAGAGCCGCTGGAGGAACTCCCAGCCCTCCTGCAGCACGGTGACCTGCTGGGAGGGAAGCAGGCCCAGCGCGCCGATGCGCTCGAGCTGCGCGGCGATCGGCGCCGCCTCCATCAGCTCGGGGTGCTGCGCGCCGTGCTGGAGCTGGCGCAGCTGGACCACCGTCTCCACGTCGAGCAGCCCGCCCCGTCCCGTCTTCAGGTCCCAGCGGCCGCGGGCCTCGTTGGCCAGCTCGGCCTCCATGCGTCGGCGGATCCGGTGCATCTCGGCCGCGAGCTCCTCTGGCAAGGGGCTCTGCAGGATCGCCGCTCGCCGCGTGGCGAAGGCCTGGGCGAGCCCTTCGCTGCCCGCGACCGGCCGCGAGCGAAGCAGGGCCTGGCGCTCCCAGACCTGCGCGTGCTCGGCGTGATACCTCTCGAACGCCCCCAGAGAGGTGACCAGGAGGCCCTGATTCCCCGAGGGACGCAGGCGGGCGTCGACCTCGTAGCAGACGCCCTCGGCGGTGGGGGTCTGGAGGGCCCAGCCGAGCTTCTGGGAGAGCCGGACGAAGGCGGCCTGGGCCTCGAGGATCCCGTGCTCGTCGGTGCCCTCCACGTCGAAGAGGAAGATCACGTCGAGGTCGCTGCCGTAGGTGAGCTCGCGGCTTCCCAGCTTTCCCATCCCCACCACCAGGAACCGGCCGCGCTCGACGTCCCGGGCCGCCGACGGATTGGTGCGCTGCAGCTGCCGGGTCGCCAGGGCGAGGGCCTCCTCCAGGCACACCTCGGCGACCTCGGTCAGGGCGGTCTCGGCCTCTCTCGTGCAGATCGCCTCGGCGAGATCGAGCAGGCCCACGTTGACGAGCTCCCGCCGTTGGAAGAGGCGCAGGGCCGCCAGCGAGAGCTCGGTGTCGTCGCCGCTCTCGGGTGAGCCGAGCTCCTCGTGGATGGAGGCATAGGCCTCGCGGAGTTCGCTCCTCGACAGCACCAGCTGGCTGGGGTCGCTGAAGACCGGCTCGATCAGCTGCGGGTGGGTGGCGAAGATCGCCGAGAGGTAGCGGGAGGCGCCGAACAACGTCGCGAGACGAGCGACCAGCTCGGGGCGGTCGAGCAGCAGCCCCCAGTAGAAGGTGCGCGAGCCCACGCCGCGGATGAAGCGGTCGAGGTTGTTCATGGCTCGCTCGGGATCGGCGGCGGAGGCGATCTCTCGTGCGAAGTGGCGCGCCAGGTTCTCGATCATGCTGCGGGTCGCGGGAACCGAGAGCAGCCGGGACGCGTTTCGGGTGAAGAGATCGAGAACGCGCTCGGAGTCGTCCTCGGAGAAGAGAACCTCGAAGGCCTGCCGCACCCGCCCGCGTTCGGCTTCGAGTCGGGCCTCGAAGGCCGCCCGGGCATCGTCACCCCGGTGGCCCAGGGCCCGCGCGAGCCGTTCCCGCGCCTCGGCTCCCGGTGGGATCACGTGGGTCTGACGCTCTCCCTCCATCTGAAGGCGGTTCTCGACCCGTCGTAGGAACCGGTAGGCGCCCAGCAGATCCTGGTAGACGCGATCCTCCAGGATCCCGGCCTCGGCGAGCGCGCGGAGGGCGCCGGGCGCCGAACGGCCTCGGATCTGTGGCACCCGGCCACCGTGGATGAGCTGAAGGGCCTGGGCCACGAACTCGATGTCGCGGATCCCGCCCGGGCCGAGCTTGATGTCGACGGTGCCTTCCGGAAGCCCCTTCTGCCGCTCGATCTTCTCCTTCATCTCCTTGATGGCGTCGACGCCGCCGAAGTCCATCGAGGTCCGGTAGATCATCGGGTCGATGGCGCGCGCGATCTGCCAGCCGAGCTCCCGATCTCCGGCCACGGGCCGGGCCTTCATGAAGGCGGCCTTCTCCCAGGTCGCGGCCCAGCCGTCGTAATAGGAGGCGAGGGCGTTGGCGGAGGGGACCAGGTTTCCGTGGCTACCCTCGGGGCGGAGATCGAGGTCGATGCGGTAGAGGAATCCCTCCCCGCGGGTCTCACCCACCAGCTTCGCAAAGCGGCGAGCCAGGCGCGCGAAGTACTCCTCGGGAGAGAGATCCCCCGGGCCGTCCCAGAGCTCTCCGGTACCCCCTGGGGGACTCCCGTGGACGTAGATGAGGTCCACGTCGGAGGAGTAGTTGAGTTCCTCGCCTCCTAGCTTGCCGAGCCCGAGGACGGTCATTCCCGGCCGGATTTCGCTCCCGTCCGAGCCGCGCCAGCACGGCGGCCCCAGCTCGGCCTCCAGCCTTGCGGTGGCGAGCTGCATCGCGCTCACGAGCAGCGCTTCGGCCAGGTGCGAGAGCTCGCCCAGCGTCTCCCCGACCCTGGCCTCGGGGATCAGCTCGTCACAGCACTCTCGTACGGTGATCCGAGCGAGCTCGGCGTACTTGAAGCGCCGCAGCGTGTCCGCCTCCTCTTCGGCGCCCGCGGCGGCGAGTGCGGCGTCGAGCCGGTCCCGGTACTCCTCCAGGGAGCGCGGCGTGCCGAGCTCGTCCTCCACCAGGTCCAGCAGCGCGCCGGGATGACGCTGGAAGAACTTCGACAGGAATGGCGCGATGCCACTGACCACGAGGAGAACTCGGCGCAGCTCGGAGGCGCGGCTCTCGCGAGCGGCGTCGAGCCGGGCCGAATCCGCGGCGTCGGCGGCCTCGAGCAGTGCGACGGATCGTCGCACGGCACTCGAGGGCTCCGGGCCTTTGGCGAGGGCCGCTTCGAGATCCGGCTGCGAAAACGCTTGCACGTCAGGCGAAGCGTAGGGGCCCAGGTGAGACCGGTAAAGCTGCGGGTCGTCACCGTGGCGAGGGCTGTGCAACCCTTGGGTGAGCATGGAAGCCAACGGCGGCCCTCTCGCGGAAACCCTGAAGCGGGTGATCCGCGCGCGGGGGCGGCTTCTGCAGGTGGAGCGGGCTCCCCTGGCCGGTCCTGCCGGTGCCCGCGTCTCTTCGGTGCTGCGACTCGTCTTCGACGTCGGGGTCGTCACCCTGCGCTCCGGCGGAGCCGGCGCCGATTTGGAGGTCGAGATCGCGTCCGTTCCGGAGCCCCGGTCTGCGGTCTTCGTCTCCGCCAGCGAAGACGAGCCCTGGTGGAAGCTGCTGGGCTTTTCGCCGACCCGCGTCGGGGTCCGGACGGGGGGAGGCATCCGCGTGCAGTTCTGCGGCAACCAGGAGAATCCCCGGTGGCTCGCGCTGTTTTCGCGGGACGGGGGCATCGAGGCGTCGCTCGATGACTGAGGAGATCCGGGGACCTCGGCCCACTGCTTGCCGCTCGGGGAAATGGCGTCACCCATCGCCCCGAGCGGGCCACTCCATCAGTATGTGGAGAAAGTGGGTACGGCCGGCCACCAGAGCGACCATTCACAGCGGCTTCCTGGTCCAGGCGTTGCGGCGCGGTGGCGCCCCGCATCGCTGCGACAACTGCGGCGAGCGCATGTTCGTGAAGTACGCGTCGGGTCTCTGCCCACTCTGCTACAACGGCCGGCGCGAGCTGCGCCTCGAGGAGCCCTTGAGGGCCGTCCGAGAGGAGCTGGTCCTGGCCGGAGTTCTCGACGATCCGGCCATCGAGTGGGTCCCCGAGCAAGGCGAGACCGCTCCCCCCGAGTAGAGCTCATCGATCCGCTACCGTCGCCGGCGGTATGGCGATCTATCTGGTTCGGCACGGTGAGACGGCTGGGAACGCGGAGCGCGTGGTCCAGCTACCCGAGATTCCCCTCTCCCCGCGAGGCATTCATCAGGCGCAGCGCCTGGCCCGACGCCTGGCGGGCGAGTGCATCGGTCAGATCCTCTCCTCTGATCTCACCCGCGCCGCCATGACGGCCGAAGCGGTGCGCGAGGTCACGGGCGCTCCGCTTCGCTTCGACACGCTGCTTCAGGAGCGGAACTTCGGCGACGTGCGAGGGACACCCTACGCCGATCTCGACTTCGATCTTTTCGCCTCCGACTACGCCCCCCCCGGTGGAGAGAGCTGGGAGCGCTTCGAGGCCCGCATGGACGAGGCCTGGGCGCTGATCGAGCGCGCCGCGGCAGAGTGTGACGAGAACCTCGCCGTGATCACGCACGGCCTGGTGTGCCGTTCGATGGTGGCGCGCCGCGCGCTTCCCCCGGAGGGCCAGGAACCGGGCCTGCTCGGCCTCGCCTGGCGGAACACCTCGGTCACCATCCTCGACGGTCCGGATCCGTGGCGGGTGCGACTCGTCAACTGCAGCGCACATCTCGATGACGCGAAGCGGGAAGAAGGCGGGTTGGCCTAACGGGGCTAGGCGACTGCTTTCACCTCGCGGAGGCGGGTGATCTCTTCGGCGGGGAATCCCCAGTCGGCAAGCGCTTCATCGGTGTGCTGGCCGGGGTGCGCCGGCGGGCGCGAGATCTCGGCGGAGGTGCGGCTGAAGCGGGGCGCAGGCCCGGGCTGCCGCTTGCCGGCCACCTCGACGAAGGTGCCGCGGGCGATGTTGTGGGAGTGCTCGTAGGCCTCGCCCATGCTGAGCACCGGAGCGAAGCAGACGTCGGTGCCCTCCATGATCTCGCACCACTCGTCCCGGGTCTTCGACTTGAAGATCTCGGTCAGGCGCTCGGAAAGGGGGCCCCAGGCGCTGCGGTCCAACTGGCGCGGGAGATCCTCGCCTTCGAGTCCGGTGAGGCGCAGCAGCTCCTGGTAGAACTGGGGCTCGATGGAGCCGATCGAGACGAACTCGCCGTCGGCGGTCTCGTAGGTGTCGTAGAAGTGGGAGCCCGTATCGAGCAGGTTGGTTCCGCGTTCGTCTCTCCACACGCCCATGTGGCGAAAGCTGTGCATCATCGTCGCCAGCAGGGCCGCGCCGTCCACCATGGCGGCGTCCACCACCTGACCGCGTCCTGACTTGCTGCGCTCGACCAGTGCGGTCACGATCCCGAAGGCGAGAAGCATCCCTCCCCCCCCGAAATCGCCCACCAGGTTCAACGGCGGGAGCGGTTTCTCCCCGGCGCGGCCGATCGGGTGCAGCGTGCCGGCCAGGGCGATGTAGTTGATGTCGTGGCCCGCAGCGTGTGCCAGGGGACCGGTCTGGCCCCACCCGGTCATGCGGCCGTAGACGAGGCGCGGATTGCGCTCCAGGCAGACGTCGGGCCCGAGGCCCAGCCTCTCCATCACGCCGGGCCGGAAGCCCTCCAGGAGGACGTCCGCCTGCTCCACCAGCTTCAGCACTGCCGCGACGCCGTCCGGGTTCTTGAGATCGACGCCAACGCTGCGGCGGCCGCGGCTGAGGAGATCTCCGGGCGGCTCTTCGCCGGGATTCGGGTTCACGTTCTGGACTCGGTCGATGCGCAGCACGTCGGCGCCCATGTCCGCCAGCACCATGGCGGCGAAGGGGCCCGGTCCGATGCCTTGGATCTCGAGGATTTTGACTCCCGCAAGCGGTCCCATGACTTCCTTTCTCCGGTTCGAGCTCGCGGATGATAGGGTCGCCGGGATCCGTGCGCTTCCACTGGGGGCTGGTACCCTCATCCCCTGCATGGAGCGGATGGCTGGGTGCACCCGCGACCTGGTGAGAAATGCGGGCTAGGATTGGCGTTCCCGTGCCCCAACGATCCGCGCCGCTCCTTCCCCTCCTCGTCTTCGCCCTGGTGGCGCTGGCCTGCCGCTCGCCGGTGCCCGAGTCGCAGGCTGCGATTCCCGCGGCAGAGCCCTCGCCCGCCACCGGCCCGTCGATCGCCCTGCCGGAGCCCCCCGCACCCCCCGAACAGGCAGCGGAGGACCCGAACCTGGCGCTGGCTCGCGCGGTGCTGGCGGTGCGCGCCGAGCGCATCCCCGAGCCGGAGCGCGAGCGCCTCGCCCAGACCCTGGTGGAGACGGAGCGCGAAGGCGGCCCTTCGGTGCTCCTGCTTCTGGCGTTGATCGAGCAGGAGAGCCGCTTCGACCCGCTGGCAAAGGGACCGCGCGGCTCGCTCGGGCTGATGCAGGTCCGGCCCTTCGTCGGCGAAGAGGTCGCCGCCCGGATTGGCGTTCCCTGGCAGGATGCGCGAACCCTCCTCGACCCGGTGTCCAATCTCCGCATCGGAGCGGGCTACCTCGCAGAGCTCTTGGTCCGCTTCGGCAGCGAGGAGCTCGCGCTCGCCGCGTACAACATGGGTCCCACGCGTCTCGCCCGGCGACTCGCCCGCGGCGACGTCACCAGCCCCGCCTTCGTCCGCCGCGTGCTGCAGGAGTACGAGGGACTGCAGCGGGAATTCGCGTCCTCGGAGACGGGGATCGGCGGTTAGGAGCCCGCCCCCGGCCTGCGCCGCACTACCCAGTCCTGGGTCAGGCTCCTAGACTTCCTGCCGGAGCGCCGGCGACGCGTCCAGGAGCTTCTCTTGAGCCGATACGACTTCGACCTCTTCACCATCGGTGCGGGCTCTGGAGGCGTGCGCGCCAGCCGGGTCGCCGCCTCCCTCGGCGCTCGGGTGGCGGTCGCCGAGGACACCTATCTGGGTGGGACCTGCGTGAACGCCGGCTGCGTTCCCAAGAAGCTCTTCGTCTACGCCTCACACTACCGCGAGGACTTCGAGGACGCTCTGGCCTACGGCTGGAGCCTCGGTCCGTCCCGACGCTTCGACTGGAAGACGCTGCTCGAGAACAAGGACGGGGAGATCCAGCGGCTGAATGGCGTCTACGCGCGTCTTCTCGACGAGTCCGGCGTCGAGCGCATCGAAGGCCGCGCCACCCTGCGGGGTCCACACACCGTCGCGGTGGGCGAGGCGCGTCATACGGCTGCGCACATCCTGGTGGCCGTCGGGTCCGAACCCTCGTTGCCGCGCATCCCCGGCATCGAGCACGCCATCACCTCCGACCACGCCTTTCACCTGGAGCGATTCCCCGAGCGGGTGGTGGTGGTGGGCGGCGGCTACATCGCCGTCGAGTTCGCGGGGATCTTTCACGGCATGGGCGCGGAGGTGATCCAGCTCTACCGCGGCCCCCTCTTCATGCGCGGCTTCGATGACGACGTCCGCCGCGTGCTGGCCGACGAGATGCGCAAGAGGGGGATCGACCTGCGCTTCGAGAAGAACCCCACCGCCATCGAGCGCGACGGTGCGGGGCTCCGCCTCCGCATGGACGACGGCAGCACCCTCGAGGCCGACCAGGTCCTCTACGCCACCGGCCGGGTGCCGAAGACCAGAGACCTCGGTCTGGAAGAGGTCGGGGTCGAGCTCGGGCAGAGCGGCGCCGTGATCGTCGACGACCACTCGTGCTCGAGCGTTCCCCACATCTACGCCATCGGGGACTGCACCGACCGCTTGATGCTCACGCCGGTGGCCATCGCCGAGGGCATCGCCTTCGCGAACACGGTCTTCGCCGGCACGCCGACCCGACCCGATCACAGCGGCGTGCCCACTGCGGTCTTCAGCCAGCCTCCGATCGGCTGCGTCGGGCTCACCGAGGCGGAGGCGCGGGAGCGCTGCGGCGAGATCGATGTCTATCGCAGCAGCTTCCGGCCCATGAAGCACACGCTCACAGGGCGCGACGAGACCACCCTGATGAAGCTGATCGTGGAGCGAGCCAGCGATCGCGTGGTGGGCTGCCACATGGTCGGGCCCGACGCCGGCGAGATCACCCAGGGGCTGGCGATCGCCCTCAAGTGCGGAGCGACCAAGGCCCAGTTCGACGCGACCATCGGCATCCACCCCACCGCGGCGGAGGAGTTCGTGACGATGCGGGAGAAGGTGCCGGATCCGGAGTCTACATGAGGCAGATCTGGATCCCGCGAGCGGGGGAGCCGGAGGTGCTCGAGCTGCGCGAGGCGACGGATCCGCTCCCCGGCGCGGGTGAGCTGCGCATCCGAGTGGCGGCGGCGGGGGTGAACTTCGCCGACATCGTCGCGAGGATGGGCCTCTATCCCGATCTGCCGCCGATGCCGGTGGTGGTGGGCTACGAGGCGGCGGGGAGCGTGGACGCGGTGGGCCAGGGCGTCGAGTCCGACTGGCTGGGTCGCGAGGTGATGGCGTTTACCAACTTCGGCGCCTATTCCGACACCGTCTGTGTTCCCGAGCCACAGGTTCTCGCCCGCCCGCCCGGGATGAGTGCCGAGGAGGGTGCGGCGCTTCCCGTCAACTACCTGACCGCCTACCAGCTCCTCGAGGTGATGGGCGGGCTTCGCGCCGGCGAGACGCTGCTCGTCCACTCGGCGGGCGGGGGCGTCGGCATCGCAGCGATTCAGCTCGCCCGCCGCATCGGGGCGAGAGTCATCGGGACCGCATCGTCGGGGAAGCACGACTTCCTCGCGTCCCTCGGTGTCGACCACTGCATCGACTCCCAGAGCGAGGACTTCGAGGCGCGGGTGCGAGAGATCACCCGCGGCCGCGGCGTGGAGCTCGCCATCGACGCGGTGGGCGGGAGCTCTTTCAAGAAGAGCTATCGCGCCCTGGCGCCCACCGGGCGACTCGGGATGTTCGGCATGTCCGCCGTGGTCACGGGCAAGAAGCGCAGCATCCCCGGCCTGCTCAAAGCGATGCTCGCCACGTCCAGGTTCAGGTTCACGCCGCGCGCGCTGATGAGGCAGAACAAGGGTGTGTTCGGGGTGACGCTGGGCCAGCTCTGGGAGGAGATGGATCGGGTCGCGGCGTGGATGGAGAAGCTCGTCGAGTACTACCAGAAGGGAGCGATTCGCCCGGTGGTTGCGGCGAGCTTCCCCTTCGAGCGCGCGGCCGAGTCCCATCACTACATCCAGGATCGAAAGAACGTGGGAAAGGTGCTGCTGACTCCATGAGGCGCGCAGAGAAGGCAGAGCGAATCCACAAGATCCTCGATCGCCTCTACCCCCTTCCACCGATCCCACTCCGGCACCGGGATCCCTTCACGCTGCTGATCGCGGTGTTGCTCTCGGCCCAGTGCACCGACGAGCGGGTCAACCGCGTGACTCCGGCGCTCTTCGCGGAGGCGCGCACCGCGGCTGCGATGGCGAAGCTCCCGGTGGCGCGGATCCGCCAGCTGATCCGCTCCTGCGGGCTGGCGCCTTCGAAGGCGCGGAACATCTCGGCTCTCTCGAAGATCCTGGTCGCAGGGCACGGAGGTCGCGTCCCCGAATCCTTCCAGGCCCTGGAGGCACTTCCTGGTGTCGGGCACAAATCCGCGAGCGTGGTGATGTCCCAGGCATTCGGGCATCCCGCCTTCCCCGTCGATACCCACATCCACCGCCTGGCCGCGCGCTGGGGCCTCTCCAGCGGCGTGAGTGTGGAGCGCACCGAGCGGGACCTGAAGCGGATCTTTCCCGAGGAGGCGTGGAACCGGCTCCACCTGCAGATCATCTTCTTCGGGCGAGAGCACTGTCCGGCCCGCGGTCACGACCTGGCGAGCTGCCCGATCTGCTCCTGGGCCGCCAGCAAGAAGCGCATCGCCGAGGAGAAGCGCGGGCTCAGAAGAGCAAGCGGCCGCAAAGGTAGAGCATGTACATCGTCAGCAGGAGGGCCCCCTCCGCGCGGATGATGAATCGCTCACGGGTGGCGCAGACCACCCAGAACAAGACGGAGAGCAACGCGAGGACGGAGAGGTCGACGTAGCCGCCCGGCGGGACGGGGATCGGCCGGATCGTCGCCGTGGTTCCCAGCACCAGGAGCAGGTTGAAGAGGTTGGAGCCGATCACGTTGCCGATGGCGATCCCCGTCTGACCGCGCCAGGCGGCGACCAGGGAGGCGGCGAGCTCCGGAAGACTGGTGCCGATGGCGACCAGCGAGAGCCCGATCACGGCCTCGGAGACGCCCAGAGCGCGGGCGACGCCCTC
The DNA here is from genome assembly GCA_964615365.1 of uncultured Spirochaetales bacterium. Taxonomy (GTDB): domain Bacteria; phylum Myxococcota_A; class UBA9160; order UBA9160; family UBA6930; genus CAVXZE01. The sequence goes on from CAZTOU010000005.1 coordinate 167,266, forward strand.
CGCCCCGTCCACGGTGAAGCGCGCGCCCGCCAGCAGGCCCACCAGTCCGACCGCCACCAGTGCCAGGCTGATGGGGACGCTCCAGCCGCCCGGGGCCAATCCCACCTCGCCCTGTCCGCTCTCTCGCTGCCGAAAGACGTCGACCGCCGTGTAGTAGATGAAGACGCTCAGCAACAGCAGCAGCACGATGCCGTCGCCACGCTCGTAGCGGGAAAGGGCGCCTCCCGCGAAGAGGGAGTCGAGGGCGAAGACGAAGGCGACGGCCGTGGCCAGCAGCATCATCGGAAGCTCACGGCGAACGACGCTGGTCTGGATGTGGAGGGGCCGCAGCAGCGCGGCCAACCCCACCACCAGCCCGATGTTCGCCAGGTTGGAGCCGATCACGTTCCCGAAGGAGAGACCGCCGCTACCGCGCAACGCCGCGGTCACGTTCACCGCCAGCTCCGGGGAGCTGGTGCCAAAGGCCACGACGGTCAAGCCCACCACCAGCGGGGAGATCCCGAGCTGGCGCGCCAGGGCCGCCGCTCCCCGCACCAGGGCATCGCCGCCTGCGAGCAGCAGAATCAGCCCGAACAGGAGTAACAGGAGATTCATGGCCACCCGGAGGATATCGCGAAGGGCGCCGTAGGCGCCTCCCCGCTCTTCGGGGGATCGAGCTGTCGATCGCGCGGTGCGGCGGGAGCAGGGCTGGCTATGATGGGCTCGAGGAGGACCGATGATGGCGAAGCGGGTCGACTGGTACTACCACCGCAAGGGCTGAACCTCGAGCGGGCGAGCGTCCAAGTTCCTGGACGCAAACGGAATCGAGCCGCGGGAGACGGTGTCCGCCAGCCGAAAGCTCGGACGAAAGGACGCCGCCGCCCTGGCGAAGGCCGCCTCCCGGGTGATCGTCGCCAAGGGCAAGAAGCTCGACGAGTGGAAGCCGGCGGGCAAGGCTCCCGCCGCGGCGGTCGATGCGATGGTGGGCTCCACCGGCAACCTCCGCGCGCCCTGCCTTCGGGCGGGAAAGCTCGTGGTCGTCGGTTTCAGCGAGGACACCTACACCGACGTGCTGCTCTAGGAGAAGAGGCGCTCCATGAAGCGATTGGCGATCGCCCTCGCAGCGATCGTGGCTCTCTGCCTGGCCTACCTGCTCGCTCATTGGGCGTTGATCGAGGTGGGGAGGGAGGTGATCGTCCTCCGAACGCAGGAGGCCGACGGCGGGTGGCTGGAGACTCGGCTCTGGATCGTGGACGATGGCGACGTCTCGTGGCTCCACGGCGCGGACTCCCGCTGGATGCACAATCTCGAGGCTCGTCCCATCGTGGAGATCGAGCGCGGTGAAAGCACGAATCGCTACCGCGCGGAGCCGGTCCCGGGCCCCCACCCGAGGGTCCACGAGCTCCTCCGCGAGAAGTACGGCGTGGCGGATCGCTGGGTTCGCTTCATCGGTCCGGACGACGAGTCCGTGAAGCCGGTCCGCCTCGAGCCACTCGACGTGCCCGAATGAGCGCGCGGCCATAGGGGCCGGCGATCGTTCGACTCGTCCTCTCGGGGAGAGGCCTTGGCGGAGTTGCCTTTCAGTCTCGCTCTGATCCAGTACCTGGCAGACGCCCGAACCGGGTTCCTCACCCACTTCTTTCAGTTCTTCACCTTCCTGGGCGAGGTGGAGGGATACGTCCTCCTCATTTCGCTGATCTACGTCACCTATGACAAGAGACTGGGTTTTCGACTGTCGGCGCTGACACTGGTCACGATGTCCCTCAACCATCTGCTGAAGACGCTCATCATGAATCCCCGGCCCTTCATCACGGAGGGCAGCTACGCCGAGAAGTGGGCGGTTTCCGCGGAGAAGGCCCAGGAGCTCGCCACGGAGTACTCGACTCCCTCCGGCCATGCCATGGCGGGCTCGGGCTTCTACTCCTACCTCTACGCGAGCGTCAAGAACAGATACGTGAGGACCCTCTCCATCACGCTGCTTCTTCTCACCGGACTATCACGACCCTATCTAGGAGTTCACTATCTGGAGGACGTCCTGATCGGCTGGGCGCTGGGGCTGTCGATCGCCCTCCTCTCGGTCCGGTACGCCGAGAGCATCGGCAGCCTGTGGAACCGATTCTCGTACCCACAGCAGCTCCTCATCGCCGCCGCGTCGAGCCTGGTGCTCTGGGTCTTCACTCGAGCACAGATGGGCTGGAGCACCGAGGCTCAGCCACTCGCCTTCGTGGGCTATGCGGGATTCCTGACCGGTATCGTGGCCGGCTATCCGGTCGAGAGGAGGACGGTCGATTTCGACCCGCGGAGCTCCACCGTCGCGAGACGGGCGCTTCGCTACCTGCTCACAGTGGGGTTGATCCTGGGTACGCTCCTGATTCTCGACGAAGGCTTCGGAGCGGTGAGCGGTGACTCTTCTCCGCTGGGGTATCTCCTGCGGTACATCCGCTACACCATCGCGGGTATCGTGGCGACGCTCCTCGGACCGCTGTTGTTCGTCAAGCTGGGGCTGGCCGAGAGAATCCCCAGGGGTTCGAGGGAGCGACGCGCAGCGAGGCGCTGAAGCTGGCGGCCAGCAGTTGGGAGTCATCCATGGAGTCGAACACGACCCAGATTCGCGAGATGGTCGCGGAAGACTACAGGGCGCTTCGAGCGCTCTGGGAATCCTCCGAAGGAGTGGGTCTGAGCGAGGCGGACTCGCAGGTCGGAATCGAGCGGTTTCTCGGGCGAAATCCCGGATTGAGCTTCGTCGCGCTGGACTCCGATCGCTTGATCGGCGGGGCACTCTGTGGGCACGATGGACGCCGCGGATACATCCACCACCTCGCGGTGTCGCCCTCGCACCGACGCCGGGGGATCGCCCGGGTCCTTGCCCGTCGCTGCCTCGGAGCGCTCGCTGCCGAGGGCATCCAGAAGTGCCACGTCTTCGTGTTTGGCGAGAACCAGGCGGGCCGGCTCTTCTGGGAAGCCTCCGGTTGGCCTGCTCGCGTCGAGCTCGTGATGTTCTCCAGCCCAACTGGCTGAGACCCGACGACGGGCTGCACGAAGACTGCGGTCCCTTCGATCCGCGATCCGGGCCAGGGCTATCCCCGGTCGGAGACCATGGTATCCTCCATGCCGGTCGCAGCGGAGAGGAAATCCGCCGGGCCACGCGAGGAAGAAGAGATGGGAGTATTGTCCTGGATTCTGATGGGCCTGTTCGTCGGGGTACTCGCGAAGTGGATCATGCCCGGCCGCGATCCCGGCGGGATCATCCTCACGATCCTCCTGGGTATCGCCGGTGCGTTCGTCGGCGGCTTCATCGGCTCTAGGTTGGGGCTCGGAACCGTCACCGGCTTCAACCTGGGTAGCCTCGCTCTCGCCATCGGCGGAGCGTTGTTGCTCTTGTGGGGTCACCGCCAGCTTCGGGGCCGGTCCAGCGGCTGAAAAGCGGGGCGGGAGCGTGCCGAGAGCTTCGAGCGGAGCCAGCCGTCAGGTGGGGTAGATGAACTTCACCATCGAAGTTGCGGATCTCGAGAATCCGATCCAGGCGAAGGCGCTCGTAGAGATCCTCGACTCCTACGCCAGGGGTCCGGCTGGGCAGAACGAGCCCCTCTCCGCACGGGTTCGATCGACCCTGGTCCGGGGGCTTGCCGAGCATCCGTCGGCGACGGTCCTGCTCGCATTCGCAGAGTCCGAGCCGGTCGGCACGGCGGTCTGCCTGTGGGGCTTCTCGACGTTCGCCGGAATGCCCTCCGTCAACATCCACGACCTCGCGGTGCTCCCGGCCTTCCAACGTCGAGGAATCGGGAAGGCGCTGCTCGCTGAGGTGGAGCGTCGCGCGCGAGAGCGCGGCTGCTGCAAGATCACGCTCGAGGTCCACGACACCAACCAAGGAGCCAAGGGGCTCTACCGATCCGCGGGGTTCGGCCCGTGGGATTTGCCCACGCTCTTCGTCAGCAAGCGGCTCTAGA
>CAZTOU010000006.1:0-14226 GCA_964615365.1 uncultured Spirochaetales bacterium
CTTGCGTTCTTGCGTTTTCGGTACCCGAAAACGCAAGAACGCAAGGAACGTCCCCCTTCGAGGGGAGCCTGCAGCGACGTGCAGGCGAGCGGAATCCCAGCGGCAAGTACTCGGAAGCTGGCGCCCCGGGTCAGACCAGCGGTCAAGACGGGCTCTCCGCCGGCCGATGTAGAACCCAGCGAGGAATCCCCCGTGCTGAAGAGTCCGGCCGAGGACGCTGCCGTCTCCGAGGTGCCGTCCCGCTACCGCGTTCACCTGCTTCCCGGCGCCAAGCCGACCGAACGGGGAGTGCTCTACCGACGCGGCAGTCAGCGTCTCCTTTTGGCCTGGGGTCGCGTGAAGTGCGCCTTCGCCGCGGAGGTCGGCGAGCCCGATGGGATCCGCACCATCGCTTTCGACCTGGCGGTGGAGGTCAGCGGACCGGAGTGCGTCATCTGTCGGATGGAGGCAGAGCCCGGTGAGGAGGCCATCCGAGTCGCCCGGGCGATCCAACTGGGCGTGGGTCCGGAGAACTGCAACTCCTGCGTCAAGTCCCTCGCCGAGTGCGGCATGCCCTCGCTCTCCTTCCCGGACACCGAGACCCTCGGTGAGGCGATGCTCGAAGCCGTCCGCTTCGTTGGCTCGGGGAGGAATCTCGAGCGTTAGCAGAGGGACCCGGCAGCCCGGGTCGATGGGCAGAAACGCGTGGGGAAATCACATCGCTTTCGCCTGCACACCGAAGCCGCATCGCCACCGGGCGAGCGGACTCCCGCCTCCACCCAGCCGTGCGTCGTGGGGAGGATCACGCAGCCCCGCCTTGCAAGGTGCGCTACGAGTCTTCACAATGGTTCTGTGACAGGCGCCGTGGTGCGCGTAGGGATGCGCACCGAGGACTATTGAGGCGGACCGTCGGAGGTTACGCTGCGCCAACCAAAGGTATCGGGGGGATCGAGAAACCCATGAAGCGACGATTCGTCTCGTGGTTTGTTGCGGCGGCGATGGCCGCTGCGGCGTTCAGCATGGTAACCGGGTGTGCGCTGTTCGGCGGCTCGGAAGACGAGGAAGGCACTGGCGGCAGCGAGTTCTCGGAAGGCATGGAAGGGGGAGACCTCGCCTCCGAGGCGGGCCCCGTCGAGGTGGCAGAGCTGCAGACCGTCTACTTCGACTACGACCGCGCTGTGATCCGCGACGATCAGAAGCCCAGCATGCGGGCGAACACGCAGGCCGCCGACGAGCACTCGGACTGGCGGATCATCGTGGTCGAGGGGAACTGCGACGAGCGCGGCAGTGAGGAGTACAATCTCGCTCTCGGCGAGCGTCGCGCCAATTCCGTCAAGCAGTACCTGGTGAATTCCGGAGTACTCGCCGCACGGGTCGACACGGTGAGCTTCGGTGAGAGCAAGCCCGCCGTTCAAGGACACGACGAGGCGGCATGGAAGTGGAATCGGCGCGCTGACTTCCGCGTGATGCGCTAGCCGGAACGAGCCACACCACTCGAATCGCTCATCGGGCAGGGATGCGCGGAGGGGGGAGTGCGCCCGCACGCCCCGAGGGCGCCCGTGCGCGAGCGGTTTCCCCGCCGGTCGGCCGCACCGCGGACGTGGTACCATCGGGACTTCTCCCGAAACCATCCACGGGGTCTCTCAATGTCTCTGCACGGCGGAAAGCTGGCGGCGAAGGCTCTGAAGGAAGCCGGCGTCGAGGTCATCTTCACTCTCCCCGGTGGGCACATCATGCCCCTCTACGACGGCTGCATCGACGAGGGCATCGGGGTCATCGACGTGCGTCACGAGCAGGCCGCGGTGCACGCTGCCGACGCCTGGGCACGCTGCAGGCCCGGCTCGGTCGGCGTCGCCGCGATCACCGCCGGTCCCGGCGTCACCGACGGGATCACGGGGATCGCCAACGCCTGGCGCGCCAACTCTCCCATCCTCGTCTTCGGCGGCCAGGGCCCTTTCGAAAACCTTCGCCGCGGTTCCCTCCAGGAGATGGACCACGTCGGCGTGGTTCGGCCTATCACCAAGTACGCCGACACCGTCTATCAGACCCACCGCATTCCCGAGTACATCGAGCTGGCGATTCGCCACGCGGTGTCGGGGATCCCCGGCCCGGCCTACCTCGAGATTCCGATGGACGTCTTCATGGCGCAGGTGGAGGAGGATCAGGTCCAGATTCCGCGCATTCGCACCGAGGCGCCCCGGCTCTCGCCCGACCGCGAAGAGGCCCGCCGCGCCATCGAGCTGCTCGCAGAGGCGCGCAAACCCATGCTCATGGCCGGCACCAGCGTCAAGTGGTCCCGGGCCAGCGAGCCGATGAATCGCTTCATCCGCGAGACCCACATTCCGTCCTACACCAACGGGATGGGGCGCGGGACGATTCCGCCCGACTCCCCCGAGTTCGGCAATCGTTCCCGCCGGGAGGCCCTCAAGCAGACCGATTGCATCATTCTGGCCGGCACTCTTCTCGACTTCCGCATGCGCTTCGGCAAGACGATCCCGCCCGACGCCAAGATCATTCAACTCGAGATGGACGCGACGCTGATCGGCCAGAACCGCCAGTCCGACGTGGGCCTGGTGGGAAACCTCGCCAACGGCTTCGAGATGCTGTCGGAGGAGATCAAGAACCGGGGCGTACAGCTCGACTTCTCCGCCTTCCGCGACTCGCTGCGCGAGATCGAGGTGGAGGCCGAGAAGAAGGTCGAGGCGATGCTCCAGAGCGATGCGGTTCCCATCGATCCCCAGCGCATGTGCCGCGAGGTGCGCGACTGGCTCGAGACCCTCGGAGATCCGATCGTGATCGGCGACGGGGGAGACATCGTGGCGACGGCAGCGAAGATCCTCCCGGTCAAGAGCGAGGGCGCCTGGATGGATCCCGGACCCCTCGGCACCCTCGGCGTCGGCATGCCCTTCGCGCTCGCGGCTCAGCTCGCGGAGCCGGACCGGCGCGTGGTGATCGTCTACGGGGACGGCTCCTTCGGTCTGAACGGCTTCGAGTTCGACACCGCCGTTCGCTTCCGCCTGCCGATCATCGGCGTGCTCGGCAATGACGGCGCCTGGGGTCAGATGATGCGTCCCCAGGGCGCCGTCTACGGCTGGGACCGGCTCTCGGGTGTCCTGCTCGAATACACCCGGTACGACAAGGTCGTCGAGGCGTTGGGAGGCCATGGCGAGCTCGTGGAGCGTCCGGAGGAGCTTCGCCCGGCCCTCGATCGCGCCGCCGCGTCGGGCAAGCCGGCGCTGGTGAACGTGGTGATCCGTCAGGATCGTGAGTTCAAGGGCGGAACCTACGTCTAGCCCGGGCCGGTCTGGGGCCGAGCCGATGCTCGTCGAGCCCGAGGATCTCGGGCTCGATCGGGAGGTGTTCGCGGGGCTGGTCGCCCGCGTGGGACCGCTCGCGGTGGTGGACCTGGAGACCACGGGCCTGACGCCGGACGCCGAGGCGGAGATCCTCGAGTTCGGCGCCCTGCTGATCGATCCGGGCGCCTTGCGGGTCGTCACCCAGAGCGCGCTGCTCCGTCCCCGCGGTCCGATTCCGCGGGCGGTGAAGAGGCTCACCGGGATCGACGACGAGGACGTGCGCGACGCGCCACTCCTCGCCGAGCTGGTCTCGAGCTTCCGTTCGGCACTTCTGGGGCGCGTCCTGATCGCCCACAATGCCGAGTTCGAGCGAAGCTTCCTCGCCAGGTTCGTGGCTCCGGAGCTCGCCGAGGCCACCTTTCTCGACACCTTGGATCTGCTCGCACTCACCCATCCGGACGCGCCGGATCTCCGCCTCGAGTCGGCGACACGGGCTCTGCTCGGGACCGAGGAGCACCACCGGGCGCTCGATGATGCGCTCGACACGGCTCGGGTCATCTCCCGCATCGGGACCGGCTCGGCGCGAGGGGAGAACCGCTACCGGACGGCTCGCCGGGCCCTGGAGAGGTTCGCGCCGGAGTCCCCCTGGCTCGCGCTCCTCGCCGAGCCGAGTGGCCCGCCCACGGAGCCAGAGGAATCCGAGTTCGTCGAGATCGGGGAGACCCGTGAGTCGCCGGTGCCCTTCGATGAGGAGGCGATCGCCTCCGCGCTGGCAGACGAGGCTCGGGGGCGGCGTCACTTCCCCAGCTACCGGGTCCGGGAGGCGCAGATCCGCCTGGCCAGGCGCTTCGTCCGAAACCTCGCCGACGAGGAGATCCTGCTGATGGAGGGCGGCACGGGGATCGGGAAGTCCCTGGCCTACCTGGCGGCGGCGATTCCCTTCGCAATGGAGCGGGCGGCCGCCGGAGAGGGCCCTCCTCTGGTAATCTCGACCCGCACCAAGCTCCTCCAGGATCAGCTTCTGGATCGCGACATCGCCGCCACGGCTCGATTCCTGGGAGCTCCGGAGCTCCGAGCGGTCTCGATCAAGGGGCGAGCGAACTACGCCTGCGCCCGCCGCCTCGCGTTGGCACTCGACGAGGGAGCGGAGCGGAGCATCTTTCCGGAGGACCGCCTGGCCTACGCGGTGCTCTTGACCTGTTCCCGGACCCGTCCCCACAGCGAGATCGGAAGCGTTCCGGCAGCGCTGCTGCGCCGCTACCCGCCGCTCCGGGGTCTCTTGCGCCGCGCGGTGGCGAGCCGGGCGGAGCAGTGCTCCCGGGAGCAGTGCTCCGCCGAGAAGGGCTGTCCACTGGGTCGTCGTCGCGCTGCGCTCGGCCGAGCGGATCTGATCGTCGCCAACCACGATCTGGTGCTGCGTTGGCCTTCGGACTACCCCCGCCTCGAGCACGTGATCGTGGACGAGGTCCACGAGTTGGCTCAGGTGGCGGACGAGGTCTACTCGTTGGATCTGTCCCCAGAGGAGATTCTCGACCGCTTCGACGAGATCTTCGGGCGCCCCGCTGCCGGGCGGAGGAGGCGTCGCGACTCCCTGCTCCCCGCTCGCACCGGCCGAGCGCTGGAGGCTGACTCCCGGGCGTGGCGCCGGGAGCTCTCCCAGGGGTTCATCGCGCTGGGGCGGGCGCTGGTCGACCAGGCCGGCGACTTCGGCGAGGTCGAGATTCCGGATTCCCCGGGGCCGCAGCTGGGGGCGGCAGCGGCGATCGCGGGCCGCATCGCCGATCGGCTCGATGAAGTCGGCGATGCCGCTTCCCAAGGAGGCCAACCGGAGGAGGGAGCCGCCAGCGCTCTGGATCGCAACATCGCTGAGCTCCGCGAAGCGGCGGAGGCCCTTCGCCTCGCCTTCGAAGAGGGCCATCCCGAGGCGGTCGCGGGATTCGAAGGCGTTCTATCACCCTTCGACCGCTGGCACCTGCTGGTTCGCCAGGTCTCTCCGGCGGAATCCTTCCACGCGCACTTTCTCGACGGGCTGCGATCCTTCGCCGGCGTCTCGGCGAGTCTCTTCGTCGCCGGCGACGCCTTTGCGGCCCTGGGAGACCTGGAGATCGAGGCCCGGGCCGGCGAACGCCTTCAGCGGGACGCGGTGGAGAGCCCCTTCCCCTACGCGGAGCAGATGCGGGTCGTCGCTCTCGACGGTGGCGCCGACCTCGTCGGCGAGACCGCCGCGGTGCTCGAGTCACTGGCCCGTCAGCTGGGCGGCCGAACCCTGGGTCTCTTCACCAGTCTGCGTCGCATGTACGAGGTGAGCGACGATCTCACCGGGCGGCTCCGCGAAGAGGGAATCGACGTCCTGGCACCGCGGCGGGCCTCCGACGATCCCGGCGCCCTCGTCGCCCGATTCGTGGCCGGCGCCGCGGTGCTGCTGGGGGCCCGGAAGTTCTGGCAGGGCATCGACATTCCGGGAGACAGTCTCCAGGCGGTCGTGATCGAGAAGCTCCCCTTCGAGGTGCCGACCGAGCTTCGAAGGCGTCGCGAACGACGGCTCGAGAGCCAGGGGATCGCCGCGTTCCAGCGCTGTACCCTGGGGAGGATGTTGCTCAACCTGAAGCAGATGTCGGGAAGGCTGATCCGGAGCGAAGAGGATCGCGGCATCGTGGTGATCGTCGAGGGCCGCACCGACAAGGGCTACTTCCGGCGATTGGAGCAGGCACTGCCCCCGGGCTGCCACGTCGGTGTGGCGACCGTTGGGGACCTCTCCGGGGTTCTCGCGGAGGTCGGGATTGGAGGAGGCTAGGCCGATGGTCGATCTCATGGGGCGTGTCGCAGTGGTGACCGGTGCGGGAACGGGCATCGGACGTGCGATCGCGCTCCGGCTCGGACGGTGTGGAGCGAAGCTCGCCCTGCTGGGACGCACTCTCGAGAAGCTGGAGAAGGTGGCCGGAGAGATCCGAGGCGAGACGCTCTGCGAAAGAGTCGACGTCGCGGTCCGCGGACAGGTGGAAGGGGCTTTCCGCTCGGCCGCGGAGAGGCTCGGGCCCCTTCGCATCCTGGTCGCCAACGCCGGTCTCGGCGGAACCAACGAGCCCGGTGAAGGAGATCGCTGGGACGAGATCGTGCGCACCAACCTGGACGGGGCCTACTTCTGCATGCGGGCATTCGAGGAGACGATGGAGGCGGGCTCGGAGCCCCGGCACATCCTGGTGATCTCCTCTTGCGTGGCCCGCTTCGGCGTCCCCGGAATCTCGGCCTACAGCGCCGCAAAGGCGGGTCAGCTCGGCCTGGTCCGCTCGCTGGCCGCGGAGCTAGCCCCCAAAGGGGTGCTGGTGAACGCGATCTGCCCTGGCTGGGTCGAGACGCAGATGGCGCTGGAACGAATCGGGGAGATCGCCACCGAGCAGGGGAGACCCGAGGGTGAGGTCCGGCAGGAGCTGGTGGACGCGGTGCCCCTGCAGCGCATGAGCGAGCCCGAGGAGATCGCGGCCCTGGTCGAGTTCCTGGTCTCGAAAGGGGGCGTGGCCTTCACCGGCCAGACCTTCGATCCCAACAACGGAGCATGGATGGGCTAGCAAAGGGGCTAGCTTACCTTCTGGAGGGCTTTGGTCGTGAGCGACGAGCAGGCGGGTGAGGTGCCCGCAGCCGGAGGCGGTGCCGGGGTGGCGCTGGTGACGGGTGCCGCTTCGGGCATCGGCGCCGCGTGCGCGCGGGCGCTCTTCGCTGAGGGCTTTCGCGTCGCCGTCCACTACCGCACCAGCGAGGCCGCGGCGCGGGCGCTGGCCGAGGAGCTTCCCGGCGCCTTCTCGGTGAAGGCCGATCTCGCGGTCCCCGGGGAGATCGATGCGCTGATCGCAGGGCTGAAGCAGGAGCCGGGCCGGATCGACGTCCTGGTCAACAACGCCGGCTACAACGTCGACGGGCTGCTCCCGGCCATGAAGCTCGACGACTACGACTCGGTCTCCGCCCTCGCCCGCGGCACCTGGTACCTCAGCAAGCTCGTCTTGCGGCGCTTCATGCTGCGTCAGAAATCCGGACGCATCATCAACATCTCCAGCGTGGTCGGGCACACCGGCAATCGAGGCCAGTCTCCCTACGTCATGATGAAGGCGGGACTCGACGCTCTCACCAAGTCCCTGGCCCAGGAGTTCGCCGGGCGGCCGATCCTGGTCAACTCCGTCGCTCCGGGCTTCATCGAGACCGAGATGACCGCCGCGCTCCCCGAAGAGATCCGCGAGGCGATCCTCGCGCGGATTCCCCAGCGTCGATTCGGTACGCCGGAGGAGGTGGCCGACGCGGTCAGCTGGCTGGCGACGCGGGCGAGCTACGTGACCGGCACCGTGCTCCACGTGAACGGAGGCCTGTACGGTGGGTAGGAGTCTCACCTCCCGAGCGTGGAGCCGCGGCGCGTGAGTGTCCGCGAATCCATCCATCGCCTCGCCATCGTGAACCGCGGTGAGGCGGCGATGCGCTGCGTCCGGGCCGTCAAGTCCCTGCGCGCCCAGGAGGGCTCGCGCCTCAGCGCGGCGGCTCTCTACACCGGCGTGGATCGGGATGCGCCCTTCGTGCGTCACGCCGATCTGGCGGTGGAGCTTCCCGTCACGGGGAGTGAGGTGGCCGCCTATCTCGACCACGACCTCCTGATCGAGACCTTGCTGCGGGTGGAGGCCGACGCGGTCTGGCCGGGCTGGGGCTTCGTCGCGGAGGATCCCGTCTTCGTCGAGCGTCTGGCCGCCCTGGGCATCTGCTTCCTGGGCCCCTCGGCCGAGGCGCTGCGCGTGCTCGGTGACAAGATTGCGGCGAAGGGGCTGGCGGAGCGGGCGAAGGTGCCGGTCATGCCCTGGAGCGGGGCGGCGGTGGCCAATCCGGAGGAGGCCCGGACCGCAGCCGAGAAGATCGGCTACCCGGTCGTGCTCAAGGCCTGCGCCGGCGCCGGCGGTCGTGGGATTCGCGTCGTGGACGAGTCCGGAGCGCTCTCCGAGGCCTTCCGGTCGGCGAGCGCGGAGGGAGAGGTGTCTTGTGGGGACGGACGCCTCTTCGTGGAGAAACGGATCGAATCCGGGCGTCACGTCGAGGTGCAGATCGCCGGGGACCAGGCGGGCGTGGTGCTCGCACTCGGATGCCGGGAGTGCTCGGTCCAGCGCCGTCACCAGAAGCTGATCGAGGAGGCGCCGCCCTCCGGCCTCTCCCCGACGCTGCTCGAGTCGTTGCAGGAAGCCGCGGTCCGCATCGCCGCGATGGTGAGCTACCAGGGGTTGGGAACGGTCGAGTTCCTGGTGGTCGAGGGGGGGTACTACTTCCTCGAGATGAATCCCCGTCTGCAGGTGGAGCACGCCGTCACCGAGGAGATCACCGGGAGCGACCTGGTGAGGCTCCAGATCCAGATCGCGCGCGGAGAGTCGCTCTCCTACGTGCCCCTACGGGAGAGGGGATTCGCCATCGAGGCGCGCGTCTGTGCCGAGGATCCCAATGCCGGCTTCGCACCCGCGCCGGGCCGCATCGTTCGCTTCGATCCGTCGCTCGGCCCCCGGGTTCGCGTCGACACCGGTGTGGCCACCGGAAGCGCGGTGCCCGCGGCCTTCGATTCCCTGATCGCGAAGGTGATCGCCACCGGCGAGACCCGCGAAGAGGCCCGCGCGCGGCTGGCCTGCGCGCTTTCGGATTTCGACCTGGTGATCGAGGGGGGTGCCACCAACAAGGGCTACCTCGCCGAGATCCTCGACGACCGCGAGTTTCGCTCCGGCGGCGTGGACACCGGCTGGCTGGATCGATTCGCCGCTTCCCGGGCCCCGGACGGCGATTATGCCGTGGAGGCCCTGATCGCCGCCGCCATCCTCTCCTACCAGCGGGTCCGGGCCGCCGTCCAGCTCAACTTCTACGCGGACCCCGGCGGCCTCCTGCCCCAGCGCATTCCGCCCTCGCGAGGCCAGCAGATCGATCTCACCCACGGAGGCGAGCAGTATCGGCTCCAGGTCTTCGCGATCGGCTCCTGGAGGTACCGCGTCCATCTCGACGGCCGTGTGGTCGCCGCCACGCTTCGCGAAGAGCGCGGCCACACCGCCCGCCTCCAGGTCGGGAGCCGCACCCTGCGTCTTCTCTACGACGTGGATGACGTGTGGCTGCGGGTCGAGGTCGAGGGTCACGCCCACCGGTTCGGCTCGCAGGCCGCCGGGCACGTGCGTGCCAGCACTCCCGCGATGGTCGTCTCCGTCGACGTGGCTCCGGGAGATCGCGTCATCGCCGGCCAGTCCCTCGGCGTCCTCGAAGCCATGAAGATGGAGATCGGATTCGACGCACCCGTGACCGGGATCGTCACCGAGGTGAAGGTGCGCAAGGGACAGCAGGTCGCGGCGGGGGACGTGCTCCTGGTGATCGATCCGTCCGGCGAAGAGGACATCGAGGTGGGCGCGCGCCGGCGGCTCGAGCTTCGGGAGCTACCCGATCCCCTGGAGCGGCTCTTCCAGACGCTTCCCGGTGGACGTCTCGGCGAGCCCGATCTGGTCGGCGCCGCGTCTGCCGCGGCGGAGGAACGGAGAGGTGCCATCGAGGCGGTGCGCGAGGAGGTTCGCCGGGTCCTCCTCGGCTACGACGCGAACCCGGAGCGAAGTGAGCGTCTGAGCGAGTTCCTGGAAGCTCCGCTTCCCGAACGGCTCTCTCGAGAGTTCGGGCGCGAGCTCGCGGAGATCCGCCACGAGCTGGTCCTCTTCGCCGACGTGGCGCGGCTCTCGGTTCGTTCGCCTCGCGCCTCCGTCTCGGGAGAGCTCGGCCCCTCGAACAGCGAACGGCTCCGCACCTACCTCCGGCGGGTTCGCGCGGGGGGCGCCGGGATCGCCCCGGAGTTCCTGGAGCTCGTCAGCACCGCTCTCACGCACTACGGAATCACGGGTCTCGAGCCGAGCGGTGCCCTGGAGCGGGCGGTGCTGCGCATCCTGGCCGCCCAGCTGCCCTCGGAGCTCCGCGACCGCCTCGTCCTCGGCTTGCTTCTCCGGGTCACGGCGCTGGCTCGAAGGGAGGTGGCGCTGGGCGCCGACGCCAGGCTGGCCGCCGCCCTTCGGGACATCGCCGGAATGCGCGGCCGGGTTTCCCACGCGGTCGCCGATGCGGCGATCGAGGCGAGATACGTGATCTTCGAGAGGCCCGAGATCGAGCGGGAGGCCGAGCGCACCAGCGGACAGGTCGAGAGCTGGCTCGCGGCATTGGAGTCCCAGCCCACGGCGCCCCCCCTGGACGTGCTGCGCCACGTGGCCGATGCGCCTCGGGGCGTCTTCGATCGGGTCGGGCGCTGGCTCGCCGATCCCGATCCGCGCCGGCGCGCCATCGCCCTCGCCGCCCACCTGCGCCGCACCTACTCGCCGTCGGAGCCGACGCTCCACGTCACCTCCCGGCAAGAGGAGATCTGGATCGATCGTCTCGAGTTCCCGGGCCGGCGCACCGTGCTGGGCGGCGCCGCAGCACCACGAGAGATCGGCACCACGGCGGCGCGCCTGTTCGAGGCGGCGGAGCGGGAGCGGGACAGTCACGAGTGGCCCGCCGTCTACGCGATCGAGCTCTTCGTCCCCGTGAGCGAGGACTCCCAGGCCGAGGATCTGGTCAAGGAGCTGGAGCCGGCCCTGGCCGCGGGCCTGCCGTCGGGGCGCTTCACCTTGAACCTGGTGCGGTCCGGAGGACCCGATTCCCACCGCAGCTTCGTTCCCACCCGCGACGGTTTCCGGGAGGACGAGTCCCTGCACAAGATTCATCCCGAGGCCGCCCGGCGCATCGACCTGGAGCGGCTCGACGACTTCGAGCTGAGCCGGATTCCCGGCAGCGATGGGATCTACTGCTTCCACGGCCGAAGCCGCGAGGTCGCCAGCGACGAGCGGATCTTCGTGCTGGCGGATCTGCGCAGCCGCTCCCCGGACGAGGGGCGCGAGGCCGACCTGCAGATCGCCGCCTTCGAGCGCGCCTTCTACGAGGCGACCCGCTCGATGCGGGCCATCCTGACGCTTCTCGATCCGAAGCGTCGGCTTCAGTGGAACCGCGTCGTCATCTTCGCGGCACCGGAGGTCTTCCTGGACCCCGAGCTCGTCGAGCGACTTGCCCACCGTCTGGCCCCGGCGACACGCCACCTCGGCCTCGAGAAGGTGGTGGTGCAGCTGAAGCTGCTCGACCGCGAGGCTCCGGAACTCGCCGCGCAGGAGACCGAGATCGTCATCTCCGACATCACCGGCTCTCAGATGAATCTCCTCTGGCGCGAGTCCCGGCGAGGTCGGCTGCTGCCCCGCAGCGAGTACGAGCGGAAGGTGGTCGAGGCGCGTCGCCGTCGACTCGTCTATCCCTACGAGATCATCCGCATGCTCACCGGCGCCGGGACGGGATCCAACGGCGGAGGTGGGCGGGCGGGGCTGCCGGCCGGGCGCTTCGAGGAGTACGATCTGGATCCCGAGGCGGAGAGCCGCGTCGCGCGCAGCTTCGCGGGTCGCCCCTACGGAGTCAATTCGAGCTCCGTCGTCTTCGGCATCATCGACACACCGACGGCGAAGGTGCCGGAGGGCATGCGGCGGGTCCTGGTGCTCTCCGATCCGACCTTGGGAATGGGCTCCCTGGCCGAAGCCGAATGCGACCGGCTGGTGGCTGCGATCGACCTGGCGGAGCAGAACGGCATTCCGCTCGAGTGGGTACCCGTCTCGAGCGGCGCTCGGATCGCCATGGACAGCGGCACCGAGAACCTGGATGCGACGGCCCGAGTAGCGCGCCGCATCGTCACCTTCACCCAGGCGGACGGGACCATCCACGTCATCGTCCCCGGGGTGAACGTGGGCGCCCAGAGCTACTTCGACGCACTCGCCACCATGCTGATGCACACGCGAGGCGCGCTCATCATGACGCCGGGCGCCTCGATGGTGCTCACCGGCCGCGCCGCACTGGAGGCTTCCGGAGGCGTCGCCGCCGAGGACGAGACGGCGATCGGCGGCTTCGAGCGGATCATGGGGGCGAACGGCGAAGCCCAGTACTACGCCACCGACATCGTCGACGCCTACCGCATCCTCTACCGGCACTACCGCTACACCTACGTCGTCCCCGGAGAGAGCGGTCCGCGCAGGCACCCGACGACGGACGACGACGACCGCCCGGTCTCGGACCAGACCTGCGAGGGCGAGTTCCGAAGCGTCGGCGAGATCTTCGATGACGAGGTGAATCCGGGACGCAAACGACCCTTCCCGATGCGCGCGTTGATGGAGGCGGTGATCGATCGGGACGGGGGACACCTGGAACGCTGGCGCTCGATGGTCGGTGCGGAGATGGCCATCGTCTGGGATGCGCACCTGGGCGGTCAGCCCGTCTGCCTGATCGGGGTCGAGAGCCAGAACGTCACCCGAGAGGGCTACCGGCCCCAGGACGGTCCGGCCTCGTGGACCGGAGGCACGTTCTTCCCGCTCTCGTCGAAGAAGGTGGCGCGCGCCCTCAACTCCGCCAGCGGGAACCGACCGGTGGTGGTGCTGGCGAATCTCTCGGGATTCGACGGGTCTCCGGAATCGATGCGCAAGCTCCAGCTCGAGTACGGCGCCGAGATCGCGCGGGCGGTGGTGAACTTCGAAGGACCGATCCTGTTCCTGGTGGTTTCCCGCTACCACGGCGGCGCCTACGTGGTCTTCTCTCGCGCCTTGAACCCCCGGCTGCGTGCCTCTGCGCTGACCGGCTCCTTTGCCTCGGTGATCGGAGGTGGGCCCGCGGCGGCCGTGGTGTTCTCCCGCGAGGTGCGAGGACGGGCGATGGCCGACCCCCGGGTGCGAGCGCTGCGGGAACGTCTGCGGTCGGATCAGGGAGACGACGTGCGGGGGCTCTTCGAACGCACCCTCCAAGAGGTGATCCTCCAGGAGCAGGCGGTGCTCGCCGCCGAGTTCGACGCGGTTCACACCGTCGATCGCGCCCGGGAGGTGGGCTCCATCGAGGAGATCGTCGACCCCGATCGAATGCGTTCCTTCCTGATCCGCGGTCTTTGCACCGAGCTCTCGTCAGCCCCGCTATGACCCGATGAGAAATGCGGGCTAGCCTATCTTGAAGGATCGAAGGAGGCTCCGCAGGCTCGAGGTCCATGAAGCGCATCCGCAAGAAGAGCAAGCCGAAGAAGCAGAGGAGCGGAATCCGCGCCTGGAGTCCTGCCGAGATCGAGAAGATGCGGGCCGCCGGCCGGCTGACCGCGGAGCTCCTCGACCGCGTCTCCGAGCTGATTCGGCCCGGGGCCAGCACCGGCGAAATCGATCGGCTGGTCGCCGAGGTGACGCATTCCCAGGGCGCCACCAGTGCCCCTCGCGGCTATCGCGGCTTCCCCGCCCACTGCTGCACCTCGATCAACGACGTGGTCTGCCACGGAATCCCCGATGAGCATCGCGTGCTCGAGAGCGGGGACATCATCAATGTCGACGTGACCCCGGTCCTGGAGGGATGGCACGGCGACAGCTCGCGCACCTTCCTGGTGGGCGACGTCTCACCGATTGCCCGGCGCCTCGTCGCCGATACCAACAAGGCGATGTGGCTGGGGATCCAGGTGGTGAAGCCCGGCGCCCAGGTCGGTGACATCGGCCATGCCATCCAGACCTTCGCGGAGGCCCAGGGCTACTCGGTGGTGAGGGAGTTCACCGGCCACGGGATTGGCCGGGAGTTCCACACCGCCCCCTCGATTCTCCACTTCGGCGCTCCCTGCACGGGGGAGATGCTCGTCCCCGGGATGACCTTCACCATCGAGCCGATGATCAACCTGGGACACTGGAAGACCAAGATCCTGGACGACGGCTGGACGGCGGTCACCGTCGACGGCACCCTGTCGGCGCAGTTCGAGCACACCTGCCTGGTCACCGAAGAAGGTGTCGAGGTGCTCACCCTCGCCGAGGGCGAAGAGGCGCGACTCTAGCGGTTGCGGGGACGTTCCTTGCGTTCTTTCGTTTTTGGGGCCAAAACCCAGAACCCCAGGGACGGGCCC
>CAZTOU010000006.1:14236-35351 GCA_964615365.1 uncultured Spirochaetales bacterium
TAACGCATGTAACGTCCCCGGGATCAGGAGGCGACCAGCTCCAGCAGCGTGTCGATGGCGGGCCAGAGATCCGCCTCGGGAATGTTCAGCGCCGGGAAGAGCCGCATCACGTCTCCGGCCGTGACGTTGACGAGAATGCCCCGATCCAGGGCGCGCCCGGGAAGCGCCGCTGCCTTCTCGACGTCGCGGAGTACGAGACCGATCAAGAGCCCGCGTCCCCGCACCTCCGTGGCCAGGTCCGGGTGATCGTCGGCGAAGCTTCGCAGTCGCGCCTGGACCTCGCGGCCGAGCTCGGCAGCTCTCTCCGGGAGCTTCTCTTCGCAAACCACGTCGAGGACGGCGTTGGCCGCCGCGCACGCCACGGGGTTTCCGATGTAGGTCCCCCCGTGGTCGCCGGGGGAGGTGGTCTTCGCAACCTCCTCGGTGGTGAGGAAGGCGGCGATCGGATAGCCCCCGCCGAGCCCCTTGCCCAGGGTCAGCACGTCCGGCGTCACGCCATCGTGTTGGAGGGCCAGCATCTTCCCGGTCCGGCCGATCCCGGTCTGGACCTCGTCGAGGATCAGCAGGGCCCCCTTCTCGCGGCAGATCTCGCGAACCTCCCGGAGATAGCCCGGCGGTGGAACCCGGACGCCGCCCTCGCCCTGGATCGCCTCCACGATGAAGGCGGCCGTCTTCTCGTCGATGGCGGCGCGGGCCGCATCGGCGTCTCCATAGGGAACGATCGAAGGATCCGGCAGGAGTGCGGCGTAGGGCTCGCGATGCTTCGCCTGGCCGATCACGCGGAGCGCACCGAGCGTGCGCCCGTGAAAGGAGTTCTCGGTGGAGACGAATCTGGAGCGGCCGGTGGCCCGGTGCGCCAGCTTCAGCGCGCCTTCCACGGATTCGGTGCCGGAGTTCACCAGGAAGCTCCGCGTGATCTCGTCGGGTGTCAGAGCCGCCAGCTTCTCGATCAGGTCGAGCTGGGGGAGTGTGTAGAAGAGGTTGGTGGTCTGCATCAGGCGTCCCGCCTGCGAGGAGATCGCCTCCACCAGGGCCGGATGACAGTGGCCGATGCAGGTGACACCCCAGCCGGCGGTCAGATCCACGAACTCGCGGCCCGTCACGTCGCGCACCCTGGATCCGCGTCCCTCGACGAGAGCGACGGGCATCCGCCCCACCACGGGAAGGAAATGGGTCGCCTCTCGCGCCCGCACCTCTTCGAAATCCATGATCACCTCCCGGTTCGGCCGGGAGCTTCGAACCTCGAAGCGCCCCCGTCAAGCGCGGTGAACCCACTGCCAGAGGCACACCGCAGGTGTGCCGCCCGATAACCCGCCTGGTTCGCGGGAACCTGGGATTCCGATACAGTTCGCGCCAGGCCCTGCCAGACCGTCAAAACCCGTCGCCGCGGAGGCACTGCCATGGTCGACACGATCTTCCTCGAGGGGATCCAGATCCCGGCGGCTCTCGGTGTGACCGCGGCCGAACGGCAGATGCGAAGACCGGTGACCCTCGACATCGAGATCGAGCGCGATCTCAGCGTGGCGGGCCGCGGCGACCTGATCCGGCAGACCGTCCACTACGAGCGCGTCTTCGAGGTCGTCGAGGACGTCGCCAGCAGCCATGAGCACAAGCTCGTGGAAGCGCTGGGGGAGCGCATCGCCGGGGCGCTCCTCGGGAAGTTCGACGTCGATGCGGTGACGGTGACGGTTCGGAAGCCGAAGCCCATTGCGGGCGTGCTCGAGTACGCCGGCATCAGGATTCGGCGCGAACGCTCCGCCCCGTGACCGCCGATGCCGCTGGCGGCCTCGCGCTCCGAGGTCGTCTCGCCGCACTGGCGGCGCGTGCCCTGGTCGGCCTCGTCCAGCTCCTGCCCCGGCAGACGGCGCTCCGCATCGCCGGCCATCTGGGTCGCGCCTATGCCCGCCTGGGGGGACCGCGGATCTCGGTGGGACGGGTGAACCTCCGCATCGCCTTTCCGGAGTGGACCGAGTCTCGGCGGCGCCAGGTGCTCACGGAGTCCTGCGCGAACCTGGCGCGGAGCTTCGTCGAGCTCGCCCTGCTCCGCTCCGGTGACGCGGAGGAGCTCCGGCGCCTGGTGAGCATCGAAGGGGGCGATCATCTCGAGACGGCCCGCAAGGTCTCCAAGACGGGCGGCGTCATCGGGCTGACTGCGCACTTCGGCTCCTGGGAGTTTCTGGCCGCCGCCATGGTGGCGCACGGCCTGCCGGTGACCCTCGTCCACCGCTCCCGGGAAAATCCCCTGATCGAAGAGCTGCTCGGCTCCCTGCGGCAGCGGGGCGGGTCCGAGCTCTTCCCCCGTGGCACTGCGGCTCGCTCCGCGCTCCGCGCACTGCGGGACGGCAAGATCCTCGCCATGACCTACGACCAGAACTGCGGTCGCGAGCGCGGGGTGTTCGTTCCTTTCTTCGGCCGCCTCGCCTGCACCCGGAGCGGACCACCACGCCTCGCCATGCACACCGGGGTGCCGGTGGTCCCGGTCTTCGTGGAGCGCGAGGGCGAGAGCGCTCGCCACCGCGTGCGCTTTCTCCCGGCCCTGGAGATCCTACCCGCGGGGGATGACCAAGACGCGGCGGTTCGGGAGAACGCCCGACGAATGACGGAGGTGATCGAGGCAGCGATTCGCCGGGTTCCGGACCACTGGATCTGGGTCCACCGGCGCTGGCTCACCCAGCCGAAGGGCGAGCCGAAGCCCTATCCCCCGCGGCGAGCGCGTAGGCGTTAGCCCGCTCTTCTGACCGGGGATCTGACTCTCCGATCGCCGTTCAGCAGCGGGACATTTCGGACGATAGGACCGGGATGGTCTGCGGGATCCGAAAGCCTCGATGGCTCTCCGGGCTGATTGGAGCCTCTGCGCTTGCGCTGGGCCTCGCCGGGGGATGCGCCGCTCCCCCTCCTGACTTGCCCCTCGACAATGACGAGGACATCTACCGGCGGGCCGAATCGGAGCGGAGCAGCCTCTTCGAGCGTGAGATCGAGCGGCTCCGGGCGGACGTCGCCGAGGCCGAGCAGGAGCTGGTGGCGGTGGAGTCCGGGCTTCGCGGATCCCACAGCCGGGCCGACGCGGTCTCGGCCCTCGCAGAAGCGCGGATCCAGGTCGACCGCGCGAGGAAGCGCGCGCCCTGGCGGGCCTCGCTGGTGAAGGAAGCGGTGAACAAGCTCGAGGAGGCCGACCGCCTCCTCGGAGCGGAGAGCTTCGGCTCTGCGATCTTCTTCTCCTCACGGGCCGCGCGCATCGCCAAGAACATCCTGGAGGAAGCCAGGAGGGCGGAGTCGGCGCCCGGCGCCCGGAGCGTCAGCGGGCGGCGAGTCAATCTCCGCGATGGGCCCTCCACCCAGCACGCCGTTCTGGGCGTGCTCCTGCTCGGCATGCCGGTCTTTCCGGAGCGGGAGGAGGGAGACTGGATTCTGCTGCGGACGGCCGAGGGATCGGTCGGCTGGGTGCACGGCTCCCTCATCCGCTGAGGGCGGCCACCACCACGCAGTCCTTGCCGGCGGCCTTGGCGTCGTAGAGGGCGCGGTCCGCCTCATTGAAGGTGTCCCCGGTCGACTCCGCGAACTCGGTGACTCCGATCGAGACGGTGATTCGAACCGGCCCCTCCGGGCCGGCCACGCCGTAGTCGCTCTCGGCCACCGCGATGCGGATCTTCTCGGCCAGTGAGATGGCGCCGGACAGATCGGTCCCCGGCGACAGCAGGGCGAACTCCTCGCCGCCATAGCGGCAGAGGATGTCGGTGTCCCTCAGCACCGAGCTCATCACCGAGGCAATCCCTTCCAGGACGGTGTCGCCGGCTGCGTGGCCGAGGCTGTCGTTCAGGCTCTTGAAATCGTCGATGTCGATCAGCACCAAGCAGAGGGGAGATCCGCTTCGCTCGGATCGCTTGGCCTCGCGCGTGAACTGATCCTGGAAGAAGCGGTGGTTGTGCAGACGCGTCAGGCTGTCGGTGATGGAGAGCTGCTCGAGGGCCTCGTTGGCGCGCTGCAGCTCTTCGTTGCGGGTCTCGAGCTCGAGGCGGCTCTCGTGCAGGCGAGCGGACATCCGATTGAAGCTCTGCGCGAGAACCTGAATCTCGTCGCCGGAGCCCGAGTCGGGTACCTCGACGGCGGTCTCCCCCTCGCTGATGCGGCGAGCTCCTTCGGACAGCGCCAGGATCGGTCGCACCCGCCAGGTCGCGAAGGCGAAGGCGGCGGCGCTGGAGAGGATCACCGTCAGCAGGTTGATGCCGAGGGTGCGCCGAAGCGAGTTCCCGACGGGGGCGAAGGCGGTGTCGTATGCCTCCACCGCCACCAGAGTCCATCCGAGGTGGGGCCGCCGGACCGCGCTGATCACGATTCGATCACCGGAGGCGTTCTCGGTGATGACGATCCCCGGCTCCTCTCCCGGCTCGGCGCCGTCGATGGGAGCTTCGCGCGGAGGGAGTTCGGGGTGATCGCCCAGCGACCTGCCGGTGTCGTCGACCAGCAGCAGCGCGGTGTTCCTCTTGCCCTGTGATTGCCTGAGCAGCGGTAGCAGGGTCTCGAGACGCAGGACCGCGTGGAGGGTGGCGATCCGCTCGCCCCGAGAATTCTCCACCGGAGCGGAGATCAGCTGCGTGCGGTGACGCCCGTGATAGTGGAGGCGCCCGACGCGGGCTTCTTCGAGCTCGGCCAGGGAGGCTTGGACGGAGCGCTCCGCCCTTTCCGTCTCGCCAGCCCTGAACAGCGCCTTGCCGTCCGCGTCCAGCAGGAGCAGTGCCGAGTACTGGGGAAACCGTTCCAGGACGAAGGAGAGGTACCAGGACACCTCCTTCCGCGTCATGTCGCCGCGAGCGCTCAGCCCCTCGAGGAGGACCTCGCTGCTTGCGAACGCGGTGACGTCGTGCACGCGCTGCTCGTACCAGAGGTCGAGACGGGTGCTGCCGTTCTCCAGCAGCTCGGGAAACCTGCGGTCGATCTCCCCGCGCAGGAAGGTTCCGATGGAGTGGACCGAGACCGAGGTGACCACCAGGGAGGTGAAGAGGGCGGCACCGAACACCATCAAGCTGATCCGAAACGCCAGCCCGGAGAATCTCCGCTTCCACTCCACCCCGCGCTCTGCCGTCATCGGATCTCCGCAGACTCCCCTGGTCGAAGGATCGGACATTGGTTCCCTTATCTTGATGCGCGATCTCTTCTCTAAGTGGGTGGGCACGGGTCGTGGGGGAGAGTTCCCCAGGGGACACGTTTTTTTGATTTCTCGGAGATTCGTCGGAAAGCAGCGGCTCCAGCCAGCCCCAACCCGGGCTGGTATATTTCGCCAAGTGATTCCCCCGAGCCCCCACGACGCCGAGCGAATCGTCCGGGACGCCGTCGAGCGCGGGCGACTCGAGGCGGAGCTCGCCGGCGTCCTCGCCGATCGTCTGTCCGATCCGTCCGTCCGCCGCACGGTCATGGAGGGGGCCGCCGAGAGCAAGCGGCTGGCCCGCGGCGACGTCGTCACGGTCTCCCGTAACATATTCATTCCGCTCACGAATCTGTGCCGGGACCGCTGCGCCTACTGCACCTTCGCAAAGCAGCCGGACTCGCCCGAGGCGAGGACCTACACCCTCACGGAGGTGGCCGAGGTGGTGCGAGGGGGTGTCGCCACGGGCTGCGTCGAAGCGCTCCTGTGTCTCGGAGACAAGCCCGAGGTCGCCCATCGGTCCTATCGCAGGTGGCTCGAGGAGAGCGGCTACCGGAGCACCGCCGAGTACCTGGTCGAGGCCTGTCGGGTCGCCTTCGAGGCCGGCCTGCTTCCCCACACCAACGCCGGCGTGCTAGGCCGGGAGCAAATGGAGCAGCTGCGTCCCTGGAACGCTTCCATGGGCCTGATGCTCGAGAGCACCAGCCCCCGCCTGCGCGGGAAGGGCATGGCGCACCAGTACGCGCCGGACAAGGAGCCCGCCCTCCGCCTCCGCATGCACGAGGAGGCAGGAGAGCTCCGCATTCCCTTCACCACCGGGATGCTGCTGGGAATCGGCGAGAGCGCCGCCGAGAGGGTCGAGACGCTCCTCACCATCCGCAGCCTCGACGATCGCCACGGCCACATCCAGGAGGCGATCATCCAGCCCTTCCATCCGAAGCCCGGGACGCGGATGCGGGCCGTCTCGGGGCTGCGCGACGAGGAAGTCGCCGGCTGGATCGCGCTGGCACGCCTGGTGCTGGGTCGGCGAATCCAGCTACAGGTGCCACCGAACCTGACTCCCGGAGTGCTCGAGATGATGCTGCATTCCGGCGTCAGCGACTGGGGCGGGGTATCCCCGGTGACGGTGGATTTCGTCAATCCCGAGGCGCCCTGGCCGGCGCTCCGGGAGCTGCGCGAGCGGACCGAATCCGCCGGGCACCGACTGGTCGAACGGCTACCGGTTCACGCGGAGTACCTGAGCCGCCCGGAGTTTCTCGATCCACAGGTGCGTGCGGCGGCGCTCCGGGTCGCTGGTGAAGATGGCTATGCCGGTCCTCGGCAGGAGGCTGCCTGATGCTCGAACGATTGCTTTCCGACGTCTCGCCCGAGGTTGCGCGAGTGCTGGACGCAGCGCTCCGCGGTCGCGAGCTGCGCGCCGAGGATGCCCTCCTGCTGATGCGGACCCAGGGGGCTGATTTCCAGGCCCTCACCCGCGCCGCGGACGTCGCCCGCGCCGAGGACGTCGGCGAGGATGTCTCCTTCGTCATCAACCGGAACATCAACTTCACCAACGTCTGCTACACCGGCTGCAGCTTCTGCGGGTTTTCGCGACACCGGGAGGACGAGGACGCCTTCGATCGCAGCCTGGAGGAGATCGCGGAGAAGGTGCGGGACGCCGTCTCCCGCGGTGCCACCGAGGTCTGCATCCAGGGGGGGATCGATCCCCGCAAGGATCACACCCACTACCGGGAGATCCTGGTGCGGCTGAAGCGCGAGTTCCCCGACCTCCACATCCACGCCTGCTCCCCGGAAGAGATCGACTTCGGCCACAAGAAGAGCGGTATGTCACTCGCCGAGTACCTGACCTGGCTCCGGGACGCCGGGCTGGGATCGATTCCCGGAACCGCGGCCGAGATCCTCGACGACGAGCTCCGCGCCCGCGTCTCGCCCCGAAGGCTGATGACGGAGCGCTGGCTGGAGATCGTCCGGACGGCCCACTCGGTCGGGCTCCGCTCCAGCGCCACCATCATGTACGGCCACGCCGAGAGCGACCACCACGTGGTCCGCCATCTCGGGCTGCTGCGCGATCTCCAGAAGGAGACCGGGGGCTTCACGGAGTTCGTGGCGCTGGGCTTCATCCACGAGAGGACCCGGCTCGGTCATCGCCTGGGAACGCGCCCCGGGCCCTCGGCCGCCGACGATCTGCGGATCATCGCCATCGCCCGGCTCTTCTTCCGGCCCTGGGTCACCAACGTCCAGATGTCCTGGGTCAAGATGGGCGGGAAGCTCTCGCAGCTGGCGTTGCTCGCCGGCGCGAACGACTTCGGGGGGACGCTGATGGAGGAATCCATCACCCGCGAGTCCGGCGGAGATCACGGGGAGAATCTTCCCCCCGAGGAGATCCGGCGCCTGATCCGCGAGGTGGGGAGGATTCCCGTCCAGCGCAGCACGGTCTACGAGATCCTGCGCCGCTTCGATGATCCGGCCCTCGATCCACCCTCCCTGGAGCCGCGGCAGAGTACGGAGATCAGTGGCCCGCGGCGCTGGCGCGGTGCCGAAGAGGAGCTCCCGAGCGGCGATCGTCCCCCCGCGGTCGCCTGAACTACAGCGCGCGCTCGATCAGCGGTCTCCCGGACGACGCTTCTCGATCCGGGAGGCGAGCTCCTCGACCTGATAGCGCAGGGGGGGCCTCTCCAGGACGGCTCGCTCCACCACCCGGATGGCGTTGCGGACCGCCGGGTGATTGCGGCCGAGGGCGCGACCGATCTCCGCCAGGGATGCATCCGTGTAGCGATGCATCAGGAACATGGCGAGCTGTCGAGGCAACAGAATGCTCCGCTTTCGGGACCGCGAGGAGAGGGCTTCGACGGAGACGCCGAAGAAATCGGCCACCGCCCGGATCACCGCACCGATGCCGACGCCGCCGCTCTCTCGGCTGGGATCCTCCACCTTGCGCAGGGCCGCCTCGGTGAGCTCGAGATCGATGGGCCGTTTGAGGAGAGAAGCGGTCGCCACCAGCTGGATCAGCGCGCCTTCGAGATCCCGCACGCTTCCGCTCACCGCCTCGACCAGGCGTTCCAGGCAGCGCTCGGGAAGGCGCACCCCGCCCGCAGAGGCCTTGCTGATCAGGAGCCTGCGGCGGAGGTCCGGGTCGGGATGCTCCAGCTCGATCACCAGGCCGCTCGACATCTGCGAAGAGAGACGACGGTCCAGCTTCGGGATGTCGCGGGGGAGCCGGTCGCCGGTCAGGACGATGCGGGCGCCGACCTCGCGGAGACGCTCGAGGGTGTGGAAGAGCTCCAGCTGGCTCGAGGTCTTCCCCTGAAAGAACTGGACGTCCTCGAGCACCAGGAGATCGCATTGCTCGCGGAAGCGCTGCTTGAATCCGCTGGTCTGCCTGGAGCGAATCGAGGAGACGAGCTCCGAGGTGAAGGACTCGGCCGAGGCGTGTCGCGCCCGCTGGATCCCGTTTTGCCGGGCCTCGACGATCACCGCGCGCGCCAGGTGCGACTTTCCATTGCCCGGAGAGCCCACCAGGAAGAGCGGGCTCACGCCGTTCTGTCGTCCCTGTGCCAGAGCCAGGGATGCCTCCCGGGCCAGAGCATTGGTGCGCCCCACGACGAAGGTCTCGAAGCTGTGTGGCAGTGCCGGCTGCGGCGGGACGACGGTGCGCCTCGGCTTCCTGACCCGCACCGGCGCGGTGTGGCGAGCGCGATCGGGCAGAGGAGCCGGGTCGGCCTCCTCGGAGAGCTGCTCCACGGTGACGCGGATCGGGCGGTTGGCCTGACCCGCCGCGATGTCACGAATCCGACCGAGGAAACGGGACTCCACCCGCTTCTTGTGAAACGGGCCCGGTGCCAGAAGGCAGAGCCAATCGCCCTCCTCGCGGATTTCGAGGGGGCGAATCCACGCCTCCAGAGAAAACTCCGACAGCTCGCTCTGGAGCTGTCGGAGGACCTCGCTCCAGAGCAGGGGGGGACTGCTCATTCTCTTCTATTGATTCTCGGGGATTTCGAGCCTCTCACAGCGGAAAACCCGCTGCCCGCCATCTCGTGCCCGGGCGCGAGTAGAGCACTCCGACCGAGACCGCGCAACGGCGGCCGCGGTCGATCGACGCACCGCACCAACACGCTGCAGGATCGCTTCGGAGGGCGTTCTCGCCGTCGGAGAACCGCCGTTTGCAAATCGGAACGCGTTTCAGTCTCGCGGGGTTTCCGTCCAATCTTGAGGCGAGTTGAGTCGGTGCAAAGAGGTGTCATCGGCTCGATCCCGGCGAGATCGGAATCTCGGTTTTTCGAGTCCGGTTCTCGAAAAACGAAAAAATTCGCAATTTCTCACGTTCGTCGCTTTTTTCCCTTCCCGTCACCGAGGCCACCTCGACGCCAGGATCGGGCTCGCGAGAGAGGAGTCGAGGCTTGGCAGGCAGCGGCCGACGCTGCCGGGGAGCGCAGCCTCCCCGTCTTGACGATCATCCCCGTTGCGGATTAAATCCAACCCGTTTGAATGGATCGTCGCGCGAATCGTGCACTGATGAGGCGGTTGAACCGTGACGCAGCGGTGATCGCTGCGCGTTTCGGGCTGCGTTATCGATCCATCGAGGCGGAAGCCGCGAGGGTGAAGCGGCGATACGGCATCTGTTATTCGGATGGAACCATCCGCATCCGCCTACGACACGCCGTTACCAGGAAGCCCCTCAAGTACTCCAGCCTCGTGAGCACCCTGTGTCACGAGCTGGCGCACCTGAAGCATTTCGATCACGGAGCCGGCTTTCGGAGTTTCTACGCAGCAATCCTGGAGTACGCGCGGGACCAGGGGATCTATCGACCGCGCCGCAGAGAAGCCGCACCGATCTCCCTGGGAGACGCGACGCGAGAGCCGGTGGATCGAGTACCCCGGCAGCTCCGCTTGTTCTGACGAAGGTGGCTCAGCTGTTCTGCTGAGAGTCGTACTCTTCGAGGTTGTTGGGACCCTCGATGACCTCGACGCGGATGTCGTCGCAGGCGATGGCCTTGTCGAGGATCTCGCGGATCAAACTGGACACGGTGAGCTCATCGAACTCGGCCATCGCGTCCTCGAGGCCACTGCCCGAGACCATGAACTCGACCTGGGTCTTGATCCTGACGTCCATCGGAGCTTCTGTTTCGATCCCGAATTCTGATCTCGAATTCTTCGCTAAGTGCTGGAAAATAAAGTAATTTTCTCTGAACGGCGCAAAGGATACATGACGCCTTCCGAAACGGCTACGAAAATCCCGACTTTTCTGGGTGGCCGCTCTGGCCGAAGCTAGAGCGAGGAGGGAGCTTGGGTATTCGTCGCTGGATCACCGATTGGCTCGTCGGCTTCCTGACCGAGCCGCTTCCCGGCTACGAACGCCGTGGCTGGAACGACACGGAAGCGCTGCACCGGCACATTCGTAAGGGCGACGTGGTCCTGGTCGACGGCGACACCCGCATCTCGATGATGATCAAGTACCTGACCCAGAGCTCCTGGTCACACTCCGCGCTCTACATCGGGGACGAGTTGCTGCGCCGCGGAGGAGAGCTGGCGGAGCGCGCCCGCAAGGCCTTCGGCGACGAGGCCGCTCATCTACTGGTCGAGGCGTTGCCCCGGGGTGTCGTCGCATCGCCGGTATCGAAGTACATCGACTACAACTTCCGCCTGGTGCGGCCCCATCGCCTGCGGGCGGAGCACCTCCAGGTCATCCTCGACGAACACGTGGCGGCCATCGGATGGAACTACGATCTGCGCAACATCTTCGACCTGGCACGCTACCTGGTGCCGGTATCGCTGATTCCGAGCCGGCTCCGAGGCACCGCCCTGCACTTCGGGAGTGGTGTGCCGACGGAGGTGATCTGCTCGAGCCTCGTCGGCCAGATCTTCCAGAAGGTCCGCTTCCCGATCCTGCCAGCGGTGGAGTTTCCCGACGACGCCGAGTCGGGTGCTCGCCGGCGCCGCGGCCTCTGGAAGGTGATCTTCGGATACAACTCGGGCCAATACACCGGAATCTTTCACATGCGCCACCCCACCTTGCTGACGCCCCGGGACTTCGACCTGTCTCCCTACTTCGAGATCGTCAAGTTCAACGTGATCATCGATGGGAGCTTCGACTACACGCGAATTCAATGGGCGCAGCAGGAGCTCGAGTCGCCCGAAGAGGCTGCCGTCGTGGCCGATCGAGACCAGGAGGAGCCGCAGCCGCCCACCGGCGACTAGACGAGGGGCCGCTCCGGGCGGGTCTGGCGTGTGTCCCCGGGGGTCTTCCGCTGGCTGATGCCGAGCTGCCTCTCCAAGAAAATGCACTCCGCCGGCAAGAAGTCCTCAAGTCTCCCGAGAATCCGCCGAGATAGCAGGACATAGATCCGAGTGGACCCAGGGGGGGGTGAAGCTCGCGGTCTCGACGCCCCGGAGCCCAGGTGGTTCCGGGGCGATCTCTTTCTGGGTCTCTAGGTTTCGGTCGAGGTGGGAAGCTCTTCGACCGCTGCGCGCTGGATACGGCGGGCCTCCTCCGCGTCCGCGCGGTCACTGTGGCAGCCGGCCTTGCCGCCCGTATCGGAGCCCATCACTCTGAGTGTCTTGCTGGCAAGCCGGTGTACCTCCTCCGGAGCCAGCACGCCGCGCTTCTCGAGAATCTCCTTCTGCTCCGGAGTGAGTGCGGCGCTGACCTTGGCCTGGTCCCACGCGTAGCGGTCGTCCCTTCCACTCAGGAACTCGTCGATCTCCTTGCTGATTCGGACCGCGCACCAGTCGTGCCCGCACATCGCGCAGAAGTCGGTGTCGACGTCGAGGTCTTCGTCGTGGTAGGCACGGGCGAGGTCGGGATCGAAGGAGAGCTCGAAGTGCTTCTCCCAGTTGAGCGCGGCCCGCGCCCGGGTCACCTCGTCGTCCCTCTCGCGGGCGCCCGCGATCCCCAGCGCGACGTCCGCGGCGTGAGCGGCGATCTTGTAGGCGACACAGCCCTGCTTGACGTCGTCCTTCTTGGGGAGCCCCAGGTGCTCCTTGGGCGTCACGTAGCAGAGCATCGCCGCGCCGTGGTAGGCGGCGGCGGTTGCGCCGATGCTGCTGGTGATGTGGTCGTAGCCGGGGAAGATGTCGGTGACGAGGGGACCCAGCACATAGAAGGGAGCCCCGTGGCAGAGACGCCGCTCCAGCTTCATGTTGAACTCGATCTGGTCGAAGGGGACGTGCCCCGGTCCCTCGACCATCACCTGGACGCCGTGCCGCCAGGCCCGCTCGGTGAGCTCGCCGAGGGTCTCGAGCTCGGCCAGCTGAGCCGCGTCCGTGGCGTCGGCCAGGCCTCCCGGCCTGAGCCCGTCACCCACAGAGAAGGTGACGTCGTAGCGGCGCATGATCTCGCAGATGTCGTCCCAGAGCGTGTATATGGGGTTCTGCTTGCCGTGGTGGATCATCCACTTGGCCAGCAGGGAGCCCCCTCGGCTCACGATCCCGATCAGACGCCGCTTCACCAGCGGCAGGTGCTCGCGCAGTAGCCCGGCGTGGACGGTCATGTAGTCGACACCCTGCCTGGCCTGGTGCTCGATCCCTTCCAGGATGGCCCGCTCGTCGAGATCCTCGATCCGCCTGCCGATGATCATCGAGTAGATGGGCACGGTTCCGATCGGGATCCGGGAGCTCGCGATGATGGCCTCCCGGGTCGTGTCCAGATCGCCCCCGGTGGAGAGGTCCATCACCGTGTCGGCGCCCCAGCGCTCGGCCCAGTGGAGCTTTTCGACCTCGTCGTCGGTCCCACTCGAGACCGGGGAGGCGCCCATGTTGGCGTTCACCTTGGTCTTGGCCGCCCGACCGATGCAGAGGGGATGGAGGCGGTGCTCGAGGTGGACCCGATTGGCGGTGATCACCATCCGACCGGCCGCCACCTCGTCGCGGATCTGCTCGACCGACAGGTGGGGCTCTCCTTCAGCCGCACGGCGCATTTCGGGTGTGATCCGGCCCATCCGTGCGTGCTCGAGCTGGGTGACCGGCTCGAAGCCCTGCGGGGGGATGCCACGGCCGTCTTCGAGCTTCCAGCCCGGCGGCAGGAAATCCCAAGCCGTCTTCGATGAAGGCTCGGGCATTCCGGGGGTGTCCGGTGAGCTGTAGGCCCTGGGGCCACCGACATCCGCGGGCCTCGCGAAGCTGCCCGGCGTCGTTCCGACGCCGGGCGACTGGGGATCGCCGCCGAGGGGCGGGAACTCGAGGCGGGAATCGCGCTGGGTGGGATTGGACATGGTCGGCGCTCCTCTCGAATCGCGGGGCGCCGGTGGTGGATCGGGGGAGCGCGCACCTCCCTGCCTTTCCTTCGCTCGCACGAACGAGATCAGGTTCGAGGGGTGTGATCTCAGGCTCGGCTATCCCGCCGGGCCACCCCCAGGCTCCGCATCCTCTCCAAGCGTAGCAGCTTCAGAAGCTCGCCGACAAAGAGGGGGGATCTGGCATCTTCGAGCCGTCCGCTACTCTTGCCGCGATGATGCGCCGCTGGATCGCCAGCCTCTTGCTGCCGCTGGCCCTTGCGGGTGGATGTCACCGCAATGTGGAGCCGTTCGATCCCGACGAGCAGGTCGTGGAGCCGGACCTCTCCGCGATCTTTCCGGACGGAGCGGAACGCTCGAACGCCGGACCCTCGGAAGGTCGAACCCCGATGCCGATGGGGCGACGGCGGGAAGCGACGGTAGCCGGCCCCCCGCTCAGCGGACGGATCCTCCTGACGCCCGAGCTCGCCGGGCGAGTTCGGGAGGGCGCGGTGCTGTTTCTGATGGCCTGGGCCAGAGGACCGGGGGCACCGGTCGCGGTGAAGCGGATTCCCGCCCCGGAGTTTCCGCTCGACTTCGAGCTGGGCCCCGACGACCGGATGGGGCACGACGCGTCCTTCGAGGGCTCCCTTCGGCTCACCGCCCGCATCGACGGGGACGGCGACGCGGCGACGCGGACGCCTGGGGATCTCCAAGGCGCGGCGGAGGGGACCCACCTCCCGGGCGCCACCGGCGTGACCATCCTGATCGACGAGGTGCTCTGATCTCCAAGTGGGCTAGGAATTCGCGACCGAGTCGACCGAGTCCTTGGGCCCGGCGAGGACCAGCTTGTCGCCCGACTCGATTCGGGCGTTCGGGTCGGGCACTCGGATCGCCGGTGTCTCCGGCTTCGCCGCAGGGCTCCGGATGATCAGCACCTGCACTCCGGCCCTGGTGCGCAGGTCGAGCTCGCGGAGGGATCGGCCGACGAAGGAGCGCGGCGCCAATACCTCCTGGACCACGTAGCCCCCGCCCAGATCGACCTGGTGGACCTTGTCCACCACCGCGATGGTCGTGGAGACGCCGCCGGCCAGGTCCCTGCGCATCACCTCCTGGTTGTAGGCGTTGATCACGTCGCGCTTGTGGACCGACCCCACCAGCTTCCGGCTGTTCTCTGCGGACACCACCGCGAGCTCCTCGATCTCCTCGTGGCTGAAGATCTGCATCACCAGGTCGAGATCGTTCTCCTCTCGTACCGTGGGGCGGTTTCGCTCCAGCAGGTCTCCCGCCACCACCAGGGAGCGCAGGTGGTCCTGCTCGAGGATGATGCGGCGGAGCTCGTGGAGGTAGATCGCGCCCATCAGGTCCCCGGCCTCGTTGGTGACGAAGACCTCGGCGTGATCGCTCTCCACGATCAGGCTCAGCACCTTCTCGAGGCTCGTCGAGGCGGTGACCACCTCGGGCTCGCGGTCGACGATGTCTCGAACGTAGAGGCTTTTCAGGACGTTGGGGTCCTCCTCCCGGTGGATGTCCACACCCCGTCGGGTGAGCTTCATCGTGTAGATCGAGTCCTTCGACAGGAACATGGCGATCAGGCTGCTCACTACGCAGGCGGCCATCAGCGGTGGGATGATGTCGATGGTCTGGGTGAGCTCGAAGATGATGATGATCGCGCTCAGCGGAGCGTGGGTGGTCGCCGCCACCACGGCACCCATCGTGACCAGGGCGTAGGCGCCGGAGCCGGCTGTCGAGGCCGGAAACCAGCCGTAGAGCAGCTTGCCGCACAGCCCGCCGGTCATGGCCCCGAGGAAGAGGGAGGGCGCGAAGATTCCGCCGGAGCCGCCCGAGCCGATGGTGATGGAGGTGGCCAGGATCTTCACGCCCAGCAGGACTCCGAGCAGCAGGATCGGCAGCTCACCGGAAAGCGCCATCTCGATGCTGCTGTATCCGACGCCGAAGACGTTCGGGAAGAAGATCCCGATCGCCCCGATCATGAGCCCTCCCAGGCTGGCCTTGGTCCACTCGGGAATCGCGAGCCTTCCGAAGGCGTCCTCGGTGGCGTAGAGGGTCCGGACGAAGATCGTCCCGACCAGGCCCGCGAGCACGCCCACCATCATGTAGGGGCCGAGCTCGAAGGGGCTCACCAGCTCGTACTCGGGAACAGCGAAGGCGGGGGTGTTGCCCAGGAAGTAGCGGGAAACCACCGTCGCCACGACCGCCGAGATGACGATCGGGCTGAACTGGGTCACGGCGAAGTCGCCGACGATCACCTCCACCGCGAAGAGAGCCCCGGCGATGGGCGCGTTGAAGGTCGCGGCGATTCCCGCGGCCGCGCCGCATCCGACGATGGTGCGCAGCTGCCGCGCCGGCACCCGCAGCATCTGTCCGATCACCGAGCCCAGCGCGGATCCGATCTGCACGATGGGACCTTCGCGGCCCACGGATCCGCCGGAGCCGATGCAGATCGCCGAGGCCAGGATCTTCGCGCCGACGATGCGGGGGCGCATGACCCCGCCTCGCACCGCCACCGCCTCCATCACCTCGGGAACGCCGTGCCCCTTGGCCTCGCGGGCGAAGAAGTAGACCAGAGGCCCGACGATCAAGCCTCCCAGGGCGGGGATCACCAACAGGAGCGGCCAGGAGAGGGTCCTCGCCACCTCGAACGGGTCGCCGGCGTCCGCCAGGAGCCCCTCCTCGAGAACCGCCTCGATCCCCTCCAGTCCGCCGAAGAAGAGACCCTGAAACAGGCGGATCATCAGCCGGAAGACGATCGCGCCGAAGGCTCCGGCGAGACCGCAGCTGATGGCGATCAGCACCGTGAACGCGTGCCCGCCGCGTTTCCACTGTGCTGTCGAGGTCGGCCAATTCATCCCGGTGAACTTCGCTCGCCCGCCTTTTCGATCTTCGCTCGGCTCCGCCTCGCTGCGCGCGCCTGTGGCGCTTGCTGCGCCTCTGGCTCACCGCGCTTGCGGCGCTCGGAGGCATCCTACTGAACGCGGTTGCCCCCGTGCTAATTTCGGGCGATGAAGACGCCGCAGCCGTGGGAAGTCGTCGAGACCGAACGGATCCAGGAGTGCAAGGTGTTCGCGGTGATCCGCAGCATGGCCCGATCACCCCGGACCGGCGAGGTCCACCCCTTCTTCTGCATCGAGGCGGACGAGTGGGTGAACATCGTCCCGATCACAGCCGACGATCAGCTGGTGATGGTGCGTCAGTATCGGCACGGCTCGCGAGAGATCACGCTGGAGATTCCCGGCGGGATCGTCGATCCGGGAGAGACGCCGGCCGAGGCGGCGGCGCGGGAGCTGCTCGAGGAGACCGGGTACCGCGCCGACCGGGTCGAGTCGATCGGCTGGGTGAACCCGAATCCGGCCATCTTCGAGAACCGCTGCCATACTTATCTCGCCCCGGAGGTCGTCCCCGTGGCTTCGATCCAGAACACCCAGCTCGAAGAGACCAGCGTCGAGCTGGTTCCCGTCTCGGAGGTTCCCGATCTGCTGCGGCAGGGGAAGATCCCCCATGCCCTGGTGGTGGCGGCGCTCTACTGGTACGCGCTCGGCAAGCCCGGCGCGCAGTGAGCCGGAGGCGAACGGAGTTCATGAGACGGGTGGAGGGAGGCCAGACTTGCCCCGGCGCTCCGCGATGAAGTCCAGGATGGCGCTCGGCGATTTTCTGGTCGCCTATCTCAGCCGAGCGGGCGTCAATCACATCTTCGGTCTGCCCGGGGACCTGGTCCTCTCGCTCTTCCACCGCTTCGGCGAGGCCCGGGGCATGCAGATCATCACCTTCTCCCACGAGCCGACGGTGGGCTTTGCCGCGGACGGCTACGCGCGGAGCACCCGGCGGCTCGGGGTCGTGTGCGTCACCTACGGCGCGGGCGGCCACAACATCGTCAACCCCATCGCGGGTGCCTACGCGGAGAAGGTCCCCCTCCTGGTCGTCTCGGGCGGACCCAGCGAGGCCGAGCAGAAGGTCGCCGGCGTTCACCACCAGGTGAAGGACGTGGAGGGCCAGTGCCGCATCCTCTCCGAGGTGACCTGCACGGCACAGATCATCCGCCAGCCGGAGCTTGCAGCGCAGCAGATCCACGAGGCGGTGAGCCAGATCATGGCGGAGCACCGCCCCGGCTATCTCGAGATCCACCGGGACACGGTGGAGACTCCCATCCAGGTGCCCAAGGAGATCCTCGACTGGGACGGCTCGTTCCCCAGACTCGGCTCAGATCGACGCAAGCTGACCGAAGCCGTGAACGACACGGTGGAGCGCCTCGAGGCCGCGCGGCGCCCGATCCTGATCGGGGGCGTCGAGCTTTTCCGGGAACGAGCGGAGCGAAGCTTTCTCACCCTGTCGGAGAAGCTGGGCGCCCCCGTCGTCACCACGGTTCTCGCCAAGGGCGTCTTTCCCATGTACCACCCCCTTCACATGGGGATCCACATCGGACCCTTCAGCGCCGCCCCGATCCAGAAGAGGGTGCGGAGCGCAGATCTGGTGCTCGCCCTCGGCACCCAGCTGACCGACGTCAATCTGGGAGCCGCCAAGCCCCAGGTCTCGAGGGACCGCTCGGTCTGGGCCGCCGGCCGACGGGTGGAGATCTCCTACCACGAGTACAGCGACGTCTCCCTGCGCGATTTCGTGGGAGCCCTGGGAAAGCGCAAGCTACCGCAATTCAAGGAGAAGGTGACCTATCACGACAATCTCAAGGCCCCCGCGAAGCGCGCCCCCGCCGGCAAGGCTCCGCTCCGGGTCGCCGAGCTGCTGATGGAGGTGAACCACTTCCTGGCAAAGCACCCCGGCTACCTCGTGGTGGCCGAGTCGGGTGACATGCTCTTCGGCGGCATCGAGCTCCGGCTTCGGAGCGGTCTCTACTGCGCGCAGGGCTACTACGCATCGATGGGCTTCGCGATTCCCGCCGCCCTGGGCGCCCAGATCGGAACCGGGGCCCGCCCCCTGGTGCTCTGCGGCGATGGCGCCTTCCAGATGACCGGCACCGAGATCTCTCACGCGCCGAAGCGAGGGCTCTCGCCCATCGCGGTGGTGGTCAACAACGGCGGCTGGGGGATCTTTCGTCCGGTCTCACCCCGGCAGGATCTCCTCGAGATTCCCAACTGGCCCTACGCGGAGCTGGCCCAGGGCTGGGGCGGCGCGGGGTTCGTGGCCGAGACGGCCTCGGAGCTGCGCGAAGCGCTCCGGGCAGCCCACGAGGTGAGCGAGTTCGTCATCATCGAGGCCCGGGTGCCGCCCGACGATCTCTCTCCGATCAGCAGGCGCTACATCCGCGAGAGCGCCAGAAAGGCTAGGGCGGCGGCAAGCGCTGCGGAGCGGCGCGCGCAGCGAGGCGGAGCCGAGCGAAGCTCGAGAAGGCCTAGGAAGAAGTAGCGGCCTCCTGAGGTCGCTCGGGCCTGGGCAGAAGCAGCGGAAGCGCCACGCCGAGCAGCAGCGCGCCGATGCCCGCGACCCGGTATGGCGCGTCCGGTCCGAGGTGCTCCAGCAGCACGCCTCCGCCGATGGTGGAGATCACCCCCGCGAAGCTGAAGCCGATCATCGCCAGCAGCCCCTGGCCGGTGGAGCGAAGCCGCTCCGGGACCGCGGCCTCCACGTAGAGGGCGCTGCCGACGAAGAGGCCCGCCACCACCAGACCGTGCGCCAGCATCAGCGGGTAGATGTAGGACAGCTCGCCCGTCAGAGAGCAGACCAGCCAGCGAAATCCATCGGCGAAGACGCCGATGGCGAGCAGTCCGCGGATGCCGATGCGGCGGACCACCACACCGATGTAGTAGACGAGCGGGATCTCGATCACCAGCATCAGGATCCACATCTGGCTGACCGTATCGATGCTGCCCCCGTGGGCTCGGATGAAGAGGGGGAAGAACTGAATGGGCCCCAGGTGAAACAGGAGGCCCAGGAATGCGAAGACGAGGAGGCGGCGGTAGGGCGTGTGGCGGAGCAGGAGGCGCAGGTCGCCCCGACGGGATCGGACCGCCATCGCGCCGCTGCGGGGCAGCCGCCACGCGATCCATGCGGCGACCAATGAGACGGCGGCAGCCACGTAGAAGATCAGCTCGAGGCCGGGCTCCGAGGGCCCACCGGGCTCTCGGACCAGGCCGCGTGCCGACTGGATCCGGTGCAGCAGGAAAGGGAAGCTGACCATCATCACCAAGAAGCCGACCGTGCCCCACATCCGCACGCGCCCGAAGGCCTCGGCGGCGCGCTCTCCCAGAGCCGCCATGCAGACGGAGACGGCCATGGGCATGGCAGCGGCGGAGAAGAAGGCGAGGAAGGCCATCGCGGCCAGGAGAACCGGGAAGGTCTTCGCCTGGGGGAGGAGCGCGTAGCCGAGCGCCGTCCCCGCCGTCAGCAGCAGCAGGGTTCGGCTGCGTGACCCGGTCCGGTCCGCGAGCTGCCCCCACATCGGCTGCGCCGCTATTCCGACCAGGGGGCGGACCGCGAGCACCAGCCCCAGCTCGGTGCCGAGGAGAGCCACGTTCTCGCTGAAGTAGAGGCTCTGGTAGGGGAAGATCACCCCCAGCCCCCCGAGGAAGAGGAACCAGAAGACGGAGAGGAACCGGGTGGAGCTCATGGGTAGGGGCATGATGACATCGCGCTCGCCGCGCGCCATTCTGGTGACTTCGAGATCGGCGCTGTTTCCCCGGAGGATCGATGCGGCTTCACAGCAGGGAAGACTGGGCGAGGATTCGGGAGCTGGGACGTGGGCGATATCTCTTCCGGTACGGCGTCCTGGCGCGCGGGATCCCCATGGGCATCGTCGTCTCCCTGTTGATCGAGCTCTTTGATCCCAGTGGCGCGATGCCCGACGTGTTGCTGGAGACGCGCTTTCTCATGAGGCTGCTGCTCGCGGTCGCCGTATTCGCGGCGAGCGGCTGCGTTACCGCCCTCGCGAACTGGAGGCTCCACGAGCGCCGCTATCCGGAGAAGGGTTCAGCTGGATAGTGACGAGCCGGATCGGATAAGCTGCAGCCATGCCGACCGCCGGCATCCTCATCATCGGAAACGAGATCCTCTCCGGGAAGGTTGCGGACACCAACTCGACCTATCTCTGTCGCGAGCTGCGCGCGCTCGGTGTGGACGTCGAGCGGATCGTCACGATTCCCGACGACGTCGAGACGATCGCCGCGGAGGTCCGGAAGATGAGCGAGGCCTATGACTTCGTCTTCACCTCCGGGGGGATCGGGCCCACCCACGACGACCTCACCATCGACGGCATCGCCCGGGCCTTCAGGCGCTCCATCCAGCTGAACGACTCCATCGCCGCGCGCATCGAACGGGCGCAGAAGAAGAAGCCCAACGAGAGCCAGCTCAAGATGGCGAGGATTCCCGAGGGTGCGCAGCTGGTGGATGCCTCCGACTTCTGGTTTCCGGTGGTCATCGTCGAGAACGTGCACATCTTCCCCGGCATTCCCGAGCTGCTGCGCAAGAAGTTCGAGTCGATCCAGGATCGCTTTCAGGGGGTTCCGGTACTGCTCCGGCGGGTCTTCGTGAAGCGGATGGAGAGCGACATCGCCGACTCGCTGCACGAGCTGCTGCGGGAGTTCCCCGAGCTGATGCTGGGCTCCTACCCGCGTATCGGCGAGAAGTCCTACCGCGTCCTGCTCACACTGGAGTCGCGAGACGCCGGATATCTGGAACGGGCGCTCCGCTCACTGCTCGCGCGCCTGCCGGAAGACGCGATCCACGCCGTCGAGTGAAGCTCGGGGACGTTCCTTGCGTTCTTGCGTTTCCGGCATGCCGGAAACGCAAGAACGCAAGGAAC
>CAZTOU010000006.1:35361-160536 GCA_964615365.1 uncultured Spirochaetales bacterium
CGCCCGGCGGGGCCGGGCCCTCCGTATCTGCCTCTCCCGCCCGCCCGAAACGCCAAGAACGCAAGGAACGTCCCCGTCCTACCCTCCCGGTCTCCCCAGCACGTCGACGGCGCGTTGCCTGAGCCAGTGGTCGGCGAGGGTGAGGCAGACCATCGCCTCCACCACCGGCACTGCCCGCGGGAGCACGCAGGGGTCGTGGCGGCCCCGGGCCTCGAGGGTGCGGGGGGCGCCGTCCCGATCCACGGTCTCTTGGGGAAGCCGGATGGTGGCGGTCGGCTTGAAGGCCACCCGGACCAGGATGTCCTCTCCGTTGCTGATCCCGCCCTGCACGCCGCCCGAGTGATTGGTGCGGGTGCGCGGCCGGCCATCGTCGCCGGGAACGAAGGGGTCGTTGTGCTCCGAGCCGGTCATGCGCGTCCCGGCGAACCCGCTGCCGATCTCGAAGCCCTTCGAGGCGGGGATCGACAGGAGGGCGCGGGCGAGATCCGCCTCGAGCTTGTCGAAGATCGGCTCTCCGAGCCCGGCGGGCACGCCCCGCGCGACGCACTCGACGACGCCGCCCAGAGAGTCGCCGCGTCGCCGGGCCGCATCGATCTCCTCGGCCATCCGAGCCGCCGCCTCCGGGTCCGGGCACCGGACCGGATTCGACTCGACGTCGGAGAGCGTCACGGCGCCGGGATCGATCTTCGCGTCGAGCTGGTGGACCTGCCGCACCCAGCCCAGGGCCTCCACGTTCGCTGCTTCCTGCAGCAGTCGCCGGGCGATGGCGCCGCCCGCCACCCGACCCACCGTCTCCCGGGCGCTGGCTCGTCCCCCGCCCTGCCAGTTGCGGATTCCGTACTTGGCCTCGGTGGTGTAGTCGGCATGGGAGGGGCGGAAGAGGTCCTTCATGTCCTGGTACGCGGAGGGTCGGGCGTCCTGGTTCTGCACCACGATCGCGATCGGCGTGCCCAGGGTCAGGCCCTCGAAGACACCGGAGAGGATCTCGGCCCGGTCGGCTTCCTGGCGGGCACTGGTCAGCCTGCTCTGTCCCGGTCTGCGCCGGTCCAGGTCCCGCTGGATCTCCTCCACCGAGAGCGGCAGCCGCGGCGGACAGCCGTCCACCACGACTCCCACGGCTCCCCCGTGAGATTCGCCGAAGGTCGAGATCCGAAAGATCCGCCCGAACTCGCTGGCCAAGAAAGCTCTCCCGTCCGTCCTGCCCGCAGCATAGATGCCCGCCGCTGGCTTTTCGACCGGTGCAAGCGCCGGAGGCGAACGAAGTTCACAGGGCCGGCGTTGCCAGAGGCCCCGGGCCCTTCGACTACCCTCGTCTCCTCCGCAGCAGCACGTAGGTGGCTCCGGCCCCCCCGTGCTCCGGAGCGGCGGAGGCGAAGGCCATCACCAGACGGTCGAGAGGCGACTCGCAGAGCCAGCCGGGAAGCGCCTCCTTGAGCACGGGTCCCGCCTCCGCGTGGCCCCCGCGCCCATGGATGATCAAGACACAGCGCTCTCCCATCTCGAAAGCCTCTCGGAGCTCGCCCCGGACCTCGCGTCCCGCCTCGTTTTGCCGGAGACCGTGAAGCTCGATCTCTCTCTCGACCGGGACCTGTCCTCGCTTCAGCCGGTCCAGGTGGGCGCGATCGATTCCCTCGGCCAGCCCCTCGATGCGCTCCCCGGATTCGCGAAGCGTGAAGGGCGCGTTCAAGATCGCTCCACCAGGCCCAAGGCCTTTCCCAGGAGGGCGCTCTGGGGGAGCTCCTCCAGACGGGAAGGTAGGAGCCAGCGATGGGCATCGAAGCCCGTGAGCCGCACCCGGCCCGCCGATCCCCGGGCCCGGTAGACGTGGAGGCGGAGGGCGCGGTGGGTGAAGACATGCCTCACGGTGCCGAGCTTCTCGGCGCCGTTCAGCGTCAGCCCGACCCGGTCGCGCAGCGCGCGGGCCAGGCCTTTCTCGGGGCTCTCCCTCGCACGGAGCTCGCCGCCGGGGAGATCCCACAGCCCGCCCAGCAGGCCTTCCGGTGGACGCCGGACGGCGAGGACCTTGCCCCGGCGCTCCAGGAAGACGGCTGCGGCGTCGAGCCGCTTCGGTTTGGGCCGCGGCCGCTTCACCGGGATTGCCTCCGGGTCGCCGTTCTCCCGAGCGCGACAATGAGCGGCGATCGGACAGACCTCGCAGCGAGGGGAGCGCGGCGTGCAGATCATTGCCCCCAGCTCCATCACCGCCTGGTTCAGGTCTCCCGGCGATCTTCCGCGGGCCAGGGCCTCGGCCTCCTCCCAGAGCCTCCTCACCACCGGCGCGCTTCGTACGTCCTCGCGGATTCCCAGCAGGCGCGTCAGCACCCGAGCGACGTTCCCGTCCACCACCGGGGCGGGGCGATCGAAGGCGATCGAGGCCACCGCCCCGGCCGTGTAGCGCCCCACGCCCTTGAGCGAGCGGAGCCCCTCGACGTCGTCGGGGAGCTGCCCGCCCCACTCCTCGACCACCTGGCGCGCGGCGGCTTGGAGATTCCGGGCGCGGCCGTAGTAGCCGAGCCCCGCCCACTCCCCCAGCACCTCGTCGGTGTCGGCCGTCGCCAGGGCGCCGACGTCCGGGAACCGCGACAGGAAGCGCTCGTAGTACGGGACCACCGTCTCGACCCGGGTCTGCTGCAGCATCGTCTCGGAGACCCAGATCCGGTAGGGGTCGCGGGTGCGTCGCCAGGGTAGATCCCGCCGGCTCTTCCGGTACCAGGAGAGGAGGGCTCTGCGGACCTGCCTCACGGCGGAACCGGAGACACTCAGGGAGCCTCGGACCGAAGCCGCGCCTCGATGTGCTCGTGCACCCACCGCGGATCCCACCACTCCTTGGGATCCACGTAGGTCTCGCCCACCAGGACGGCGAAGTGCAGGTGATCGCCGCCGGCGAGCCCGGTGGCGCCCGAGAGCCCCAGCCGCTGTCCCTTCTCCAGCAGATCGGCCTCGCGGACGTCGATCCGCGAGAGGTGGGCGTAGAGGCTGGTGACCCCGAGGCCGTGATCCAGGATGACGCAGTTCCCGTAGATCCCGAGCGGGCCCGCGAAGATCACCTTCCCCGCGTTGGCGGCGGTGATCGGAGCGGAGGCGGTGGAGGCCAGATCGTAGCCGTAGTGGATCGCCTCGGAGACCTGCTTCCCGCCCGCGAAGTAGGAGCGATGCTCGGCGAACCGACTGGTGACCGCCGAGTTGCGCAGCTGCTCGAAGGAGCCGCGCCAGTGACGCTCCGGAGTGCTGGCGCCGACGATCTCGCGAATGCGCTGCTCGTTGGCGGCGCGCGTCTCGCGGTTGATCCTCTGAAAGGTCGGGATGGCATCGCCCGGCGCGATGCCCAGGTCGGATGCCAGCTCCGG
Organism: uncultured Spirochaetales bacterium; assembly: GCA_964615365.1. Classification (GTDB taxonomy): domain Bacteria; phylum Myxococcota_A; class UBA9160; order UBA9160; family UBA6930; genus CAVXZE01. The sequence goes on from CAZTOU010000006.1 coordinate 38,709, forward strand.
CACCTTGGCGGCGAGGAACGCAGCGCCCAGATTGATCCGGACCTCGGGGAAATTGCGCTCCTGGAGGCGCGTCGACCAGCTCGCCGTCGAGCGATTCCCGGCCTCGTCTACGCCGACCACGCGGATCGCGACACTCGCAGGGGCGTCCCGGGGGACCGCGAAGATGGCGAACCTCCGTTCCCCGGAGCCGGTCTCATCGGCCCGGCCCGCGCCCTCCGCAGGAAGGGGAAAGCCCGAGAAGAAGACGTCGCCGACCTCGACTCCATCCCGGGTCGTCGGCTCGTCGATCGAGTAGACGACCGCTGCCGCGCCCGCCCGGTGCACGTAGGTGAGGCCGCTCTCGACCCAGATCTGCGGAGGCCGGAGGTCGACGCGGATCGGAATCTCCAGGACCCGCCCGTTGCCCGCGAAGGTCTCCGCCCAGGACCAGTCCTTCGCCTCGACCCTGAGGGTTGCCTCGCCATCCTTCATGCCCAGGGATTCGGGCCTGATGGCGATCTCGATGGGATCCAACTCGCGCTTCACCACCCCGCCCGTGAAGGGATTGCCCGCGAAGGCCCTCTCCAAGAGGACTCGCTCCCCCGCTTCGTGGGTCAGGCGGATCTCGACCTCGCGCACGCCGGACTGCTCGTCGGACAAGCCGAGCACCACTGAGGTGCCGTCGCGGCCGATCAGGAGCGCCTCCGGTGCCTCGATGGTGGGGGCGGTTCCCTCACAGCGCAGCCAGGTCGCGCCCCCTGCCACCGCGAAGAGCAGGATCAGCGCGATGATTCCCCAGGCCCTTCCCGTCACGACTTCCCCCCCCTCATGCGCGATCCGTCGAAGTCTACCAGACCCCGGTTTCCCGATTGACGGCAGTGATTGGGTTGCGGATCTTCAGGCCTCCTCGCGGAAGCCCGGAGAACCCATGTCACGCCTTCGACGCCTCCTGCTGGTCCGCCACGGCGAGACCGACGGTGAGTCCAGCATTCGCTTCCACGGCCACACGGACGTCGGCCTGAGCGAGGAGGGGCTGGAGCAGATGGCGCGGGCGGCCCGCCAGGTGGCCCACCAGCCGTTCGACCTGGTGATCGCGAGCCCCCTGCGCCGCTCCTGGCGGGCAGCCTGGATCGTGGGGCGCGGTGCGCCGGTGCGCCTCGAGGACGACTTCCGCGAGGTCCATTTCGGGCGCTGGGAAGGTCTCACCAAGGAGGAGATCCAGATCCGCGACCCGATCCTGTACGAGGACTGGCAGGCCGGCGTCGACGGGTTCGGCTACCCGGAGGGCGAGTCCCGGGAGGAGTTCGAGGCTCGCGTGGTTCGAGGCCTGGAGCGCATCGCCGGCGCCGGCGCCCACTCCGCGCTGCTGGCTCTCCACAAGGGCGTGATCCGTGTCATCGTCGAGCACCTGACCGGAGAGCCGCTTCCCCTCGGCGACCCACCCCTGGGCGGTGTCACCACCCTGACCCGGAACCCCGACGGCACCTGGTTCCGTGGTCAGCGCTCCAGCAGCTCGCCGCGTCCGAGCGAAGAGGCCGCCTGAAGGTCCCCGCCCGCGCTCGCCACCGCTCGGATCCAGATTGCCCCGACGAAGACCAGATCGACTCAGCCGCGCGGTGATGAGGGGCGTTCGTTCATCTTTCGCTCTGGCGGCGCTTGCGGAGATTGGCGGGCAGGATGCGCTTGCGCAGGCGGAGATTCGAGGGAGTAACCTCGAGGAGTTCATCGTCCGCCATCCACTCGAGGGCCCATTCGATCTGGACCTCGCGCGGCGGCGACAGCACCACCGCCTCATCCCTGCCAGCGGCTCGGACGTTCGTGAGCTTCTTGGTCCGCGTGATGTTGACGTTCATGTCCGTCTCGCGGCGATTCTCCCCGACGATCTGCCCCTCGTAGACCGGAACCCCGGAGGTCACGAACATCAGGGCGCGCTCCTGGATGTTGAAGATCGCGTAGGGCGTCGTCTTGCCCTGCTCGGTGGACACGATCGCTCCCGCCCGGCGGCCCACCAGCTCGCCCGCCCACGGCTCGTAGCCCTTCACGGTCCGGTACAGCACCCCATCGCCGCGCGTTTCGGAAAGGAACTCGCTGCGATAGCCAAACAGGCCTCGGCTCGGCGCGACAAAGCTGAGTCTCGCCCGCCCTTCTCTCTTCTCCATGGAGATGACGCGCGCCTTGCGCGCAGAGAGCTTATCGATCACCACGCCCGTGAAGGCCTCCGGCACCTCGACGACGACGTCCTCGACGGGTTCGCAGGTCTTTCCGTCGATCTCGCGCCTGATGATCTCCGGCCGCGAGACGTTGAACTCGTACCCCGCGCGGCGCATGGTTTCGATCAGGACCGCGATCTGGAGCTCGCCGCGGCCCGCCACGACGAAGGTGTCCGGCCTATCCGCAGCCTCGACCTGGATGGAGACATTGCCGAGCGCCTCACGCCTGAGCCGGTCACCGATCTGGCGGCTGGTGAGAAACCTCCCGTCCCGTCCCGCGAACGCAGAGTCGTTGGGGGAGAAGCGCACGCGGACTGTCGGGGGATCGATGTGAATCCGCGGCAGCCGTTCGAGGGCATCCTGGGCGCAGAGGGTGTCGCCGATCTCGATCGAGTCGATTCCGGCGATGACCACGAGGTCGCCGGCAAGGGCGTGGTCGAGCTCGACGCGCTGCAACCCGCGCGCTCCCAGTAGCTTGGTCACGCGGAAAGTCTCGGGCTCACCGGCCTCGGGAAGGCGAACCACCAGCGTCCCGCGCTCGAGGCGACCCCGTTCCACACGACCGATGACGAGCCGTCCCACGAACTCGTCGTAGTCGAGGGTCACGGCCTGGAACTGCAGCGGCCCATCGACATCGACCTCTGGTGCCGGCGCGTGCTCGATGATTGCATGCAGCAACGGTCGCAGATCCGAGCCCGACTCCTCAGGATTCAGCGTTGCGATTCCCCGCTTGGCCGATGCGTACACGATGGGAAAGTCGAGCTGCTCATCGCTAGCACCCACGCCGACGAGGAGATCGAAGACCTCGTCCACGACCGCGTGAGCGCGGTGCTCCGGGCGATCGATCTTGTTGACGACGAGCAGCGGCCGCAGGCCGTGGGCCAACGCCTTTCGGACCACGAAGCGGGTCTGGGGCATCACCCCCTCGACGGCGTCCACGAGCAGCAGCACCGCGTCCACCATACCGAGGACGCGCTCCACCTCTCCGCCGAAGTCCGCGTGGCCGGGCGTGTCGACGAGGTGGATCCGCACACCGTCGAAATCGATGGCGGTCTCCTTGGCGAGGATCGTGATCCCCCGCTCGCGCTCGAGATCCTCGCTGTCCATCACCCGCTCCGCGACCGCCTGATTCTCGCGGAAGGCACCGGTCTGGCGCAGCAGTCCGTCCAGCAAGGTCGTCTTGCCGTGATCGACATGGGCGATGATCGCTAGGTTGCGGAGATCTTTGCGTGATTCTCTCATGGAAACGGAGGCGGGTTGTTCTGGGCCATGGGCATGAGCCAGATCCCTATGCCTCAACACTCGATCGGCTCCGCCGGTGATTGGCGGCGCAGTCGTCTGTGACTCGTCAGAGTGGCCTGATTCGGCTCCCCAAAGAGAGCGCCTGCCCTCGATAGCCACAATATGGTAGCGGATGCGGACGCCAGGGAGCAGCGTAGCCGCCGGTGGGCGCCGATGGAATCCCGCGCGGCGCCAACCCTTCGCCCCGTATACGCTCCTGGATGCCGGTGGACGTCCCTGGAGCCCCCCGCCTCTGCGGGACCCATGGCACCGCCTTCACTCGAGGAGCATGGCCCCGCCGCAGCCTAGATCATCGCCTCGATCAGGGAAGGCCCCGGCTCGCTGAGCGACGCGGCAAGCGCCTCGTTGAACTCCTCTGCGGTAGTGACCCGCCAGCCCGGCACGCCCATGCCGGCAGCGAGAGAAACCCAGTTGAGCTCGGGATTGGTCAGATCCATCATGCTCATCGCCTTGGGTCCGGGGTCGTGCGCTCCGACTCGAGCGAACTCGACATGCAGTATCAGGTATTTGCGGTTCGCAAAGACGATCGTGGTGACATCGAGCTGCTCCCGAGCCTGGGTCCAGAGCGCCTGCAGGGTATACATTCCGGCGCCGTCCGCCTGCAGGCAGATCACGCGCCGATCGGGCGCGGCTAGCGCGGCACCCGTCGCGCAGGACGGGCCCCAGCCGATGGAGCTACCCGTGATCATCAGCCAGTCGTGCGGCGCAACCGCGCGGGTGTGGCCCGGGCAACCACTGCCGCTCGTCCCGCCCTCGTCCACCACGATGGCGTTGTCCGGGAAGTGATGCGCCAGCGAGGCGCCGATGGAGCCCGGCGTGAGCTCGCCTCTGGGCAGATCCGGCCGCTCGAGCGCTACCAGTCGCGGCTCGAAGCCGCCCGCATTCACCGATTCCGCCAGCGCTTCGAGCGCACCATCGACGTCTTCGTCGCGCTCGGCGAGCGTATACAGCTCGCAGCCTTCCGGCGTGAGCCAGTTGGGCTTGTCGGGATAGGCGAAGACCGTAATGGGGGGCTGGGAGGCCATCAGAATCAGGTGTTTCGTGCCCGCAAGCATCTTCGCCGCCTGCTCACCGAAATAGGGCAGCCTTGCCAAATCTGCTCGCCCCGCGCCGCGCTGCAGGCGCGGGACGAAGGTATCCATGATCGCCCGTGCACCCGTGGCCTGGGCAATGCGATCGGCGAGCGCCGCTCTTCGCTCGCTGACGTGGCCGTTCATCAGGATCACCGTCGGCTCCCCGCTCCCGAGCGCCGCGGCGACGGCCGCCACGTTGTCGCTGCGGAAGGACTTCGGCTCGACCCGCGGCAGCGGCTTCGCGCGAGCCGTGGTCCGGTTCCAGGCCGTGTCGGCCGGCAGGATGAGCGTTGCGATCTGGCCCGGCGGGCTGAGCGCCGCCTGCACCGCTTCAGCGCCATCGGCGGCAACGTCATCGGCCGATTGCGACACCTTGACCCAGGCCGAGACCGTGCGAGCCAGCCCTTCCACATCCGAGCTGAGGGGTGAATCGTACTTGCCGTGGTACGTTGCGTGATCACCCACCACGTTCACCAACGGCGTGCGTGCCTTCTTCGCGTTGTGCAGGTTCGCCCAGCCGTTGCCGAAGCCGGGACCGAGATGCGTGAGCGTGGCCGCAGGCATCCCCGACATGCGCCCGTAACCATCCGCTGCACCGGTAACGACCCCTTCGAAGAGGCCGAGCACGCAGCGGAGCTCGGGGTGGGTGTCGAGAGCCGCCACGAAGTGCATCTCGGATGTGCCCGGATTGGCGAAGCAGACCTCGATCCCGGCTTCGACGAAGATCTGCACGAGGCTTTCCGCACCACTACGGTCTTTTCTGTCTGTCATTTCTTTCCTTGTCGGTTCACTGCTTTCCCATCTCCTCCTCCCGGAGGATCTTGCGCAGGACCTTCCCCACTGCCGACTTCGGCAGTGTATCCCTGAACTCCACGAGCTTCGGCACCTTGTACGCTGTGAGTTTCTCCCTGCAGAACTCCTTGATCTCATCCTCGGTCGCCGTCAGGCCGGGCTTCAGAACCACATAGGCCTTGACCGTGTCTCCTCGGTAGGCGTCTGGAATCCCGACTGCTACTGCCTCGGCCACCTTCGGGTTCTGAAAGAGCACCTCATCGATCTCCCGTGGATAGATGTTGAACCCGCCGGCGATGATCATGTCCTTCTTGCGGTCCACGACGTAGAGGTACCCATCCTCGTCCAGCTGCCCGATATCACCGCTGTACAGCCAGCCGTCCTTGAGCTGATCCGCCGTCTCTTCGGGATCGTTCCAGTAGCCTTTCATGACGACTGGGCCCCTGAGGATGATCTCGCCTGGTTCTCCGCGCTCGACGTCCTCCCTGCCACTGTCCAGGTCGACGAGCCTCACCTCGTTGTCCGGCAGCGGGATGCCAACGCTGCCAGTCTTGCTCTCACCGAGAAGGGGAGTCGTGGAGCCCATCGCCGTTGACTCGCTCATGCCCCAGCCCTCGCTGAAATAGATCCCGATTTCCTTGATCTGTTGGATGAGCTCCATGGGCATCGGCGCCGCCCCCGAATTGAGAATGCCCAAGCGGCGGGCAAGGTCCAGCTCCTCGGCCTTCGGGTGGTTGAGTACGGCAGAAATCATCGTGGGAACGGCCGGAAAGAAGCCGATCTTCTCGGTCTTTCCGATGATGCCGATGATCTCGTCGATCTCGAATCGCGGCACCAGGATCTGTGTGGCGCAGTTGAAGAACGCCCAGTTCATGGCGGTGACGCAGCCGTATACGTGAAAATAGGGTATGACGCTCAGCACGTTCAGTGTCTCGGGTGGCACCGTGCGAACGATCGCGTTTCCCCACATGGATGCCTGCAAGGTCGCGGCCACGAGGTTCGAATGCGTCAGAACCGCCCCCTTGGGCACTCCCGTCGTGCCGCCCGTGAACTGAATCACAGCAGAGTCATCAGGGGAAAACGGCACTCTCGGGATTCGTCTCGCGGTGGTGCCTCGAATGAGCTCGGAGAAATGGCTCCAGCCTTCTTCGAGCTCCAGATCCTTGGCGGTGCTCATCTCCAGACCGTCAATGAAATCGGTAATTCTGGTGACGATGACGTTTCCAATGCCGCAAGCGCCTGCCAGCGACCGGATGTCGGCAGGCACGGAGTCGAATGTGAAGAGGGCCTTTGGCCCGGTGGCATCGATGATGTGCCGGAGTTCGCTTTCCGTATAGAGCGGATTCATGTTTACGACGATGGCGCCCACGGACAGAGTCGCCAGATAGGCAATGACGAACTGCGGGCAGTTGGGAAGAAGCATGCCCACGCGGTCACCCTTCCCGACACCGAGCTCTCCCAGTGCATTCGCCAGGCGGAGCATCTGCTCCCTCAGCTGCCAGAATGTCGTCTCCGTACCGTAGAAATCGACGGCTGGCCGGTCCGGGTTGCCCAGTGCGGCAAGCATGAAGAAGGACTGAGCAGGGATTCTCGGGTAGCGAATCGATGTAGGGACGTTGTAGTCATAGTGCTCGTGCCACGGTTTCGTCTGCACTTCCTTACACCCTCGCCTTCCTTGTCATTCTTCCCGCTCTCCCTTGTCTCGCTCCTCGCGATCTAGCTGGAGCGGTCTGAAGAAGTCGGGTCAGCCAGTAGTGTACAGCTCTCGATCCCTCTACTGCGCCATGAATACGTAGAAGAGCACGGCTGCGAGGGAGATGAGCAGGGCGACGAGCCGGGCGTGTTTCCAGGGGGTGATGTCCACGGCGTGGGTGTACTCCTGCACGTACGTCTGCCGGGCGGGCCGGAACCTGCTGATGGCGAGCATGAGAAGCGTAGTCAGCAGGAACACGAATGCCAGGAAATGCAGGAAGTGAACCTTCTCATTCAGACCGAAGGTCCGCATCAGCAGGTCCTGGATGCCGTCACCGAAGGCGAAGACCAGGAGATAGAACAGGACGGGACCGGCCACCAGACCGATCTTGGCGGCGAACGCAGATACCCGTGTGGTGAAGAAGCCCAGCAGCAGAACCGCGAGCATGGGGCCGAAGAACGTCGCGTTGATCTTCTGCAGGTAGTTGTAGAGACTGCCCGTGGTGTCGATGAGAGGGGCCGTCGCCATCGCTCCCAACGCGAGGACGATGCTGCAGATTCGCCCGGAGAGGACGATCTGACGTCCGGAGGCGTCCCTGTTGATGATGGCGTGGTAGAGGTCTTCGCTGAAGAGAGTGGCGGAGCTGTTGAGCACGCTGTTGAAGGTGCTGAGCACGGCGCCGACCATGACGGCGGCGAAGAAGCCCACCAGCACCGGCGGCAGGACGGCCTTGACGAGCATGGGGTAGGCCATCAGGTACTGGTCGGAGGAGAGCTGGCCCTTGAACATGTGGAAGGCGATGATGCCGGGGAAGACGATGATGATGGGGCCGAGCAGCTTGAAGAAGGCGGCCAGCAAGACGCCTTTCTGTCCCTCCGCCAGACTCCGGGCTCCGAGGGTTCGCTGGATGATCGACTGGTTGGTGCACCAGAAGAAGATCTGATTGACCACCATGCCGGTGAAGAGCACTCCAAAGGGCAGGAAGGAGCCGGGCTCATCGCCGGTGATGTCGAACTTCGCGTGCTCCTCGGCATAGACCTCCTGAAACCCCGAGACGACACTGCCCTCTCCCACCAGGCGGAGGGCGAGCAGCGGGATCAGTAGACCGGCGATCAGGAATCCCACGCCGTTCACGGTGTCGGAAACCGCCACGGCCTTGAGACCCCCGAAGACGGCGTAGAGTGAGCCCAGCGTGCCCACTCCCCAGACGATCAGCCAGATGGCCTGCTTCTCGGTGATGCCGAAGGCCTCCGAAACGTCGAACAGGCTCTCCATGCCCGTCGCGCCAAAGAGGAGCACGACGGGAAGGATGGCGAGCACGTAGGAGGTGAGGAAGAGGAGGACGGCGATCGTGCGCGTCTGGTCGTCGTAGCGGGCGGCCAGGTACTGGGGAATCGTGGTGAAGCCGCTCTTCAGATACCGCGGCAGGAAGTAGAGCGCCGTCAGGACCATGGCCAGAGCGGCAGTGGTTTCCCACGCGGTGACGGCAAAGGTGTGGTTGAACGCGTCCCCGTTCAGGCCGATCAGGTGTTCGGTGGACAGATTGGTCAGCATCAGGGAGCCGGCGATCACCCAGAAGCCGAGGCTCCGACCCGCCAGGAAGTAGGCATCGGAGCCACTCATGGCATCCCTGCGGGTCTTCAGATAGGAGACGATGATCACCAGCGCCGTGAAGCCGACGAAGGAAGCGATGTTGATGAATGGCACTGCTTCACCCCTCTCCCTGTGTTCGGCTTGCCTCGTTCTCGCCTAGCCGGACGGCGATACGGGGAAGGAGATCCATTCCTGAGCCCCTGGCGGCACTAGGGGCGCCGCGCGGTCCAGCCGTACTCGACGTACTCCCAGTCGACGCGATTGCCGCGGAGGGTCACGACGTTCAGTCCCTCGGGGGTACCGAACCATTCGCCACGCCACCACTTGCCGCAGATCGCGCCTCCCGTGACGAAGGTGGTGTCCTGCCAGCGGATCAGCTCCTTGGCGTGGAGGTGACCCTGAAGCACCAGCACGAGGTTGTGCTCGCGGAACAGCTCCAGCACCTCGCGGTTGTTGACCACCATCCGATTGGGCCTTGCCGCGAAGGTGGTTCCCTCGGTGGCCCCGTAGAAGGCGGTGAGGAGCGGGATGTGGAGGGTGACCACGATCGGAGTCGAGCGCGGCAGGCGGGAGAGCTCCGAACGCAGCCACTCGAGCTGCTCCTTCCCGACGTGGCCGCGGTACTTGAGCTCGCCGCCGATCACCTCGATCGAATCGAGCACGAAGAAGCGGTACCCCGCCGCGTCGAAGGCGTAGAAAGTCCGCTCCACCCCGAGCCGGTCGCGGAACACGGCGCGCGGATCCGCCGCGGGAGGCGTGCCGTCTTCGGGAATCGCCGCCACCAGGTCGTGGTTTCCGATGGCGGGATACAGATCGGCCTCGATCCCGCGGTGCATCTTCAGGTAGGCGTCCCAGCGTGGCGCCACCGTCGCCGCCGAGGACTGGAAGCCGTCCGTGATCAGATCCCCACCGGCCAGCACCAGGTCGGGCTCGAGTGCGTTGATGGTCGCGGTGGCCTGCGCGAGCGCCAGCGGCGTCTGCCACTCGATGCGGGCGTGCACGTCTGTGTAGAAGACCAGTCGCAGCGTGCTCCCCTCGGCACCGCGCGTAGCCCAGCGGGCGCTCGCGCAGGAGACCAGCCAGAGACCGCTCGCAGCCAGACCGGCGGCGAACTCGCGGCGCGTGAGCGAGGTCGAGCGCCCGCTCACCGGTCCATCCGCCGATGCGCCGCAGCATGGATCCCGAGCAGCGCCAGGAGGATCGCGGCCGCACCGGCCACGACGTGGCGTTCGCCGATCCGCGTCACCAGGTGCGAGCTCACCCGGCTCTCGTATGCCTTCTTCGGGAAATGCCGCTCTGCCAGATAGGCGCGGCGCTCCGGAGAGAAGCGGCTCCCGGAGTGGCGGAGCGTGTTGGGGAAGAAGCGCTCGAGAATCCGGTTCTCACGGTAGGCCACGGTCAGATCCCTTCGGTGCCAGTCCTCGTCCTCCAGATGCCTCTCGGCGGTGGCCAGATAGCGATCGCGGCGGAACAGGTGGACGCGCGCCTCGTGCAGGAAGGGATCGCTGATGGGAGTGTACCGCGTGAGAAAGCTCTGGTAGTCGGCCTCGGAGGAGCCGGCCAGGATGCGCCCCGCCTCGCTGCCCCGCTCGGCGTCGATTCGCTCGAGCTCGGCGAGCGAGAACCGCGAGCGGAAGCGCCCGATTTCCGGCACCTCGTGGAGGTGCCCGTACTCGAGCATCACGTCCGAGCGCTCCCGCAGGAATCCGAGGCCGGGAATCCGCTCGGCGTACCAGGCGATTCGGGGCGCCGTGTTGAGCAGGCTCGCCAGCAGCAGCACGGTGGCGAGCGCCGCGATGCGGCAGCAGAGGCGGACGCTGCTCGGCGTCGGAGTGCCTGTGATCAGCGGTGGGCGGATCCCCGCGGCGATTCCCACCTGGACCAGCGACGCGGCAAAGAAATTGAACCAGATGTCGCGCAGGTCCCAGACGCGCTCTGGGGTGATCCACTGGATGGCCTCGTCGAGGATGCCGACGATCCCGCCTACCAGAGCGGCGGCCAGGTAGATCGCCGGGTCGCCCATGTGGTGCGTGAGGGCGCGGAACACGAGGACGCCGAGCAGACCGTACTCGAGGAAGTGGATGGCCTCGACCGGATTTCCGCGCAGAGTGAAGGCGTAGCCCGCATAGACCGCCGCAACGCCCGCGAGCCACGCGCCGCGCGCCGGCGAGATCGGCCCTAGCCCGCGTAGCAGTCGGAGCGTGGCCAGAAAGGCCACGAGGACTGCGACCAGCACCGCGTAGAGAAAGGCCTGCTCGCCGACCGACTCGCGTACCAGGCGCTGGATCGCCCGGGCCAGCGGGACGGTGGCGAAGATCGAGAGAGACCAGGCGGCCACGAGGAGCCAGGAGATCCACTCTCGCGAGGGAGGCCGCGCGTACATCGGGGCGATTCTGGCAGATTCGGAGCGCGCTGGGCAGGTGTGTTGCGGTCAGCACGTGCCGGGCGCGGAAGCTCCCGAGGCGCAGCAGGGCTCCGCCTCAGCTGGCTCCGGTGCCCCGGAGTACCGCCGGGATCGTCTGGAAGAGGATCTTCAGGTCGTTGGTGAGGGACCAGGTGTCGATGTACTCGAGGTCGAGGCGTACCCAGTCCTCGAATCGGATGTTGTTGCGGCCACTCACCTGCCAGATGCAGGTGAGCCCGGGGCGCATCGATAGGCGACGGCGCTCGAAGGTCTGGTATTCCGCCACCTCGGAGGGAAGCGAAGGACGCGGCCCGACCAGGCTCATGTTCCCCCGCAATACGTCGATCAGCTGGGGGAGCTCACCCAAGCTGTAGCGCCGCAGGAGGCGGCCGACGGGCGTCACTCGCGGATCGTCGCGGATCTTGAACACCGGCCCCCCCTGCATCTCGTTCAGGTCCGCCAGTCTCTCCTTCTCCTCGTCGGCGCCGTCGCGCATGGTGCGCAGCTTCACCATCTTGAACCGGCGCCCGTTCAGACCGCAGCGGTCCTGCGAGAAGAAGACCGGTCCCGGAGAGGTCAGCTTGATCGCCAGCACCGTCGCAGCGATGACTGGAGCCGCCAGCAACAGTCCGGCGCAGGCTCCCACGACGTCGATGCAGCGCTTGACGCCGAGCATGATCCGGCTGTGATGAACCGGCGCGAAATTGAGGGCGGGAAGTGAGCCGAAGCGCTTCACCTGGGGCGACGGTAGATAGTCGCCGAAGATGTCCGAGAGAAGGGTGATCGGGACACCCGCCGCGGCGCAGGTGTCCACCACCGCCACGATCGATCCGAGCATCGAGCGGGGGCAGGCGACCACGACCTCGTCGATGACCTTGTTGCGCAGGATCTCCGGCATGTCGGGGAGCTTGTAGGTCAGCTCCTCGGGAACGCACGCCCCCTGCTCTGGGGGACCGTTGTCGATGAAGCCGACGATCCGAAGACACAGATCCGGGTGGCGTTCGGCGATCCGCTGGACGTAGGCGGCCCGAGGACCGGAGCCGACGATGAGCACGTTGTGGAATCGCGGGCCTCGAAGCTGCGACCAGGCGAGGATCGCGAAGCTCGTGAGTCGAAGGGTTGCCAGAGCGGCGAGCTGGATCAGGCCGCAGAGAACTGGAAAGATCGGCGCGACCGGCACCGCCGTGACGAAGGCCGCCGCCGCCAGTGCCGCCGTCGAGAGGGCACCGGCCGCCACCAGCCTCGCGACGATCCGCTCGATCCCGAGGCGAACCGGCGATTCGTAGAGCCCGAGCTGCTGGAAGAGAAGCGGCCAGGTCAGGGAGGCGGTGAGGCCGAGGACCAGGAGCCCGAGCACCGGGTGTGGCTGGTTCGGCCCCGCCACCAGCATGCCGGGAGTCGACACCAGTACGCCGAAGACGAGAGCGCAGATCGCCACCTCGAGGGTGAGAGCCAGCGTCTGCATGTCCCGAGATTGGTCGCCCGACATCCCGTCGTCTCTTCGGCAAGTTCTCCCCCAGGGCTGAATCCCTGCGGGGACAGCGGTTGGCGGAGCTCCCCCTGTGCCTCCGCTGTGCTCGGCCAGCCTTGTCGACTTCGCTCGTTTTCGGCTCGCTGCGCGCGCCGCTTCGCGGCGCTTGCCTACTCGTCCACCGGGAGCAGGCCGCAGTGGAGCTGGCCGGGGCTCAGCACCTTGAGGGCCTCGCCGTGGGAGAAGCTCTCCCTCGCCGCCGTGTTCCGCTCGACGAAGTCGAGGCCTCTGTGTAGCTGCTCCATGGATTCCTGCGTGAACTGCGCCCGGTAGGCGTCGATCGCGCGGTGCTTTCGCTCCCGGGTCTCGCTGATGTCGAGGATCAGGTTGGGCTCGAGCGTGAAGTAGAGTGCGATCCCCGTGAGTGTATGGTCTCGGTAGCTGCGATCGACCTCCGGATCGGTGGCGAGGCGGGGGAACCCGTACAGCAAGGCGGCCTCGGTGACGGCACGCCCGGTCTTCAAGTGGTCGCCGTGGGATTCGTAGGGGAGCCAGGGATCCACGCTGAACAGGAAGTCCGGCCGTAGCAGGCGGATGGTTCGGATGATCTCCCGGCGAAGCGCGTAGTAGTCCCAGTCCCCCGCGTCGGCGAGGCCGAGCCAGTGTTGGCTGCCGACCCCGATCTCGGCGCCGGCTCGCTCCTGCTCACCGCGCAGAAGGGCCGTCGCCTCTTCGTCGCTGAGCGTCGCGTCCAGCACCCCGACCAGGTCGTCGGTCACGGTCAGGTAGTCGACCTCGGCGCCGCCCGCCGCCAGCGCTGCGAGGGCTCCCCCGGCCCCGATGTCGTTGTCGTCGTAGTGCGGTTGGATCGCCAGAATCCGCTTCGCCTCCCAGACGTCCGGGATGGGAATCGCCATGTCGCCTCTCTCTCGGGTTCGGGCTGAGCTTACGAGGGGGCAGATCCGGGAGCAAGCCAGTGCGGAGCCACCGCTTTGCGTCGCCGGAGCTGCCGGGAGCATCCGGTTTTACCTGCCTTTTACGGCAGAGCCGCTGGAACTTCGTACGCTTCTCTCGAACCACGGATCGAGCAGTGAGGCACGACATGGACGACATCATCCAGCGCGATCGGTTTCGCAGAATTCATCGGATCGGGATCTTCACCGCGCTCCTGGCAGCGACGCTGCTGGTGACACAGGCGTGGGCCAAGAGCTCCGAGACCACGACGAAGGCATCGCCTCCGCCGCCGCTCACCCAGGAAGAGCCCGCGCGGATCGAGGTCGCGTTCGCCCTCGACACGACGGGATCCATGTCGGGCCTGATCGAGGGAGCGAAGCAGAAGATCTGGTCCATCGCCAACCAGATGGCGGACACCGGCCAGGAGGTCGAGATCCGCATCGGCCTGGTGGGCTACCGCGATCGCGGCGACGAGTACGTCACCAGGATCTACGATCTCACCGACGACATCGACTCCATCTACGGACACCTTCGCGGCTTCCGCGCCGATGGCGGCGGCGACACGCCCGAGTCGGTCAACCAGGCCCTCCACACCGCCGTCACCGAGATGAGCTGGAGCCAGAGTCCGGAAGTCTACAAGGTCGTCTTCCTGGTCGGTGATGCGCCTCCCCACATGAACTACTCCGACGACGTGAAGTACCCGGAGACCGCTCGCCTGGCCGCCGAGCGCGGCATCACCTTGAACACCATTCAGTGTGGAAACCTCCCGGACACCTCGGGGGTGTGGCAGCAGATCGCGAAGCTCGGAAAGGGCCGGTATGTCGCCATCCAGCAGGACGGCGCGATGGTCGCCCTCGCCACGCCAATGGACGAGGATCTCTCGCGCCTCAACCGGGAGCTCGCAGCGACCGCCCTTCCGTACGGGGACGAGGGGCAGCAGGAGGAGATCCGCGAGAAGCTGCGGCGCTCCCTGTCCGCGGCCGCTCCCGCCGCCGCCTCCCGTCTCTCCTACCTCGCCAAGGCCGGGGGCAAGCTGAACTCCGGGCGCCGCGATCTCGTGGATGCGGTGAAGGACGGACTGGTCGACCTGGATGCACTTCCCGCGGACGAGCAGCTCCCCGCGGAGATGAAGGGCATGAGCGACACCAAGCAGCAGTCCTACGTCCAGCAGCGCATTGCCGAGCGCGACAAGATCCAGGAGGAGATCGCGGCGCTCGGACGCAAGCGGGACGCCTGGGTCCGGACCGAGAGCGAGAGGCTGGCGAGGGAGGGCCGTGGGGACGGCTTCGATCAGGAGGTGCTGGAGGCGATCCGCAGCCAGGCGGCGGAGAAGGGGATCCTCTACGAGTAGTTGGGACCCCGGTCGAGGCGCCTACGGGCCCGACGTCGGAGCCACCTCGGCCACGCTTACCTCTCGCGCCTCGGCGGCGCTCCGCACCGCTGCCAGGGCAAAGGCGAGCGTCCGCCGCGCCTCCGCGATCGTCTGCCGGGGAACCCTTCCCTCGAGCAGCGCGTCGACGAAGTCGATCCCCCCGAGGCGGAACGACTCCGCCCAGTCGGCCTCGATGTCGTGGAAGGCCCGCGTCTCCCCGTCCCGGTAGAGGACCAGTGAAGGCTCGTCGAGGAGCTTGCCGGAGCAGCGGTTCACCCAGATCAGCCCCTCGGTTCCGTGGATCTCGGTCCGGTCGTCGCTCGCGTAGTACTTGGAGCGAACCCGCATGCCCACCGAGGCGATCACCTCCCAGGAGCCGTAGCGGGGCAGCAGGCCCTCGTAGCGCCAGGAGATCAGCGCGGGACCGTCGACCCACTGCTTCTCGCCCAGCTTGGTCCAGTTGATGAAGGCGTGGACGCAGTCGATCTCCGCGGGGATGAAGAACTGGCCCATGTGATAGCAGTGGTAGCCGTGGTCGAAGGTGGTGGGACCGCCGCCGCAGGTCTCGGGGTCCAGGCGCCAGGCCTGGGTCCGGGGTGAGATCTCCCAGCCGTCGCCGAAGCGGCCGGCGGCGGTCTTGACCCGCACCGAGATCGGGTCGCCGATCGCCCCTTCTTCGATGAGCTCCTTCGCCCGGACGTGAGGCGGGTAGTGCATGAAGTTCTCGAAGATCCGGAAGACCCGCCCGGACTCTTCCGCCGCGCGAGCGACCCGCTCGAACTCCTCCATCGTTCGCGTCGGCGGCTTCTGCAGGGAGACGTGCTTCCCCGCAGCGAGGGCCGCCCGGGCGTGGTCCTCGTGGAGGTGGTGCGGCGTCAGGATCTCGACGGCATCCACCTCGGGATCCGCGAGCATCCGATCGAGATCGGTATAGCTCTTCGGCGCGCCCCATTCCTCGGCGCGCCTTCGCGCCAGCTCCTCGTCCACGTCGCAGACGGCGACGATCTTTGCGCGCGGGTGCTCCAGGTATCCGAGGCACTGGAGATCCGCGATGCGGCCGCATCCCAGCATCCCGATTCGGACCTCATCCATCCTTGTGAACTCCGTTCGCCTGCGGCTCACTGCGCGCGCGGCTCGTCTCCGCCTCTCCGCGCTTGCGGGTCAGCTCTCCTCGGATTCCCGCAGTCGCGCCAGCACGCTGTAGTCCTCGAGCGTGCTGGTGTCTCCGACCGTCTCCTTTCCCGAGGCGATGTCGCGCAGCAGGCGGCGCATGATCTTCCCCGAGCGGGTCTTCGGGAGCGCCTCGGTGAAGCGGACGTCGGCCGGCCTCGCGATCGCCCCGATCTCGTGGGTGACGTGGCCGCGCAGCGTCGTGGCGAGCTCGCCGCCCGCCGAGGTACCGACCTTGGGCGTTACGAAGGCGACGATGGCGGTGCCGGTGATGTCGTCGGGGCGGCCGACTACGGCGGCCTCCGCCACGACGTGGTGTGAGACCAGGGCGCTCTCCACCTCCATGGTTCCGATCCGGTGACCGGAGATGTTCATCACGTCGTCGACTCGCCCCATGATCCAGAAGTAGCCTCGATCGTCGCGGTGGGCGCCGTCCCCGGTGAGATAGGTGTTCTGGTACTTGCTCCAGTAGGTGTCCTTGTAGCGCTTCGGATCTCCCCAGATGCCTCGCAGCATCCCGGGCCACGGCTTCCGCAGCACCAGCAGCCCGCCGTCGGGCGCCTTCACCGGATTGGCCTCCTGGTCGTAGACCTCCGGATCGATTCCCGGGAAGGGGCGCGTCGCCGATCCGGGCTTGGTGTCGACGGCGCCGGGCAGCGGGGTGATCAGGATCCCGCCGGTCTCGGTCTGCCACCAGGTGTCGACGATCGGGCACTTCTTCCGGCCAATGACGCGGTGGTACCACATCCACGCCTCGGGATTGATCGGCTCGCCGACCGTTCCGAGCAGACGCAGGCTCGAGAGGTCGTGCTTCCTCGGGTACTCGTCGCCGAGGCGGACGAAGGTCCGGATCGCCGTCGGCGCGGTGTAGAAAATGGTGACGCCCCACTTCTCGATCAGCGACCACCAGCGATCCGGTCCCGGGTGGGTCGGGACGCCTTCGTACATCACCGTGGTCGCTCCGTTCGCGAGGATCCCGTAGACGACGTACGAGTGACCTGTGACCCACCCGATGTCCGCCGTGCACCAGTAGACGTCGTCCTCCTTCAGATCGAAGATCGACTTCGCGGTGGTGGTGACGTGGGTCAGGTAGCCGCCGGTGGTGTGCAGGATTCCCTTCGGCTTCCCGGTCGTGCCGCTGGTGTAGAGGATGAAGAGCGGGTGCTCGGCGTCGAGCTTCGCCGCGGCGCACCTGGGGCTGGCGCCCTTCATCAGGTCGTGCCACCACTGGTCGCGTCCCTCCCGCATCTCCGTCGGCTCGCCGGTGCGCCGGACGACGACCACGTGGGCGACGTCCGGAGTCCCTTCCAGCGCCTCGTCCACCGCCGCCTTCAGTGGGAAGGCCGCGCCCTTGCGAAAGCCTCCGTCGGCGGTGATCACCAGCTTGGCGCCGGCATCGACGATGCGGTCTCGCAGCGCCTCCGCGGAGAATCCGCCGAAGACGATGCTGTGGGGCGCGCCGATGCGCGCGCAGGCCAGCATCGCGATCGCCAGCTCGGGCACCATCGGCATGTAGATGGCGATCCGATCCCCCCTCTTGACGCCCAGCCCCTTCAGCACGTTGGCGAACTTGCAGACCTCCCGATGCAGCTCGCGATAGGTCAGGACGCGGGAGTCTCCGGGCTCGCCCTCCCAGATGATGGCGGCCTTGTTCTTGCGCCAGGAGTTCTTTCCTTCGAGGTGCCGATCCAGGCAGTTGTAGGAGACGTTCAGCTTTCCTCCGACGAACCACTTGGCGAAGGGAGGCTTCCACTGCAGCACCCGCTTCCAGGGGGCGAACCAGGTGACGTGCTCCTTCGCCATCTTCGCCCAGAAGCGCTCCGGGCTGCTGGCTCCGAGCTTGCGGTACTCCGCAACGGTCTTCTTGTTCCAGTTCGCCTGCCGCGTGAACTCAGCACTCGGCTTGAAGACGCGCTTCTCCTTCAGCAGGGATTCGATGTCGGCCATTGCGCTGGGACTCCTCAGCCCGGGTTTCCGGAAGATCCAGGTCGGTTCAACCCTCGTCTCGCATCCACACCTCGAGATCAGCGGGGCTCTTGGGAACGGCAGCCGTCAGGTTCTCGTAGCCTTCCCGAGTGATCGCGACGTCGTCCTCGATCCGCACGCCGATGCCCCGAAACTCCTCGCTGGCGTTCTCGTCGTCGGCGGCCACGTAGATCCCGGGCTCGATGGTGAACGCCATCCCCGGCTCGAGCGCCCGGGCCTTTCCGTCGACGGTGTAGGTGCCCACGTCGTGGGCGTCGAGACCGAGCCAGTGACTGGTACGGTGCATGTAGTAGGGTTGATGGGCATCCTCGGCGATCAGCGCTTCGACCTCTCCCGAGAGCAGGCCAAGATCGACCATCCCCTCGACCAGGGAGCGCACGGCCGCGTCGTGGATCTCGTCGAGGGTCGCCCCGGGGCGGCAGGCGCGGAGAGAAGCCTCCTGGGAGGCGAGGACCACCTCGTAGACGGCCCTCGCCGGACCTTCCATCGAACCGCCCACCGGATAGGTACGGGTCACGTCCGTGGCGTATCCGTCCAGCTCGCATGCGGCGTCGATCAGGACCAGCTCTCCTCGCGAGAGCTCTTTGTCGTTCGTGATGTAGTGGAGCGTCGTCGCGTTGGGCCCGCTTCCCACGATGGTGGGGTAGGCGGGGCCGCTGGCTCCGAGTCGGCGGAAGGAGTACTCGAGCATCGCTGCGATCTCGTACTCGAAGCGCCCTTCCCGGATCAGCCTCGCGGCCTCCCGGTGGGCCTCGGCCGTGATGGCGGCCGCGCGCCGCATGATGTCGAGCTCGGCGGTCTCTTTGCGGAGTCGCATCTCGTGCAGGAGGCTGCGGGGATCGACGATCATCGAGGCCGGCTCCAAGCCCTCCCGTGAGCGGAGCCGCATGCCGTCCAGGATCTCCGCGAGCTTCGCGTCGAGATCGCGATCCCGGCCGAGGACGTGGTAGATCTGCTTTGCCTTCGAGACGATTCCGGGGAGCTCCTTCTCGAAGTCGTCGATGGAAAAGGCCTCGTCGGCTCCGTAGTCCCGCTTCGCGCCCTCGGTTCCGGGGCGGTAGCCCGTCCACGTCTCGGCCTCCCGGTTTCGGGGCTCGACGAAGAGGGTGAAGGGGGGGCCGCCATCGGTGCGCAGGACCGCCGCCGCCCGCGGGTGATCGAAGCCGGTCAGGTACCAGAAGTCGCTGTCCTGCCGGAAGGGAAACTGGGTGTCGTGCGAGCGGGTGGCGAGCCGAGCGCCGAAGAGCAGCGCTACGGAATCCCGGCCCATCGCTTCCAGAAGGTGGCTTCGGCGCTCTGCGTGCACGGCGAAGCAGCATACCGCATGCGCGGGGGTGATCCTCAGCGCCGGAGCTCCTGGCACACCACCGTGACCCCCCCGCAGTAGGTCGCGCAGAGCCGCCCGCCCGCCAGGACGCCGGTGTAGTAGAGACCCTTCCCTCCCGGCCGCGGGAGCAGGATCAGCTCCACATCCCCGTGCCGGTCCACCAGATGGATCCGACCGCTCCAGCGCGTCACCACCACCCTCCCCTCGCCGTCCACGCGGACGTCCTGGACGAAGTCCCGATCGCCCGGGAAAGCGTCGTCCAGGGGGACGATCCGCCCGGTGAAGATGGCCGCGCTCGCGCGATCGGGGGGGCGGACTCGAAGGTTCAGAAGCGAACCGTCGCGCTCGGCGAAGTAGCCGGTTCCGTCGGGGCCGAAGACCATGAACTGGACCTCGGGACGCTCGAAGCGGAGCCGCTCCCGGCCCCCGGGTCCGAGAACCCGGGTGTCGTGGCGGTATTCGTCTTCTCCACCCACCTTCGGGAGAAGATCCGTATTCACCCAGATCTCCCCTCGCACCGGGTCGAGGGCGAGACTCTTGGGAAGCGCCCGGTAGCCCTCCGGACCCTCCAGGGGATACTCCGCCAGGATCGCCCCTTCGGTATCGAGGACGACCACGGAGCCCGAGCCTCCCTCGCTCGTCCCGTAGCGGGTCGCCAGGATCTCGGAGCCGGCGGTCAGGCTGAGCTCGTTCAGGCCGGTCCCGGCGGCCTCGAATCGCTTCACCCGGCCGCTCGCCGGATCCACGTAGCCCGCCGACTCGAAGTAGGTGGTGAAGTAGACCCGGCCGTTGGGGTGGGCCAGGACGTCCCAGACACCGGCGCGGGCCTCGGGTCCGCCCACCGCCAGCGGCTCGGCGAAGACCATCCGCTCCAGGTCGAAACGTCCCACGAACTGCGGGCCGGGAGCCCGCAGGTCGCCGCCGGGGTCGCCGCCCGTCTCTCGGTAGGCCGACCAGAAGGGGGAGGCGCCGAAATACAGGACCTCGTCGCCGGAATCGGCGTACCAGGCGCAGTAGTCCTCGGAATCGCTGGGGGGGACGGAGGTTCGCACCTGGAAGGAGGGAGTGAGACGCTCCGCCGTCGGTGAGATCCCGCAGCCGAGGATCAGGGCGCATCCGACGATTGCACTGCAGCATTGGGATGCACTGTGATTCTCGTGTTCAACCATCTGAAATATCAGTACTTTCTTGATCAGGCGGGGATTTGACCGCTTCCGAGGTGCATCCTTCGGATGCACTCAGAGCGATCGACACGCATCGGCGTTTCCATGGGAATCCTTTATTTTCAACTACTTGTGGATTTTCTTGCGGTCGGATCTCCAGTTGGCACGGAACATGAAGAAGAGACACATCGGAGCCAACCTGGTCAGGACGAAGCCGGTGGCATCGGGCGCGCTCACCAGTTGAGTCCAGAGTCCAGAATCTCACGGGAGCTAGACAAGGCGCTTTCCCCCAGAACGGCACCCCGCCTTTCTCGCGAGTTCTAGGGCCTCAGGTTGAACGGCCCTCCGGCAAGTCGCCGGAGGGCCGTGATCTTTTTCAGGCCTCTCCGGAGTCGACGGAGCGCAGCGCCTCGGCCACCTCGTCGCCGAAGCTCTTCGCGAACCACCGCTTCACCTCGGAGAGGCTCGCGAGCTCACTCCCATTCGGTGGGTTCAGCCAGGCGATCGCCTCCAGGGCCGAATTCGGACACAGCACGCCGGGATCGAGGGCCAGCTCCTTGGCTCGGCGGGTTCGCCACCGCTTCAGCGCGCCGAGGCGTCTCTCCGCGCTTCCGTCCATGCGCCGGCGCGAGTTCCCGCTGCCGTTCAGCTTGCCCACTCGCTTGGGGATCGGGCCGTGCTTCCGCTTCATGCCCCGCGCGACCGCGGCGAGGATCTCGCGGCCGAAGCGGCGGATGATCAGCTCCGTGACCCCCTTGATGGCGCCGAGCTTGCTCTCGGAGTCCGGCCGCTGCTGGGAGAGCTCGAAGAGGGCCCGATTGCTCAGCACCTTGAAGGGCGGACGGTCGATCTCCTGCGCGCGCTTGTCGCGGACCAGATAGAGCTCGCGCAGTACCGATAGGCTCTCGGGATCGAGGGCCTTCGCGCCCTTGATGCGCAGATAGCCGAGCTTGTCGAACTCGCGCTCCGGCCATTGCCGATGGACCAGCGCCTCGAACTCCTCCTCGGCCCAGGAGAGCCGCTTTGCCTTCCTGAGCTCTCGTTCCAGCTTCTCCGCCAGCGGGATCAGGTAGGTGACGTCCGCCGCTGCGTAGGTGAGCTGGCTGTCGCGCAGGGGTCGGACCGACCAGTCCGAGCGCTGCTCGTCCTTGGGAAGTGACACTCCAAAGTGTCGTTCGGCGAGGGCGGCAAGGCCGATGGAGGGATACCCGAGCAGCTGGGCGCTCACCATGGTGTCAAAGAGATTGGTGAAGCTGAACCCGCAGTCCCGTTTCAGGACGTAGATGTCGTACTCGGCTGCGTGGAAGATCTTGCGGACGTCCGGTGACGCCAGGACCGGCCCGAGCGGCGCGAGCTCCGCCGGACCGCCGAGCGTCAGGGGATCGACCAGATAGGTTCGCTGCCGAGTCGCGATCTGAACGAGACAGGTCTTGTCGAAGTAGTGGTAGAAGCTGTCCGCCTCGGTGTCGATCGCGACGACCTTCTTGGAGAGCAGCTCCTGAGCAAGCGCTTCGAGTTCCTGTTGGTTCTCGATGCGCCGGAAATCTGCCACGAACGCCTCAGTTTCCGGGGGGCCTTCTTCGATTTTCGGGTTCAGAGCCGGTGCCCGGGCGCTCCGCCGCAGGGAGGAATCGCGCGCGGCGAGGCGAAAGAAGGCTAGCCCAGGGGGCACGAGGGCGAAAGACGATTCCCTGGGGGTGGCGTCCCTACCTGGTTGTCTGCTAGGATGTTCCGTAGTACGGGATTCTGTTCTGAATATAGGAACAATCCTAGAACATATCCCGAACAGGAGCGATCAGAAGCAGATGCAGAGCCTCTCCACGGTCGAGAAGGCGATCGATCTTCTCTTCCACCTTCACCAGGAGGCGGCGCCCCGCGGGGTTACTGCGGTGGGCAAGGCCCTCGATCTCCCCAAGTCGACCGCCCATCGCCTGCTCACCACGCTGACACGCCGCGGCCTGCTGGAGCGGGACGCGCGCGGGCAGTACGGCCCGGGCATCGGCCTGGTCGCACTGGGACTCGGGTTCCTGGACCGGGAGCCGGCGGTGGTTGCGGCTCGGCCGGTGCTCGAGTCCGAGGCGGAGCAGCTCGGCGAGACCGTGTTTCTGACCGCGGCGCGCGCCGGCGCCATCGTCGTGCTGGACAAGGTGGAGGGAAGCGGCTTTCTGCGCGCGGCGCCGCGAATCGGTTCGACGGTTCCCATTCACGCCACCGCCGTGGGGAAGCTCCATCTGGCGCACGCTCCGGAATCCGTGTCTCTCGGCGACGGGCCGCTGGAGAGCTTCACCCCCTCGACTCGGACCGACCGGTCTGTGCTCGCAGCCGAGGTCGAGCGGGTTCGGCGCCAGGGCTACGCCGAGAATCGGGACGAGTGGATTTCCGGGCTCACGGCGATCGCCGCGCCGGTCTTCGCCGGGGGCCGGATGGTCGCGGCGCTGGCCGCAGCGACTTCCTCGGCGCGCTGGGAGGCACTTCACAGCTTCGAGATCGCCAGCCGCATGCGGGGCGGGGCGCGGCGCATCGGCGAGCGAATGGCGGGAGGGCAGACATGAAGGTTTGGATCGACGGTGCAGTGGTGGAGGGCGGCGAAGCGCGGATTCCGGTGACCGACCACGGATTCCTCTACGGGAACGGCGTCTTCGAGGGAATCCGAGTCTACGCGCGGCGGGTCTTTCGCCTGGACGATCATCTCTCCCGCCTGGCCACCGGGGCGCGTTGCCTGGACCTGGCGATTCCCGGTGGCCTGGAGGCGGTTCGCCGCATCGTGATCGAGACCGCGCGCGCCCTCGGAGAGGACGACGCCTACCTGAGGCTCATCGTCACCCGAGGCGAGGGATCCCTTGGCATCGATTCCAGCACCTGCACCAATCCGCGCATCGTCTGCATCGCGGACCAGGTGCGCCTCTATCCCGAGGAGAAGATTCGAAACGGGATCGACCTGGTGACCTCGAGTCTGCGCAGGCCCCCCGCGGACGTCCTGGATCCGCGCGTGAAGAGCCTCAACTACCTGAACAGCGCCCTCGCCAAGCAGGAGGCGCGTCGTCAGGGGGCCGACGAGGCTCTGCTCCTGAACGCCGCCGGCCACGTGGTCGAGGCCAGCGTCGCCAACGTCTTCGCGGTGCGCGCCGGAAGGCTGCTCACTCCACCGGCGAGTGACGGCGCTCTCGAGGGCCTCACCCGGGCCACCGTTCTCGAGCTCGCCGCAGCGCAGCGGATCCCCGCCGAGGAACGCTCGCTCGGCCGCTTCGATCTGCTGGCCGCGGAAGAGGTCTTCCTCACCGGGAGCGGTGCTCGCATCATCGCCGTCGGCTCCCTGGACGGGCACGGGATCGGCAAGGGCGGGGCGGGTTCCGTGACGAGGCAGCTCTACCGGGCCTTCGACGACTACACGCGCTCGACGGGCACGCCCATCTAGTAGTAGTGTCTAGCGCTCACCCGGAGGGAGGGCGCCGATGCGCTGGTCGCAAGCATTCATCCCGACGCTGCGCGAGGACCCGGCCGATGCCGAGGCGCCGAGCCACAAGCTCCTGCTGCGCGCCGGCTTCGTCCGCCAGCTCATGACCGGCGCCTACTCGCTTCTGCCTCTGGGACTGCGCGTGGCGTCCAAGATCGAAGGGATCATCCGCGAGGAGATGAATCGAATCGGCGGCCAGGAGTTCAGCCTCCCCGCCCTGCATCCCGCTGAGCTCTGGCAGAAGTCCGGCCGCTGGGATCTGTTCGGCGAGGAGCTCTTCCGGCTGCGCGACCGCCATGGCGCCGAGTTCTGTCTGGGCATGACCCACGAGGAGGTCTTCGCCACGATCGCCGCGGAGCTGCGTTCGTACAAGGAGCTGCCCCAGATCTGGTACCAGTTCCAGACCAAGTTCCGCGACGAGGCGCGTCCCAAGTCCGGTCTGCTGCGGGTGCGCGAGTTCCTGATGAAGGATGCCTACTCCCTCGACTTCACCGAAGAGGGACTGGATCACGCCTTCCAGCTGCACTTCGAAGCCTACCGACGCATTTTCGAGCGATGCGGTCTCGATACCATCGCGGTCGAGGCTTCCTCCGGTGCCATGGGCGGCAGCGAATCGATCGAGTTCATGATCCCGAGCGACGCGGGAGAGGACTGGATCGCCTCCTGCGATGGCTGCGGCTATGCCGCCAATACCGAGAAGGCCACCTCGGGCCTGATCCCTGTGGAGGATGCGCCCGCGCTGGATGTTCCCGAGAAGTTTCCGACCCCGGGCATCCGGACCATCGAGGATCTGGCCCGCTTCGAGGGCGGTGCGGCACCGGAGCGGCAGATCAAGACCCTCGTCTACCTGATCGACGGGGAGACCACGCTGGTACTGCTGCGCGGCGACCATGCGCTCGTCGAGCAGAAGCTGCTCGACGGGACGGGGGCCACCGAACTCCGCCCTGCGGCGCCCGACGAGGTTCGTGCCGCGCTGGGTGCCGGGCCCGGGAGCCTGGGTGCCGTGGGCGTGAAGGACCACCCTGTTCTCGCCGACCTGGCGCTTCGCGGCCGCACCGGCATGACCACGGGTGCAAACCAGGACGATTTCCACCTGCGCGGCGTGGACGTGGACCGCGACATTCAGGCGAGCCGGTGGCTCGATCTTCGGGAGGTCGCCGAGGGCGACCTCTGTCCCGCCTGTGAAGCGCCGCTCAGCGTCCGCAAGACCATCGAGGTGGGCCACGTCTTCAAGCTGGGAACGAAGTACAGCGAGGCGCTTCGGGCTCTGGTTCAGGATGAAGCGGGCGAGGCTCGCCCCATCATCATGGGCTCCTACGGGATCGGGATCGGTCGCAGCATGGCTTCGGTGGTGGAGTCTTGCCACGACGAGAACGGAATCATCTGGCCGCTCTCGATCGCGCCTTTCGAGGTCGTGGTGACCGTGGTGAACCCCAAGGACGTGGAATGCAGCGAGGTGGCGCAGCACATCTACGAGGCGCTGCAGGGCGAGGGGATCGAGGTTCTCATCGACGACCGCGGCGAGCGACCCGGCGTCAAGTTCAAGGACGCCGAGCTGGTGGGGATTCCCTACCGGATCACCGTCGGGCCGAAGGGCCTGGCGAACGGCAAGGTCGAGGTGTTCCGCCGCCGGGGCGGCCGCAAGCGCGAAGTGGACGCCCAGAGAGCCGCAGACGCCGTCATCAACAACGTTTTGGAGGAGCGCCGCTAGGGCAAGCGCCGAAGGCGCGCGAAGTTCGGTAAGGCTGGTGTGCGCAGCCTTCTCCCGGCGCGGAGCTGCGGTATTCTGGGCGGCGATGTCGGTATCCGCTTCGTCTCAGCGCCGCGGTCGCTGGCTCACCTGGGCAAACGGGCTCACGGCCTCGCGCCTGGTGGCGGCGCCGCTCCTCGCCCTGGCGATCCTGCGCGAGGCAGACGGGGTGGCGCTGGTCATCTTCGTCGCGGCGGTGCTGACGGATTTCCTCGACGGACCGGTGGCGCGCCGCTCCGGGGAAGCCTCCTCCTTGGGAGGTCTTCTCGACCACGCCACCGATGCGGTCTTCGTCACCGCTGGGACCGGCGCCCTTGGCTACACCGGCCAGGTTCCAGTGCTCCTTCCCTGTCTGATCGCCGCCGCATTCATCCAGTACTCCGTCGATTCCCGGGTGGCGGGTGGCGGGTCGCTCCGCACCAGCTTCCTCGGGCGCTGGAACGGGGTCGCCTACTACGTGCTGCTCGGGATCCCCGTGGTGCGCGACGGCCTGGGCCTGGCCTGGCCCGGCGCTCTGCTGGTGAGCGCGATCGGATGGGCGCTGGTGGCGAGCACGCTGGTCTCGATGGCGGACCGCCTCCGGCCGGGGTTGCGCCGTGGTGCCGATGCGTAGCGCCCTCAAGACGACGGCACTCTTTTGCGTCTCCGCGCTGCTGGCCGTCGCGATCGCCGAGGTAGCGCTGCGTATCTTCGCGCCGATTCCCTACTCGATGAAGGTCGAGTACCAGACCGATCCATTCCTGAGACTGAAGCTGGAGCCGAAGCGCGTCTACCGCCTCGCCGACGGGGGCAGCTGTACGGTGAACTCCGCCGGCTACCGCGGTCCCGAGTTCGAGATCCCAAAACCTCCGAAGCTGTTCAGGATCGTGGCCCTGGGCGGTTCCTCCACCTTCTCCTACCAGACCGACGACGCGCAGATCTGGACGCGACGGCTGGAGGAGAAGCTCCGCGCCCGCTTCGGCGGCGGGATCGAGGTGGTGAACGCCGGCGTGCCGGGTTACAGCGTCTTCAACTCGAAGGTCAGCTACCTCTACCGGATCCGCGACCTCGAGCCCGACGCGCTGCTCCTCTATCACACCTGGAACGACATGAAGTTCTTCCGCCGCATAGAGAAGGGGCACGCCTTCAGTGCGGCTCCATTTCGCCGACGCCCGCTGCGCGACTTCCTGCGCCGCTTCCAGATCGTGTGGCGCTCGCGCAGCCTCTTCTACCTCGACGAAGACGGCCTTCCACCCAGAGAGGACGGCTGGCTGGAGGCCGATCCGTCCGAGTCGGTCGTCATCTCCGAAAGCGGTCGGGCCCACCGCTGGGAACGGGCCCAGTACGAAGATCTGGCCCTGCTGGCCAGCACGGACGGCGTGCTGCCTGTCTTCGTCTCGCAGGCGGGGCTTCTCGCCGATGAGAACCTCGATGATTCCGTGGTGCGCCGTCGCGTCTACACCGAGTACCAGGGTCTCGACTACCCGGAGGTCCTGCGTCAGTGGAAGGCGATTGGCGCCATCCAGCGCGGTGCGGCGGAGCGCCACGGCGGGCTCTTCATCGATGCCTACCGAACGGTTCCCCACCGGATCGAGAACTTCCGCGATCACGTTCACCTGACGCCGGCCGGGAACGAGGCGGTCGCAGCGGCGATCTTCGCTGGACTCACCGGGAGCCCGGTCTTCACCGAGCGGCTGGCCGCCTCAGGTGCTCTGCGAGGCGCGCGACCCGAACAGCTCGCGACTGACGCGGCGCAGGAAGACTAGACCGATCGCGGCATTGAACAGTATGAAGAAGTTGTGCTGGACGATGCCGAACGCCGTCACCCTAGCCGCGTCGTAGTCGGGAAGCAGGAGCGACCACATGGTGATGGCGACGGCGCGGAAGGGGCCCGGGACGAGGGTGCTGAAGAAGATCACCGGCAGGTAGCCGAGCATGTCGAGAAAGCCGAGGGGGACACCGAATAGCTCCGCTGCCTCCGAGTAGACCCAGGCCGCGGCCACCAGCGCCGGGGAGCGGATCACGATGATGGTCAGGTAGTACCAGGGGCTGGCGTTGCGAAACGAGAGAAAGACCTGGCGCTCTCGGAGCGTGGAGGAGGCGAAGCGGGGGCTCCGGAAGTAGTAGACGAACGCCGCGAAGAAGAGCAGGGCGACTGCGGCGATCCAGGGAATCCAGTGAAAGAGTTCGGGAAGCTGGTTCCAGCGCAGCGTCACGCCCTCCATCGCCCAGAAGAGCAGGTAGTAGAACTCGCAGAACATGATGAAGAGAATGCTCGAGCCGATCTGCCAGCCCGGGACGCCGTCGCGGCGATTCAGGTAGACGGCGATCGCTCCCTTGCCGACCTGCTCGTTCACGATCGAGATGATGTAGCTGCTGGCGCGCACCGGGAGCAGAGCCAGGTACGGAACTCTGGTATTGAACCAGTTCACCACCCGCCAGAGCACGAGCGTGTCGATCAGCAGGTAGAGGAACGAATAGGGAACCATTAGTGCCAGCCAGCGGGTCCACTTCACACTGGCGAAGATGTCGCCGAGGTACGCCAGCGCCGTCTGTGGTGGCTGCTGGCTCTGCGCGGCCCCCTCGATGCGGAAGTAGAGGAAGCCGAAGCAGACGATGGTGATCGCCCACGGCAGCAGGCGCTTCCACAGGGCCGGGCGCGGCTTCGAACCACCTTGCGGTTCGGGATTCGCGTTCACCGGATGCCTCCCTCCTCCCCCAGACAGCGCCGCAGCGTCTCGTCGAGGGGTGTGAGCGTCAACCGGAGCCGCTCGCAGCAGGGACTCGGGTCGATCTGGTCGTCGTGCTCGAGAACTCCCAGCATCGCGGGGGTGATCGGAGGATTCTCCGAGAAGCGCTCTGCCAGCCGGGCGAAGAGCTTGGCTACGGCCAGGGGGACCGGTAGGAATCGCGGCTTCTTCGCGGCCAGCCCGGCCGCGCGGAGCACCAGCTCCCGGTGGCTCAAGGACTCGGGACCGGCCAGATCCAGGACCGCGTCGTCGCCTTCTTCCTCGGAGAGAGCGTTCTCGATCGCAGTCGCCACGTCCTCCGCGTCGATCGGCTGCTCCAGGGAGGTGCCGCCGCGCACCAGCGGGACGAGGGAGGACCGGAGCTTGCTGCACAGGGCGAAGGCCGCGATCTCACCCGGGCCGAGCACCATCGGCACCCGGAGCACCGTGACCGGTACGGGGCAGTCGAGCAGGATGCGCTCCGCTCTTCCCTTCGACGCCAGGCAGGCGTTCTCCGCCTCGGGGTGCGCGCCGAGGATGCTCAGATACACGATTCGGCGAGTGCCCGCGCTCTCGGCGGCGCGGGCCAGGGCGCTGCAGGAGGCCTCGTGGGCATCGACGTAGCGGGCGCTCGCGGTCTCCTTCAGGATTCCGATCAGGTGGACGATGCGGTCGCATCCCCCCGCCGCTGTAGTGACCGAGTCGGCGTCACCGTAGTCGACGATGCGGATCTCCGGACGGCATTCCTCGGGAAGATCGCGAAGGGCGTTCGCGGCCCGCTCCGAGCGCACCAGGGCGCGCACCTCCGGGGGAGCCGATCCTCGCGAGAGCAGGCTTCGGATCAACCGGACTCCGACGTGACCGTTGGCACCAGTTACGAGAATGCGCCGCTGTCGCTCCGTCACCCGAACTCGACCCCTTGCGGACGCGTCGTTCCAGCCACCCGATCCGTCTCCCACCCCGCTATCCACGGGGTGACTCCTCTTAGGGTACCACCGCTTCCCCGTCCTCGGGCTGGTGGGATGGAGCCAGGCGGATCGGGAGGAGCTTGTAGGCGGGGGTGCCGCTCCCGGGGGCGAGGTGGTCGATGGGATAGAGCGGATTGGCTTCCGGGAAGTAGCTGACGGCGCAACCGGCCGGGACGTCGTAGGAGACGGCTGCGAGGCCAGAGACGCTGCGGCTCCGGCCGCCCAGGCGGCTGGTCAGGTCCAGGCGTTGCCCCTCTGCGATGCCCAGCTCTTCCATGTCCGCGCCGTTCAGCAGAACCACGCGGCGTCCGCCGCGGATGCCGCGATGGAGGTCATCGCCCCCGTAGACGGTGGTGTTGAACTGATCGTGGCTGCGCACCGTCATCAGGAGCAGCTGTCCGTCGGCCCGCTCGATCTCGGGAAGCGGCACGATCCGGAAGCTACCGCGACCCGTGGGCGTGGCGAACTCCCGATTCCGTGGCCCGTTCGGAAGCGCGAATCCCCCCGGCTCGCGAACCCGCTCGCCCATCTGCTCGAAGCCCGGGATGACCCGGGAGATTCGCACCCGGATCTCCTCGTAGTCCCGGATCAGCTCCTCCCACGGTACCCGGGTGGCGTCGCCGAGTGTCGCGCGGGCCATTCCGGCGATGATCGCGGGCTCGCTGCGAAGGGCCGCCGATGCGGGGGTCTGTCGCCCCTGTGAGCGGTGCACCACCCCCATCGAGTTCTCGACGGTCGCGAACTGGTCGCCGCTGTCCTCCGGGTCGCGCTCGCTCCTGCACAGGCTGGGGAGAATCAGCGCCTCCTCGCCCGTGATCAGGTGGCTGCGGTTCAGCCGCGTGGCGACGTGGACGGTGAGACGACAGCGGCGCAGCGCCCTTTCGGTGAACTCGGTGTCCGGAGAGGCGGCTGCGAAGTTGCCGCCCAGACCGATGAGGGCCCGCACCTTCCCGTCGTGCATGGCGCGGATCGCCTCGACGCAGTCGTAGCCGGCCTCGGTGGGCGCCGTGAACTCGAACTCACGGTCCAGGCGCTGCAGGAAGGCCCGATCCGGCTTCGAGGTGATGCCCATGCTGCGGATTCCCTCCGCGTTGCTGTGGCCGGGCAGCGGGCAGAGGCCGGCGCCGGGTCTTCCGAGGTTGCCGCGCAGCATGAGCAGATTGGCGACCTCCTGGACGTTCTCCGCTCCGTGTCGGTGCTGGCAGAGTCCCGTGGCCCAGCATGCGATCACCCGCTCGGAGGCGGCGTAGATCTCCGCGATCTCGGCCATCTCCTGCTGGGGTACGCCGCTCTGGTCGACCAGCTCCTCGAAGCTCCACTCGGCGAGGTTCTGGCGTAGCGCTTCGAAGCCCTCGCAGTGCCGGTCGATGAAGTCCCGGTCGAGCACGCTTCCCGGGCGGAGGCTCTCGAGGGCGAGGACCTCCTTCATGATGCCCTTGAGGAGCGCGATGTCTCCTCCGATCCGGACGCGGACGAAACGCTCTGCCAGAGCGGCGGCACCGGCGAATGGATTGCCCGGGGGGCAGAAGCGCAGCAGACCCCGCTCGCGGAGGGGGTTGATGCTGAGCACCCTGCACCCCCGCTTCACCGCCTTCGCGAGCGCGCCCAGCATGCGCGGGTGGGTGGTGCCCGGGTTCTGTCCCAGCACCAGGATCAGGTCGGCCTGCTCGAAGTCGTCCAGGCAGACCGTTCCCTTCCCGCTGCCGATCACCAGGGAGAGACCGGCGCGTCCGGACTCGTCACAGAGCTGGGAGGAGCTGGGCAGGCTGTTGGTGCCGAACTGCCGGGCGAAGAGCTGGTAGAGAAAGGCGGCCTCGTTGCTGGTTCGGCCCGAGCTGTAGAACACGACCTCCCGCGGAGACTCGACGAGCCGCAGGATCTCTCCGATGCGGTGGAAGGCGGCGTTCCACGAGATCGGCTCGTATCGAACCGCGCCGGGGCGCAGGACCATCGGTTCCGCGATGCGGCCCTGCTGCTCGAGCCATTGGCCGCTCTGCTTCATGAGGAGCGGGATCGACTGGTGGGAGAAGAACTCGCGGGAGAGGAGGGGGCCGCCGAGCTCGTGGGCGATGGCCTTGACGCCGTTCTCGCAGCACTCGATCAGCGCCCGCTTCGATCTCTCCGGCCACGCGCAGCCGGGACAGTCGAAGCCGTTCTTCTGGTTCACCCGGAGCAGCGCGGGAAGGGTCTTCGAAAGACCCGCTCGAGAAGCGCGCTTGAGGCCGGTCCAGATTGCGCCCGGCCCCCCTGCCGCCTTGCCACCGGCCATTTGCCCTCCGCGGCCGGAGTCTAGCCTGGATTCTTCACGATCCCTCGCACCCTGCCCGCAAGAGTCATGGGGCGACCTCGCGGAGAAAACGCCCGATCCGCCGGAAGTACTCTGCGCCGCCCACCAGGGTGGTGTCGTTGTGTCCGGCGCCCGCGATCGTCTCGAAGGTCTTTGGCTCGGGAGCTGCCGCGAACAGGCGCCGCCCTAGCTCGAACGGAATGATCCGATCCCCGTCGCCATGGAAGAAGAGGAGCGGACAGCGCGCGCGCCGGATCTTCTCGTCGGAGGGGAAGCGCCGACCGATCAGGGCTCCGAGCGGGATTCCGATCGCCTCCCGAGCCACGTCGGCAATCGAGGTGAAGGTGCTCTCCAGGATCAGCCCGGCCAGCCGTCGCTCCGCCGCCAGGTCCACGGCCACCGCCCCGCCCAGAGAGCGGCCGAAGACGATGATCCTCTCGGGCGAATAGCCGCGGCTCTTCTGCAAGTGCTCGAGTCCGGCCCGCGCGTCCGCATACACGCCGTCTTCGTCGGGTCTTCCTTCGCTGAGTCCATACCCGCGGTAATCCAGCAGGAGGACGTCGACGCCGAGAGACGCCAGATCGGCGGCGTTGGGGAGGCGGTGGGAGGCATTCCCTGCATTCCCGTGGAGAAACAGAAGAGAGCGCGTGGCGCCGGGCGCGGGCAGGAAGAAGGCGTGGATCCGGACGCCGTCCTCGGTGGTGAGGAAGAGACTCTCGGCCTCGATGCCGAGGGCCTCGGGCGTCACGTCGACTCCCGGGGACGGTTGGAAGATCAGACGGTCGAACAGAGCGAGCTGCAAGAGGAAGATTCCGACGAGAAGCGAGATTGCTGCCAGCAGCAGGAGCCGCATCGGCCCCGAGCTACATCCCCAGTTCGAGGCGGGCGGCCTCGGACATCATGCCGGGATCCCAGGGTGGGTCCCAGATCAGATCGATCTGGACGTCGCGAACCCCCTCGATCTTCCGGGCCCTGGTCTCGATCTCCACCGGCAGGATCTCCGCCACCGGGCACATCGGCGAGGTGAGGGTCATCTCGATGCGGACGGCCCCGCTCTCTTCCACGTGCACCTCGTACACCAGACCGAGCTCAAAGATGTTCACGGGAATCTCCGGGTCGTAAACCTCCCGGAGCATAGCGACCACATCCTGCTTCACTTTCGCACAGCCGGGATCCATCTCCCACTCCTCGTCCGAATCATTCGACTCGAGTAGAGATCATTCAGTCTTGGCCACGTCGCCGTCGCCCCACATCGCGGAGCGAAGCGTGTGCCAGGGCAGGGTCGCGCACTTGACGCGCATCGGGTACTCGCGGACACCGCCGAAGACGCGGAGCTTGCCGAGCGCCCCCAGGTCGTTCTCCGAGGCGGACGGACCGGCTACCAGCTCGTGAAAACGATCGAAGACCTCGATCACCTCGTTCAGCGTCTTGCCCTTCACGGCCTGGGTCATCATCGAGGCGGAGGCCGTCGAGATCGCACATCCCGAGCCCTGGAACCCGATCTCCTGGACCACGCCGTCGTCGTCCAGCGTCACGTAGACGGTCACCTTGTCCCCGCAGAGCGGGTTCGAGCCGTTTGCCTCCCGGTTCGAATCCTCGGGCTTGCAGAAGTTCCTGGGCTTCTTGTTGTGATCCAGGATGGTGGTCTGGTAGAGCTCGCGAAGATCCGACATCAGTGGAAGATCTCCGTAACCTTGCGGATCCCTTCGGCGAGTCGAGCCAGGTCATTCCGGTCATTGTAGAGACCGAGCGAGGCGCGGGCGGTGGCGGGCAGCCCAAGGCGGTCCATGAGCGGCTGCGCGCAGTGATGACCCGCGCGTATCGCGATGCCCTCTCCGTCGAGGATCGTACCGATGTCGTGAGGATGGACACCCTCGACGACGAAGGAGAGCACCCCTGTCTTTTCGCGCGCCGTTCCGATCAGCCGGACGCTCGGGATCCGCGAGAGAAGCTCCGTTCCGTAGGCGAGGAGCGACTCCTCGTGGGCGGCGATCCGATCCAGGCCGATCTCCTTCACGTAGTCGATGGCCGCAGCGAGGCCGACCGCCCCGGCGATGTCGGGCGTTCCCGCCTCGAACTTGTAGGGGATCTCGTTGTAGGTGGTCTTCTCGAAGCTGACGGAGGAGATCATCTCGCCCCCTCCCTGGTACGGGGGCATGGCCTCCAGCAGCTCCGCACGGGCGTAGAGGGCGCCGATTCCGGTGGGGCCGTAGAGCTTGTGCCCCGAGAAGACGTAGAAGTCGCAGTCGAGCTCGCGCACGTCGACGGAGCGGCGCGGAACCGCCTGGGCGCCGTCCACCAGCACCGGAACCCCGCGAGCGTGCGCGATCTCGACGATCCGGCGCACCGGGTTGACGGTTCCGAGCACGTTCGAGACGTGAGCGACGGCCACGAGTCGTGTCCGCGGCCCGATCGTGGCCTCGAGCTCATCCATCAACAGCTCCCCGGCGTCGCTGATGGGAGCGACCCGAAGCCGAGCTCCGGTTTCTTCGCAGACGATCTGCCAGGGGACGATGTTCGCGTGGTGCTCCATGCAGGTGATCAGGATCTCGTCGCCCGCGCGGAGCTGTCGGCGGCCGTAGCTCTGGGCGACCAAGTTGATCGCCTCGGTGGCGTTCCGGGTGAATACGATCTCGCGGGGCTCCGCCGCGTGGAGCAGCTCCTGGACCTTTCCCCGCGCCTCCTCGTGGAGCCGGGTCGTCGTCTCGGAGAGCTCGTAGAGCCCTCGGTGGATGTTCGCGTAGTGGTTCGAGTACAGGTCCGCGATCGCGTCCAGCACGGCCTGCGGCTTCTGCGCGCTCGCCGCACTGTCCAGATAGACCAGGGGTCGGCCGCGCATCGTCCGGCTCAGGATCGGGAAGTCCTTGCGGATCCTCTCCACCTCGAACCCGCCCAGGGTCGCGGTGGCGGCGCTCACGATCCGACCCCCGCATCCCGCAGACGCTCCTCGAGCAGATCGAGCGCGACGTCGCGCAGAGCGGGCGCCGGAAGCTGTTCGAGAACCTCGACCGCGAAGCCGCGGGTGAGCACGAGCCGCGCTCTTTCCTGATCGATGCCGCGGGAGCGCAGGTAGAAGAGCGCATCCGCGTCCAGTCGCCCGATGGCGGAGCCGTGGCTGCACTTGACGTCGTCGGCGTGGATCTCGAGCTGGGGCTTGCTGTTGACATCGGCGCCGTCCGTCACCAGCAGATTCGGATTCGACTGCACCGCGTCGGTCTTCTGCGCGTCGGGGCGGACGACGATCCGGCCGCGGAACACGCCCTTGGACTTTCCGCACAGAATCCCCTTGTAGAGCTGACGGCTCGACCCGTGGGGCACGGCGTGATCGACGACCGTGTGGTTGTCGATCCGCTGGTCCCCCCGCCCCAGGAAGACCCCGTTCACGACGCACTCCGCACCCTCGTCGGCGAGCAGGGCGCGGAGATCATTCCTCACCAGGGATCCTCCCAGTGTGACCGTATGCGTCTTCAACCGGCTGCTGCGCTCCTGCCGGGAGGTGAGGTTCGAGACGTGGTGGGTGAGATCGCTCTCGCGCTGCAGGACCACCAGGTCGAGATCGGAGTTGGCGTGGGTCACGACCTCGCTGACGCTGTTGGTGAAGTGGCATCCCTCGCCCACCGAGACGTGGTCCTGGATCACTACCGCGCGGCTGTCCTCCTCGGCGACCACCAACACCCGGGGCTGCGAGAGCGTTACCCCCTCCCCATTCGAGATGAATACCAGGTGCACCGGGTTCTCGAGCCGTGCGCCTCTGGGGATCGTCACCACCGCGCCGTCGTCGAGGAACGCGGAGTTCAAGGCCGCGAAGGCGTGCTGCTTCGGGTCGGTGTGGCGGCCCAGATGGCGCTCCAGTACGGCCGGATCCTCGCCGCGGAGCCGGGCGAGACTCTCGACCCGCAGCTCCCCGGAGAGAACCCGCGACGCCGAGAGCTCGGGCCGGAGGTACCCGTTCACGAAGACGAAGAGGCTGCAGGCGAAGACCGGAAAGGAGATTGCCTCCACCACCTCCCGGGGGATCGGCGCGTGCTCCCGTCCGGCGAGCCGGAAATCCGTCGCCGCGATCGGCCCGACGTTGGTGTAGCGCCACTCCTCCAGGCGGGTGCTGGGGAAGCCGAGCGCGGCGAAGTGGCTGCGCCCCTCCTCGCGGAGCCGCTGCAGGTGCGGGGACCCGGCTTCTCCGACGCTCCGGTCGAATGCGGAGGTCTGGGCCAGGAGGCGGTCGCGGGCGAGGTCCAGCTCACTCATTGGATGGCCGCGCTCTCCGCACCCGGGGGTGCCTTCTCCAGCCAGCCGTATCCCTTCTTCTCCAGGGTCAGGGCGAGATCCTTCTCGCCCGACAGAGCGATGCGCCCCTCGGACAGCACGTGGACGAAATCGGGAACGATGTAGTCGAGCAGGCGCTGGTAGTGGGTGATGACCAGCAGCGATCGCTCGGGGCTGCGCAGTGCGTTCACGCCGGTCGCGACCACGCGCAGTGCATCGATGTCGAGACCCGAATCGGTCTCGTCGAGGATGCAGAGCCTCGGCTCGAGGAGTAGCATCTGCAGCACCTCGTTGCGCTTCTTCTCGCCGCCCGAGAACCCCTGGTTGATCGAGCGGCTCATCAGGTCTTCCGGCATGTCCACGATCTTCATCTTCTCGCGGACCAGCTCCAGGAAGTCCATGGCGTCCAGCTCCTCCTCGCCGCGGTGGGTGCGCATCGCGTTGAGCGACGTCTTGAGGAAGTAGTGGTTCCCGACTCCGGGGATCTCCACCGGGTACTGGAAGGCGAGAAAGATGCCCTCCCGAGCTCGCTCCTCGGGTTCGATGGCGCTGAGATCTCGGCCTTCGTAGAGGATCTCTCCCTCGGTGATCTCGAATCCGGGTCGCCCCGCGAGCAGGTTCGCCAGGGTGCTCTTTCCCGAGCCGTTCGGACCCATCACCGCGTGGACCTCGCCCGGTCGGATGGTCAGATCGATCCCCTTCAGGATCGAGGACTCTCCCGCGCTGGCGTGGAGATTCACTATCTCGAGCACGATTCTCTCCTCGTTCCTAACCGACGCTTCCTTCGAGGCTCAGGCCCAGGAGCTTCTGGGCTTCCACGGCGAACTCCATGGGGAGCTCCCGCAGGACTTCCTTGCAGAACCCGTTCACGATCATCGAGATGGCATCCTCTTCGGAGATGCCCCGCTGACGGCAGTAGAAGAGCTGGTCTTCGCCGATCTTCGAGGTGGTGGCCTCGTGCTCCACCGTCGCCGTGGAGTTCTTGACCTCGAGATAGGGGAAGGTGTGGGCTCCGCATCGGTCTCCCAAGAGCAGCGAATCGCACTGGGAGTAGTTGCGCGCACCCGCCGCCTTCGGCCCCATTCTCACCAGCCCGCGGTAGGACTGCTGGCCGTGGCCGGCGGAGATCCCCTTGGAGATGATGGTGCTCTTGGTGTCCGCCCCGATGTGGATCATCTTCGTGCCGGTGTCGGCCTGCTGATAGTTGTTGGTGAGCGCCACCGAGTAGAACTCCCCCACCGACCGGGCGCCCTGGAGAATGCAGCTCGGGTACTTCCAGGTGATCGCCGAGCCGGTCTCGACCTGGGTCCAGGAGATCTTGGAGTCCTTTCCCAGGCACTTCCCCCGCTTGGTGACGAAGTTGTAGATGCCGCCCTTTCCCTCTTTGTCGCCCGGATACCAGTTCTGGACCGTCGAGTACTTGATCTCGGCGCGGTCGAGGGCGACGAGCTCCACGACCGCGGCGTGCAGCTGGTTCTCGTCGCGCATCGGCGCCGTGCAGCCCTCGAGGTAGCTCACGTAGCTGTCCTCTTCGGCGATGATCAGAGTGCGCTCGAACTGGCCGGTCTCCTGGGCGTTGATCCGGAAGTAGGTCGAGAGCTCCATCGGGCAGCGCACACCGCTCGGGATGTACGCGAAGGAGCCGTCACTGAAGACCGCGGAGTTGAGAGCGGCGAAGAAATTGTCCCCGTAGGGAACCACCGACCCCAGGTACTTCTTGACGATCTCCGGATGGTTCCGGACCGCCTCGGAGAAGGGGCAGAAGATGATGCCCTGCTTCTCGAGTTCCTTCTTGTAGGTGGTCGCCACCGATACGCTGTCGAACACGGCGTCGACGGCCACGCCCGCCAGCCGCTTCTGCTCTTCGAGGGGGATCCCGAGCTTCTCGTAGGCCCTGAGCAGCTCCGGATCGACCTCGTCCAGGCTCCCCAGCTGCTTCTTCTGCTTGGGGGCCGAGTAGTAGTACATGTCCTGGTAGTCGATCGTCGGGTAGGTGATCATCGCCCAGGTGGGCTCGTGTCCCTCCGCCTGCATCTTCGCGAAGCGGCGGTACGCCTTGAGGCGCCACTCGAGCAGCCAATCGGGCTCTTCCTTCTTCGCGGAGATGATGCGGACGATCTCCTCCGAGAGACCCTTCGGGATGGTCTCCGCCTCGATCTCCGTGACGAAGCCGTACTCGTACTCGCGATTCGCGATCTCCGCGAGCTCAGCCGTGCTCGACATGACTCTCTCCGGTGTCCAGGTAGATGAAATCTTCCTGCGGAGAGCCGACCAGCTCCCGCAGCGTCACGCGCTTCAGCATCTCGAGGATGGACTGGTGGATCCGTTGCCACGGGTCCCGCACCGGGCATGCGGTCTCCTGGTCGCAGTGACCGGGGCCGGCGCTGCATTCCATGAGCGCGATCGGTCCTTCGAGCGCGACGATGATCTCGGCGACCGTGAGCTCCTCGGGTCGACGCGCGAGCGTGTAGCCTCCCTTGGCGCCGCGCTGTGAGGTGAGCAGTCCTCCCTGGGCCAGGGACTTCAAGATCTTGCTCACCACCGGGAGCGGCAGGGAGGTCGCCTCGGCCATGCTCCGGGCATTCCGGCTGCCCGGGTTCTCGCCGTTGGCGAGCTGGACGAGCAGGACGATCCCGTAATCCGTCAGCTTGGTGATGCGAAGCATGGGCCCCTCTCGGCGAATCCCGCGCGCGAACCATATCGGACCGATCCGGTACTGTAAATATAGGATCGATTCGGTTCTGATTAAAGGGGAAATCCCCGCGGGGAGGCGGAATCCTCCAGCGGGAACGTTAGGCTCGGACCGCTCGCGCCGACGCCGCCGGGGCGGCGCATCCTGTCATGGTCCCCGGAGATGCTCAGACAGGACGGGCCATCCGGAAGAGGATCAGGTCGCTCGCGACGCGCTCCCAGCGCCAGAGGTCGAGATCGCCGTGCTGCGCCGCCATCTCGTTTACCAACCCGTCGGACCTCCAGCACAGTACCTCTGCAGAAACGAGTGCCACCCAAGCGCCAGAAACGAGTGCGAAACGAGTGCCCAGAAACGAGTGCCACCCAAGCGCGCCCAGAAACGAGTGCCAGAAACGAGTGCCACCCAAGCGCGAAGTTCCTACCGCGAGAACGAGAGATTCGAACGTGTTGGAGAGCCATCACTTGGGGGATTTGACCTTCGACGGATCTCGCTGGGCATGCAGGAATGCCGGAGGTGAGCGAAGACCGGCCTGGCAGACGACCAAACGAACCACTGAGAGGTCGCGTGGCGTAGGCTCCCGCGCGGGGACGCTGGATCTCTGAAGCGGCTATGCGCCATCCGCCAGGGCGGGCCGTACCAGTGCCCCTCCCGGTGGGAAGGACCAGTCTGGGAAGGCGATCGAGACACCCTCCCGGAGGCGCGTGGAGGCCTCCCGGTAGAGATCCGCGAAGGCGCGGAAGGCCTGACGAAAAGCCGCGCGCAAGGCCGGGGCCGCGGCATGACACAGCGGGCGCGGCCCACGCTTCGGCTGGCGCGGAGCCGCGTGCCAGCTCTGCGACAGAATCCGCGAAGCTCCGAGGGGCCGAAGGCCTGCCTGGCGCCGCTCGTTAGCCAGCTTCGCCTCCCGAGCCTCGATGCCCACGATCAGCCGTGCGTCCCCAGATCCGCCCCTTTCGGTGAGGAGCGGATCGATGACGAGATTCGATTCCACCCGGAAAGCCTCTCTTCCGGGAGGTGCCTCGCCCCGGCATCGAGCCCGTGCCCTCTCTCGCCGCTCCTGGTCCCGGTCGGTCCACGAGACGGGAATCCCCTCCTGGCGCGAGCCGCGGGCGAAGAGCACGACGCCGGGCCACTGGTCGGTCCGGCTACAGAGCCCCGCCGCGACGGGGTTGGTGACCGTGTAGACGAGGCGATCGACGAGGGCCTCGTCATCCAGGATGGGCTCCGCCGAGTAGCGTCGCTCGAAGCAGGCTCCGGTGCGTCCTCGGAGTTGATTGACGGCTCGGGCGAGGTTGCCGAGGAAGTAGCTGGCCCAGGCAGCGAGCTGACCTTTCCGATCGTGCACGACGAGATGGAGGTGATTCGAAAGGACACAGGCGGCGAGGATGCGGAGTTTGGGGAACTGGTGCTGGGCGCGGGTCAACCACTCGAGGACGGCGAGGTTGAGTTTCGTGTCGGGACGGAGGAAGAAGCGGGCCTGGTGGCAGCGGGAGGTGATCAGGTAGTACTGGCCGGGGGCTTGTCTTCGGAGGGGTCGTCCCATGGGAGTGGGAGAGAGCAAGACCTGTGCCGGCTCTTGAGGCACCTCGTTCGTCGAGAGACCCGGTTGTGATCTCCCGTTCACGTCCTTCCTGTGAACGGACGGGTGGGTGGCACCCATTCTGGCACCCATTCTGCAGTGAACGGACGGGTGGGTGGCACCCATTCTCGGCTCGAGCTGCGCGAGCTCCTGGTGTGGGCGGACTTCGTCTTCTCCGGCGTCCTCTAGGCGATCTGCTCACGCACAGGGGAAGCCCTCATCGCCACAAGCGCGGAGGACTGGGCGGCGCCGCACAGTTGTCATCGCCGCAGGGGTCGGGCGGTGAGGGGCGGCTCGGCGTCCTGGGCTCCGGCCTCGGAGGCTCCGGCTCGTGGAAGGGAGTGCCGTCGATGCAGACGGCACCCAGGCCACAGCCGCCCTCGTGTAGCGACATGCCCGGTCCTTCCAGCTCGAACGGCGCTTCGGGCGACGCGGCCACCGGCGGCAGGTCCAGATCGGCCATGTCCTTGCCTGCGATCTTCTCGGTCACGTCCGGCTCTCGGTCGGCGCGGGCGATCCAGATCGGTATCGCGTGGAGATCGTTCATGCAGTCCGCCCGCCCGGCGACGTCCTGCAGCTCGAGGCGTCGCGGCTCATCGGCAATCCCATCCTTGTGGACGGTGACCTTCTCGCCAGCGTTGAGCATGATGGAGCGGCTGCGCGTCGGGTCGCTGGTCTGGGTCCGAATCTCGACCTTTCCTTTCTCCAACGCGAAGGTGGAGTCACCGGTCACCGGATCCACGTCTACCGAAACGATGGTGCCCAGGATTGCTGCGATCGCCACGGGTGTGTGGATCTCGAGCGGCTCGCTGGCGACACGGGGCCCCACCAGCGCCCGGGTGGATCCCTCCATGACATCCACGATGGTGGCGCCGCGTGCTTTCTCATAGCGCAGACGAACGGCAGCCTCGCCGCAGAACTGCACCAGCGAACGTCTGTCGACGAGCAACGAGCAGGCCGCATCGGGGCCGGTCACGATGCTCTCCCCTTCGGTTACCGTGCTGGCGATCTCCGCGGGATTCGCACCGACAGAGGTGTCACCCTTCACCGAAGTGACGGTTCCCGAGATTTCGGCCTCGGCCGGGCCGCTCATGGCGAGAGCGCCTACCGCGATGATTATCGTCATGGCGAGGGAAATCCGGCGTCCCATCTTCCAT
The DNA here is from genome assembly GCA_964615365.1 of uncultured Spirochaetales bacterium. Taxonomy (GTDB): domain Bacteria; phylum Myxococcota_A; class UBA9160; order UBA9160; family UBA6930; genus CAVXZE01. The sequence continues at coordinate 80,056 of CAZTOU010000006.1, forward strand.
CGAATTCGCTGCTTCATTGCTACTCTCCCTCTCTCATCCCCGGATCAGAACCGGTCGTTGGCGAAGGCCGCGACACCAAGAACGCCGCCGCGGCGGCGAGTAAGCCCGCCCTGTTGCAGACTCCTGTACTCCTCGTTCCATCGCACGCTTCTCAATCTGGTGGCGATTCTAGGATGCGTAGGGGCGTCTGTGCTGTGAACCAGTTCTCACCCTCGAGCGATTCTTCCAGTTTCTCCATGTGCTCCCGATCCCCGCGGGTTGCGGTCCAGACCAGAGATCCTCCTCGTCGAAGAAGATCGGCACGACTGCGTCGTTCGCTTTCGCCCGGATCAGACGAACAACTGAAGATTCAACGACGTCCCTGGCAACTACCGCGAAGGAGCAAAGAACTCAACTGGGCTTCCGTATAGCTCTATCCAGGCGGTGCATTCGGTCGAGCTCATCGCGTGCGTCGATTGAACTAGGGACGATGATAGACTGGACATCGCCGAGGTCGACACCCAGCACGAGCAGCTCGTGAATCTACTCGACAAGCTGCACGAAGCGATGAGTGGTGGGAAGGGAAGAGAAGCTGTTCAGAGCACCTGGAAGGACTGGCAGACTACGCGGTCTACCATTTCGAGACCGAAGAGAACCTCTTCGACACATACAACTACCCCGCCGGTGCCCTCCACAAGGCACAGCATGCCGAATTCATCCAACGGGTTCGCGAGTTCAAGGAGAAGCTCGCACGGGGAGAAGCCACGCTCTCGATCGAGGTGCTCAACTTCCTTTCTGGCTGGCTCACCAAACACGTTCGAGGCAGTGACTTCGAATTCGCACCGTTCTTGAAGAGCTGCGGCGCGCAGTAGCCCGCATTTCTCCCTGGTTCGTCAGAGATCGGCGTCGCAGAACCGCGCGAGCGGGGTGAGCACTCCGCGGTTGTCGTGGCACCAGGAGAGAGGGGGGGCCTGCATGGTGCCGACGGGGCAGATCCGAGAGACGCCGAGCTGGCGAAGGGCGTCGGTCATCTCGCTTCGCTGATTCGCGAAGCCGCCGACTCCGACGCTGGCCAGGTGGCGCTTCACCGGGGTGAGGGCCTCCACCAGCCCGCCGAGTTCGGCGACCGGGTGGACCCGGACGAAGCGATGCAGGGGGGACGGCCGGAACCGGGCGTCGCCTTCCACCACCACCGTCCAGCGGGTCCCCGCACTCTGATGGAGGCGAATCGGCGCGCCGCCCGCGGCGCGCATCTCCGCCTCCTCGCGTTCCCGCGCAATGTCTGCCGAGACCCCGGGAGGGATCCGGCCTCGCGGCCAGCGTTCCTCGAGATCGGCGAGCGCTTCCGCCAGCTCTGCGCCGAACCGAGCCGCTTCGTCCGGCTCGTGACCGGCGATGAAGATCGCCACCGGAGACAAACAGCCGAGCTGGTCCCATAGGGCGACGTCCTCGGCGACGCGCGCGGCGGAGTCGGCGGGCCGGTCCGGGGCGAGAGCTGTCACCGAGAGCCGGTGGCCGTAGCCGACCAGTCTTCGCGGCGGCTCGACCCGAGACGCAACACTGGAGAGTGTCTGATCGGAGCCGCTGGCCACCACGCAATCGGCGGCGAGCAGGGAGTCGACGCGCTCGCGGTCGCTGCCGGGGAAGGCGACGACCTCGATGCAGGCGCCGAGCTCCGGGTCCGCCGCGGCGACGGATCTCGCCACCAGCCGGGCTGTCACCGGATCGTGTGCGGAGGCCTTGGCGAGCACCGACGAGCGGAGCACCAGTGGAGCGAGGAGTCCGATCAGCGTCGGCGTGGGCAGCGCGCCCGCCAGCAGCACCGAGGTGACCTCGAATCCGGAGGCGGCCCTGATGCCGGTGCCCTCCAGGGCCTGGGTCCCTCCGAGCTCTCGGTCGACGAGCGATCGCAGGGCGTCTCCGGTCCAGCCCGCGAGTGCCCGGGCCATGCCGGCCTCCACCATCGCGGGCGAGAATCCGGTGGCGTCGGCGTACTCGGTGCGCAGAGCGCCTCGAACCTCCGAGTCGGGATCACGCCAGGTCTCGAGCACCGAGGCGAGGGCGGAGGTGGTCTCCCGCGCGGGGCGCCGGCGCAGTCGCAGGCTCGCACCGCGAAGTCGTTCCAGCGCCGCGCGGATCTCCTGGGCGCTCATGGCAGGCGACCGTTCCCGCTCTCTCGCGGCTCGCTCGGGGCTCGCTCCCGAAGCATCTCGTCCGCGGCGATGGAGCAGCCGCGGGCCTCGGCGCCGGGCTCTCGTCCGAGTACCTGGAAGCCGTCTTCCACCGCCCGGCCGAGATCTGCGCTCCGGACCGCGAGAACGCTTCCCGTGTTGGCCAGGTCGAGAATCGTCACCACGCCGATCTCGCCGTAGGGCGGCTCCTTCCCGGTCTCCGGGTCGATGATCCGCACCCGGGTCCAGGGCGGTCCCAGCTTGCGCCGCGGCGTCCCCGGGAAGCGCAGCACCGAGTCGTAGAACTGGCTGCCGAGCTCGGTCATGCCGTACTGATTGACGACGCGGTCGGGGGGCAGACCGAGGGCGGACTCGATGCGCTGGTAGAGCTCGTCCCGCCGCAGCTCCCGGGAGCGCCCCTTGGACCCTCCCGTCTCCATCGCTCTCGAGCCTTCCGGGAGCGCGATCCGGCGCCCCTCGCTCTCCATCCCCTCGAGGAGGTGAACCAGGGCAAGGGCCGTCCCGCAGACCAGCACCGCGACCCCGCCTGCCGCTGCCCGCTCGAGACCTTCGAGCAGGCGCCCGGCCTGGAGCTGGTCTCCACCCACCAGAAAGCCGCTCTCCCGATCACCGCGTCGCTCGAGAACCACACCGAACATGTGGGAGAGCGACGAGTCGGGCGCCTCCTGTGGCGAAGGGGCGAGGATCGCGATCCGCATGCGCTCCCCTTCCCCGACGTCGGGCAGCAGGTGGCGCTCGAAGCTGGGGAGCAGGGAGGCTTTGTAGAGCTCCAAGGTGTCGAGGTGGAGTTCTCCCCGCCTTCGCATCGACGTGCCGCTGGTGCGAAACACGTGGCACTCGCGCTCGGCGGGAAAGGAGCGCAGCGCCATCTCCTTGAAGGCGCCGGTCGGGACCGCCGGGACCTCTCGCCAGGAGGCGACATTAATCGGTGTTGCTCCCCGCGCCCGGCAGAATCGCGCGAAGGGAGGACAGCGGGCGAACTGGTGGGAGAAGAGCTCGAGAGCGAGCTCCTCGAAACGAGCCTCGTCGTCGCGGGCCTCCGTCTCGCCCATCCAGGCGAGGATGCGCGCGTCGAGCTCCGCACGCGCCGGGTCCGCACCGCTCATCGGATGCACTCCACCAGGGTCGCGAGCGCGGCGAGCAGCGCATCGCTCTCGATGCAGAGCGGCGGCGTGATGGAGAGGACGCGGGCGTCGTCTCCTGAAGGGAGCAGGATGATTCCGCGCGAGAGCGCCGCCGAGCAGGCGTGAGCGGCCGTCTCGGGTCGATCGCATTCGATGCCGATCATCAGACCGAGTCCCCGGACGTCCACGACGCGGGCCTCGTCGCAGAGCGCGTCTCGCAGGAATCGGAGCGCGGCGATCCCGCTCTCCGCGGCGCTCTCCACCAGCTTCTCTTCCTCGAGGACCGCGAGGGAGGCGAGGGCCGCGGCGCAGCCCGGCGGGTGCCCCAGAAAGGTCTGGGTGTGGATCGCTTCGCCCTCTGAAGCCGGCCAGGCATCCATCACCGCGGCCCGACCCAGGCAGGCGGAGATGGGCATGCCCGAGGCCAGACCCTTCGCGACACAGAGGAGATCGGGCACCACCTCCTCGTGGTCGCAGGCGAACCAGCGCCCGGTGCGGCCGAAGCCCGTGTAGACCTCGTCGGCGATCAGTAGCCAGCCCTCCGCGTCGCATCGACGGCGGAGACTCCGGAGGAAGCCGCGGGGTGGGATTCTCTCGCCGCCACGGCCCTGGATCGGCTCCACCAGCACCGCGCCCACCGGCTCTCCGAGTTCCGCCGCGGCGCGCACCACGTCGTCCGCGTCGCCGAAGCGCGCGAAGACGGTGCGTCCCGGAAGGCGCTCGTCGAAAGGCTCCCTGAAGAAGGGGCGCCAGGTGGCGTCGAGAGCGCCGAGGCCGAGCCCGTGATACGCCCCCTCGAAGGCCACCACGCCGGACCGGCCGGTGCAGATCATCGCCGTCTTGAGGGCGGTCTCCACGGCATCCGCCCCCGAAGAGCCCAGCACCGCGCGGGCGGGCTCGCCGCCTGGGAAGCGCGCGACCAGGGTTTCCAGGAGCGCCACCTTCACGGAAGGGGGCTGCACGTCACCCATGGCGTGGAGGAGTCGATCGGACTGCCGCGAGAGGGCTTCGATCACTCGGGGGTGCCCGTGGCCCACATTGGCGACGCCGAATCCCCCGCCCAGATCGACGAAGCGGTTGCCGTCGATGTCCCAGACGTTCGCTCCGGCGGCGCGCTCCCAGAAGATCGGAGCCGTCGGAGCGAGGCAGGTTACGTTCCGGCTCTCGACCTTCGCGAGACGCTGCGCGAGCTCCCTCGAGCGGGGCCCGGGGACGGCGGTCAGGAGCTCCGGAGGCGACGTCTTCCAGTGCGACACGCGGGAAGTCTAGAAGCCCTCCCCGGGATGGGCGAGGAAGGTCCGGCGCCGGAGGACTCGGGACGAGCCGCGGCGCGCCTCTACGCCGTATGCCAGAATGGCGCGAATGGCCCCGATCGCCCTCGTCGGCTCCCGCTCGCGAGCGGCGTGGCTCTCCGCGCCGGTAGCGGATCCCCGGGGATGAGCCGCGCCTTCGTCTCGCTCGGCTCGAACCTGGGCGACCGGGAGCTCCACCTGCGGCGCGCGCTCGAAGCGCTTCGAGCCACCCGCGGCATTCACGGGCTCGGTGTCTCGCCGATCTACGAGACCGATCCGGTCGGGCCGCCTCCCCAGGGCCCCTACCTGAACGCGGTCGCCGAGATCGAGACGGAGCTCGAGCCTCGAGCCCTCCTCCTGCGGATGCTCGAGATCGAGATCGAGGAGGGGCGGATCCGGAGCGGAGCTCGCGGTGAGGCGCGGACCCTGGATCTCGATCTCCTGCTCTTCGGCGATCGCTGCATCGACGAGGAGGAGCTGGTCGTTCCCCATCCGCGCATGCACGAGCGGTGCTTCGTGCTCGAGCCGCTCTCCGGCCTGGCGCCGCAGTGGGTTCATCCGCGTCTGGGAATCACGGTCGCGGAGCTCGCCACCCGCGTGCGCGATCCGAGGGCGGTTCGTCCCTGGCGAGAAGGGAGATGATCAGACGGCGCTCTCGTCGTCCAGCAGCGCGGGGAGGTGGATCAGAGCGGCCCAGCTATCCGGCCCCGTGGGGGCCGCGTAGCGGCTTCCTCCGTGGGCGGAGATGATCCTTGCAGCGCTCTCGAGGCTGACGCATGCGATCGGGTCGGGGGCCCGCGCGGGGTCGAGAACGGCCTCGGCGACCGAGTCCGGAAGATCGCTGCCCTCGATGGCGATCCCCAGCCGGATCTGCGCTTCCGTCGGCTCCGCTCGGACGGAGAGAGTGAGCCTGGTCGGATTGCCGGCGTGGTCGGCGGCGTAGTGGGCGAGGGTCAGCACCAGGAGCTCCAGGTCGCCGGCGTCTCCCCGGACCAGCAGGAAGTCATCCGGTGTGTCCACTGACAGCTGGTTCTGACTCCCCAGGGTCTCGGAGAGGATCGTCCCCAGCTCGCGGACCAGGCGCACCAGGTCCACCTCGTCCGAGCCGGCCTGGCTGGGATGGCGCCGGGCCAGGAGCGCCCGTGTCAGCCTGGTGCACCGGTCGAGAGCTCCCAGGATCGTCTGACACCCCTCGACCACCAGAGCGTCTCGCTTGCGATCTTCCAGCAGGAAGCTCGCCTCTCCGACCACGGTGGCGAACACGTTGTTCAGGGTGTGGGTTGCGCCCATGGCCAGCCGGCACATCGCCTCGAGCCGTGCGACCTCCTCCGGCTGCGGAAGCCGCGATCTGGAATAGACCGGTATCTCTCGCCGTCCCACCATCGAGCTATCGGCGATCCGCGCCGGAAGGTGAACACACGGTCCCCTGTCGCTCGCCCGGTGCTTCGACGGAGCGATCCCGGGAGGCGGCAGACCGGGGCGCGCGACGGGCCACAAGCGACCCGCAACTCGGCGGCGACGAAACGGCAAGCCCCCGGCAATCCAAGGGATTCTCGCCCCCCGTTGGGTTTTTGCATCAAGGGGGCCACGCGGACGGCCGATGCGAGGAGGGGACGGTGTGGCACGGAGGTCCGAATGCGATCCGCGACCGGAGCAGCGAAGACCATCGCCGGACTGCTGGCGGTGACGGGGATGCTGGCTCTCTCTTCCCCCGGTGTCCGCGTGGCACGGGCCGGGGACGGCGATACGGCTGCTCCCGAGGTCTCCTCGGAGGCCGTCCCGGCCGGTGAGGGGACCGGAGTCTGCAAGGTCGGCGAAGAGCCCAGGCCCCGCACCAGCCCCGGCCTCGATCGCGCCCAGATCGCCGAGCGGATCCGATTGGAGATGCAGAGCAGCGGCGAGAAGCCCATCGTGCTGAACGGCCGCGGCTACAACTACCGGGCCGTGCAGGACCCGCTTCGCGAGCTCCAGGTGGTCGAAGCCGAGGCCACTCGGCAGCAGGAGGCGGCTCCGGCGGGACGCTGACACCGTTTCTTTGACACTCCGGCCACCCCCAGACTAAGATTCCCGCGGGTGCCTGGAGTGCGATGAACCCGAGAGCGACGCTTCGCTTTCAACGGGCGACGGCTGCTCTGGCCATCGCGTGGGCGCTGCTTGCCCTGGGGGTGGCAATCCACGGCCAGGTCCTTGCCTCGCGCTCCCCCTCCACGCCCTTCACCTCGTCTGGCGCCATCGGACGGGTGGTGGTCCACGCGCTCACGCCCGCCGCCCGGGCGGCGGGATTCGAGGCCGGGGATCGCCTCGTCGAGGTCGACGGCCAGCCGATCGGCTGGTGGCTCCGCAGCGCGCAGCGTCTCGTCTACGGGGCGGCGAACACCTACACGGTGCAGAAGCGCGACGGCCGCCGGATCAGCGCGGCCCTGGAGCCCGTCCCCCCGAACCTCCAGATGTTCCTTCCGCAGCGGGTCCTGGATCTCGCCGTCTCCCTGGTGGCGGTGATCTACCTGGCGATCGGTGTGGGCGTGTGGCGCCTCAAACGAGATCGACCCGAGTCCTGGGCCCTGCTGCTCTTCTGCGGCGTCGTCGCCGCGCAGCTCTTCCTGGCGGGTCCGAACACGGCGGCTGCATACACCCTGAACCTGATCACGGTTCCCTTCATCGGTTCGACGACCTTCCACCTCTTCACCAGCTACCCCAACGAGCCCCGGTGGATCGTGCGGCATCCCCAGATCCGGTTGGTCCCCCACGGGCTCGCCATCCTGGTGGCCGGCTTCGGTAGCCTCGAGCCCTACCTCGACCTTCCCGCCGGGATCTGGGGGCAGATCGGGGTCTTCTTCGCGATCGCGGTCTCGCTGCTCTGCATCGGAATCCTCCTCTACGAGCGATGGAATCGTCGCCTCGATGGCGCGGTGGATCGCTCGGACGTGTTGGTGCTCGGCGGCGCGCTCAGCTTCCTCCCCGTCATCGCCGTGCTGATGGTGCACTACTTCTTCGGCACACCCTTTCCCTGGCACGCGGCGCTTCTCGGCTTCTTCATGTTCCCGGCCGCGGTCGGGTACGGGATCGTCCGCCAACAGCTCTTCGAGATCCGGATGGTCGCCAAGAGCTCGGCTGCCTACGGCGCAGCGACGCTCGCCATCACCGGCCTCTTCGCCTTCCTCATCACCTTCACCGATGCGCTGGTGGGGCGCTTCAACGTCGATGCTCGTTCGCCGATCGTCTCGGTGGGATTCCTCTTCTTCGCGATCCTCCTCTTCAACCCGCTCCGCGTCAGGATGCAGCGCCTGGTCGACGGCTTCTTCGATCGCGATCGCGTGGCCCACAGCGTGGCGATTCGCGAGATCTCCGAGGCGATGGTTTCCATGCTTTCGGTGAAGGAGATCGTCGATCGCATTCTCGTGGCCGTGACCGACACCATGGGAGTCGAGGGTGCGATGGTCCTGCTCATGGACGACAAGGACGAGGTCCTGCGGCTGGAAGCGTCTCGCGGCGTCTGGGACGAGGAGGCCACCGGCGCGACCTTCCGCTCCGACCATCCACTGTGTCGACAGCTCTGGATGCGGCGCACCTCGCTCTCCCGCCGCGATTTCGACGAGGAAGGGGATCCCGAGATCCGCGAGACCTGCCGCGACGTCTACGACACTCTCGACGCGGAGGTGCTGGTTCCGATTCTCTTCGGCGTCGATCTGCTCGGTGTGATCGCGGTGGGGCGGAAGCTCTCCGGGGAGCGCCTCGGTGTCGATGAGCGCGAGCTGCTGCGCACCCTCGCGAACGGGTGTTCCATCGCGATCGAGAACGCGAGGGCATTCGACGAGATCGCCAAGCTCAATGAGACCCTCGAAGGCCGGGTCGAGAATCGCACCCGCGAGCTCCGCGACACCCAGGCCCAGCTCGTCCAGAGCGAGAAGATGCGCTCGCTCGGTCAGCTCGTCGCCGGCGTGGCCCACGAGCTCAACAACCCGATCGGATTCGTCCACGCCAATCTCCAGCTCCTGGACGAGTACGTGGGGAAGCTGATACGGCGCGAGATGGATCCCGAGGAGCGGGCGCGGATCCGCGAGGCGATCCGGAAGCTCCTCAGCAGAAGCCGGGAGGGGACGGAGCGGGTCAAGCAGATCGTCGAGGATCTGCGGACCTTCTCCCGCGCCGATCAGGCCGAGCTCCAGGAGGTCTGCATCAACGACGAGCTCGAGCGAACCCTGACGCTGATCGAGCCGAGGCTCCGGGACGGAATCCGGGTGGTGCGAGAGTACGGCCAGGTGCCCCTGATCCGCTGCATGGCGGGACAGATGAATCAGGTCTTCATGAATGTGCTGATGAATGCCTGCGATGCCCTGGAGGAGAAGGGCCGGGTCGTGATCCGGACGCACCCCATCGAGGATGGCGTGCGGGTCGAGATCGAGGACGATGGCCCCGGAATGTCGCCTGAGGTGAAGAGCCGCATTTTCGACCCCTTCTTCACCACGAAGGACGTCGGCAAGGGCACGGGGCTCGGCCTCTCCATCTCCCACGGCATCGTCGACCGTCACGGCGGCAGCATGTGGGCGAGGTCCGAGCCGGAACGGGGGACGACCTTCGTGATCGACCTTCCGCTGGAGGCCCGGGTGGAGGAGACACCGTGAGCCCGGAAGCCACGCTGCGGATCCGGCGGGCCACCGCGCTGCTGGTGGTGCTCTGGGCCGTGTCGGCTCTGGTGCTCGCGATCCACGGGCAGCTCTCCTCGCGCCGGATCGTCGCCGCGCCCCTACAGACCTCGGCAATCAGCGGTGTCGCGCTGGTCAGCTGGTGCAGCGACGCGGCGGCACAGGCGGGCGTGAAGCTCGGCGATCGGGTCATCGAGGTGGAGGGGATCCCGGTCCGCCAGTGGTACCGCGATCAGGGCTGGGACGAGCTGCGGGCCGGGGTCCCGATCCGTTATCTGATCGAGACCAGAGAGGGCGAGCGCTTCGAGGTCGAGCTCGTCGCCGTGGTCCTGGCCGTTTCGTACGAACGGATCCTGCTGCCCATCATCCTCGCCTTGATCGCGGTAGGCAGCGCCTACCTGGCGCTGGGACTCTTCGTCTGGAAGCTCAAGCCGGATCGGGCGGAGTCGTGGGCCTTTCTGCTCTTCAGCGCCCTCATCGCCACCCAGCTCTACGGATCCTTTCACACCTACGACGCGATCTGGGGCTACGAGCGGATTCTGATCAACCTGCCCTTCGTCGGCGCGGCGGCCTTCCACCTGTTCACGACCTTTCCCTTCGAACCCCCCTGGGTGCTTCGCCATCCCGGGATTCGCTTCGTGGGCTACCCGATCGCCGGCGCGATCGCCCTGCTGGCGGTGGCGGATCGGATCGTGGGGATCTCGGACACCGTGCTCCCCGCGGTCGGCTACGCGGTCGCCCTGGTGGGTGCGCTGGCTTCGGTGTCGATCCTGGTGAGGGAACGGATCCGACTGCGGGGATCCGACGTGGCCGGGAGCGCCACGATCGTGCTGTTGGGCGCCCTGGTGAGCTTCCTGCCGGTGCTCCTGCTGCTGGCGACGCAGGTCTTCTTTCTCCGCGTCACCTTCCCGCTCTGGCTGGCCCTCTTGTGGTTCGCCGTCTTCCCGATCGCGGTGGCCTACGGCATCGTGCGAGGCCAGTTCTTCGACATCCGGGGTCTGGCGCGCTCCTCGGCCGCCTACGGCATGGCGACGCTCGCGATCACGGGGCTGTTCGCTTCGCTCATCAGCTTCGCCGACGCGGCCTTCGCGCGCTTCAACGTGAACGCCAGCTCTCCGTACTTCTCGGTCACGTTTCTCTTCTTCGCGATACTCGCCTTCAATCCCCTGCGAAACCGCCTCCAGGCGCTGGTCGACCGGCTCTTCGATCGCGATCACGCTGGATACCGCACCGCCGTTCGTGAGATCTCGGAGGCCATGGTCGCGATGCTCTCCCTCCGCGAGATCAGCGACCGTCTGCTCGTCGCGGTGACCGACACCATGGGCGTGGAACGGGCCATGGTCCTCTTGCTGGACGAGGACGAGCGCGCGCTGCGGCCCGTCGCCTGGCGCGGCGACTGGGACGAAGAGGATCTCGACGTCCGGCTCTCGGTGGACAGTCCGGTGGGAAAACATCTGTGGATGCGACGCCAGGAGCTCGCTCGCAGCGACTTCGACGACGCCACCGACGCGGAGACGCGGGACGCGAGCCGGGACTTCTTCGACAGTCTCGACGTGAAGCACCTGGTGCCGATTCTCTTCGGCGTGGATCTGCTGGGGCTGATCGCCGTGGGAGGAAAGCTCTCCGGCGAGCTCCTCGGCGCCGATGACCGACAGCTGCTCCGCACCCTGGCCAACCAGAGCGCGATCGCCATCGAGAACGCCCAGGCTTTCGACGAGATCGCGCAGCTGAACGAGACGCTGGAGGCGCGGGTCGAAGAGCGTACCTCCGAGCTCAAGAGCGCCCAGACGCAGCTGATGCAGAGCGAGAAGATGCGTTCGCTGGGTCAGCTGGTCGCCGGCGTAGCCCACGAGCTCAACAATCCGATCGGATTCGTCCACGCCAATCTGCAGCTTCTCGGCGGCTACATCGACCGACTGATTCAGGCCCAGGAAGCCGGAGAGGATCCCCAGAAGGAGCGGGAGGCGATCACCAAGCTGCTCTCGCGGAGCCGCGAAGGAACCGAGCGGGTGAAGAAGATCGTTCTGGATCTGCGCACCTTCTCCCGGAAGGGCCAGGCGGAGCTCACCGAGGCGGATCTGAACGAAGAGATCGATCGCACCCTCGCCCTGATGGAGCCGCGTTTCAAGGGCGGCATCACCATCGAGCGCGATTGGCAGGAGCTGCCACCGGTAAGGTGTCTTCCGGCGCAGTTGAATCAGGTGTTCATGAATCTGGTCATGAACTCCTGCGACGCCATGAAGGGGAAGGGGCTCATTCGCATCCGCTCGCGGCCGGCGCCGGAGGGAGTCCTGCTCGAGTTCGAGGACGACGGTCCCGGGATTCCCGAGGAGATGCGAAGCCGGATCTTCGATCCCTTCTTCACCACCAAGCCCGTGGGCCAGGGGACCGGCCTGGGTCTCTCGATCTCCCACGGAATCGTGGAGCGCCACGGGGGAAAGATGACCGTGGAGTGTCCTCCCCGGGGCGGAACGATCTTCCGCATCACCCTGCCGCTGGTGGCGCTCACTCAGGAAGACGCGGCCTGACTGGCGGGTCAACCGCCGGCAAAGCTACCGTCCGTCGCCTATGAGTCGCGAGCACATCGTCACCCTCGACAAGAAGCGAATCTGGCATCCCTACACGGCGATGGATGATTACCGGGCGCGGATCGACCCGATCGTGGTCGACCGGGCGTCCGGACCCTATCTCTACGATCTGAACGGCCGCAGCTACATCGACGCGAACTCGTCCTGGTGGGTCGCCTCTCTCGGTCACAATCATCCGCGCCTGCTCGAGGTCCTGACGCGGCAGGCGGAGAGGAACTGCCACAGCGCCCTCGCCGGAATGACACACGAAGTCGCCGCACTGCTCGGGGAGTCCGTTTGCGAAGCGGCACCTGCGGGCCTCGACCACGTCTTCTACAGCGACAACGGGTCGACCGCCGTCGAGGTCGCCCTCAAGGCGTCCCTTCAGTACTGGGCTCAGAACGGACGCGCTTCGCGGAAGCGTTTCGTCTCCCTGGAGGACGCGTTCCACGGAGAGACCCTCGGGGTAACGGCGATCGGTGGCGTGGATCTCTTCCGGCGTCCCTTCGAGGGGGCGATTCCCGATCATCTCCGGGTTCCCTCTCCCACCAAGGCCGGCAGCGTCGAACGCGCGACCGAGATCGTCTCCGACGTGTTCGATCGGCATGCGGAGACACTCGCCGCGGTGGTGGTCGAACCGGTGGTTCAGGGCGCAGCCGGGATGCAGATCTACGATCCCGCCTACCTGCGGGTGGTCCGGGAGCTCTGCGACCGACACGACGTCCTGCTGATCGCCGACGAGGTCTTCACCGGATATGGACGCACCGGGCCGATGTGGGCCTGTGAGCACGCCGGCGTGGTTCCCGATCTCCTCTGTACCGCGAAGGGATTCTGCGGCGGGATGCTCCCCATGGCGGCCACCCTGTTCACCGGTCGCCTCTTCGAGGGCTTCCTGGGCAGTGCCGAACGCGCCTTCTACTACGGGCACTCCTTCTGCGGCAATCCGCTCGGCGCCGCGGTGGCGCTCGAGGTCCTGCAGATCTACCGGGAGGAGCAGATCCTCGAGCGCGCCCGGCCGAAGGCGGAACGAATCGCCGCGGCCTTTCAGGCGCTGGCGGAGCTGCCATCGGTCGCTCGTTCCCGATCTCTGGGAATGATCGGGGCAGTGGATCTCACCGAGGGTGAGGGCTATCTGGCCAGGGCCGGCTGGCGCGTCTACGACGAGGCCCGCGCCAGGGGCGCCTACCTGCGACCGATGGGAAACGTCGTCTACGTCACGCCGCCCCTCAACATCGAAGACGAAGTCCTCGATCGCCTGCTGGCGATCGTCCGCGAGTCGATCGAGAGCCTCTAGGTCAGAACTCCGTCTCCGACATCGTCTCGGGGTCGTACTCGTCCAGCGGCGCGATCGGCATGCCGTCGGGGCCGTACACGATCTGGCAGGGGGTCTCCGACGAGAACTGGAAGGTGACCTGGACCAGGAAGCGCTCCGGTGGCTCCGGAACCGCGGCGCTGTAGATGCCCGCCACCTCGTCGCAGCCGAGCTCGTTTGTGCCCGGCTTGGAGACCACACACTGAACGAGGGTCATGTCCAGCACCTCGGGGGCCTCGGCGAGCTCCTCATCGAACTCGGAGAGCAGCGCCATGGCGCTCCCGAGATCGAACACCTGTGCCACGCTGCAACCGGCATCGCGCAGCTGCTGGGTTCCCGGTGCAGACTGGGCGCCCGCCATCGTCTCGACGAACTCTCGAACCGCGGGATTCCGCGCGGCGAAGAAGATCAGGCTGCCGCAGGTGATCGCGCCCAGGGCCCCCAGCGCGAGAAGAATGTAGAGGAAGACCCTGAGGCCGCTCCGTTCCGGTTCGATCCGTCCCGGGATCTCGGGGCTTCCCGTCGTCATCGCCATCCCTCCTTCCGCCGTACTCCCGGCGTTCTCGTTTCGAGCGTCATGGATCGTCCGGATTCGCCCGGATCATTCGTGACTCAGGGATCCAGCAGCTCCGCGGCGCTCATGCACTCGGGCCCGCGCCCGCCCGTCTTCGCCTCGATCAGCTTCGAGAGCACCCGCGCGTTGGTCGGCGCCCGGATTCCGCGCGCCTCCGCGAGCTCGAGAATCCGCCGGTGGTATCCGTCCGCCTCCAGGGGGGCACTGCTTCGCAGGCTGCTCCACACCTGATTGTATAGGGGAATCCGCCGGGCGCTGGTCCCGCGCTCCAGCGATTCGCGCTGGTGGCGGATCTCCTCATCGAGGGATCGGTCTCGCCCATCGCAGGAGCGCGCCGCGATGCCGCTGGTCGCCAGCACCTCGCGCGCCTCCTCCAGGAGCCGGACCTTGACCTCGACGAAGGGATGCGATTCGTGATCCTCCCTCCGGATCAGGGCGTTGGGGGCGCTCATCAGGTTCACGCAGAGCTTGAGCCAGCGATCCTCCGCGATTCGCGACGAGATCCCCACGTCGAAGCCCGCGCCACGGAGGTCCTGGGCGAAGGCTTCGGTCTCGGGGTCCGAGCCCTCTGGATGCAGCCCCACGACCACCCGCCCCGCTCCCGTGAAGCGGACCTGATCCGGCTCGACCCGGGTGCAGGTCTGCCGCCACACCGCGCCGATCACCCGGGTAAAGTGCTGCGCCAGCAGCACGTCGTTGTCCACGCCGTTCTGCAGGTTCACAACCGTGGCGCCGGGAGCGAGCTTGGCCAGGGGGGGTGCCAGTCCTTCCGTGTCGTTGGCGCGGACGCAGAGCAGCAGGGGTCGCTCGGTTCCGCGGAGGTCGGCGTTCTCGATTCCCGCGACCGCGTTGACCGGTGCACGCCAGCGCTCGCCGCTCTGCGGATCCTCGACCCGGATACCGCCCGATGCGAGCTGTCGCACAGTGCGGGCGTTTCGAGTCACCAGGCGCACCGGAAGCCCGGCCCGCGACAGCCGTGCGGCCAGGGCGAGGCCCACCGAGCCGGCCCCGATCACGGTGCGCATCAACGGTGCCATCCCCGCATCGCCGGCGACGCCCGCCGCGTCAGCAAGGGATCTCCTCGAGCACGGCGCGCAGCCGCTCCAGGGTCTCCTCCACGTCGGAGGCGGAGACGTCGAGATGGGTGACTGCGCGAAAACGCCCCGGGCCGATCGGATTGACCAGGAGGTGGCGCGCCCGGGTCGCGCGCACGAAAGCCAGGGTGTCCTGGAACTCGAACACCACCATGTTGGTCTCCGGCTTGCCCACGACCGCGAGCCCGATGCGTTCCATTCCCTCGGCGAGGAGCCTGGCATTTTCGTGATCCTCGGCCAGGCGTTCCACGTGGTGTTCCAGGGCGTGGAGTCCCGCAGCGGCCAGGAAGCCAGCCTGGCGCATGCCGCCCCCGAACCGCTTCCGGATTCGGCGAAGCTCGTGGGCTCGCTCGAGCGAGGTGCCGACCAGCGATCCCACCGGGGCCCCCAGTCCCTTGGAGAGGCAGACGGAGACGGTGTCGAAGGGCTCCGCGATGCGGGCGGGGTCGGTCTCGGTGGCGACCGCCGCATTGAAGAGACGGGCCCCGTCGAGATGCAGCCGCAGTCCCGCGGTGCGGGCCGTCTCCACCACCCCTTCGAGCAGATCCGCGGGAAAAACCCTCCCTCCCGCCATGTTGTGGGTATTCTCGACGGCCACGACCGTCGTCGGAGCGAAGTGCTGCTCGTCCGGATGGAGGTTCTCGCGGACGTCGTCGGCGTCGAAGATCCCCTCCGCGCCAATCGTCTTGATCTGGACGCCAGAGAGCGCCGAGGCCGCGCCGGACTCGTACTTCAGGATGTGGCAGTCCCGAGAGGCGAGCACCACGTCGCCCGGGCGAGTGAGCGTATGCAGGGCGGCCTGGTTGGCCATCGTGCCCGAGGGGAAGAAGAGGGTCGCCTCTTTGCCGAGCAGCGCCGCCGCACGCTCTTGGAGCCGGTTCAACGTCGGGTCCTCGCCGTACACGTCATCTCCCACCTCGGCCGCCATGATCGCCTCTCGCATGGCTGCCGTGGGCTGGGTGACGGTGTCGCTCCGGAGATCGATGACCTTCATGGCAGCCAGGATAGCGTCGGGAACCTGAAGCCGGCGATCGGCAGTGCCCGGGCCGCTCGCAGCGCGCCGCGGTGAGAAATGCAGGCTAGACTGGCCCCGTGGATGCCGTGACCCAGGTCGCCGAATGCTGGCGGGAGGCGGGGCGCGTGGTCGTGCTCACCGGCGCGGGAATCTCGACGGCATCCGGGATCCCGGACTTCCGCTCGCCGGGCGGACGCTGGGAGCGCTATCAGCCCGTCACGATCCAGGACTTCCTCGCCCACGAGGAGTCGCGGCGCGAGTACTGGCGCTACAAGAGCGAGACCTGGGAGTTGATCTCCTCGGCGGAGCCCAACCCCGCCCACCGCGCCCTGGCGGAGCTGGGGCGCGCGAACCGAATCCGTCTGCTGGTGACGCAGAACGTGGACGGTCTCCACGAGCGGAGCGAATTCCCCACCGATCGTCTGATCAACATCCACGGAACCGATTCCCGGGTCCAGTGCATGGGCTGCGGAAGGGAGGAGCCGCGCCAGGTCGGTCAGGAGCTCTTCGAGGCCGGCCAGCTGGTTCCCCGCTGTGAATGCGGCGGACCCTTCAAGCCGGCCACGATCTCCTTCGGACAGAGTCTGGTCGCGGAGGATCTCCAGCGCTGCTTTGGCGAAGCGGCGCGCTGCGATTTCTTCGTCGCCGTCGGCAGCTCGTTGGTGGTGAGCCCGGTCAATCAGATGTTCGGCGAGGCAAAGGCGGCGGGTGCTCGCGCTGCGATCCTCACCTCTTCCGAGACGCCTTTCGACGACGCGGCGGACTGGAAGCTTTCGGATCCCGTCGAGGTCATCCTTCCCCTCCTACGCGACGGGGTCATAGCAAAGTGACGCACCACCGCGGCGGCTGTCATTGCGGTCGGATCGCCTTCCGGTTCACCGGCGAGATCGAGGCGGCGGAGGTCTGCAACTGCTCGATTTGCCACATGAAGGCGTACGTGCACTACTACGTCCCGCGCGACCGTTTCGAGCTGCAGACGCCGGAAGCGGACTACTCGATCTACCAGTTCAACACCCGCGTTGCCCGTCACCACTTCTGCCCGGTCTGCGGAGTCGCGCCCTTCTACGTCCCGCGTTCGGACCCGGATGAGATCGACGTGAACCTCCGTTGTGTCGAGGGGATCGACCTGGATGCGATCACCATCACGACGTTCGACGGGCGTCACTGGGAGGAGGCCCACCGCCGCAACCGCGGCGGCTCGTGAACTCCAGCATCGTGCGCAGCACCGGAGCGGGTCGGTCGATGTGGACGTGATGGCCGGCGTCGGGGATCTCCACCAGCTGCGCGTCGGGAATCGCCGAGACGATCTCGAGGGCGCCCTCGCGGGTGAGCAGCGCGCTCTCTTCTCCTCGCAGCAGCAGCGTCGGGCAGCGGACGTTCTCGAGGACCGGCCGGCCCAGCGGCGGCACCCCGAGCCAGCGCGGGTCGAACTTGAAGCCGAAACGCCCGTCCGGCTCCTGGCGCACCGATTGCGCCGCGATCCGCCGCCTCATCTCGCCGTCGGCATGGGCGGCGCGCGGAAGGAATCGGAACCGCCGGATCGCCTCCTCGCGGGACGGGTAGCTCTGGCCGAGGGTGAGAGCGAGCCTCGTGGCTCGCTCACGGGATCGGGATGCTCCCCGGGTCAGCTCGAGAAGAATCAGGGCTGGCGTGTGCGCGCTCCGGGCCGCGTGCTCCAGGGCGACATGGGCGCCCAGGGAGTGGCCGACCAGGATCGCGTCGGGTGCCGAGAGATGCTCGAGCGTGGCATCGAGGTCGTCGGAGAACGCACCGGCCCGGAGTTGCTCGGGAAAATCCGAGTCCCCGTGGCCTCGAAAGTCGAGTGCGATCACGTCGAAGCGTTCGGCGAGCTGGGGGGCCAGGTGGTCCCACCAGTGTGCGTTCGCCCCGGCGCCGTGCAGCAGGACCAGCTTGGCTCGTCCAGCCAGGCCGTGGTGAATGCCGTGGAGATGAACTCCATGCAGCCTTCGCCCGGTGAATCGTTCCGCGCTTCCCTGCATCGGTCGCGCAGCGTACCACTGGATTCCCCGCACTTCCCCCGATCGCGAAATCGCGTTTCACGGCTCCGGCGAAGCGGCCGAATTCGCCACTTCCAGCCCTTCTGGGCGCGTTTTTCGTTTGACTCCCCGCTTGGAAGGCTTAACATGCGACGCTGCTGACCACGGCGTACCAAGCGCCGGGGGGATTGACGCCGAAGGATCGGCGTGTTGGAGAGGTTAAATGGCAGCAAGAAGAAAGAAGGCAGCCCGGCGCTCGTCGAAGCCCGCCGAGCTCATCATCTCGAAGGCTCGAACCAAGGCGGCGGTCAAGAAGTGCAACGTAGGTCAGGAGTTCTACGGTGCCCTCGACGGTGCGGTTCGGGATATGATCAAGAGTGCTGAGGCTCGGGCGCTCGGGAACAAACGCAAGACGCTGAAGGCCGTCGATCTCTAGACCGGATCGCCGATCGAAGTGAAAGGGGCCCGCGGGAGGTCATCCCGCGGGCCCTCTTGCCTGCTCCTGCCCGATTCTCCGGCCTAGGCCGTGTGGTCGCGCGATCCGCCCTCGGTCAGGTTGTACCCGACCCGGAACAGGTGCTCGAAGGTCACCCGGCGCAGCACCTCGAGCGGATCGACTGCGTTCTCCCGAGAGAGGGTGTCCAGGCCGCGGCTCGTCAGCTCAGCGGCTCTCTCGATGGCCAGAGGCAGGGTCTCCGCATCACCCAGGGGCATGCGTTCCGCCACCGCGATCCGGTTGGCCAACGCCAGGAACGCGTAGAGAAGGGGGCGCTGCTCCTGCTCGGGAAGCTCCGCCAGCGCCCGGAAGATCGATCGCTCCGAGTGCGCCGTGACCGGAAGGTCCGGCATCCAGACCGGGAGGGGCCATTCCCCCACTTCCAGGAACTGGTCACCCTCGGGAAGCTTCGTCAGCGACTCCGGGCGAATGAAGCCGTAGATCCGCATGGACTCCTCCCAGGTGGGGAACCCCAGATCCTGCAGGCGGCCGGTGCGCCAGCGCATCGCCCATTCCTCGGCCTCCGACGGCAGCTCCCAGATCACGCCCTGGAGCAGGCGAAAGTAGACCCAGTAGTCGTTCTGGAAGAGGGTGCGAAGCAGGGATTCGACCTCCGCGAGGTCGTCCTTCTCGCGGAGTGCGAAGAAATGGAACTGGCCATCGATGGTGCGCGCGTGCGGCGGCGGCGTCCATCCATCCTCGCTGGAATGGAGCACCACGCCGATCCGCGACTGCAGGTGCAGCACCAAGAGCTCCAGGTCCATGGCCCGGGCGGAGCGCAGCAGGGTCTCGTCGCCGGAATCGGCGCAGGCCTTGAGCCACTCGTCGAGCTTGGAGCGGTCGGGCGCGAAGTCCTGCCAGACGTCGAGATCCAGACAGACCGCGATCTGCTCCGTGGTGGCGTGAGCCATCAAGCTGCCGGCATCGTGCAGGCCCACAGCCTTCGCGGTGAAGCAGAACTCGGCTGGCGGCAGCGCCGGGATCAAGCGCTCCGGCTCCGGTGCCAGATCGATCAGCTCACTCCGCCGCGAGACCGGGGTCTGGCAGACCAGGGCCGTCTGGGCGTCGATGCTGAGCATCGCCATGGCGTCGCGAGCGGCCTCGCGGTCCTGGCGAGCGAGCTGGAGGATTCGGCGCACCTCGGGGGGGAGACTGGGGAGAGCCGCCATGCCGCAGGATCCTAGCCCGCGTGGTCCAAGTGTCGACGTGGTATCTTCGCGGTTTTTCGCCGTGCGAGGGCAACGGGGATGACGGATTGAACCGACAGATCTGGAGTCGGCTCGCGACGCCGCTTCTCTCTCGGCTCGCGATTCTCTCTGCCGCCCGCGTCGGGGTGCTCCTTCCGGTCGTCCTCTGCTCGGTCTCGGTGGCGCAGGCCCAGGATCCCCCGCCCGACGCGGTGGTCGCGGATCTTCCGTTCCTCGACTCGCCTCTTCCGAGCAGCGTCGTCGTCGATCTCGCCAGGGAGGCCGCAGCTCGTCCTTTTCCGCTGGTTCTCGACACCGGTGCCAGCTACAGCACGGTGACCGCGGGTCTCGCTCGTGAGCTCGGCGTGCCGGTCCGCTCGGCGAAGAGCTCCCCCTACCGGCGCGCCACCTGTCTGGGGCGCGACCTGCAGTTCCGGGTGGACGCGCGCCGTGGAGACATGGTCTCGCCGACCGGCAGGGAGTTCGGGCTGCTGGGTGGGAACTTCCTCGTCGAATACGTCGTGGAGATCGATTTTCCGGACCGGCGGGTGCGCTTCCTGGATCCGGACCGCTACCGGGTTCCCGAGGAGGCAGCGTCTCCCGACGAGACCGTGATGCGGATGCAGCTGGTCTCGAACCGCCCCATCGTCGAGGTCGAGATCGAAGGACATCCGGTGAGTCTGCTCCTCGACACCGGCGCCGCCTACGGCGTCCTGATCGGGGGGCGCGTCGCCCGCGCCGCGGGCCTCGAGTCCCTCCCCGCCGCAGGGCTTTCGGCCGCGGGGGTGCTGGGAGAGATCGGCGTGGAGTTCTCGGAGGCCAAGAGCGTCCGGGTGGGGTCCCTGGAGTTCCAGAACCTGCCGGTGATCGTCGCACCCCGCGGCCTCTACCAACAAGGCACCGCCAACGATTCGCTGATCGGATACGACCTGTTCTCGCAGCTCACCCTGCGGATCGACTATCCCAGGAAGCGGGTGTGGCTGCGCCGCGATCCCGGGGTGCCTCCGATCTTTCTCGGCGCCGACTACACACTGGTGCGTTCGAGCGGAGCCCTGCTCTTCCGCGACGGGAGCAGCATCTTCGCCGCGGCAATCCTCCCGGGAGGCGCGGCGGATCGGATTGGTCTGCAGCCACAGGACGTGCTCGAGGGTTTCGATGCCAGCGACGAGGAATTCGATCCGGCGAGTCCTCACCATGCGATCGCGGGAGAAGGCCCGGTGCAGATCCGACGACGCGGAGAGGGCGGACGCTGGCGCCTGCTCCGCCTCCCACGCTAGCCCGAATCATTCATGAGCGCTCTACTGTGCTCTTGGCGTCCTCGCGACGAGCTTCATGAATGATCCGGGCTGGAACCGGACTCCCGCTCCGCGGTGTCCGCTATCCTGCTCGGGTGCCGACGATCGACGACGTTCGAAAGGGTCTTGGGGAGTACACTCCCCGGATCCTCTCCGCCGGGGAATTTCAGCAGGCCGCCGTGGCCGTGGTCCTGCGCGAGGTCGAGGATCACCGGGCGGAGGTGCTCTTCATCAAGCGCGCCGACCGTCTCGGGGATCCCTGGTCCGGTCACATGGCCTTTCCCGGTGGCCGCCTGGCCCTGGACGACGCGACGATCCAATCCGCAGCCGAACGCGAGACCCTGGAGGAGGTCGGTCTCTCCTTGCAGGAGGCGGAGAGGCTCGGTCGACTCGACGACCTTGAAGGTCTCCAAGGCGCCGGCCGTTCCGCGGGAATCGTGATCTCCGCGTTCGTCTATCACCACGAATCGCCAGGCCGTCTGCGCGTCAGCGACGAGGCGGAGGAAGCCTTCTGGGTCTCCCTCTCCGACCTATCGGATCCCGCGCGGCAGGTCGACTACAACCATCCCCTGCTGCCCTCGGAGACCTATCCCGGCATCCTGGTGGGAGACCCGGACCGGCACGTGGTTTGGGGGCTCACCTACCGCTTCGTGGAGGGGTTCCTGGCCGTCGCGGGCACGTCTCTGCCGCCTCGCGACGCGACCCGGTGAGAAAAGCGGGCTAGATCGCCGTCAGGGCGACGTCGATCACCAGGCGGTCGGCCTCGATCTCGAGGGCCTGGCGCAGATCGGCGCTCTCCACGTCGTCGGGAACCTCGGCGGAGATCACCATCTCGTAGTGCGGCGAGCCCCCTGGACCCGGTCGGCTCCGCGTCGAGAGATCGACGATGTTGACGCGGCGATCGGCGAGGATGCCGCAGATCGCGGCGACGATGCCCGCGCGATCCTCCCCCGACGCTTCCACCCGGTACAGCTTGGTTCCGGGCGCGGGGATGGAGGATCGCGGTCCTTCCTCCATGTGCCGCAGCAGGATGGTGAGTCCGTGGTCTCGCTCCAGTCGCTTCACGCCGACGGCCAGGCGATCGCCCGCGCCATCGGAGATGGAGGAGCAGAGGAGAATGACGGCGAAGTCGGTGCCCAGGATCGTCATCCGCGAATCTTCCAGGTTCGCATCCGCTTCGAGCACGAGTCGGGCGAGGTCTGCGACCAGACCGGGCCGGTCCTTGCCGATCGCGGAGAGAATGAACCAGCGCTTCATGTGCACTCCTTCCCCTTCGGGTGTCGGAGCCCCGATCTGCCCCCGGCGGCGCTGGATGGACCTGGATTCCGCTGCCGCGCCGCGCAGGTCCGAGGCTGGACCCACCTTCCCAGGGTAGCATCTCGCGCTCTTGGCTCATCACCGCGGGAGCCTACAATCCGCAACGATGCTTCTCGTCGGGCGCATTCCTCTTCGCTTCGATCGAATCCTCGATCGGGCCAGGCGCGGGGTGCACGGATCGGACGGATGAGCGAGGTGCAACCCGATGGCGGCAACGCCGTGGATGCCGCGATTGCGGCCGGCTTCGCCTCCGCAATGGCCGAGCCGGCGCTCACGAGTCTCGGTGGCGGCGGATTCCTGCTCGCGAGGGGCGTGGAGGGCAACGCGATCCTCTTCGACTTCTTCGTCGATACCCCGGGCAGGGGTCTCCCGCCCGGCGATCTGGAGCCGCACTTCCTGCCGGTCACCGTGCGCTTCCCCGGCTCGGATCAGGTCTTCAATACCGGGCTCGGCTCCGCCGCGGTCCCGGGTAACCTCCGGGGCTACCTCCACGCCCACCAGCGGCTCGGCCGGCTGCCGCTCCGAGAGGTGCTGGCGCCTGCGATCGAGCTGGCCCGAGAGGGCGTTCGGCTCAATCGGCACCAGGCCTATTTTCTCGAGCTGCTGCGGCCGATCCTGACACTCACTCCGGCGGGCCGATCCCTCTTCGAGCCGGACGGGCGCTACCTCGGCGTGGGGGACTCTCTGGTGAACCCGGACCTCGCCTCCTTCCTCGAGGAGCTTCCCGCCGACCGGGGCCGCGACTTCTACAGCGGCGCCGTTGCGGAGCGGATCGGCAGGGACATGAGCGCCGGGGGTGGAACGCTCACCCGAGAGGATCTGGCCTCCTACAGGGTCGTCGAGCACGCACCCCTGGAGGTGCGGTATCGGGGCCATCGGCTGCTCACGAATCCCCCGCCCAGTGTCGGTGGCTCCTTGATCGCGCTCTCTCTCGGGCTGCTCGAGCGCAGCCCACCCGCCAGCTTCGGTGTGGACTCCGCGGATCATGCCGTGCGCATGGTCGAGGTCATGGAAGAGGTCGCGCGGCGCCGCGTCGGAGGAGAGGCTCCGCAGTTCGATCGCGGAACCACCCACGTGAGCGTCAGCGACGGACGGGGGAACGTGGCGAGCCTCACCACGTCCAACGGGGAAGGATCGGGGTACCTGGCCCCAGGCACGGGGATCATGCTCAACAACATGATGGGTGAGGACGATCTCCATCCGGAAGGGTTCTTCGCCTCCCCCCCAGCGGAGCGGGTGGCCTCGATGATGTCTCCCTCGGTGCTTCTGTCCGGAGACCGGGTGCGACTGGTGCTCGGAAGCGGAGGGAGCAAGCGGATCCGGACCGCCCTACTCCAAGTGATCAGCAACACCGTCGATTTCGATCTCGGTGTCCGCGCGGCGGTCGAGCGGCCGCGCCTGCACTGGGACGAGTCCCAGGTCCAGGCGGAGCCCGGATTCCCACCCGCGGTGATCGAAGCGCTCGAGGGTCGGTGGCCCGTCAACGAGTGGACCGAGCGCAACGTCTACTTTGGCGGCGTGCACGCCGTCGCTCCCCAGGGGGCAGGCGCCGGTGATCCGCGCCGGGGCGGCGATGCCGGGGTGGTGGAAGCGCGACACGAGCGAGATTAGAATGTCGACGCCCGGGTTCCCCGCCCGGGGGGGGGATTGGTTGGCGCGCCGAACCTGGATCCTGCGTGCGTCGATCCTGGCGGTGAGCATCGCGGTCCTGTCTGCCGGTTGTGCCACGGCCAGGGCGGAGCTGGGTGCGGATTCCGCGGACGTGGACTGGCTGTTCGACGACGACGCGCCGGATCCGGCGGATCGGGATCCCTTCGAGCCGCTCAACCGGGGGGTCTTCGGATGCAACGAGGTGGTCTACACCTGGCTCATCGATCCCTTCGCCACCGCCTACGAGTGGGTGGTGCCGGCCACGGGTCGTAGGGCGGTGCGTCGGTTCTTCTCGAATCTGAGTGAGCCGGTCACCTTCGCGAACGATCTGCTTCAGTTCGAGCCGCAGCGGGCGGGCTCGAGCGGGGCCCGCTTCCTGATCAACTCCACGGTCGGCCTGGCCGGGCTCTTCGATCCGGCCTCGGCCTGGGGGATCGAGCGACACGCCAGCGACTTCGGCGGGACCCTCGCGGTCTATCGGATCGGCAGCGGTCCCTACGTCGTCATCCCGCTCATGGGCCCCTCGAACGTTCGCGACACCGTCGGGGGGGTTATCGACGGGCTGATTCGCCCCGACACCTGGCTCCTCACCCCCGGCACGCGGCTCGTCATCTCGGCCAGCGACGGATTCACGCACTACGGGATCGAGCGCGAGCGGATGGATGCGCTCCGCGATACCTCCGTCGACTTCTACGCCGCCCTGCGGAGTGCCTACCTGATGGATCGCGACGCGCGGATCGAGGCGCTGATCGCCTCCGACTGAAGCGCATCAGGGGGAGGCGCTCTTCTCTTCCAGCGAGGCGAGAAGGTGCTCGAAGCCATCGCGCTTGAACACCGACGAGTACTCGGACCGCCGCAGGTTCAGCTCGCTCACCGTGCCATTCAGGAAGACATCGATGATTCGCCAGCGGCCCTCCGCGTTGCGGAGCCGGTAGTCGAGCTCGATCGGGTCCTCGTCCACGAGGATGATCTGCGTCCGTACCATGAGGGTCTCGTGGCTGGCGGGCTCGACGCCCGTCACCTCGAACTGCTGGCCGGAGTACTCGTCGAAGCGGTCGGCGTAGGTGTAGACGGTGAGGCGGGTGAAGCTCGAGAGCCAGCGCTCGCGGTCCGTCTCCGAGAGCGTCCTCCAGTGTCTCCCGAGCGTCTTCGCCGACATGAAGGGAAGGTCGTAGACCTGCTGGATCACCGGATCGAGCCGGGCGTAGCGCTGCGGGTGGTCCAGTCGGTCGCCGAGCTTCATCACCTCGAGAAGCGCGGCGTGGAGCCGCTCCACCGCGGCGCGGGCGGCGGCGCTGCCGTCTCCCGTGTCGTCGGCGCGGCCGCGGGTGGCCTGTAGGGGAGGCAGAACGACGAGGGCCAGGACGAGCAGGAGGCGGATCACGGACGAATTCTAGCCCCTTCCCCGGCCGAGACGAACTACCCTTCGCCGAGAGCAAAGCTCGCGACGGCCTCGGAGAAGCCCTCCGGATTGTCAGTCATCACCGAGTGGCCGGCGCGCGCAACGACGGCGAGCTGCGCGTCGGGCAGTACCTCCTCGACCATCCGCTCCGCGGTGTCGGGGTCGAGGACATCGGAGGCGGCCCCGCGGACGACCAAGGTGGGACAGGAGATCCCAGCCAGGGCCTCCCATAGCTCCTTCGTCGTTGTCTTCTCCAGCGCCTCGGCTGCCGCAGCCGTCTGCTCGCTCCGGAATGCGTGAAAGGCGGGATCGGTCTTGCGCTCGTAACGGCCGTCCTCCCGCTCGCGCATTCCGTAGCGAGCCATTCGCGCCAGTGCCGCGGATCCCGCCGCCGGGTAGGCACGGGCCAGGGCGCTCTCGCAGTCGGCCAGGGACGCGAAGGTGAGAGCGATGCCCCTCTCCACGTCGGTGCTGATGCGGCTCGTGCCTCGGGGATCGAGCTCGGGGCCCGAGTCGACGAGAACCAGGCCCGCGAGTCGCTCGGGGTGCTGCGCTGCGAAGAGGGTCGAGATCCGGCCTCCAAGGGAGTGGCCGACCAGCACCAGCCGATCGATTCCCAGCGCTGTGGTGACGTTCTCCAGGTCGCGCACATGGCTCTGGTAGTCGTAACGCCGCTCCGGGTCGTGGGCGGAATCGCCGTGACCGCGCAGGTCCATCGCGATGGTCCGGTAGTGGCGAGCCACCACCGGTGCAAAGTCGTCCCAGATGTGAGCCTCGTTGCCGAAGCCGTGAAGCAGCAGCATCGCGACGCCCTCCTGGCTCCACTCGAGCAGGTGGATCGAGAGGCCATCTGCGACGGTGATGCTCCGGGACCACGGCTCCACGTGAAGCATCCTAACAGGCTCCGTCGACTTCTGGACTTCGCCCACCGCGACGCGCCGCCAACCGGCGATGATCTTGGGCTAGACTCGCGGCCGGCGGAACCTGCCAACCCCCTCCTCTTCTCCACGAGGGATCCATGTCCGAAATCGAGACCACTCCCCAGTTCGTCCAGAGCGTCTACGAGAATCTGGAGCGCAGCCTCGAAGTGATTCGAGGGCGCCTCGATCGCTCCCTCACCTACGCGGAGAAGGTGTTGCTGGGCCACCTCGCCAACCCGGCGACCCAGGAGCTCGACGCGGGTACGAGCTACCTGGAGCTGCGGCCGGACCGCGTCGCCATGCAGGACGCCACCGCGCAGATGGCACTCCTCCAGTTCATCACCTCGGGGCGGTCCGAATCCGCCGTACCCACCACGGTTCACTGCGACCACCTGATCCAGGCCTACCGCGGCGCCAACCGCGACATGGAGGACGCACGGGTCACCAACCGGGAGGTCTACGACTTCCTGCGGTCGGCCTCGGCGCGTTACGGTCTCGGTTTCTGGGGTCCGGGCGCCGGCATCATCCACCAAGTGATCCTCGAGCAGTACGCCTTCCCCGGCGGGATGATGATCGGCACCGACTCCCATACGCCCAACGCCGGCGGGCTGGGGATGTTCGCCTGCGGCGTCGGGGGGGCCGATGCGGTCGACGTGATGGCAGATTTCCCCTGGGAGGTCTTGTATCCCAGGCTGGTCGGCGTCCACCTGACCGGTGAGCTCGAAGGATGGGCCTCGCCGAAGGACGTCATCCTCCG
Source organism: uncultured Spirochaetales bacterium (assembly GCA_964615365.1). Taxonomy (GTDB): domain Bacteria; phylum Myxococcota_A; class UBA9160; order UBA9160; family UBA6930; genus CAVXZE01. Next base: position 106,869 of record CAZTOU010000006.1, read on the forward strand.
CGTCTGCTCGGTGCTGACGGTGAAGGGCGGCACCAATCGGGTGGTCGAGTACTACGGCCCGGGGACGCGCTCCCTGAGCTGTACCGGCAAGGCCACAATTACCAACATGGGGGCCGAGCTCGGCGCCACCACCTCCATCTTTCCCTACGACGAGCGCATGGCCCTGTACCTGAGATCGACCGGCCGCGATGCACTCGCCGCCCTCGCCGATGAGCATCGGGCCCTTCTCCAGGCGGATCCGGAGGTCGAGGGGGATCCCGGCAGGTACTTCGACGAGATCGTCGAGATCGATCTCTCGAAGCTCGAGCCGCACATCGTGGGTCCCCACACCCCGGACCTGGCCCGGCCCGTCTCCCGGATGGCAGCAGACGTGAGGGAGAACGGCTACGCGCCGAATCTCTCCTGGGTGCTGATCGGAAGCTGCACCAACTCCTCGTACGAGGACTTCTCGCGGGCGGCCGACGTAGCTCGTCAGGCCGCGAAGCACGGAGCGAAGGTCAAGACCAAGCTCCTGTGCACGCCCGGCTCGGAGCAGGTCCACCAGACCGTCCGGCGCGACGGACAGCTGGAGGCCCTCCAGGCCATCGGAGCCGTGGTGCTGGCCAACGCTTGCGGACCCTGCATCGGCCAGTGGAGGCGGGACGATCTGCGGAAGGGAGAGCCGAACTCGATTCTCACCTCGTTCAACCGGAACTTCCCCAAGCGAAACGACGGAAACCCGGACACGCTCGCCTTCATCGGGAGCCCCGAGGTGGTGGTGGCCTACGGCCTGGCGGGAACCCTCGTGTTCGACCCGACCAGCGACCCGCTCGAGAACGAGCAGGGCGAGGCCTTCGAGCTGGTGCCTCCCGCAGCGGCTCCGGACGTCCCCGAGCGCGGCTTCGTGGCCACCCGCGAGGGCTACGTCGCCCCGCCGGCCGATCGCGAGAAGGTCCGCGTCGAGATCGATCCGGAGAGCGAACGACTCGCCTTTCTCGCGCCCTTCGCACCGTGGGACGGGAACGACTTCGAAGAGATCCCTCTGCTGCTCAAGGCGGAGGGAAAGTGCACCACCGATCACATCTCCATGGCCGGTCCGTGGCTGCGCTTTCGCGGCCACCTGGACAGGATCAGCGACAACATGTTCATCGGTGCCGTGAACGCCTTCACCGGACGGGCGGGTGAGGGATTGAACCAGTCGACCGGCGACGGCGGAGTCTCCTTCCCCAAGATCGCACGGCACTACAAGGCCGCTGGGCTTCGCTGGGTGGTGGTCGGCGACGAGAACTACGGCGAGGGCTCCAGCCGGGAGCACGCGGCCATGGAGCCGCGCTGGCTCGGTGCGGCGGCCGTGATCGCGAGGAGCTTCGCCCGCATCCACGAGACGAATCTCAAGAAGCAAGGGGTCTTGCCCCTCGTCTTCCAGGAGCCGGCCGACTACGACAAGGTCGGCGAGACCGATCGCGTGAGCATCCACGGCCTTCGGGATCTCGCGCCCGGCGAGCCTCTCGAGGTGACCTTCCTCCACCAGGACGGGTCGTCGGATACCGTCCGGGTCAGCCATACCCTGAACGACGTCCAGGTCGAGTGGTTCAAGGCCGGGTCCGCCCTCAACATCCTCAAGTCCAGCTAGCGAAAATTACGCGAACAGGGTCTCATTTCGCAATATTGTTGAGATTTCCCGGCAAGTTTGCTAAAGGTTGGACCTCTAACGTCCGATGTCCAACGGTGATTGACCGGGCCCGGCCAGGAGCGCCGGGAGACGCCTGTCGGGCATCGGGCCAGCCGAGGAGTGCAGCATGCCGGCCGACCTGGAGTCTTTGGGACCCCGCCTCCGTCGCGCGGACGGCGTCTTCAAGCAGCTGCGCTCGCGCATCCTGGGCGGAGCTCTGTCTCGCGGCGATCGGCTTCCCAACGAGCGGGACCTCGCGGACACCTTCGAGGTCAACCGGACCTCGGTCCGGGAGGCGGTCCAGCGGCTCGAATTCCTCGGGCTGGTGGAGGTCCGCCACGGTCACGGCACCTTCGTCAAGGGGGTCTCGGAGTCCTCTTCGCTCGAGGTGATCGAGGCCCTGCTGCGCGACCCCCGCACCGTGACTCTGGATCTCCTCCACCAGATCCTGGAGTTCCGCCGTCACATCACCATCCAGGTGGTGGATCTGGCGGCTCGCAACGGCACCCGGGAGCAGCTGAAGCGGGCCCGAGAGCTCCTGGAGCGGGAGCGGGAGGAGGGGATGGACCCCGCCCGTGCCCTGAACCTGGACGTGGAGTTCAACCGCCTGCTCGGAGAGGCCACCGGCAATCTGATGTATCAGCTGGTGAGCAATCTCTTCGCCAGGCTCCTGCACCGGCTCGGTCCCTTCTACTACAACGAGGGACGCGACTTCAGCCGCTCGCTGGAGACCCATCGCCAGCTGCTCGACGCCCTGGAGGCCCGCGACCCGCTCCGGGCTCGCCAGGTCCTGGAAGGGATGCTCAGCTACAGCGAGTCGGCCATCGTCGCCGAGATCGAGCGCCTCGACGCGGAGGGCATCATCGGACCACAGATCCCTGCGGTACCGGGGCGGCTCGGTGCGGCGGGGAGCAGCACCGCCGAGCGTCAGCGCAGCGCCGCGGCATTGCGTTCGTCCCCTCCGGCGGGCTCGGAGATGCAGCGATGACGGCGTCCAGCTGGTCGATTCGCGAGCGCGCCGAGGCTCTCGAGAGAGCCGAGCAAGACGGCGTCGACATGCTGATCATCGGCGGCGGCATCACCGGTGCCGGAATCCTCCGGGACGCGGCCTCCCGAGGGCTTCGCGCCCTGATCGTCGAGCGCGGTGATTTCGCCTCGGGGACGTCGGGCCGCTCCACCAAGCTGATCCACGGCGGTCTTCGCTACATCGCCCAGGGCCAGCTCTCCATGACCCGGGAATCATGCCGGGAGCGGGATCTCCTGCTCCGTCTGAATCCGCACCTGGTGCGCCCGATTCCCTTCCTGTGGCCCGTCTTCGATGACGGTCGGACGCCCCTCTGGCAGGTTCGCGCCGCTCTCTCCCTCTATTGGGGCCTCGCCAACTTCCGCTCCTCGGCGCGTTTCCGCACCTTGCGTCCGGAGCGGGTGGCCGAATTCTCGCAGGACCTCCGTCGCGAGGGCCTTCGCGGGGCTGGATTCTTCCACGATGGCCAGGTCGACGACGCGCGCCTGGTTCTGGAGACGCTGGTCAGCGCCCGCCGCCTCGGGGGCGAAGCGGTCAACCACGCCGAGGTCTACGAATTCTTGCGCGGCGACGAGAACAAGGTCGTCGGTGCACGGGTGCGCGACAAGGAGAGCGGCGAGAGTCGCGAGATCCGGGCCGACGTGGTCGTGAACGCCGCCGGCCCCGCCGTCGAGCGGGTGAGGGGGCTGGATCGGCCGATCAGCACCCCGGAGATTCGCCCCGCCAAGGGCGTGCACCTGGTCATCCCGCGCGACCGGATCCATTGCGAGTGCGCGATCGTCTTCGACGCCCGCGACGGCCGCCACCTCTGTCTGATTCCCTGGGACGAAGTGGCGCTGATCGGGACCACCGACACCTTCACCGACCAGATCGACGAGCCGGTGGTGACCATCGAAGAGGTCCACTACATGCTCTCGGCGGCCAACGACGCCTTCCCGCGCCTGGCGCTGACCACCAACGACATCCGCTGCGCCTTCGCCGGCGTTCGGCCCCTGGTGGCCGACGGTGACGAAGAATCCCCCTCGGGCTCGGTTTCCAGGGAGCACAAGATCTACGACGATCCGTCCGGATTGATCTCCGTCACCGGGGGCAAGCTCACCACCTATCGGACCATGGCCGAGGCGGTGGTGAAGCGGGCTCTCCGCCGGCTTCCGCAGGAGCGGCAGGCCGCACTGGGTCCCAGCCTCACGGCGACTCTTCCCCTTCGCGAGGACGAGTTCGACGTCGCGGAGCTGGAGGCCGCCCTGGAGTCACGCTACGGGCTCGCGCCCCACCGGATCGCCCACCTGGTGCGCACTCACGGGCTCGACGCCGAGGAGCTTCTACGCGTCGCCGAGCCGGAGCTGCGCCGCCCGATCGGAAGCAGCCGCTACACCTACGCCGAGATCCCCTGGTGTTTTGGCACCGAGTGCGCCGTGACCCTCTGCGATCTCCTCGAGCACCGCATGCGCCTGGCCCTCTTCGCCATCGGCCAGGGGCTGCCGGATCTGGAGGAGATCAGCCAGGTCGCCGCCGCGGCCGCCGGTTGGGACGCCGAGCGCGCCCGCGAGGAAGCGGCGAACTACGTCTCGGCGGTTCGCACCCGCTACCAGATCGCACCTCCACCCGAGATCCAGTACGCCGCCTGATCGCCCGCGCTCCCTCCGTTAAGATGGGTTCGCGATGTCCGTGCGCACCCTCGTCGTCGTGAACCCACGCAGCCGGAGCGGTGCCACCCGGCGCCAGTTCGCCTCCCTGGAGCCGCGGCTCCGCGATTCCCTGGGAGCCTTCGAGATGGAGTGGACCCGGTCCCCCCGAGACGCTGAGCGCATCGCCCGCGAGGGAGTTCGCGCCGGATTCGAGCGCATCGTGGTGGCGGGTGGTGACGGAACCACCAGCGAGGTGGTCAGCGGACTCCTGGGCGCGAAGCTCGGAGACTACGCCGAGGTGGCGCCGCTGCCTCTGGGGACCGGCGGAGACCTGATGCGGACGCTCGGCATTCCCCGAAAGCTGGACCGCGCCCTCGAGGGAATCGCGGCCGGGCACAGCCAGAAGATCGACGCCGGTCGGGTGCGCTACACCGACCGCAGCGGCCGGGAGCGCACTACCCACTTTCTGAACGTGACGAGCTTCGGTGTGAGCGGCCTGATCACCGAGCTGGTGAATCGCGCCACCAAGGCCTTCGGAGGGCGCGTCTCCTTTCTGCTCGGAACGCTTCGGGGGATCACCCGCTACCGTCCCGAGGAGGTCCGCATACGGGTGCAGGGAGAGCTGGTCTACGAGGGCCCGCTGGTTCTCGGGACCGCGGCGAATGGCCGCTTCTTCGGGGGCGGCATGCAGGTGGCGCCCCGCGCCGAGCCGGCGGATGGGCTCTTCGACGTGGTGGTGATTCCGGGCTTCTCCAAGCCTCGGCTGCTCCGAGAGCTGCCGCGCATCTACGCCGGCACCCACCTCGAGGTTCCCGAGGTCTCCTTGCACCGCGGCCAGCGCATCGAGGCCGAGGCGGCGCCGGGTCGGGTGTGGGTCGAGATCGACGGCGAGCCCCTGGGCACCCTGCCCGCGAGTATCGAGGTGCTCCCCTCCGCGGTTTCCGTGCTGGGCTCTCCCGGGTGAGGGATGCGACCTTCTCGCGGGCGCAGCCTCTTCGACCGGATTCGCGCTGCCTGCGCAGAAGTGGCGCGGCGCTCAGCGTCGGTTCATATCGACGACCGCGGTCTCGAGCGCCTCTCTCTAAGCCTGGTGCAAGGGCGCGCTTCGGCGCCGGCGATCGATCCCGCGCATCAGCCCTTTGCAGGGACCGCCACCACCGTCGCCTTCGTCATCACCATGAACGCGGTCAACTTCGGCTCGGGGTACTTCCCCCACCTGCGAAAGCGGCCCGGTCTCTCCGGCTATCTCACCCTCTCCTCCCGACTCCGCGAGCGGTTCGCGAGCGAGGGCCCTTGGAGCGCCGAGGACCTGCTGCGGCTCACCGCCGCCGACTGCGCCCGAGTCTTTGGCCAGAAGCCCGAGCCCGCTGCCGATGAGCTGATGGGGCTCTTCGCGAGAGCGCTTCGCGATCTCGGGCGCCTTCTTCTCGAACACCACGGCGGGCGTTTCGAGGCTCTGGTCGAGACGGCTGGGGGCTCTGCGGAGCGGCTGGTCCAGCAGCTCGCCGAGATGGAGTTCTACCGAGACGTTGCCCGCTATCACGACCTCGAAGTGCCGCTCTACAAGCGCGCCCAGATCACCTGTTTGGATCTGGCCACTGCCCTCGAAGGGAAGGGGCTCGGTCACTTCGGAGATCTCGATCAGCTCACCCTCTTCGCCGACAACCTGGTCCCCCACGTGCTCCGGATGCGCGACGTGCTGGTCTACGATCGCGAGCTCGTCCGGCGTATCGAGAAGGGGGAGCTCATCGCGTCCCAGAGCCTCGAGGAGGTGGAGATTCGCGCCGTGGCTCTTCACGCCGTGGAGCGGCTCAGCGAATCCTGCGCGCGGCGTGGCTTCGAGGTGCCCCCTCACCAGATCGACGGGATCCTCTGGACCTTTGGACAACGTCCCGAGATCAAGGCTCGTCCCCGCCACCGCACGCGGTGCACCTTCTACTGAAGACAGCGATTTCCGGGCCGGATCGTCACGCGCTGCCCGAGGCGATCGGCTAAGCTGCTCTCTCCACCGGTCACAGCGTCGAAGAGGGAGTGAACACCGATGGCCGCCAGAAAGAAGACTCGCCCGAGGAGCGCCAAGAAGGCCACTCGGAAGACCAGGACGGGAAAGACGACCCGGCGGAAGGTCGCCGGGAGCAAGACGGCCAAGGCCAGGAAGCGCACGGCGGGAAAGAGCTCGGCATCGGCGGGGGACGTCGTCTACTCGGATCTTCGCAAGATCGCCCTCGCGCGCGCACTCGGCCGACGCTGAGCGATCGGCGTCCGCAGTAGCGTGCTCATGAATCACTCGGGCTAGGGAGAGACTGCGGAAGAGCTTGCGGAGCGGCGGCGGGAGAGCCACGCTCCGCGGTCGGGAACCCATGGACCGCTCTGGCCCGCTCTCCGATGTCACCATCCTGGATCTGACCCGCGTGCTCGCGGGTCCGTATTGCACCATGGTGCTGGCGGACCTGGGCGCTCGTGTGATCAAGATCGAACGCCCCGTGGAAGGAGACGACGCACGGGCCATCGGTCCCTTCGTGAAGGAGAAGTCGGCCTACTTCATGTCGCTGAACCGCGGCAAGGAGAGCATTGCCCTCGACCTCCGGGATCCTGCCGATCGCGAGATCTTCGAGAAGCTGCTCCCCCGAGCCGATGTCCTGGTCGAGAACTTCCGGGCGGGCGTCATGGAGAAGCTGGGCTACGACTGGGAGTCGCTGCACGCGCGGCATCCCCGTCTGATCTACGCCGCTGCCTCGGGCTTCGGCCACACCGGACCCTACAGAGAGCGCCCCGCCTACGATCTGGTGGTGCAGGGCATGGGTGGGCTGATGAGCCTGACCGGTCAGCCCGGATCGCCGCCGACGCGGGTGGGCACCTCCATCGGCGACATCGCCGCCGGTCTCTTCACCGCCGTCGGGGTCAACGCGGCGCTCTACCACCGGGAGATGACCGGTGAGGGCACCAAGATCGACGTGGCGATGCTCGACTGCCAGGTGGCACTCCTCGAGAACGCCGTCGCGCGCTACGCTGCGACCGGCCGGGTGCCCGGCCCGTTGGGCTCGCGCCATCCCTCCATCACTCCCTTCGAGGCCTTCGCCGCCGCCGACGGACATCTGATCATCGCCGCGGGCAACGACGGCTTGTTTCGAAAGCTCTGCGATGCCCTCGGACGCCCCGAGCTGGCGGACGACGTTCGCTTCTGCAGCAACGAGGCGCGAAGCGCCCACGCCGATGCGCTCAAGACCGCGATCGAGGGAGCCCTCCGCGGGCGTACCTGCACAGACTGGCTCGCCGCCCTCGAGAGCGCCGGCGTCCCCTGCGGCCCCATTCACGACGTGGCGGAGGTGATGGCGGACCCGCAGATTGCTGCACGCAACATGGTGATCCGCGTACTCGATGAGACGGCCGGTGAGATCTCGATGCCGGGCAATCCGATCAAGCTCTCCGCATTCGACGATCCCACCACTCGGAAGCCGGCGCCCGATCTCGACAGCGATCGCCGACGTCTGCTCGATCAGCTGGGGAAGGGCTGACCATCACGGCTCTTCGCGCCGCGCCTCGGAGAGCGCCAGAATCGCCTCGACCAGTGCGTCTCGCGCGCCTTCCGAGAGGCCGGGTGTGCGCAGCCGCTGGCGGGCGCGGCCCTGGAGATCGGCGCGCTCGACCCGCGCGGGAAGCTTCTGCAGCAGATAGGCGATGCGGTTGCCGATCCGCAAGAGGGCAGGCCGCAGGCTGGTGTCGAGATCCGCGGGCGGAGATTCTCCCACCGGACCCGCCGCCAGGGTCCTTCGCTGGATCTCCTTTGCGGCGGCGATCTGCGCCTCGAAGAAGCTGCGGACCGCTCGGTCGGAAGCCGGTCTCTGGTGCGCGTCGCGGGCGGCCTCGCGGGTGGCCGCGAGTGCCGCGTCGATCACGCGGCGCTCGCGCTCCGGCACGGTCACCGGTGCGCCGGTCGCGCGTTTCGCCTCGGCGACGAGGGGCATGAGATCGAGTCGTTCACCCACCGCGGCCAGCAGGGCGCACACCGGTTCGGCCGTGTGTAGGGAATCGCCGTGCCCCAGGTAGCGTCGCCGCAACGCCGCCAGGGTGCCGTCGCTCTCACGATCCAGGAGCCAGGCGTCCAGGCTCGCCGCAAGCTCCTTGCGCTCGGGATGCACCAGGTAGGCCTTGAGGTCACTCGTGAAGGGGCCGAGCTGCCGCAGGCCCACGGATCCCTCCAGCCAGATCGGCGCTTCCAGCGTATCGGTGACCACCGCGTCGACCTTCCCGTCCCTCAATGCCCCGCGCACCGCCGCGTTCTCCGGGATCGCAGTGATGGCGGCCCCGGGGAAGTGGGCCCGGGTGACGCGCTCCAGGTGCCCGCCCTGGTTCACGCCGATCTTTGCTTCGGGATGGTCGAGAGACGCGAGGTCGGCGAAGCCCCCGTCCTCGCGCACCAGAACCACCGCGCCGCTCGCCATGACGGGGACGGAGAAGATCCCCGCGACGGAGCGTTCCGGCCGGATGGTGATGCCGCTCATGCCTACGTCGAAGCGGTCTGCGGCCAGGTCGGAGAGCAGCTCGGGCCAGCGAAACCGTACCATCTCGAGCTCTCGCTGCTGATCCGCCGCGTAGGCGCGGGCGACGGCGAGATCGAAGCCCTCGAGCCCCGTCGGGTCTCCCTTCCGCGCGAAGCTGAAGGGCGGGTAATCTCCGCTGACTCCGATCCGAAGCGACGGGATGTGCTGGGCGGCGCTCGGAGAGGTCGCCGCGGTCAGCGCCAGAAGCAGCGCTGCGAGAGCCTTCACGGACTGACGATCTTGAGGAGCTCGGGAATGGTCTCGATCACGTGGTCCGGGTCTGCGTCGCCCCCCTCCGGGCTCGCCGGGTCGGTGATCAGCACCGTCGTCATCCCCAGGGCATTGGCTCCGACCACGTCTTGATCCAGCGAGTCCCCCACAAAGACCACCTGCTCCGGTGCCACGTCGCCGGCCTTGCCGAGGGCGTGGCAATAGATTCCCGGATCCGGCTTGCAGGACCGGGCCTCCTCGCTGGTGGTGATGGCGTCGAAGTAGGCGCTGAGACCGATGCGTTCCCAGAGGGGATGGAACTGGTCGTCGTCGATGTTGCTCACGATTCCCAGATGAAGACCCCGTTGGCGCAGGGCGGAGAGAGTCGCGCCCACTCCCTCCCTGGACTGCACGCCGTCGAGCCCCACCTGGCTCTGCCCCTGGTAGAGGTTGGGTCCATCGATCCGGTCGCGGTCGGCGCCGAGTGCCGTGAGCAGATCGACGTGAATCTCTCGGAAGAGGTCCCGATGCAGGTAGAAGGGCCGGGGGAGGAACTCCGCCATCTTCTTCGCGAAGGAGCTCCGGTAGGCCCGGCGAATCTCCTCCAGCGGTGCGGTGACGGAATGCCGCCTCGCCAGCTCCTCGAGCATCCGGTCGAAGTGGGGACGCATCTGCGCGTAGCTGAACAGGGTTCCACCGAAGTCGAAGAAGACGGCGCGGTGGCGCAATATGCCTCCTAGGGGTCAAGCCCGTCGGGATTGTAACCGAGACCCCGTTGATTTGACTGCCCGCGGATGATCGCCTAATTTCGACAGTTCGCGGTACCGTGGTTCCCGCGGCCCCTCCTGCGTCTTCCACGTCCCCTCCGGGCCGAGACCGACGAGACTGAGGTAGTGCAATGCTGTCGCTCGACGAGATCGAACAGGGGGCTCAGTGCACCCACAAGAATACCGGTCTTCGCTACAGCGTTGTCGAAGTCGGAGACGACGAAGTGTTGCTCTCGGCCGGATCCGAGGACATGCAGGACCTGGTGGTTCCCACCGAATTGTTCCAGAGCGAGTTCGTCCTCGGCGACCGCTACCACGCGGGCCGGACTCGAGGGCGCGGTCGCGGGCGCAGCCGCGCCCGGCGCGCTGCGGGGCCGGCGCCGGCTCCCACGGGACCGAAGTCGAAGGGTCGGATCAAGAAGATGGTGCGGGATCGCGGCTTCGGATTCATTCGCGGAGACGATGGCAAGGAGGTCTTCTTCCACCGCTCCGGCATGAACGGGTCCGACTACGACTCGATCTCGGAAGGCGACACGGTGGAGTACGTGATCCAGGAGGGCCCGCGCGGCGCTCGCGCCGAGCACGTCCGCCAGATCCCCCCGGAAGCGAGTTAGCCCGGTCCGGGCCGCCTACCCGCCTCCGCTGCTGTAGCGCTGGACGATGGGCAGCCTTCGCCCTCCCCCAAAGGCCTTCCCGGAGACCCGGAGCACCGGTGGGGCCTGGCGGCGCTTGTACTCGTTCCGGTCCAGGCGCCTGACGATGGCCGGTGCGACTTCCGGGGGAGTCCCCTCGGGCGCACGCACGCTCGCGACGCCGAGACCCTCCTCGATGGCCTGGTAGAGGACCTCGTCGAGCACTTCGTAAGGGGGCAGGTCATCGCTGTCGAGCTGGTCCGGTGCGAGCTCCGCCGAGGGGGGCTTGGTGATGCTGCCCACGGGGATTCGCTTCTGGTTCTGGTTGGCGTGGTGCGCCAGGGCGTAGACGTTGCGCTTGTAGACGTCCCCCAGCACCGCGAGGCCCCCCACCGTGTCCCCGTAGAGGGTGCAGTAGCCCACCGACATCTCGCTCTTGTTCCCGGTGGCCAGCACCAGCCGCTCCTCGGCGTTGGCGATCGCCATCAAGATCGAGCCGCGAATCCGCGACTGGATGTTCTGTTGCGCCAGGCCGTAGTCGCTCCGTTCCCCGAAGAGCGCGGCGAAGACGTCGAGGAAGGCGTCGTAGACCGGGCCGAGCTGGACGGTCCGGGTCTCGATTCCCAGCAGCTTCCCGAGCTCCAGGGCGTCCGACACGCTGTGATCCGAGGAGAAGGGGCCCGGCATCGCGACACCGACGACGCTTTCGCTTCCCAGCGCCAGGGCGGCCAGGTGCGTTGTCACTGCCGAGTCGATCCCGCCGGAGAGGCCGACCACGGCGCGGGGCGGAAGTCCCTGCTTGCGGAAGAAGTCGCGGATTCCCAGCACCAGGCCCGCTTCGAGCTGGGCGATCGGACCCGGCTCGACGATTTCGTTGGGGCTTCGACTCGCTCCCTCGTCGCGAAGATCGAAGATCTCGAAGGCGGGCTCGAAGAGCGGCAGCGAAGCGCGGATCCTTCCCTCCGCGTCCGCGACGAAGGAGGCTCCGTCGAAGATCAGCTCGTCGTTGCCTCCCACCTGGTTGACGAAGACGATGGGAACGCGGTGGCGCGCCGCGAGCTTGGCGATCATCCGGCGTCGCTCTGCCGGCTTCCCGACGTGCCACGGTGAGGCGGAGAGGTTCAGCACCAGCTCGGCGCCTGCCTGGGCGAGGTCGCCCACCGGATCGCAGGAATAGGGGATCTCTCCGCCCCAGGTGTCCTCGCAGACGGTGAGACCGAGAAGGGAGCCGTCGCGCCGCATCGGGACCGGTTCGCGCCGATCGGTCGGGACGAAGTAGCGGTTCTCGTCGAAGACGTCGTAGGTCGGCAGAAGGCTCTTCGCCTGGGCGGCCACCTGTTCGCCGCCGCGCAGCAGGATTGCCGCGTTGGCGAGATGCTTGGGCCCGGCCGCTTCCACCGGGACCACCGCGCCCAGGGCAAGGTCGATCCCTCGAGAGACCGGGGCCAGCTTTTCGAGCTCGGCAAGCTGGTCGCGAACGAAGCCGTCGCGCTCGAGCAGGTCCATGGGCGGGTAGCCCGTGAGGACCATCTCGGGGAAGACCGCGATCTCCGCGCCGGCGGCCTCGGCACGGGCCGCCGCGTCTTCTACGAGCTTCCGATTGCCGGCCAGATCTCCGACCGTCGGGTTCAGCTGGACGATGGCGAGGCGCACGGGACGAGGATCGGCGCCGCGGTCTTCCTCGTCAATCCCTGCGATCTCAGCTCGCCTGCCTGGGAGGAGAGCGCGGGGCCCCATCCCTATGAACTTCGCTCGCCGACGGCTCGCTGCGCGCCTGGCTCGCCTTTGGCGAGCCCGGCTTGCTACGCTGGTGTCATGCCTGGTGACGAAGCCGTCGACATCATTGGCCCGAGCTCGAGCTTCTACGTCTCGCAGCGCCTCAGGCTGCACTTCGTGGATTGGGGCAATGAGAGTGCGCCACCGCTGCTTCTGATCCACGGCGGTCGGGACCACGCCCGTAACTGGGACTGGGTCGCCCGGGACCTGCGCCGCGACTACCACGTGATCGCACCGGATCTCCGCGGTCACGGTGACAGTGCCTGGGCCACCGGAGGCATGTACAGTCAGTCGGAATTCGTCCTCGACGTGACCCAGCTGGTGGAGGCTCTCCAGCTCTCGGGTATCACCGTCATCGGCCACTCCCTGGGAGGCGCCATCGCGCTCCAGTTCACTGGCACCCACCCGGAGCGCGTGTCGAAGCTGGTGGCCATCGAGGGGACGGGCCCGCCGCCGCAGATGATGGAGCGCTACGCCGGCATTCCCACCGTGCAGCGGATGCACAACTGGATCGAGTCGATGCAGCAGCTCGCGAGCCGGACCCCGCGACGCTATCCGTCGATCGATGCGGCGGCGAAGCGCATGCAGGACGAGAACTCCTTCCTCTCCGCGGAGCAGGCCCGCCACCTCACCGTGCACGGTGTCGCCCGCAACGAGGATCGGACCTTCAGCTGGAAGTTCGACAACTACGTGCGCGCCTTCGGCCCCTACCGACTCGATCTCGAGGAGATCAAGTCGATCTGGACCCGCATCAGCTGCCCGGTTCTGCTGATCCGCGGCAGCGAGAGCTGGGCGAGCGACCCGGAGGAGGACGGCCGCATCGAGCCCTTCCAGAAGGTCCGATCCGTCCGCATCGACGGCGCCGGACACTGGGTTCACCACGATCGCCTCGACGAGTTCTTGCGCGTCGTACGCGTCTTCCTCGACGAGTAGCCCGGGAGCGGGACCGGAAATGCCCTGGTTCAGCTACCACGGCGGTCATAGCGGCGAGTTCGCCCGCCACGCGACGGGCACCCTCGAGGAGGTCGTCGAGAGCGCCATTCGGGCGGGCTTCTCGACCTACGGGGTGTCCGAGCACGCTCCCCGCTATCGGGCCGAGGACCTCTTCCCCGACGAGTCCGATCTCGGTGTCGATGACCTCGTGCAGATGTTCGAGGACTACGTGGAAGAGGCGCTGGCGCTTCGCGATCGCCACGCCGATCGGGTCGAGCTCCTGATCGGATTCGAGACCGAGGTTCTCCCTCCGGAGGACTGGCTCCCGCGGATGCGCGAGCTCCGGAGCAGCCATCGCGAATTCGACTACGTCGTGGGGAGCGTTCACCACCTGGACGGCGCCAGCATCGACATGCACCCGAAGGTCACCGCCAGGGTAGCCCGCGAAGTCGGAGGCAAGGAGACTCTCGAGTGCCTCTACTTCGAGCAGGTGGCCGAGATGGTCGAGCGGCTGCGCCCCGAGATCGTCGGCCACTTCGACCTGATCCGGAAGTTCGACGGGCCCGGGGCGAGCTTCGGTGCTGACACCTGGAAGCACATCGAGGGCGCCCTCGAGTCCATTCGGGCCGCGGGATCCATCCTCGACGTGAACGCGGCGCCGGCCCGCCGAAAGCTCGGCCCGGTCTACCCCCTGCCTCCTCTACTGAAGCGCGCCTGCGAGATGGGAATCCCCGTGACGCTCGGCGACGACAGTCACGGCCCCGGAGACGTCGGAGTCGGGCTCGACGCCTGCCTGCGAGCGATCGAGCAGGCCGGGTACCGCCGCATCCACTATCTCACCAGGGAGCACGGCGAGGTTCGACGCGAGTCGGCACCCCTCGAAGACGTTCGTCCCCTGCTTCATCGGGGATAGACGACCAGCAGGACGTCGCCGAAGGCGGCGGGACGCCTCTCCCCCTCGATCTCGAAGGCCATGTGCAGCGTGGCGCGGACCGCGCCCCCCTTGATCTCCCGCACCTTCGTGACCATTCCTCTCATCCGGATCCGGTCTCCGGCGTGGACGGGCGAGCGCAGCCGCACCTTCTCGATGCCCGGGTTCACCATGAACCGCGCGCCCTCGATCTCGAGGATCTCGCGGAGCAGCCGGGGCGCCAGGGAGAGGTGGCCGTGAGCGACGGTTCCGCCGAACGGTGAGTCGCGCCGCGCCCTCTCCGGATCGACGTGGATCCACTGGTCGTCGCCGGTGGCGGCGGCGAAGGCGTCGATTCGCTCCTGGCTGATCTCGAGCCATTCGGAGGGCCCCAGCTCCTTGCCCAGCAGGGATTGGAGTGATGCGGGGTCGGGAACCACCGTTCGCGCAGCCATCGCGGAAACAGGCTCCTCGCTCGAGGGACGGAGGATCCTACCATCCTCACCGGAGCCCGCCCAGCGTTGTATCGGGTCGGGCTCCTAGCGGGGAAAAGCCTCGGGGATTCCGCCGTCCACCGGGAGGGTGGCGCCGGTGGTCGGGGTCGCGTTGCTGGCGAAGAAGACCACGGCGTTTCCGACGTGGCGCGCCCGTACCCGCGCGTGCAGCAGATTCCTCTTCCGATAGAACTCCGGCAGCGCGTCGGTCTCGAGCCCGCGCCTTCTCGCCCGGTCGGGTCCCACCGTCTCCCAGAGGCCAGAGCGCACCTCGCCCTCCTCGAAGATCGCGTCGGCGTTGATCTGGTTGACCCGCACTCCGATCGGCGCCAGCTCGATCGCGGCGATCTTGCCGATCTGATGGGCGGCGGCCTTGCTCGCGCTGTAGGCGCCGAAATCCTTGCCCGGGGCGAATACATTCTTCGAGGAATTCACCACCACGTGTCCGCCGGTTCCCTGGAGCCGGAAGACGCGGGCCGCCTCCTTGATGGTGTGGAGGACCCCCAGGTAATTCACTTCCGCGACCCGCCGGGCTTCGTCGCCGGAGAGCTCTTCGATGGGCGAGACCAGCGCGATACCCGCGTTCGGCACCACCACGTCGACGCCCCCGAAGGCGACACAGGAGGCGTCGAAGCCGCCGCGCACCGAGGCCTCGTCCGTGACGTCGACCTCCAGAGCGATCGCCGACCCGGCGCCGTGTCTGCTCTCGATTCCCGCGGCCGCCTCCTCTGCCCGCTTCCCGTCCAGGTCGGCGAGGATCACGTGGGCCCCCGCGGCGGCGCACACCTCGGCCACCCCGACGCCGATGGCGCCGCCTCCTCCGGTCACGAGAACCACCTGTCGCTCGAGGGGGAGCTCGCTACCGCTCCCGAGCTTCGCCCTCTCCAGCCGCCACACCTCCACGTCGAAGAGATCCGAGGGCGATGCCGACTCGTAGCGACCCACCGCCTGCGCCAGGGCCTTGGCAGCCAGGGTGTGCTCGGTGATGTCGGCGACGATGCGGGCCTCCCGCTTCGATCTTCCGAAGCACAGCGCGCCCGCCCCGGGAAGCAGGACGACTCGCGGGGTGGAGTCGAGCTCGCCCCGGCTCACGCCCTTCGCCTCGGCACATCCTTCGAAGGTTGTGTCGTAGTCCCGCCGGTACTTCGCCACGGCATCACGGAGCCGCTCCGCCAGACCATCGGGGTCTTCCCAGCGAGGGTCGTCGACGTAGAGCGGGAGTGCCTTGGTCCAGATCACGTGATCCGGCGTCAAGGGTCCCTGCCGGACCAGCTCTCGTGCCTCGGCGCTCGCACAGAAGTCGAGGATGGCCGAATCCCCCCGCCACTCCATCACCCATCGGCGATGCGGGTGGTCCTCATCACCCGTCTCTTCGGCGAGCAGCCCGCGCAGAATCGGAGCCGTCGCGGCGACCCGCGCCCGCACCGTGTCACTCGTCGCCGAGCTGGGGCGTGCGGTCGCGAGCGGGCGGTGGCTCGTCTTCCGCGCGAGAAACTGCTCGCAGAGGTCGACGAATTCGATGTGTAGCTCGTAGCTGGTGCGCGCGTCTTCGGCGAAGCTGCACAGGCCGTGTTTGAGCAGCACCGCGCCCTGGACGGCCAGCTGCCCCTCCACCGCCTCCGCCACCGCCTTCGCCAGCCGCAGGCCAGGCATGATGTAAGGGACCACGACGACCCGTTCACCCAGGACCTCTCGGATCAGCGCCTCGCCCAGGGCCTGGTTCGTCAGCGCGAGGATCGCGTCGGCGTGGGAGTGGTCGATGAAGCGGTGGGGGAGAAAGGCGTGGAGAAGCGTCTCCACCGAGGGATTCGCCGTGCCCGGATCGAGGGCGCGGGCGCGAAGCTGGCTCACCATCTCCTCGTCGGAGAGGCTCTCGAGCCTGCGCAGGCGGCGCAGATGCTCCAGATCCAGGCCGAGCAGGTCCTCCGGACCGACTTCGTCGAGGGGGATGCCCGACCGCTTGACGAAGAGGACGTTCACGAGGTCGCCGAGCAGCGTGGTACGAGCAGCCTTCAGCGAGGTGTTGCCGCCGCCGTGCAGCACCAGGTTCGGATCGGACCCGATCAGTCGCGAGGAGTAGACCCGCAGCGCGAGATCCTCGCCGTGCTTCTCTCCGAAGCGTTCGATGGCCTCGTGCGCGCCGCGCTCCGTCCAACGGCTCTTCATGGGCGCTCGAAGATAGCAGGGTCAAGCGCGTTCGATGGACACCACCTCATACCAGGTCTCGGACTCGGTGCGGTGTCGAACCACTCGCTCGCGGGGCAGCCTGACGGGGAACTGGCCTCGCAAGCGGAGAATCAGGTAGGCGCTCTCGTCCTCGAGCACCTCGGCCACGTCGCTCACCGATGCCACCTCGGACTCGGTCCAGACCGTGAATCGCACCCGGGAGCGAGGACGCACCTCGAGATGCACACGGGTCCCGAGTGCCCGCCGTAGCAGCTCGGCCGCCCGAGCCGGATCTCCCATCAGGGAATCCGGCCTCTGGGGCGGCGCAATGCGGGCGGCCCGAAGCAGCCGCAGCACCTTGCCGATTCCGAGTGCGGACGCCACGCTCTCCGCCGCGTCGAGGCAGGCGAAGTCGTCGATGCGCCCGATCGAGCCGCTTCCCCCTTCGTTGCGGAATACCAGCGCGACGCCTGAGACCGACTCCTGATTCCCGGGGGCCGCGGCGATCACCTCCTCGAGACGGGCGAGGAGCCGGCGGCGAGGGGGCATCGCCCCGAGTATACCCCGCCCCCGCTGGCAGCGTATACTCGAACTCCCTGAAGAGATCTCCGCGGGGGAGTCAACCCGAGTGAGGAGGGGACGATGCGCTGTTCTCGCCACCGAAAGCTACTGCTCGCCACATTGGCCGGTCTGCTTCTTCTTCTCTTCTCCGGCGTGCTCCTCGCCGACGAGCCGATCCCGGCAGAGGGGGAATCCACCACGGCCTGGCCGCTTCCCGAAGCCGGCTCGTGCGCGCCGAAGGGAGGCTTGCTGGCAGGTCCCGGCTCCACGGAAGACGCGGCGCCGCTTCCCTTCCAGCCGGGCGACGTGTTCGGCATGGATCGGCTCGCGGTACTCGAGGACTACATTCCCGGATTCATCTGGGAGAATCGGGAGCGCTTCTTCTTCGAGGGAATGCGTCTCGAGATCGGTCCTTGCTTCCGGGACTACGGCCCGCCCGCCTTCTTTGCGGAGGCGACCGAGTCCTTCAAGGGCAGCGCGAAGCTGCTGGACAACGACGGCCTCGAGAGCTACGTCGCCGGGCTCCCGTTTTCGCCCGAGCTGATCGCCCCAGACGATTCGAAGGCCGGCCTCAAGTGGTACTGGAACGTCGCGAACCGCTACCAGGCCGCCGGATTTCGCGGGAAGTTCCGGATGACCGACCTGCTCGGACGCATCGGCCGCGCCGAACCCTTCGAGGGGGAGATGTTCAAGATCCTGCTCGCCCACCGGAGCGATCTGACCCAAGCCGACTACACCATGGCGGGCGCGCGGAACAAGCACTGGATCGCCGGCGGTCTCTTCTTCAAGCCCTTCGACGCACGGGAGTACGCGTGGCGTCAGTTCCGGGATCTGGAGCACGAGTCGAAGTCCGAGCGCTCCGACGACCTGCACGCCTACCTCCCGCAGTGGCGGCGGGTGCGGCGCTTGAACGCAAATCAGGTCGAGGGGCTCTACATGCCCTCCTTCTCGGTGGGCGTGCAGCCGAACCAACAGCTCGCGATGGGCACCGGTGACGCCATGGGCGGTGGGGTGGCGGGTGCCGGTGGCGCCGGCGGCATGGTCGGCACCATCACCGCGAAGCGGAGCGGATACGAGGGGCTCGAAATCCGCCCCCTTCTCTATCACGTGAAGCTGCTCGGCCTGCACGACGTGCTGGCCCCGATCAATGCGGCGATCCCCTGCTATCCCAAGAGCCCGGATCGGGACTTCGGCCCGTGGGGGCTCTCCTTCGCCAGCGATCGATGGGATCTTCGACGGGCTCTCGTCCTCGAGGCGATGTCGAAGGATCCGGTGGGGGGAGGCGACGCCAGGCTGGTCGTCTATGTCGACCTCCAGACGCTGCAGCCCCTGTACATGGCCACCTACGACAGCAAGGAAGAGATGACCAACGTGGGTTACTACGTGGGCCGATGGAGCGATGACCAGGAGGACTACCCCCGCTGGCCCGACGATCCGGAGCGTGAGATCCGGGTGCTCGACTCAGTGGGCGCAGCCTTTGCAAACCTGTCGGAGGCCGGGAGCTGGCGGCGCGAGTCCTGGGCCAACGTCTCCACGCCCCCCCCGGACCGAGCCGTCAAGCGCATGATGTCAGTGGGCGAGCTCACCAAGCGCCGCTAAGGCGGGGACGTTCCTTGCGTTCTTGCGTTTCGGCGAAGCCGAAACGCAAGAACGCAAGGAACGTCCCCGTTCAGTCGTCTTCGCGGTGGATCGCGCGCACGAAGGCCTCCAGCAGGGCGGCCCGGATGGTGTGGCGATCGGCCTTCTTGTAGACCTTTCGGAAGGCCTTGAGGGGAATGATGCCCTTGGCCATGGAGCGATGTCCGCCCCCGACGCCCAGCCCCTCGACCACGGCGCGGACCACGTCCCCCGCGGCGCGCACGTAGCCGACGTTCCTCGCCGAGAAGACCAGGTCGGAGTTCACGATGCCGGCGGCGATGGCCCACTCCGCCCCCTCCGCCTGGAGCCCCAGATCGGCCACTTGAGGGATCACGTCCTCTCGCACGCGCCCCAGCACGAGCAGGTGGATCCCCTCTTCGACCGCGGTCTGGGAGAGGGCGCGACCGAGGGCGCGGAGGCCGTCCGTGGGGAGCGCCGGCCGCTCGATCCGCCGGAGCAAGGCCGGGCTGTGCCAGGAGTGCAGGGTGGCGAAGGCCTGGATGTCGGCGCTGCTGGTGTCCCGACCCAGTAGCTGGGTGTCGCTCTTGATGCCGTAGAGCAGGGCCGTCGCGAGCTTGGGCCGGATGTCGAGGCCGGCGGCCTGCAGGTACTCGGTGAGGATGGTGGCGGTCGCACCGTAGCTCACGCGGATGTCCTTGATCACCGCGTCGTAGCCGGTGCGCTCCGGGTGGTGATCGATGACCAGGTCTACCGAGAGGACCCGCGCGGGGGGATCCTCTCCGAACACGGTCGGCTGCACGTCCACGAGGACGAGGCCGTCGAAGTCGTCGAGCTCCTCGGGGTTGATGGTGCGCACTTCGATCCCGAGGGCCTGGACCATGGCCCGATTCTCGGGTCGCTTGACCTCGCCGAAGGAGATCAGCGGCGCGGTCGGCGACTTGCGTCCCAAGAGCGCCCGCAGCGCATAGCCACAGGCGATCCCGTCGGGGTCGGGGTCCGGCTGCAAGAGGATGCCGACCTTCTCTCTTCCGCTGACCAGCCCGCGGATGTCCACGACCCGGTGGAGGTTGCCCAGGTGGGCGAACTCCTGATCCACATCGTCGCGGATCTGGGAGCGAAAGCCGGTTCGGCGCAGACAGGGGTGCTCGGGGAGGTCGTCATCCTGGAGCTTGTCCGACATGACCAGGATCGGGGCGCCCGGCGCGGCCTCGGAGACCGCCGCAACCGCCGCGCGCACGAAGGGGCCGTCCTCCGAGGCCAGGGCGAACTCGTCGCCCTCCTTGGGGTTGAGCTTCCCGATGGCGCCCGCGCCCAGACCACCCTGGAGGGAACGGAAACCCGGCGGCCGCGCCCGGGACTCGTCCTCCCGCGGTAGCCAGAGGAGCTCTTCGCTCTCGCCCGTACCGATGCGCGCCCAGAGCCGAGCGATGTCGGCCCCGTCGCAAACGATGAATCGACGTGCCACCCGGCCCCCGTTTGCTGACCGATCTCCTCTGGCTGCGAGGAGGTCCCCAGGGTGGGAGAGTCTACCGGACTGCGGGGGCGCTCGCGGACGCCAAGTCATGAAGCCTTTCCCCCGGGGGAGCGGTCCCGTGGAGCTTCGATGGATCGACCCGACGGGCTCCGTTGCCGGCGAGCCGGCCGGTGCCTATAGCTCGATCTCGTGCAGCCGGTGTTCGTCGGAGACGTCCAGGGATGCAGCGCGGAGTTCGAGGAGCTGCTCGGACGCGTTCGGGACGTTCACGGCGAAGACTTCGAGCTCTGGCAGGTCGGCGATCTGATCAACCGGGGCCCGATGAGCCTCCGGGTGCTGGAGACGGTGCGGCCGCTGGTGGAGCGAGGGCGCGCCCGCTACGTGCTCGGGAACCACGAGATCTGGCTGCTCGAGTCCTACTTCGGCCAACGAGCTCCGCACCGTTCCGACACCATGTCCGATCTGCTGGCGAGCTCCGACCTCGAGGACTGGATCGAGTGGATTCGGCGCCGGCCGCTGGTCGAGACCGGCGAGCTGTCGGGTCGGCCTTTCGCAATGGTGCACGCGGCGGTTCATCCCGACTGGGATCTCGACGCGCTGGTGAGGAACGCCCGTGAAGCGGAGGCCCGGCTGGGACATCCCGACCGGTCCGTCGCGGAGCGTTTCCTCGCCAGCGATCGTGACGCGGCTCGCGACGCGCTGCTCCGGATCACGAGCTGTCGCAGCGTGGATCCCGAGGGCCGCTGCTCGAGTCGGGAGCCGACACCACCCGCTGTCCCCTGGCACCAGGCATGGGGCTGCCGCGCACACGGCTACGGCGTCGTCTACGGACACTGGGCGCTCCAGGGCTTGCACGTGGCAAAGGGACTGCGCGGTCTCGATACCGGATGCGTTCACCACGGGCGGGAGCGAGACGGATACCTGACCGCGTGGCTCCCGGAGCTCACGCGGGACGATCCCTTCGCCCTTCCCGACCGGGGGTTCTTGCAGGTGCGTGCGCACCGGAGATACTACCGCGAGACGTCCCCGCGAGAGGAAGACACCGTTCAGTAAGTGAGAAAGGAGCGCGACCCCTCGAAACGGATTGACTCGGGAGGGAGTCGAGCGTAGCTTGAAGAGGTATCCCGACGTGTGGCGCAAGGAGGTTCGAGGCCTCGCTCCGTCGGTCGAAGAACGCGTCACGCTTCCGGGATGCAGCGTCAGGTACCGACAGGGGTGAGCGAGTTCGCGCGCGGCGCGAGTGCTCAGGTCGAGCCAAGCGACGGCGTGGACCAGAGTGCGGGAAGTCCTCCCGGACCCGGGAGCTTCCAACACATACGTGGAGAAGAGGGACGCTTCCCTCGCGCCGGCTGCGCCGGGTCGCAGCCACGGTTTCCGCGCTGCGACGGATCCGGGGTTCGGACACCATCGAGTCGGTCCACCCGGAAGGTCGCGAAAAGGGAGACCGGGGCTTCCGGCTCCGGTGGGCCAAAGTGGCGTGAGGAGCCTCCCGAGAGCGTCGTCGCGGAGTGCATCGCCCGCCGCGCATGCGATCCCCGGGCACTCAGAATGAATGACGGGATCGGCGTCGGGCTCATCGCCTCTCCGAGAACCGGCGGCGTCGCTTCACGAAACCCGGGCCTGTTCCGTCGGAGGCCCGGGAGGATCCCGCAGCCTCGATCCCTCCCCTCGCCGATCCCCGCTACACTCGACGGATCGCGCACCACCGCAGCGAGGGGAGCTTCTGATGCCCAGGGTCGTCATCCCTCCGCCCTTCCGGGGCCCGACGCAGGGAAAGGGCGAGATCGAGGTCGAGGGAAAGACCGTCCGCGAGTGTCTCGACGCGCTGGAGGCCGAGCACAAGGGGTTCTTGGACCACGTGGTGGCGCCGGATGGAACAGTGCAGCGCTTCGCGAAGGTCTTCGTGAACGAGGAGCAGGTCGCGAACGGAAGCCTGGACCTGGCGGTGGAGAGCGAGGACGAGATCCAGATTCTGGCCGCCATCGCCGGCGGCTGATCCCCACTCCACGACTCCCACTCTTCCTGATCAACGCTGGAGGAACGACGAATGAGCAGAGGACCGAGCGGCGACAAGCTGATCCGCGTCGATATGACCCGTGGGTCCGCCGAGGTGGTGGACTTCCCGGACAGCTGGAAGTACCTCGGGGGGCGGGCACTCTCGGCGAGGATCCTGCTGGCGGAGTGCGATCCCGCCTGCGATCCGCTCGGGCCCGAGAACGTCCTGGTGATGGCGCCGGGCGTGCTCTCCGGGACCGCGGCGCCGACCTCGGGTCGCATCTCCATCGGCGGCAAGAGCCCTCTCACCGGGGGCATCAAGGAGGCCAACGCCGGAGGCCAGCCGGGACAGCACCTGATGAAGCTCGGATTCCGGGCCATCGTGGTGAAGGGCGCCGCCGCGGACCCCGAGCGCCGCTACGGCCTCGAGATCAGCGCCGATGGTATTCAGGTGGTTCCCGCCGACGAGTACAAGGGAATGTGGAACTACGCGCTTTGCGAGGCGCTCCACCAGAGGTACTCGAAGAACGCGTCCTTCATTTCCTGCGGCCCCGCCGGAGAGCTCGGGCTTCGCGGCGCGTCGGTGGCCACCACCGATCAGGACAACCGCTACCCGGCCCGCCACGCCGCGCGCGGCGGCCTCGGTGCCGTGATGGGGAAGAAGGGGCTCAAGTACGTGATGGTGGATCCGGGCAAGGCGCCGCTTCGCCAGCCCGCCGATCGCGACGGCTTCGCGCAGCTCTGCAAGAGCTACACCAAGGGCTACCTGGACGGTCCCCAGATGTTCAAGAACGGCACCAGCGCCGTGGTACCCGCCGCGAACGCGCTGCACACCTTCCCGTACAAGAACCGCACCAGCGGGCAGTCCCCCGATGTCCAGACGCTGGACGGCGCCCGCATCAACGAGAGCTTCGAGAAGCGCGGCGGGAAGATGCACAACTGCATGACCGGCTGCATCGTGAAGTGCAGCAACATCGTCCACGATGCCGAGGGCAGGTACAAGACCTCGGCCCTCGAGTTCGAGACGCTCACCCTGCTCGGGGCGAACTGCGCGATCGGGAGCTGGGAGGACGTCGCCGACCTCGATCGCCTCTGTGACGAGGTGGGTCTCGATACCATCGAGACCGGTGCCGCCATCGCGGTCTACATGGATGCCGGAAAGATGGAGTGGGGCGACGCCGAGGGCGCCAAGCGGCTGTTCCAGGAGATCGCCGAGGGGACCGAGCTGGGAAGGGCGATCGGGAACGGCGCGGTCGCCACCGGCAAGTACACGGGCCACCATCGGGTGCCGGAGAGCCGCGGCCAGGCGATTCCGGCCTGGGATCCGCGTCCGCTGAAGGCGACCGGCGTCACCTACTGCACCAGCGCGATGGGGGCCGACCACACCGCGGGACTGATCGTGAATCCGGGCCTCCCGCCCGACCAGTACGCCTGGGAGTCCCAGAAGTCGCAGATCGTCAACGCGGTATGCGACTCCTCGGGCTTCTGCCAGTTCCTGCAGCCCTCCCTGGACGACATCCGCGCCTTCTACGGCGCTCTCTACGGCACCTCGGTCAGCCGGGAGACGATCCACGATCTCGGCTGGCAGTGTCTCTCCGACGAGTGGGAGTACAACGACGGAGCGGGCTTCACCGAGGACGACGACAAGCTCGCCGACTGCCTGGGGCAGGACGCCATCGGCAATCCGCCGACCGTCTTCGACGTTTCGAGGGAGATCATTCAGGCCGCCAAGCAGCGCATGCCCGCCCGCGACGATCTCTTCGCCGGGAAGGCCTCCGGGTAGCCGCTCGCGTACCGGCTGACGAGCGGGGAGAGGGGGCGTTCCCCTCCCACCCGCTGTAGCCTACCCCGCACCCGAGATGCGTGACGTCAGGATGCGGGGATTCGCCGAACGGGCGGACGTCGAGGAGGTGCAGGCCTTTCTCGCCGAGGCGGTCGCTCGCCTCGGCCCGGAGCCGGTGGACCTGCTGGCCTGCGTGGGCCGCGTTCTCGCCGAGGAGGTGCGCTCGGAGTTCGACGTTCCCGGATTCCCCCGCTCTGCCATGGACGGCTACGCGATCCGCGGCGAGGACAGCTTCGGCGCGTCCTCCTACGACCCGCTGCGCCTCGACCTGATCGGCGAGTCCCTGCCGGGCCGGCCCTTTCCCGGGCGGGTGGAGGCCGGACAGGCGGTGCGAATCATGACCGGCGCCCCCATGCCCGAAGGCGCGGACGCGGTGGTGATGGCCGAGGTCTGTGAGGAGCGGGGGGGCGTCGTCGAGCTCTGCGACGCGGTGGCGCCCCGGAAGAACGTGGGCGCCGCCGGCGAGGACATCCGCTCCGGTGCTCTGGTCCTCGAGGCGGGCCGTCGCCTGCGTCCCCAGGACGCCGGCCTGCTCGCCTCCATTGCCGTCTCCTCCGTCGGCTGCGCGCGGCGTCCCCGCGTGCAGCTGATCATCACCGGTGACGAGCTGTTGCCGCCGGGAAGCCGACCCGACGGCGCCCGCATCGTGGACAGCAACTCGGTGGTGCTGCGAGCTCTCGTCGAGCGGGACGGGGGCGAGATCCTCCCTCACGCCATCCTGCCCGATCGCGCCCCGGTGATTCGCGCAGCTCTCGAGAATGCCGAGGCAGAGGTGCTGCTGGTCTCCGGTGGGAGCTCCGTCGGCCAGGAGGATCACGCGCCGCGGCTGGTGGCGGAGCTCGGCCGACTCGACTTCCACGGCATCGCCATGCGCCCCTCGAGTCCGACCGGAGTGGGTCGCCTTCCCGGGGGCGAGGGGGATCGGTTCGTGTTCCTGTTGCCCGGCAATCCGGTGAGCTGCCTCTGTGCGTACGAGTTCTTCGCGGGACCCGCGATTCGAGCGATGGGCGGGCGATCCCTCGCCTGGCCCCACCGCCGCGTGCGTCTGCCCTTGGCTCGCAAGATCAGCTCGGCCATCGGAAGGGTCGATTACGTCCGCGTGGCCATCGAGGAGGGGAAGGTGGTCCCCATCGCGACCTCCGGCGCGTCGATCCTCTCCTCCACGGTTTGCGCCGCCGGAGTGGTGATCGTTCCCCGCGGCGGCGAGGGTATGCCCGAGGGGGAGGAGGTCGAGGTTCTGCTCTACGACGAGGTGCCAGCGTGAGACAGCGGCAGTTTCTCGAGGTCCTGGATCGGGACGAGGCCGAGCGCCGCTGGCGCGAGGGAATCGCGGTGCAGACTCTCGGCGGCGAGGAGGTGTCGCTGGAAGAGGCTCTGGGCCGCGTGCTCGCGGCGGACATCCGCGCGGAGGTCGACGTTCCCGGATTCGACCGCTCGAACATGGACGGATTCGCGGTGCGCGCACAGGATACCTTCGGCGCCTCGGAGGAGGAGCCGGTCCAGCTGCGCTTCAACGGGGAGACGATCCCCACTGGCGTGGCGCCGCAGCAGGAGGTGGGATCCCGATCCGCCAGCGCGATTGCGACCGGTGGCATGCTTCCCCGCGGCGCCGATGCGGTGGTTCCCGTCGAGCACACCGATCTCGAAGACGACGGTCGGATCGTCGTGGTGCGCCACGCTTGCGTTCCCGGCGACGCGGTTTCCTTCGCCGGCACCGACATGGGACTCGGCGAGACGGTGCTCTTCTCCGGCACCAGGCTCACCTCCCGCGAGACGGGGGTTCTCGCGGCGATCGGTCGCGATCGGATCCCGGTGGTGCGCCGGCCGAGGGTGGCCGTCCTCTCCACCGGCGACGAGATCGTGCAGCCGGGAGAACCGATGTCCCCGGGTCTCGTCTACGACAGCAACGCGAGGATCCTCGCCGATGCGGTGCGCGAGATCGGCGGGAATCCCCGGTTCGTAGGTGCGTTCCGCGACGACGAGGCGGTCCTGCGCCGCGCGCTGGCGGGGGCCCTCGATCGGTCGGACATGGTCCTGCTCTCCGGCGGCACCTCCAAGGGAGAGGGAGATCTGAACGCGCGCGTGGTCGGTGAGCTGGAGCCGGGAATCCTGGTTCACGGGGTGGCGCTCAAGCCCGGGAAGCCGATCTGTCTGGCGGCTGCGGGCGCCAAGCCCGTGGTGATCTTGCCCGGCTTCCCCACCTCCGCCGTGTTCACCTTCCACGAGTTCGTGGCTCCGGTGCTTCGCGAGCTCGCGGGCCTTCCCCGCGACCGCCGCGAGACGGTGCGCGCGAGGCTGGCTCTCCGCGCCGTCTCCGAGCGCGGGCGGGTCGAGTATCTCCTGGTCGGACTGGTGACCCGTCCCGACGGCGGCCTCGCCGCCTATCCGATGGGAAAGGGGAGCGGATCGGTGACGGCCTTCAGCCGGGCCGACGGCTTCGTTCGCATCGGGCGCAACACCGAGATCGTCGAGCCGGAGACCGAGGTCGAGGTGAACCTGATCGGCCGCGAGCTTCGGGTGCCCGACCTCGTCGTGATCGGGAGTCACTGCGCCGGACTGGACGTGATCGCCAGCGCGCTTTCCACCGAGGGCTTCGCCGTCAAGGTCATGGCGGTCGGCAGCCAGGGAGGTCTGACGGCGGTGCGCCGGGGCGAGTGCGACGTGGCGCCGATCCACCTGCTGGACCCGGAGACGGGGCTCTACAACGAGGCCTTCCTCGACGACGGGCTCCGGCTCCTGCACGGCTACGCGCGGATGCAGGGGGTGGTGACCCGACCGGACGATCCGCGGGAGACCGAGGAGCTGATCGACGACGAGACGCTCCGGATGGTCAACCGCAATCGCGGCGCGGGAACCCGGATCCTCATCGATCGGCTGCTGGGTGACCGCCGCCCGCCCGGATACCCCTATGAGCCCCGGTCCCACTACGCGGTGGCGGCGGCGGTGTCGCAGAAGCGCGCCGACTGGGGCGTCACCATCGAGACCGTCGCCCGGCAGAGCGGCCTCCGCTTTCGGCCCCTGCAGGCCGAGCACTACGACTTCGCGATTCCGGAGGATCGCTGGGAGCGGCCGGCGGTGGCCGCTCTTCGCCGACTTCTCGAGCCCGGAAGCCCGATCCGTCGCGATCTCGAGGCGATGGGATTCGGTCCCCGCGACGCGACCGGGTGAGAAGCGCGGGTCAGGGTTCTTCCCCGCCTCTCTGGGGGCTAGAGGGGAGGCTCGATCACGGCGACCGTGTTAAGCATAGAGGCACGGATCGCTGTGGGGGGATTCCCTGACCGTGCGGAATGCCATGCTCGTCATCGGCCTGGTGATCGGAGGGCTCGTGGCCTGCGGGACGCTCGTCGACGAGGGCGAGGTGGTGACCCTCTGCACGCGGGGCGAAGGTGGGGATCGGTACGACACCCAGCTCTGGGTGATCGAGGATGGGGGAGAGCTCTACGTTCGGGCTCATTTCTCCCGGGCGAAGTGGCTGGCGCGGATCCGCAATCACCCGGAGGTGGATCTTCACCGGGGTGAGGCGAGCCAATCGTTCCTGGCCGGCCCCGTGGACGATCCGCAGGTGCGGCGCTCCGTGAACCGGGCGATGGCTGCCAAGTACGGCTTCGCCGATCGCCTGGCCTCCATGGTGTGGAATCCGAAGCGGTCGATTCCCGTCCACCTCCGCAGCAACCATGCCTCCGCCCGTCAGCCTTGAGCTCACGGTAGATCGCCTGGCGAGTGGCGGGGACGGGGTAGGACGGGCCCCGGACGGGCGCGTCACCTTCGTCCCGTTCTCGGCACCGGGGGATCGGCTTCGGGTGCGTACCACCGAGGCCCGCCCTCGCTATCTCCGCGCCTCGGTGATCGAGCTGATCTCCCCCGGATCCTCCCGTGCGGAGCCGGTCTGCCCGGTCTTCGGACGCTGTGGCGGCTGCGCCTGGCAACATCTCCGGTACGAAGCGCAGCTGGAGGCCAAGCGGGGGATCCTGAGAGACGCGCTCGTCCGGATCGGGAAGCTCTCCGCAGTGCCGGAGTCCATCGAGATGCGCGCATCCCCGGCGGGCTACGGCTATCGAGGCCGCGCCCGGGTGCTGGTGGGGGAGGGAGGGATCGGGTTCCGGCAGCGGCGCTCCGGTGACCTCTGTGTCACTTCGCGATGTCCGGTTCTGGTGCCCGCCCTCGACGCCACCCTGGCCGGACTCGGCGAGGACTCGCAGCTGGCTCGTGGCGAGTGGCAGCTCGCAGCCGGCGACTCCGGCGAGGTCTCCCTGCTGGCGCCGGACGGTAGGAGACTGGGAGAGAAGCAGACCCGGATCCAGCTCGCCGGGGATTCGGTGGCGATCTCGGCGGGGGTGTTCTTCCAGGCCAACGCCGCTCTTCGCGCGGATCTCGCCGTCGCGGTGCACGAGGCGGCGGGGGAGGGAGAGCTGGCGCTCGAGCTCTTTGCGGGGGCCGGCTTCCTGACCCTGGGCCTCGCCCGCCGCTTTCGGCGCGTCGTCGCCATCGAGTCACACCCTCCCGCGGTCCAGGACCTCCGTGACAACCTGCGAGCGGCGGGCCTCGACTCCGTGGGGGTCCGCGGCGCGGCCGTCGAGAACGCGCTACGGGACGCGTCGCTCACGCAGCTCCGACCCGACGTGGTGGTGGTGGATCCTCCACGAACCGGCTTGCCCCGGGGGGTGGCTTCGACCCTCACCGCGGACCGGGTCGTCTACCTCTCCTGCGACCCGGCGACCCTGGCGAGGGATCTGGCCGCCCTCGAGCAGTCCGGCTTCCATCTCGTCCAGGTCGCGGGATTCGATCTCTTCCCGCAGACGCCCCACGTCGAAGCGCTCGCCGTGGCCCTGCGGCGCTGATCGGGACCGCCCACGACCCGAAGGCGTCGCCGCGGGGATGAATTCGGATCAGGGATCGACCAGGCCGTGACGGAGCGCGTAGCGAACCAGCTCGGTCGCCTTGCGGGCGCCGAGCTTGCGCATCACGCTGGTCCGGTGGGCTTCGACGGTCTTGGTGCTGATACCGAGGTTGCTGGCGATCTCCTTGGCGGACAGGCCGTCCGCGATCTTGTGCAGCACCTCCCGCTCCCGGGCCGAGAGCGTGGAGAATGGCTCGGCGGCCCCTCTCTTGGGCGATCGCGCCTGCTCGACGATCTCTCGGGCGACGGGAGGGCTGAAGTAGCTGCCTCCCTTCATCACCGCCCGGACCGCGGCGACCACCTCACCCGCCCGGCTGTTCTTGAGCAGATAGCCATCGGCACCGAGGGTGACCGCGCTCTGGATCAGGGGCGGGGCGCCGTGCATCGACAGCAGAATCACCTTCAGCCCCGGGTGTTGGGTTCGCAGCTGCTCGAGGGTCTCGAGGCCGCCGAGGCGGGGCATGCTGATGTCGAGAATCACGAGGTCGGGCCTGTGTTTCTCGAGCAGTCCGAGCGCCTCGCGGCCGTCGGATGCCTCCGCGCAGACGGTGATGTCTGGCTCGGCTTCGAGAAGCCGTCGCAGGCCTTCGCGGACGACGCTGTGATCGTCGGCGATCAGGGCAGAAATCACTGAGGGAGGATAGCTGCGTTCTCCAAGCCCCGTCCAGCGGCCGCCGGAAAGGCCCCACACCACGCGACCCGGTGAGAAATGCGGGCTAGATTCCCGCGATCCAGGCCACCTGAATCCCCGGCAAGAGACGGATCTCGGAGGCGGCGTGTCGCTTCGAAAGGGCGCCAACGGTGGCGATCGGGATGCGGGCGGGTTTCTCGTCTACGTGGAGGGGCCCCGCGATCGCGACATCCTCGCCGCGTGGGCGCGTCGGCTCTCGCCGCGTCTCTACGGTCCGCTGGAGGCTTCTGCGGTGATCCTGGGGGGACGCCAGCCGGCTCGTGCGGCGGAGCACCTGCGCCGGGTGCGTCGTCGGTGCTCCACGGCCTGCGGGATCTGCGTGCTGGATCGCGACGGCGAGGTGGCCCCGGAGCTCCCCTCCGAGCCCGGCCTGGAGTTCTTTACCTGGGGCCGGCGCCACATCGAGAGCTACCTGCTGGTTCCCGACGCGATCCGTCGGGGGCTTCGGATCCGAGACCACGACGGGCACTTCGATCGGCTCATGCGGGCTCATCTGCCCCCGCTCGATGACGAGCGGGCTCTCCGGGAGCTGGACGCGAAGCAGCTGCTCGGACCCAAAGGACCCCTGGCGCGGTCTCTCAGCCGCCCCGTTGCTCCCGGCCGCATCGCTCGGGTGATGCGGCCCGAGGAGCTCCATCCCGACGTCCGAGACCTCTTCGCACGCATCCAGAGCGGGCTCGGTCTGGTCGAGCGCGAGCCGGTGGTCACGGTTCGGAAGAGATCCCTCGCCTAGCCTCGAGTTGAGCTCCACGAGGAATCGCGGTAGGTCTGATTCGGGGGGAGTTCCCCAGGATATCATGCGGGTGAGCGAGTGAAGGAAGAGGTCTTCCGGTGAGAAAGGCGGTCTAGAGGCTGATGCGCGCGATGTTGGTGGAGCGTCCGCGACCCGCCGAGGAAGGGCCGCTGCGTCAGGTCGAGCGGGAGGTGCGGGAGCCGGAGGCCGACGAGGTGCGGGTCCGGGTCGAGGTGTGCGGCGTCTGTCGCACCGATCTGCACGTGGCCGAAGGAGACCTCGAGCCCCGCCGAGAATCGGTGATTCCCGGACACGAGATCGTCGGAATCGTCGACGCCTGCGGGCGGAAGGCCCGGCGATTCCGAGAGGGGGATCGGGTAGGGGTCGCCTGGCTCCACCGCGCCTGCGGCCGGTGCCGGTTCTGTCGGCAGGGCGCGGAGAATCTCTGCCTCGAGCCGCGATTCACCGGTTGGGACGTCGACGGGGGCTACGCCGACTTCACCGTGGCTCCCGAAGCCTTCGTCTATCCCCTGCCCGCCGGTCTCGTCCCCCAGGACGCTGCGCCGCTGCTCTGTGCCGGAATCATCGGCTACCGGGCCTACGCCCAGTCCGGGGTTGCACCGGGTGGACGCCTGGGGATCTTCGGCTTCGGTGGCTCCGCACACATCGTGATTCAGATTGCCCGCCATTTCGAGAACGAGGTCTACGTGTTCAGTCGGGGCGATCGCCATCGCGGACTGGCGCGGGAGCTGGGCGCAGCCTGGGTGGGCGGAAGCTACGACGCTTCGCCGGCTCCCCTGGATGCGGCCATCCTCTTTGCACCGGTCGGCGAGCTCGTCCCGCCCGCACTCGAGGCCCTCGATCGCGGCGGGACGCTGGCCATCGCCGGCATCCATCTGAGCGACGTGCCCTCGCTGCACTACCAGCGCCATCTGTTTCAGGAGCGGAAGCTGCGGAGCGTCACCGCGAACACGCGAAAGGACGGCGAGGAGCTGTTGCGCCTGGCAGAGGCGATTCCAATCACCACCCACACCATCCCCTATCCCCTCGAACGGGCGAACGACGCGCTCGTTGACCTCAAGCAGGATCGCGTTCGCGGCGCCGCGGTGCTGGAGATCGGAGTGAGCGGTCGCGGGGATGGGCCGGTCTCCGATGCGGGTTAGCGGCGAGGTGATGCGGGTGCTGGCGCTCGACTTCGACGGGGTGATCTCCGACAGCGCGCGCGAGGCCTTTTCGCTGGCGGTTCGCACCTACACGGAGCTGCATCCCGAATCGAGGCTGGAGGAGAGCGAGGAGCTCTACGCGGGCTTCGTCGAGCTGATGCCGCTCGGAAACCGGGCCGAGGACTACGCCGTCATCCTGGCCGCCCTGGAGGAGAAGGCGTTGATCGCGGACCAGGCGGCGTACGACTCCTTCTACCGGGGGCGGGACTCGGAGAAGCTCAGCCTCTTCCACGAACGCTTCTACCAGGCGCGAACCTCATGGTCCGAGCGCGATCCGGAGGGGTGGCGGCGGATGATGGCTCCCTATTCGGAGATGCTCGAAATCCTCCACCGCCGGGCCTCCGAGGTCACCCTGGCCATCGCCACCGCCAAGGATGGCCGCTCGGTTCGCATGCTTCTCCGCGACTACCGGATCTACTCGCTGTTTCGCGAGGACCTGGTGCTCGACAAGGAGACCGGCGTCAGCAAGCGCTCCCATCTGGCGCGTCTGCAGCAGCAGCTCGAGGTGCCCTTCGAGGCCATCACCTTCGTCGACGACAAGGTGAATCATCTGGACCAGGTGGCGAGTCTCGGGGTGCGGTGCGGACTGGCGGCCTGGGGCTACAACGGGCGCCGGGAGTGGGAGGCGGCGACGAGAGCCGGGCATCTCGTCCTGCACCTCCACGATCTGGAGAGCACGCTCTTCGCGTGACGGCTCGGCATTCCGCTCCGCTGCGGCTGTTCACGGCCTAGGGTCTTGACCCGAAAGTGGGACGATTTGTCCCGACGCCCATCCCTAGTTCTAGTTGCGTATCCCGGGTCGGGCTCCCAGCCTGCATGGGGCGGGATCGCTCGCTAGACTCGATGAGGCGGAGGTCACCATGAGCAAGACTCTTCAACTCCATGCGGAGCGCACACCCAATCCCGAGAGCATCAAGTGGGTACTCAGCGAGCCCGTGGCGGACGACGGGGTGAGCGCGAGCTTCAAGGAGCCGGTCGAGGCGGGGGTCTCCCCTCTCGCCGCCAGGCTCTTCGCGGTGGACGGCGTGGTCGGCGTCTTCTTCGCGTCGAACTTCATCACCACCACCAAGCGCGAGGATGTCGAGTGGACGGACATCGTCGATCCCCTCGCGGAAGCGATCAAGAGCTTCGTGCAGTCGAAGGAGGCATCCCTCGGTCCCGACTACGACGCCGAGGCTGCCCATCCCCAGAGCGTGGTGGTCGACCGCATCCGCAAGATCCTGGATGAGGAGATCCGCCCGTCGGTCGCGATGGACGGCGGGGACATCATCTTCGCCGGGTTCGACAACGGCGTGGTCGAGGTGTACCTGCAGGGAGCCTGTGCGGGCTGTCCCGGCGCCACGTCGACCCTGCGCTTTGGAATCGAGGCGCGCCTCAAGGAAGTGGTGCCCGAGGTCACAAGCGTGGTCTCGATCTAGCCGATCATAGGCCTGCGCCCCGATCCCCCCGTCGGGCGCGCCAAGCGAAGCGGAACGAGCGAGACATCCGGAGCAGACCAGCGAGGTGGGGGGGGGGGATCGAGGCAGGCGAATGCTGCTCAGGGGCCGTATCACGCTTGCGGTTCTCGTCGCTCTATGCCTGGGAGCGACCTACGGAATCCTGCGGAGCTGCGGCGAGCGGGGAGGGGGCGCTGTCTCCCTCGCGAAGACCGTGCCCTCGGTGGATGCTCCGCCGCCCACCCTTTCCCTGCGATTGCAGCTCGACCCTCCCGTCGCCGAGGGTGCCCTGGAGGAGGCCCGGACGGTTCCCGTGCCCGAGGGCCAGAGCGACCTGATCGGTCCCCTCCGCGTCGAGTACACCCTGCAAGCTGACCTCACCCGCTCGATCTGGAAGGTGCTGAAGCGCGGGCGAGTCGCACTCGGTCACGTGCTGGTGATGGATGTGGAGAGCGGAGCCCTGCTCGCGTACGTCTCGTCCGACGTCGAGCAGTTTCCTCCGACCCGCCCCTACCCCGCCGCGTCACTCGTCAAGGTGATCACCATGGCTGCGGCTCTCGACCGCTCGCCGGAGCTGGTCGAACGCCCCTGTCGCTACGTGGGCAACAAGTACCGGCTCACCCGCCAGCGAATCGATCCCCCCAGTCGCGGTCGCTCGGTCTCCTTTCGCCGCGCCCTCGTCACCTCCAACAACCAGTGCTTTGCGCAGCTGGCGGTGCACGCGGTGGGCGGCAGCAGCCTTCTCGATGCCATCGACCGCTTCGGGTGGCTCGACGTCCCCGCGCCCGGGCACGCCCAGGGCGTCCTCGCGGATCCCGGTGACGACTCCTACGCGCTCGGTCGTCTGGGTTCCGGACTGGACGGCCTCCGCATCACCCCGCTTCACGCCGTGAGTCTCGCTGCGGCGCTGGCCGACGGCTGGGGGGTGGAGCCGCACTGGATCCGCCGGGTCACGGACGCCCGGGGGCGAGAGCTGGCGCTCCGCTCTCTGCCCCCCCGACGGCGGGTCCTCACCCCGGAGCTCGCCAGCGAGCTCCGCCTGATGCTGGCGGACACCACCGTTCGAGGGACCGCCCGCAGGGCCTTCCGGGACCGGCGCGGCCGTCCCCTGCTCCAACAGGTGAAGGTGGCGGGCAAGACGGGAAGCCTCAACGGGAAGGATCCCGATGGACGCTACGAGTGGTTCATCGGCGTCGCCCCGGTGGACCGGCCGACGATTGCCATCGCGGCGGTCTCGGTCCAGGGACCGCTCTACTGGATGAGTGCCTCGCAGATGGCCGCCGAGGTGCTGAAGGTGGCCTTCTGTCCCAAGGGAGTCTGCAGCCCGGATGCGCCGGAGCTCTGGAGGCAGGCATCCCTCGGGCCGGACGCCGCCGCCCTGAACGGTGGCGCAGCGCCCTGACCGGCGGGCTAACGGCCGGCAAAGCCGCCCTTCCCGCACGGCACGCCTACGGCCTGCCTCGGCGCACGGCACGCCTTCGGCGTGCCTTCGTCACGGTGTCGTGAATTGGCGGCGCGCTCGGCGCCGGAGCTCAGCGAGCGGGTGAGAAAAGCGGGCTAGACTGGTGCGGAATCACTGGCGGGCCTCGGGCCTCGCGAAGGAGAGAACCGTGATTGCAGTCGTGGCGACGATCAACGTGCAAGAGGGCAAGGAGGCGGAGTTCGAGGCGGTGATGAAGGGGCTGGCCGAGAAGGTTCGCTCGAGCGAGCCGGAGACGCTCCACTATCAGCTCTGCAAGGCGAAGGACGCGCCGACCTACGTGGTCCTGGAGAACTACACGGATCAGGCCGCCCTCGGCCACCACAGCGGGACGAGCTACTTCAAGGAAGCGATGCCGAAGATGGGAGCTTGCATGGCGGGCGCCCCGAAGATCGAGATCTTCGAGGTGATCGGCTAGAGGAGCTCTCGGCGCGGGCTTTCGGGCCAATCCTCTTCGCTCTCGAGGATTCGGGAGACGACGCTCCCGAGAGCGTCCGTCTCGCTGTCGTGTAGTGACTCGACGCTGGGGAGGCTGGCCACCAGGGACTCGAGACGGGCTCCGACACCCGCTGCGATCTGCTCGAAGCGAAGACCCACACCGTCGTCTTCGTCGTTGCGCACCACCCGGGCGCGGACGGTGAAGGGCTCTTCGGTGGGCGAGCCGTAGATGGCGAGGCGGAGCTTGGTTCCCACCGCCAGGTCTGGGTGAGGCTCGATCCGCATCCCAGTGACGGAGAGATCCCGTCCCATCAGCACCAGATTGGCCTCCTCGTCGAGCGATCGGACCGTGTGCTCGAACGCCGCCCGGGGGTTCTTGCGCCGATCGTCGATCGATCCGGCTGCCGCGATGGGCGTGCTTCCGCCGCTTCGAGCCGCCGCGCGACCCGGCGAGGTCGTCACGGCACCGCCCTCGCGGTGCTTCAGCATCTCGAGGAGCTGGGCCCGCTTTCGGGCGTCCAGCTTCTCGAAGCAGAGGCCGACGGTGTGTTGATCGCGGAGCCCGCCGGTGTCGCCGACGTGGCTCCGAACCACCTTCGCTCGAAGCTGCAGGGAGCGATCGCCGGTGACCTCCCCAGGCAGGTTGAGCGTCAAACGGGATCCGGTCCGAATCGGATGATCGGACAGCAGACGACAGCCGCGCGCGGTGAATTCGACCAGCATGGCCCGCCTGCGACGGACTCCGCTGCGGTAGGTGATTCCGTAGCCGACCGGGACGCGGCTCTCCCTGCGACGCTCGTCTCCGCTGTAGAGGGCGCGCAGGATCAGCAGACGAAGCGCGTAGGGGTGAACGGGTCGGCGGATCAGCAGGTTGAATCCCATCCGCCGGAGCATGCTTCGCAGCGTGTTCGAATCCTCGGAGACGATTCCGATCTTGAACGGATCGGAAGAGCCGCCGCCGCTCAGCGGCCACTCCTTCGCCGTCATCGCCCGGCGTGGCGTCGCGATGAACAGCCTCTCCGGGGGCTCGATCCGGTCCGGAATCTCGCCTCCGCGGAGGTGTAGACACTCGAACTGAAGCTCCTCGAGGAGCTCCCGCACGTCATCCAGTTCGCCATCGTCCAGGAGGAGTACGGAGGGAGTCGTGGTCATCCAGAGTGTCTCTTCGTCGATCTCCTCTACGTCGGCGGTTCGCTGCTTCTGCTGAAGCACGCAGGATGATCCCCCCCCGGGGGGGAACGCTATTCCGAGCTCTCTTCGCGCTTCGCCGCGACCGGTCTCCGCCACCGACCGGCGTAGAGCAGCGCCCCCCCCGCCAGTGCCAGGAGCGCCGCGATCGCAGAGGGGCCCTGGAGCGGAAGCAGGTCGGGAATCCAGCCCAGAGAGAGCACGCCCAGCGTGTTGTTGACGACATGGCAGAGAATCGCCAGGCGGATGCTTCCGGCCAGCAGCGCCACCACCCCCAGGTAAACGCCGAGGAGGAAGGCGAGGCTCGAGTGAACCGGGTCGAAGTGGGCCAGACCGAAGAGGAAGGCGGCGAGCAGGACTCCGGAGAGGGCGCCGAGCCAATCGACGAGCGCCCGTTGCACGAAGCCCCGGAAGAGGATCTCCTCGCCGAAGCCGGGTGCGACCCCCAGCGCCAGGATCGCCAGGAGGAACGAGGGCGCCCGCGCCCGAGCGCTTCGGACCACCGCGTCGATCTCGGCCAGAGAGCCGGTCTCGCGAAGCTCGAGTGACACCAGCCCCAGGTGGAGTCCGCCGCTCAGCGCGACGAATCCCACCACCAGCACCACCGAGGTCGAGATGGGGAGCGAGCCTCGACCCATGCCCAGGCGATCACCGAGGCTGCGCGACCTCCGGAGGACTCCGCCGTAGAGCGCGAGCAGGATCCAGAAGCCCTGCAGGAGGAGGGTCCCCCAGAGGGGCGAATCCGGTGAGGGGGGTGGAGGCGCGATCAGCAGCACCACTCCGGCGCCCATCAGGAACACGCCAATCACCAGGCCCGCCGCCGTCACGTAGCTCGTCGCACGCGACATGGACCGCAGCTTAGACCGTTCCTGGAGATCTGGGGCCTGCTACGCTCGGAGCATGCCCGATTCGGATCTGGCACCCGCGTTCCTGGTTGCGATGGACAAGCTCTGGGACCCCAACTTCAGGGGCAGCGTGGTGCTGATGCTCCATCACGACGACGAGGGCGCCATCGGTCTGGTCGTCAATCGGGTCACGGATCTCCCGATGGCCAGCCTGTGCGAGACTTTCGGTCTCGACTGGAACGGCGCGCCGGATGCGCGCGTGGACTGGGGCGGTCCGGTGCAGCCCGACCTCGGCTGGATGCTCCTCGGTGAAAGCGGGTTCGAACTTCCAGAGGTGGAGTCGGTGACCGAGGGGATCCATTTCACCCGCTCCAACGAGGTCCTGCGAAAGGTGGCCCAGAATCCCCCGCGCCACATTCGCATGTTCCTGGGCTACGCGGGCTGGGGGCCGGGCCAGCTCGAGCGCGAGCTGGCGGAGGGAGCCTGGCTGGTGGCTCCGGTATCTCCGCGGCTGGTCTTCGAGGGGTCCAGGGAGAGCCTCTGGGACGACGTGGTGCGCAGCCTGGGTATCGAGCCGGCCACGCTGGTACAGACGCAGGGCGTGAACTGAGCGACGCCCCCAGATCGGCCTCCGCTACCTCTCGAGGTGCTCCGATCGGGTCGCCGACGGTGCGGGCGCCATCCCCTGCGGCGGACGGGTTCGAAAGCGGGCGAAGATGGCGGGGTGATCGCTCAGCGGCGCGCCTCGGTGGACGAAGTCCGCATCCTCTCCGGCCTCCAGCACCTCGAGCTCCACGCCCCCGCCACTGCGATAGAAGATGTAGTCGATGATCGGCCAGCGGCGGCCCCCACCAGCGCCCGAGTCCGAGAGTCCGAGGGCGGAGGTGAAGGCATCGCGCAGGACCACGTCCTCCGGGTCCGCCGCGTCGAGATTCAGGTCGCCGGCCAGGATCAGCGCCCCGGCCGGAACCTCCGCCTCGATGTTTCTGCGCAGCTGGTCGAGCTGGCTGCGACGGGCCTCCCGATCCGACGGCGAGCGGCCGGCGTCCAGGTGGGTGTTGACGAGGTCCAGTTCCCCACCGCCAGGGAGTCGTATCCGCAGGCGCTGGAAGCCCTTGGTCGCCAGACAGTCGTTCTCGCCGCCGATCCAGCCCGCACAGTCGCGGTAGGCTCGGGCCGCCAGCTCGAGGTGGTCCTCGCGCCCGAAGCGGGACAGGATGGTGAGGCCCGAGCCGCCGCAGAAGGGACACCAGCGCCCGAAGCGGCTGGGGTTGCCGCGCTCGACGACGGGCTGCCGCGCTCCTCGCCGAAGCGCGACGTGGTGGGCAAAGTCCTCCTGGATCAGCGCGAGGTGGTAGGCGTTGCTCTTCTCGCCGATGATCGGAAGGCGCGTGGCCGGATCGTCTCCTGCGACCCAGGCGGGAAGACCGTGGGTGTTGTAGGAGAGCACCGTGAACTCGTCTCCGGCCGCCGGAGAGGCCGCGAGC
The DNA here is from genome assembly GCA_964615365.1 of uncultured Spirochaetales bacterium. Classification (GTDB taxonomy): domain Bacteria; phylum Myxococcota_A; class UBA9160; order UBA9160; family UBA6930; genus CAVXZE01. The sequence continues at coordinate 145,491 of CAZTOU010000006.1, forward strand.
AGCGAGGCGACGATCATCAAGAGCCGGACCGGCAACGGGGTCTCCTCGGCGAGGGTGGCAGCAGGATACGCCAGCCGTCCTCCCAGCGTCGGTCGAATTCTCGGCCGGTAGCGAGATGCGGTGGGCGGTGGATCCGGCGCCGCGCTAATCGTCTGTTCCCAGGAGTGCGAAGTCGAGGTGAACGATGAGTTCCGCTGACCCCCGAGGCCCGGGTGCTCCCGTTCCCGGAGCGTGCCTGTGCGGGCGCGTGGAATTCGAGGCGTCGATGCCGAGCCTCTTCTTTGCACACTGCCACTGCACGATGTGTCGTCGCAGCCACGGCGCGGGCTTCGTGAGCTGGTTCTCCGTTCCCAAGACCCAGCTCCACGTCACCGCCGGCGAGTTGCAGCTGGTCCGCTTCCAGTCCTCCGATCACGGAACCCGATCCTTCTGCGGAAACTGCGGAAGCTCTCTGTTCTTCGAGACGACGCTCCACCCCGAGAGGGTCGACATCGTCTTCGCGAACATGGAAGGGCCGATCGATCGGGAGCCGCAGTTCCATGTGTTCTTCGACCATCGTGCGGAATGGGTGACGGTCGGTGACTCGCTCCCTCGCCTCGGGGGGGAGACCGGAGTCGAGCCGCTCTGAGGCGCGGCCTCGCCCGCCGCAGAAGCGAGCTGGTGAGAGATGCGGGCTAGAGGGAACACCCGAGAGGCGAGGGCTGCCGGCGTGATGGTGGCCCATCTGGCGTCTCGACTGGCGGCGGAGGGGCCGATCTCGGGGCGTGTGCTCGCCGTCGACGATGAGGAGGGTGCGGTCGAGGCGGAGCTCTCGCGGAGCGGCGCCCCGGTCCACGCCTGGCGGCGCAGGGCGATCCGGGATCGCCCCGCACGGCCGTGGCCTCCCGACGGCCCCTTCGATGCGGCGACGATTCGCCTCCCCAAGGGCCGTCTCGGCCTGCAGATGGTCCTCCATGCGGTCGTCTCCCGGGTTCATCCGGGGGAAAGCATCTGGCTGTACGGCGCGAACGATGAAGGAGTGCGGTCGGTGCGGCCGCTGTTGGAGGACGTACTCCGCGAGGTGCGGACCGTCGAGGCCCGCGGTCACTGCCGGATCTGGCGGGGACAGAGGGAGGAGGGGTTCGGCCACCTCCGGTCGGCGCTCTCGGACTGGCAGAGCGTCTTCACGGCGGAGCTCCCGGGTGGTGCCGTGCAGCTCTGCTCCTTTCCCGGCCTCTTCGCCCACGGCCGTCTCGACGACGGAACCCGTCTCCTGATCGAGTCCCTGCCCGGGAAGCTCCCCGGCGCGCGGGTGCTCGACTTCGGCTGCGGCGCCGGCGTCGTCGCCCTGGCGGTGCAGCAGCGCTTCCCCGAAGCGGAGCTCGATCTGGTGGACTCCGATGCCCTCGCCGTCGAGGCCGCGCGCCGGAATCTGCCCGACGCCCGAGTGCACCTGGGAGATTCCTGGTCGGCGCTTCCCGAGACCTCCCGCTTCGACCTGATCGTCAGCAATCCCCCCTTCCACCACGGCAAGGGGGAGGACTTCGAGCTGATCGACGGGCTCATCGACGGTGCGGCGCGCCGGCTCCGACGGCGAGGTGCGCTCCTGGTCGTGGCGCAGCGACGGATCGGGCTGGGGAGGCGGCTCGCGGAACGATTCACCGCGGTGAGTGTGGAGCGCGAGACCCGGAGCTTCCGGCTCTGGCTCGCCGCACGTCCAGCGGGTTAACGGCCGGCAAAGCCGCCCTTCCCGCACGGCACGCCTTCGGCGTGCCTTCGTCACGGTGTCGTGAATTGGCGGCGCGCTCGGCGCCGGGGCTCAGCGGACCGGGACGAATCGCTCCATCGCCATGGTGCGCAGGCGGTCGATGTCTTCGCGTCGGGAGACCGAGAGGGGGACCGTATCTCGAAGCTCGTTCACCAGGATCCCGGTGTCGAGCGGGCGCTTCTCGTGAAGCGAGCGATACAGGGCCGCGATCACCGCCTGCTCGATCTCCGCGCCGCTGAAACCTTCGCTCTCGGTCACCAGCGGCCCGAAGTCGAAGGCGGAGGGCGTCTGCATGCGGTGCGAGAGGTGGATCTCGAAGATCTTCGATCGCTCCCCCGGTTCGGGGAGGTCGACGAAGAAGATCTCGTCGAAGCGTCCCTTGCGCAGGAACTCCGGCGGGAGGGAGAACACGTCGTTCGCGGTGGCGACGACGAAGACCTCCTTCTTCTTCTCCTGCATCCAGGTCAGGAAGGTCGCGAAGATGCGCTTGCTGAGACCGCCGTCCTGATCGCCGCCCGTCGGCGTGAAGCCCTTTTCGATCTCGTCGATCCAGAGCACCACCGGGGACATGGACTCGGACATCTCGATGGCGCGGCGGAGGTTCTTCTCGGACTCGCCCACGTACTTGTCGTAGAGGCGGCCGGCGTCGAGCTTCACCAGGGGCAGGCTCCACTGGCGGGAGATGCACTTCGCCGCCAGCGACTTTCCACAGCCCTGGACTCCCACCATCAGGATGCCCCGGGGCGGCGTGAGGTTGAGGGCCGCCGCCTCCTTCGAGAAGCCGATGCGGGCCCTGGCGAGCCACTCCTTCAGGCGGGCGAATCCGCCGAGCTCGAACCCGTTGTCCTCGGAGGGGAAGTACTCGAGGAGCCCGTCCTCTCCGAGCGCGCGCGCCTTTTCGTCGAGGATGCGCTGGATGTCGGAGGCGTCGAGCCTGCCATCCTCGAGGACGGTTCGGGCGATCGCCTGGCGGGCCTGGTTGAGCGTCATCCCGGAGAGCGCGCGCACCAGCTCGTCGAGCTGGGGGACGGTCAGCTCGACGCGGGCTCCTCTGCGCTGGCGAAGCGAGCGCACCACCGTGTTCACGACCTCGCGGAGCTCTGGTTCGCCGGGCAGTGAGAGCTGGTAGTGAACGACCTCGTGATCCACGTCCGGCGGAAACTGGTGGGAGGCCCCGGTGATCACCATGGTGGAGCAGCTGTTCCCGAAGGATTGGGCCGCGTCCTTGAACTCCCGGCAGATCGCCGCGTCTTCCAGGTGCCGCGCGAAGTCCTTGAGGAGGAAGATCCCCTCCACGCGGAGGGTGCGGAGGTGTGCCATGAGGTCCCGGGGACGGGCGGTGTTGCGGTTTCCGTGGGCGGTGGGCTTCTGAACCAGTCCCTGCGTCAGGGTCCACTCGAAGACCGGCAGGTTGAGCTCGCTCGCGACCGTCTCCACGAGCTTCTCGACCCGCTCCTCCTCCACCGTGTCGATGGCGATCACCGGGTGGAAGGAGAGCACCAGGGTCCGGATGTCGTGGATGCTGGTGGAGAGGCCCATGTTCGGGACACATCGGTCTCCCAGAAGCTCCGCTTGAACGCCTCTCAGTCGTCGATTCGCGAATCGAGGATGCGCCGGAGGCGGGCCGGATCGCGGCGCAGGCCGATGGTGCGGCCGCGGTGGACATAGACCAGGCCCGGCTTCGTTCCCGAGGGCTTCGAGACCTCCTTGACCGGGGCGATGTGCACGCTGGCCCGGGTGGTGTTCTTCTGCTTGGAGAAGTGGACGGCCAGCTCTCCCGCCTCGAGCAGCGACTCCGAGGGGGGATCGTCGCGACCCTCGGTGCGCAGGATGACGTGGCTGCCGGGTGATCCCTCCAGGTGGAAGAACAGGTCCTTGCCCCTGGCCAGGCGAGTCGTCAGCAGATCGTTGCCCTCGTCGCTCTTTCCCACCCAGATCTCGAGCCCGTCCGAGGTGCGGTAGCGCTTGGGCTGGAGCCGGGTGGGGATCTCCCTCTTGCCGATCTTCCAGCTCTTCTTCTTCGCCTCGGGCTTCTCTCCCGGCGGGGCGGGGTGGTAGCGGTCGAGCAGGCGCCGGATGGCAGGGCGCGCCTCGAACTCGTCGAGATCCGCCGCTCCCGGCTCTCCGCCTTCGCCGAGGGCGTCGAACTCCCGGCGGAGAGCGTCGATCTCGTCAAGGCGCTCCCGAAGCTCGCCGAGCTGCTGCTGCGCCTTCTGCGCCCGGCGCTCCGCCTTGCGGGCGCGCTTGAAGATCCGCTGGAGGTTCTCGGTGGGAGAGAGTGCGGGGTCGAGCGGAATGCTCTCCGTCGCCCCGGTCTCGAAGTCCTTTACCTGGACCTGCTCGGCCCCATGACGCACCGAGCCGAGAGCGCTCTTCAGGAGTTCGCCCTGGCGCTGTAGCTCCGGCGCCGCGGCTGCCGCCTCCGCGTCGCTCTCCAGATTTCGCAACTTGCGTTCGAGCCGGCTGCGATGCTTCTTCAAGGTCTGGGCGATTCGCTGGCCCCGGAGGTCCTCGCGCGTGCTCGCCTCCATCGCCGCGTAGCTCTCCTCGATGGCGGCGAGCAGTTGCTCCTCCGGTGTCTCCGCGAAGCGGTCCTCTCCCTCGCCGGGAGGACGCGTCTCCGGTGGTCGCCAGGCCTCTCCGCCTTTGAGATCCCGGCGCGTCTGATCGAGCGGACGCTGCGCGCCGACCAGGATCCCCTCTCCGTCGATCAGGTAGACGTTGCTGCGCGGCCCGAGGATCGAGAGCAGCAGCTCCATCGGCCCCTCCGCAGTTTCGAAGCGCAGCAGGGCCTGCCGATCCTCATCGGCGATCCGCACCTCTGCGAGCCGGCCACCCTCCAGGTGGGCGCGCAGATACCGGGCGAATCCCGGAGGCGTGGGGAGCGCCCGGCGGGGCTTGGCGAGGATGGAGAGGCGCGCGAATCCGGGGCGGCAGGAGAGCAGCAGGTGGCATTTGTCCCGCGCCGGTCGCCCCCCTCCTCCGCTGAGGATCAGGACCAACTCGAGGCCGTCGACCTGCAGCGCCCGGTCGAGACGCGCGCCCAGCCGCTCCCTCTCCAGTGCCGCGACTGCCCGGCGAAGCTCGCGAAGGCTCAGCACCAGCTACCTCTGGCATCCCGGGCAGTAGTGCGCGCTCCGCTGGCCGAGCACCACGCGGCGAATGACTCCTCCGCAGCGCCGGCAGGGCTCCCCCGCGCGCGCGTAGACGCGCCGCTCGTCCTGGTATCGGCCGTCGCTACCGTCGGGGGCGACGAAGTCGCTGATGCTGGAGCCGCCGGTCTCGATGGCTCGCCGCATCACCCGCTTGATCCCCTCACTGATCGCATGGCACTCCTTTCGCGTGATCCGCCCCGCCCGCCGGGTGGGACGCACCCCGGCCAGGAAGAGTGCCTCGTCGCTGTAGATGTTTCCGCTCCCGGCGACCACCGACTGATCCAGCAGCAGGCTCTTGATGGCGAGCTTCCGACCCCGAGTGGCGCGAAACACCTCCTCTCCCGAGAGCTCGAGCGCCTCGATCCCGAGCCGGTCGAGCCGCTCGCTCCGCTGCCCCGGCGCGAGCAGGAAGATCTTTCCGAACTTCCGCGCGTCGCGAAACAAGAGCTCCGGGCCGCCGTCCTCGAAGCCGAGGCGGAGATGGGTGTGGGCGTCCGGGCGGAAGCGCCGCTGCTGCTCGGGCGCGAGCGCCGACCGGCTCGTCGCCGAGAGCAGGCGCGGGCTGGTGGCGTGGCTGGAGAAGAGCTGGCCGGTCATCCCCAGGTGCAGGACCAGGCGGCTCCTGTCGTCGAGGGTGCCCACCAGGTACTTGCCGCGACGCGCGAGAGAGCGGACGGTGCGACCGGCCAGGCGGCGGCGCAGCGTCCCGGGTGGGGTGAGGAAGAAGGGGCTCCTGCGGGTGGTGTGGACCTCCGCAATGGTGCGCCCCTCCAGGAGCGGCGCGATCCGGAGCCGCGTCACCTCGACCTCGGGAAGCTCCGGCACCTAGACACCTTGATCAGTCTGGCTAGCCAGCCACGATGAGACACCGATGCTACCAGAGCGGGGCTCCGGCGACCGCACGGCGACGTCTCCCTCGAGGTGCGTTTCCGCACCCTGCCCCCCGCGGGGTGCAGAGTGATCGGTTAGATTCTCGGCCGCCGCGAAGAGGCGTGGAACACGATGAGCGAGTCCAAGAATCAGAAGCACTATCCGGACGTTCCGCAGCAGCCGAACTTTCCGGAGATCGAGCGGCGGATCCTCGAGGGCTGGCAAAGGGACCGAACCTTCGAGGAATCGGTGGAGCAGCGCCCCGCGGGCGAGGCCGGGGTGAACGAGTTCGTCTTCTACGACGGCCCGCCCTTTGCCAACGGTCTGCCCCACTTCGGACACCTGCTGACCGGCTTCGTGAAGGACATCGTGCCGCGCTACCAGACCCTGCGCGGGCGCCGGGTGGAACGCCGCTTCGGATGGGACTGCCACGGGCTTCCCGTGGAGATGGCGGCCGAGCAGGAGCTTCAGGTCTCGGGGCGGGCCGCGATCCAGCGGTTCGGGATCGGCAACTTCAACGCCCACTGCCGTGAGTCGGTGGTCCGCTACACCGATGAATGGCAGCGCTATGTGACCCGGTCCGCCCGTTGGGTGGACTTCGGAAACGACTACAAGACCATGGAGCGCGACTACATGGAGAGCGTGCTCTGGGCCTTCAAGCGGCTCTTCGAGAAGGGGCTGCTCTACGAGGGGCAACGGGTCCTGCCCTACTCCTGGGCGGCCGAGACGCCGCTCTCCAACTTCGAGACCCGGATGGACAACTCCTATCGCGAGCGGGAGGATCCGGCGATCACGGTGCGCTTTGCCTTGCGCCCCGAGGGCGACGACCGCCCCACCGACGTTCTCGCCTGGACCACCACTCCCTGGACCCTCCCTTCGAACCTCGCCCTCGCCGTGGGCCCGGAGATCGACTACGCGATCTTCGAACTCGACGGCCGGCGGCTGATTCTCGGCGCCGCCTGCGTGGAGCAGGTCGCGTCGGAGCTCGCCGACGCCGAGCGGGTCGGAACCGTAAAGGGCTCGCAGCTGGTCGGTCGCCACTACCAGCCGCTCTTCCCGTTCTTCGAGAACACCGAGAACGCCTTCCGGGTGCTCGCGGCGCCGTTCGTGGACGTGGAGGAGGGGACCGGAGTGGTTCACTGCGCTCCCGGCTTCGGCGAGGAGGACATGGACCTCTGCCAGGCGGAGGGGATCCCGGTCGTCTGTCCCGTCGACGACGAGGGGAAGTTCACCGCAGAGGTACCGCCCTACGAGAGCGTTCAGGTGATCGAGGCCAATCGCACCATCATCCGGGACCTTCGGGAGCGCAGCCTCATCTTCAAGCACCAGCACCACGTCCACAACTACCCGCACTGCTGGCGCACCGACACGCCACTGATCTACCGGGCCGTGAATTCCTGGTACGTCCGCGTCACCGAGTTCCGCGAGCGGCTGGTGGAGCTGAACCAGAACATCAACTGGATTCCCGGGCACATCAAGGATGGGCTCTTCGGCAACTGGCTCGAGGGCGCCCGGGACTGGTCGATCAGTCGCAACCGGTTCTGGGGCGCGCCGATTCCGGTCTGGAAGAGCGACGATCCCGAGCATCCGCGCCTCGACGTCTACGGCAGTGTCGACGAGCTCGAAAGGGACTTCGGGGTGCGCCCCGAAGATCTTCACCGTCCCGCCATCGACGAGCTGGTCCGTCCCAATCCGGACGATCCCAGCGGAAAGAGCGTGATGCGGCGCATCCCCGACGTGCTCGACGGCTGGTTCGAGTCCGGCTCGATGCCCTACGCCCAGGTCCACTATCCCTTCGAGAACCGCGAGTGGTTCGACAACCACTTCCCGGCCGACTTCATCGTCGAGTACGTGGCGCAGACTCGCGGCTGGTTCTACACGATGCTGGTGCTGTCCACCGCCCTCTTCGACCGCCATCCCTTCAAGAACTGCGTCTGCCACGGCGTCGTCGTCGCCAAGGACGGCCAGAAGCTCTCCAAGCGGCTCAGAAACTTCCCCGATCCGGAGGAGGTCTTCGAGACCCATGGGGCCGACGCATTCCGCTGGTACCTGATGGCCTCGCCGCTGCTCAAGGGCGCCAACCTGCGCGTGGAGAAGGACGACAAGCCGATCGCCGACGTGGTGCGGAACGTGTTGAACCCGATCTGGAACGCCTGGTACTTCTTCTCGCTCTACGCGAACGCCGACGGTATCCGCGCGGAGTTCGGGGCGCCCGGTCGGAACGTCCTGGACCGCTACATCCTCGCCAAGACACGCGAGCTGGTGGAGGACCTGGGCGAGCTGATGGACGCCTACGACATCGCCGGTGCCTGCAACCGCGTGGTCGCCTTCATCGACGCGCTCAACAATTGGTACATCCGCCGCAGCCGCCTGCGCTTCTGGAAGAGCGAGAAGGACGACGACAAGCGCCAGGCCTACGACACCCTCTACACGGTGCTGGTGACGCTCTGTCGGGTGGTGAGTCCGCTGCTTCCCTTCCTCAGCGACGAGATCTACCGCGGTCTGACCAGGGAGCAGAGCGTGCATCTGGGCGACTGGCCGGATCCCGCCAGCCTTCCCGCCGATCCCGATCTGGTGGCGGACATGGACCGGGTGCGCGACGTCTGCTCCACCGGTCTCGCCATGCGCCGCACCCAGAACGTGCGGGTCCGCCAGCCGCTGCGCTCCCTCACCATCGCGGGACCCCAGGTCGAGCGCCTGCGCCCCTTCCTGGATTTGATCCAGGACGAGGTGAACGTGAAGGAGGTGCAGCTCTGCGAAGAGATCGAGGACTTCGCGCGCTTCCAGCTCCAGGTGAATGCGCGCCTGCTCGGACCCCGGCTGGGGCCGGAGATGAAGGCGGTGCTCGCCGCCGCCAAGCAGGGGCAGTGGACGACCGGAGCCGAGGACTCCGTCGAGGTCGCCGGACAGGTGATCTCCGAGGGTGAGTACAGCCTGCTGCTGCGACCCGCCGAGGGGGTGGCCTGTCAGGCCCTCTCGACCAACGACATGGTCGCGGTGCTCGACTTCGAGCTCAGCGAGAGCCTGATCCAGGAAGGCAGGGCACGGGACCTGGTGCGTCTGATCCAGCAGGCGCGGCGCGATGCCGGACTCCACGTCTCCGATCGGATCCGGCTGTCCCTCTCGCTTCCGCCGGAGTGGAAGGCAGCGGCCTCCGCCTTCCGGGACTACCTCGCGGAGAACACCCTGGCCAGCGAGCTCGACGTGGAGGGAGCTGTCCTCGAAGGATCACTCTTCCAGCACCAGGCGAAGCTCGGCGACGAGACAGTTCACCTTTCGATCGCGAAGGACAACTGAGCTTCCGTCGCGCGCCCGGCGCGCCTACTCCTCCCGTGGGTAGTACTCCCGACGGAGCTCCACTCCGCGGTCGAACTCGGCCACCTTCTTCTTCGCCCCGTTCTCCCACCAGCCGGTCCAGACGCCGTCGTACTCCCCGTCGCGGAACTCGCCCTGGGTCTGGATCTGTCCGTTCTCGTAGTAGCTGGCGGACGGGCCGTGTCGCTTGCCTTCGTGGAACTCGCTCACCACCATCGGCTTGCCGTTCCGGTACCAGACCAGCCACTTGCCTGCGAGCACGTCTTCCTCGTACTCCTCCAGAGATTCCCGGGTTCCATCCTCGTACCAGGTCGTGAAGGTGCCGTGGCGCTTGTCGTCCTTGTAGAAGCCCTCCTCTGCCTTCTGGCCGTTTCGGTGCCACTCGGTGATCGGGCCCTCCAGCTTCCCGTGGACGAAGTGGGCCAGCGCCCGCTTCTCTCCGGTCGGATACCAGAAGCTGCTCGGTCCGTGCTGGGCCCCGTCCGGGAGCTGACACCACTGCTTGATTCCGCGCGGAGGGGCGGAGCCCTTCAGAGTCGCGCCGTCGGGGCAATCGAGATCCGCGGCGAGGGCCTTCCCGCCGGCGCCCAGTGTCACCACCGAGAGCAGGACCAGGTTCCAGACGACTGCGAGAACCATCGAGCCCAAACGCCGGCCTCCAAGGACGCACTCAAGGATACCCCGGCTGGTCCGGCGGGAAAGCCGCAAGCCGGCTAATCTCCTTTTCGTGCCGTCAAAGACGAGCGAGCAGGGTGGATCCAGGCGTCGAGTCGTCATCGTCAGCAATCGTCTCCCATTCACCTTCCATCGCGGATCCCGTGGCATCGAGCGCCGTCCCTCGTCCGGAGGGCTGGTCTCCGCTCTGGAGCCCGTGATCAGCAGGCGGGGCGGCACCTGGATCGGCTGGCCCGGAATCGAGGTGAAGGCGCGCGAACGCCTCTCCACGCGGGTCAAGAACTACAACGTGGCGCCGGTGCTGCTCAGCGACAGCGAGGTCACCCGCTACTACCACGGCCTGTCCAACCGGACCCTCTGGCCTCTGCTCCACTCTCTTTCCGCCCTGGCCCGTTTCGAACGTCGGGATTGGCAGAGCTACGAGAAGGTCAACGAGCGCTTCGCCAGGGTGACCGCCGAGAACGCGCGCAAGGGAGAGCTGATCTGGGTCCACGACTACCACCTGATGCTGGTTCCCGAGTACCTCCGCCAGTTCGCGCAGGGCCGTCGGATCGCGTTCTTCATGCACGTTCCCTTCCCCCCCTACGACATCTTCCGGCTCTGCCCCTGGGACCGCCATCTGCTTCGCGGCCTGCTCGCCTGCGACATGATCGGCTTCCACGTCCAGAGCTACGCGAGCAACTTCTTCGATTGCGTGGAGCGTCTGCTCAGCGCTCGCGTCGACCGCGAGGCGATGGTCGTCGAGCTGGGAGACCGGATCTCGCAGGTCGGGATCTTTCCGATCGGCATCGATTTCGATCTCTTCGACGAGAAGGCCCGCAGCGTCCCCAGGTCCGAGGACGGGGGGCGCGAGCGCGTCGTGCTCGGGGTGGATCGGCTGGACTACACCAAGGGCATTCCGGAGCGGATTCGCGCCTTCGAACGACTCCTCGAGATCCATCCGCGTCACCGCGAAGAGGTCGTCTTTCTCCAGCTCGCGGTCCCCAGCCGCTCCCAGGTCGCGGAATACCGGGGACTCAAGCGGGGGATCGACGAGCTGGTGGGCCGGGTGAATGGGCGTTTCGCCACCGCGAACTGGTCTCCGATCCGCTACCTCTACCGCTCGATTCCCCGCGATCGTCTCGTCGCCCTCTACCGCGACGCCGCGGTCGGGCTGGTCACCCCGATGCGGGACGGGATGAACCTGGTGGCGAAGGAGTTCGTCGCCTCCCAGGTGGACGACCCGGGGGTTCTGGTCCTCTCGCGGATGGCGGGCGCCGCGGAGACCATGCACGAGGCCCTTCTCGTGAACCCCTTCGATCTGGACGGGACCGCCGAGGCGATTCACCGCGCCCTCACCATGGACCACGACGAGCGAGCCTCCCGGATGGCCTCGCTGCGACGGCGCGAAAGGCGCGACAACGTGGAGGCCTGGGTGGATCGCTTCCTCGAGTTGGCCGAGCAAAGTCAGGCGAAGATCCAGCCCTTGAGCGACTCCGAGATCCATTCCTGGCTGGGCCCGTTCCTGCGCCAGTATCCGCTCTTCCTCTTCCTCGACTACGACGGGACGCTCTCGCCCCTGCAGCAACATCCCTCCGAGGCGACGCTCTCCAAGGAGATGCGCAGGGCGCTGGTGTCCTGCATCGAGCGGAAGGACACCGTCGTGGCGGTGGTGAGCGGTCGCTCCCTCGCAGACGTCGCGAAGATGGTGGGTCGCTCGGACGTGATCTACGCCGGGAACCACGGGCTCGAGATCCAGGGGCCCGGTCTCGAGGAATTTCAGCACGAGGATCTCTTCCACTACCGGCGGCGCGCCGACATCCTGGCCAGGGAGCTCAAGCCGATCGAGGTCGACGGGGCCTGGACCGAGGCCAAGGGCCCGACGCTCACCTTCCACTATCGGCAAGTGCCGGAGGCAAAGCGGGCGGGTCTCGTGGAGGCGGCGCGGCGGATCGTGAGCGACGCCGGCTACCAGCCCCGCGACGCGCACCTCGCCGTCGAGGCGCGGCCCCCCATCGGGTGGGACAAGGGACGCGCGGTGCTCCACATCCTTCGCAGCCTGTACGGACGCTCCTGGTCCGAGCAGGTGCGCGTGATCTACGCGGGAGATGACCAGACCGACGAGGATGCCTTCCGTTTCCTGGCGGGCCTGGCGATCACCTTCCGGGTCGGGAAGGCCGAGACCTTGACCGCGGCGTCGCGGCGGCTTCCGAACGTCGATGCCGTCCGGGCGCTCCTCGACTGGCTCGGCCGGCGTCCGGCCCCCGAGAGCTGAGGTCGTTTGGAGGCTCTCGACCTCGCGATCCTCGCCGTCGCCGCCTTCGCCACCTCGATCCTCTCCGCCGTCGTCGGCATGGCCGGCGGGATCACCCTGCTGGCGGTGATGCTGCTCTTCCTCGAGCCCCTCGCCGCGATTCCCCTCCACGGTGTCATTCAGCTGACCGCGAACAGCTCGCGTGCGGTGATCCAGCGGAGACACCTCGATCTCCACATCCTGCTGCGCTACTCGGCGCTCCAGGTCCCGATGGGGTGGGTGGGCCTCCAGCTGGCCAACGCGCTCCCCGCATCGGCGACGCGGATCATCATCGGCGTCTTCGTCCTGGTCGCCACCTGGTTCCCCGGTTGGCTGATGCTGGGCACCCACCCGGAGGAGATCAATCCCGGCCGCCGCTTCCTGTTCCTGGGTGGCCTGGCGGGTGTGCTGAACATGACGATCGGGGCGATCGGCCCCCTGATCGCGCCCTTCTTCCTGAACCTGGGTCTCGATCGGCGTGCTCTGGTGGGCACCAAGGCCGCCTGTCAGACCCTGGGGCACCTGGTCAAGATCGTCCTCTTCGGGGCCGCGGGCTTCGCCTTCGGCTCCCACCTGGTCCTGCTGCTTCTGGCCGGCGCCTGCGTGGTGGCGGGCACCTGGATCGGGAGTCGGATCCTCGAGCGGGTGAGCGAGCGCCTCTTCCGGAACCTCTACATGATCGTCCTCACCGTCATCGCCCTCCGCCTGCTGGCAGGTGAAGTCTTCGCACTGCACCTGTCGCGCTGAGGCTGCGTTTTCGGGACCTCGAGTGCAGTGGATTCGCTTCTCCGGGCTCCCCCACTTGGCCCGGCTCTTGCGAATCGGGATCGAGCATGGCCGCTCCTCCCATCTCGAAGGCCCGGCGGGGTCGGAAGCTGGCGACCGCCCTCGCCAGCGGATCGGGGCTGCTGGTGATGCTCTGGCTGATCTACCTCGGCCTCACCTGGGACCTGCGCTCCGGTGTCACCGAGCCGGACCGGGCCTTCGAGTCGGTATCGGTGGTGCGGGGCGATCTCCCGGAGACGGTGGTCGCCACCGGGGTCCTGGAGCCGAGCGCCCGGGTCGTGGTGCAGTCCGAGATCCCGGGCATCGTCGCCGCGCTACACATCGACGACGGCGAGCGGGTGACTCGGGGCCAGGCGCTGGTCGAGCTGGACCGCGAGCGGCTCGAGGACCGGGTGGCGGAGCTCGCCGCCGCGCTCGAGATGCGCCGCGCCCGTGCGCGATTCGATCTGGTGGGCCGCGCCCGCGCCGAGCTCGACAAGGCCACGCGGGATCTGGAACGGGAGCGGCGCCTCTTCGAGAAGGGCGTGGTCTCCGAGGAGCGCATCGAGGACCTCACCCACGAGGTGCGGCTCCTCACGATCGCCCTCTCCGACGCGCACGCCGAGCTCGCCGCCCGGCGCGCGGCGGTGCTGGAGGCCGAGAACGCCCACCGCAGAGTCGAGCGCGATCTCGCCAAGACCGTGATCCGATCCCCCGTCGACGGCGTGGTGATCCGCCGCGAGGTGGAGGTGGGCACCGCGGTCGCCGATCTCCAGAACGGAGGCACGGTGGTGGCGACCCTCGCCGACGATCGCCGCATCCACGTCCTCGCCGAGGTGGACGAGAACGACGTGGCGGGAGTGCGAGTCGGACAGCCGGCGCGCGTCCACATCGATGCCTTCCCGGGAGAGGTGTTCGAAGGCTCGGTGCGCAAGGTCTCCTCCTCGGGGAGCAGCGACGGCGGCGTCTCCAGCTTCGAGATCGAGATCGAGGTGGCGCCCGACGAGCGCGTGCGCGTGGGGATGTCCGCCGACGCCCGGGTGGAGGTGCGCAGGCACCGCAGCGTGCTGCTGGTGCCCAACACCGCACTGGTGCGAACCGAGGAGGGCGCCAAGGTCCGGGTCGTGAAGTCGGGGAGCCGCCCGCTGCTGGTACCCGTCGAGGAAGGGTACAGCGACGGGTTCCAGACCGTTGCGCTTCGCGGCCTCTCCGAAGGCGACACCGTTCTGGTTCGATCGGACGGCGCCGGGTCATGAACGCACTCCTCGAGCTCGCGGGAGTCCGCAAACGCTTCCAGCTGGGTGAGAAGGAGGTGGAGATTCTCCACGGCGTCGACATCGAGGTGGCGGAGGGGGAGTTCGTGGCGATCATGGGGCCCTCCGGCTCCGGCAAGACCACCTGCCTCGAGATCCTGGGAGCGCTGTCCCGGCCCAGCGAGGGCAGCTACCGGTTCGACGGCCGGCCGATTCACCAACTCGACGACGACTCGCTGGCGGATCTGCGGGCGCGCCGCATGGGCTTCGTCTTCCAGACCTTCAACCTGATGCCCCGCATGTCCGCGGTGCGCAATGCGGCGCTGCCCCTTCTCTACGCCGGAGTTCCGCGAGGGGAGCGAGCCCGGGAGCTTCTGGATCGCGTCGGCCTGGGCCACCGCCTCGAGCACCGCCCGGCCCAGCTCTCCGGTGGTGAGCGGCAGCGGGTCGCCATCGCGCGCTCTCTCTCCAACCGGCCGCGCCTGATCCTCGCCGACGAGCCCACCGGAAACCTGGACGAGGCCACCAGCCGGGAGATCCTGGATCTCTTCGGCGAGTTCCACCGGGAGGGACGCACGCTGGTCGTGGTCACACACAGCGACGAGGTGGCGTGCCGCGCGGAGCGGGTGATCCGTCTCCGCGACGGGTATATCGCCTAGGCGACCGCCGATGGGATGCGCCCTCGGCCGCCGCCTGCGGATGCTCTCTCCCCTCGCGGAGGACGGCGTCGCGGAGCTTCGCTCCGCCTGGCGCAGCCACGCGCTCACACTGGTCGGCCTGGTCTGGGGCTCCGCCGCGGTGGTCCTGCTCCTCTCCTTCGGCGTCGGCTTCACCCAGTTCCTCGATCTCGGGGTGCGGAAGACCGGGGATCGCTGGACTGCCGTCCAGAGCGAGTACACCACCGCGGAGTCGGGGGGGGGGGGGGGGGGGCGCCCCCGGGGCCCCCCCCCCCCCCCCCCCGGCCCCCCGGGGCAAAAACCCCGGGGCCTGGGGC
>CAZTOU010000006.1:160546-162957 GCA_964615365.1 uncultured Spirochaetales bacterium
GGGGGGGCGGTTGCCCGGGGTTCGCTGGACTCCCGTCCATTGCGTTTACCCCCCCGGGGTGTGGGGGGGGGGGGCGCGACCGGGGCGCCGCATCCAGCTCACCGTCGACGACTTCGAACGGATCCGCGCGGGGGTGCCGAGTGTACTTCACGCCGCCGGCGAGATCCTCGAGGCCGCCAGCGTCGAGACCAGCCACCGCACCCGCGCCACCGTGGTCTCCGCTGGAAGCCCCGAGACCCGCTGGATCCGCAATCACGTGATCCAGCGCGGCCGCTACTACGACGCCTCTGACGAGCGCTCGGGGCGCCGGGTGGCCGTGATCGGCGCTGAGTTGGAGGAGATCCTGTTCGTCGACGGAGACGGGCTCGGCCGTTCCCTCCAGATCGATGGAGTGCCCTTCGAGGTGGTCGGAGTGCTGGCTCCAAAGGGCTTCCAGCTGATGACCAACAGGGATCTGCACGACCGGATGGTCTTCATCCCCCTCGGTGCGGGCTGGCGGCTGTTTCGCGACCGGAGAGAGATCGATCACATCTACGTGGAGCCCCGTCGGATCGACGACGGCGCACGCATGCAGACCGAGATCCGCGCAGCGCTGTGGCCCCTCCACTATCTCCCTCCCGAGGAGAGCGAGGCGATCCGCTTCGAGAGCGTCCCCGAGATCATGGGCCCGGTCCGCAAGGTCTTCATCGCGCTTCAGGTGCTGCTGGGAGTGGTCGGCACCGTCACACTCGCCATGTCGGGCGTGAGTGTCGCCAACTTGATGATCGCGATCGTGGGCTCCCGCCGCCGTGAGCTCGCCATGCGCCGCGCCTGCGGAGCGCGGCGCGGCGACCTGCTGCTCCAGCTCATGGTGGAGACGCTGGTCATCGTCGTCCTCGGCGGGGCAGTCGGTGTCGCGGTCGCCCTGCTCATCACGACGCTCCTCGGACTCGCCCCACTCCCGCCCGCCATCCCGGCCCCCCAGGTCTCGGCCAATGTTCTGCTCACCACCTTCGCGGTGCTGACCGCCGTCGGACTGGTCGCAGGCATCGCCCCGGCCCGCATCGCCGCCCGCGTGGATCCCTCCGCCGCGCTTCGGGTGACCTGATGGATCCCCGCGAATCCCTGCGTCAGGCCGTAGAGATCCTGGGCGACCACCCGAGGCGCGTGGTCGCCTCCTCCCTGGGCGTCTTCTGGGGCGCCGCCGGCATCGTCCTGCTGCTGGCCATGGGGACCGGCTTTCGAGACTACATGAAGGACGAGCTGGGCCGCTTCGGAAGGATCTCCGTGATGATGATCCCGGCCAGCACCTCTTCGGGGTTTCCCGGCTACCGCAAGGGAGTCCGCGTCGAGATCGCGCGGGAGGACGCCGCCATCGCCGCCCGTGAGAACGCGGATCTCATCGAGGCCATCCTCCCCGAGCACCGGTCCCGGGAGCGCGTCCTGGTCGAGGCCGGAGCCCGCGTCCGCCGCCTCGACATGACCGGCACCGATCACCGCTACGCACCCTACCGGAAGTTTGCCATCGGCCGGGGGCGCTTCTTCGACGCGAGCGACGTGGAACGCCGCAAGGCCGTAGCCGTCCTCGGCTACGAGGCGGCGCTCGATCTCTTCGGAAGCGCGGAGCGGGCGCTGGGCGGCCGGATCCGCGTGGAGGGCCGCGGCTTCGAGGTGATCGGTGTGGCCGATCCCAAGGGCCGGCAGTACATGAACACCCACCGGCCCGACAATCGCCTGCTGATCGTCCCCATCACCGCCGCCGAGGACAAGCTCGGCTACCGCAAGGAGTCGGTTTCGACCCTGATGGTGTTCCCGCGAGCGGGGGTCCCTCCCGAGCAGTCGACGCGGGCGGTGCTCGCCAGCCTGGGCCCGCGGGCCGGCTTCCATCCCGAGGACGCGGACGCTCTCAAGTGGTTCGACTTCGGCCAGTTCCTGGGCCTGGTCGACCTCTTCTACGCGGGCTTCACCGTCTTCATCGGCGTCGCCGGGATCGTCACCCTGCTGATCGGTGCGGTCGGCATCGCCAACTACCACCTCGCCACGCTGAGCGAGCGGAGCGTGGAGATCGCCGTCTCCAAGGCGATCGGTGCGAGGAACCGGGCACTCATCCTTCAGACGGTCTTGGAGTCCCTGCTGGTCTCCGGAAGCGCGGCACTAGGCGGTGTACTCTTCGGTCTCGCGGCCTGCGCGGCTCTCGGACGGCTCGCCTCCTCGCAAGCGATTCCGCATCCCGTCGTCTCGCTGCCCGCCGCCGCCGTCACCTTCGTAGCGGTGCTGGCGGTCGCGGTGGTCGCCGCGGCACTCCCCGCGCGCAAGGTCACCCGGATCGAGATCTCCGAGGCGCTGCGCGCGGAGATGTGAGGAGATAGGTATCACGGTGCGACCAGGCTCTGCTGGTCGAAGGGAATTGGAGGACTGCGATGGCTCCATGA
>CAZTOU010000007.1:0-146678 GCA_964615365.1 uncultured Spirochaetales bacterium
GTGAGATCTTCTTCGACGACGTCCGGATTCCATCCAGCTACATGGCCCTGGGACCCGAGCTCTACACGATCGGCCTGGAGATGATGCTCGCCCACGCGAACGCCGCGATGGGCCAGCTCTTCGTCGGCGTCGCCGCCGCCGCCTACGACCACGCGGTCGCCTACGCCAAGGAGCGCGTTCAGGGAGGGGTGCCGATCTTCCAGCACCAGAGCGTCAAGTCCCGGCTCTTCAAGATGTTCACCAGGGTCGAGGCGGCGCGGGCGCTGGCCCGCCGCGTCGCCGTCTTCAATGCAGCCGGAGCCCCGCAGGTCCAGTACAGCATCGCCGCGAAGGTCTTCTGCACGGAGACCTCCTTCGAGGTCGCGAGCGACGCCGTCCAGATCTTCGGAGGCAACGGCCTGAGCCGCGAGTATCCCGTCGAGAAGCTGCTGCGGGACGCGCGCGCCTCTCTGATCGAGGACGGCTGCAACGAGGTGCTGAGCATCGTCGGCGCCTCGCGCCTCTGAGGACGTGGTCTGCTCACCCGCGCCTGCCTGACCACTGCGAGCGACGTTGCGCAGGACGGGCGGTTCTCATAGGCTGGCCCTGATGCGAGGGAGCCTGTACCGACCGCCGATGGCCACCCGAAGGGAACGGCGCTGGCGGATCGCAGCTGCCGCTCTCGTCCTTCTCGCTGCGGCGGCCGCGCCGGCGTTCGGCGAGGCCCGGAGCGCTACGCCGGTCGTCGATTACACCATCTCCGTCCGGCTCGACCCGGAGTCGATGCGGCTGCACGGCTCCGAGACCTTGCGCTACACCAACCGCTCCCCCGACTCGATTCCGGATCTGTGCTTCCACCTCTATCTGAACGCCTTCCGCAACGAGAAGAGCACCTTCATGAGGGAGAGCCGGGGGCATCTGCGGCGCGACGAGATGCCAAGCGGCGGCTGGGGCTGGATCGACCTCCCCCAGGTGTCTGTCGACGGCGCAGATCGAACCGGGGACCTCCGCTACACGCAGCCCGATGGAACCGATCCCGGGGATCGCACCGTGGCCCGGGTCCCGCTCGTCTCTCCTCTCCAGCCCGGGGAGACGGTCGAGGTGGAGTTCGAGTTCGAGGCCCAGCTCCCCAAGGTCTTCGCCCGCACCGGCTACCGCGGCGACTACCTCCTCGCCGGCCAGTGGTTCCCGAAGCTCGGAGTGTGGGAGAGCGTCGGGCGTCGGCACGCCACCACGCCCGGCTGGAACTGCCATCAGTTCCACGCGACGAGCGAGTTCTACGCCGACTTCGGCCGTTACCGGGTGGACATCACGGTGCCCACCGAGTTCGTGGTCGGCGCGACCGGAGTGGAGACCGGGCGGACCCAGGAGGGAGAGACGACGACCTACCGCTTCGAGCAGGATCGGGTGGTCGACTTCGCCTGGACCGCGAGCCCGCGCTTCCTCCGCGAGGAGCGCCCGTTCCGCATGCGGGACTGGGTGAGCGACGAAGAGCTGCGGCACATCGCGGAGATCCACGGGATCCGCCCCGAGGAGGCGCGCCTTCCCGACACCACGATGATCCTGCTCCTCCAGCCGGAGCACCGCGCACAGGCCGACCGCCACTTCCAGGCGCTCGCGACCGCGATCAAGTACTTCGGTCTCTGGTACGGCCCCTATCCCTACCCGACCATCACCCTCGTCGACCCGGCCTGGAAGGCCGGCGGCTCCGGCGGCATGGAGTACCCCACCTTCATCACGGCCGGCACGCAGTGGTTTGCGCCCGCCGACAACCGCGGAGGAGTACTCGGGCGAAGCGGGCCGGAGGGCGTGACGATCCACGAGTTCGGCCATCAGTACTGGCAGAGCATGGTGGCCACCAACGAGTTCGAAGATCCCTGGCTGGACGAGGGACTGAATTCTTACTCGACGGCCCGGGTCATGGAAGCGGCGTACGCGCGCACCGAGCAGTACCTCCGCTTGAACCAGCTCCCGCTCCCGCTCTACGGGTGGCTCGGCCTCGCGCCCCTGCACCAGCGGCAGTACGCGCGCCTGGGGCCGATCTTCGATCGAGGCCAGGACCGGATCTGGCGCAGCGCCTGGGAGTTCCGCAGCATCCGGAGCTACTTCGTCAACTCCTACCCGAAGAGCGCGAGCGTGCTCTGGCAGCTCGAGACCGAGCTCGGCGAAGACGTGATGGCGCGAGTGCTGCGCAGCTACTTCCAGCGCTGGCAGTTCCGCCACCCCGACACGCTGGACTTCATCGAGGTTGCCGAATCGGTCTCGGGCCGCGAGCTCGATTGGTTCTTCGACCCGCTGCTCTTCGGTACCGGGACGCTCGACTACGCGGTCACCGAGGCGGAGAGCGAACGTCTGGGGTTCGAGGCGGGCTTCTTCGATTCGCCCGAGGGACGCACCACGCTCGAGATGGCGGAGATGGAGGAGCAGCGCGAGGAGGCGGAGCAAGAGGAGGGCGACTCCGGTCCCTATCGAACCACCGTGGTGATCGAGAACCTGGGAACGGTGCGGTATCCCGTGGACGTCCTCGTCCGGTTCCGGGACGGGAGCGAAGAGCGGGAGAGGTGGAGCGGGGACTACAGGTGGACGCGCTTCACCTACGAGCGGGATGCGCCTCTCGATCGGGTGACCATCGACCCCGAAGAGAGACTCCTGATCGACCTGAACCGGGCGAACAACTCCTTCGTGGTGGACCCCGTTCGCCGCCCCGAGCTTCGCTGGGGGCTCAAGCTGCTGATGCTGATCCAGAACCTGCTGCAGACGATGGGGAGCACGGTCACATGATCCCGCCGAGCGACTCCCCTCCCGCCACCGATGGAGCGGGACGAACCCAGGGCGGCGGTATCCTGGCCTCGTGGTGGACGGGCTGGACGGCCGCCGTCGGCATGCCGGGCATTCTCCTGCTCAAGTGGCTGGTGAATCTGACCTTCGCCGCCGCAGCCGTCCTCCCGACGGCACTTCTCCTCGCGGATCACCTGGGAAGCAGCGTGGTCGGCGAGCAGGCCTTCGAGGCGCTCGGCATGGACGTCGTGCTCGAGTTCGCGCTCGGCGCGGAGCCCCAGCTTCGCCTGGCCGCGCTCGCCTCCGCGCCAATCGCCCTCGCCTACCTGCTCGTCAACCTCTATCTGACCGGCGGGATTCTCCACCGGCTGCGATTCGGTCGCCGGGAGCCGTGGGCCGAGTTCTTCGCCTCCTGCAACCGGAATCTCTGGATGCTGGTGCGCATCGGGCTGCTGACGCTGGTGCTGGCCGCGGTCGTGCTCGGCCTTCCGCACTGGCTTCTCTCGCGACTGGTGGAGACGCTGACGGAAGACGCCGCGGGGCCCCAGCCGCTCTTCTACCTGACCTGGCTGCACTGGGCGGTCCTGCTCCTGCTCGGCAGCGGGGTGGCGCGCGTCTACGACTACGCTCGCATCGCCGCCTTTCTCGAGCCGAAGAGCAAGGCGAGAGCGGCGGTCTTCCGCGCAATCGCGTTCACGATGCGCAGCGGAACGAAGACCCTGGCACTGTGGCTGCTCCTGGTCCTCCCCCCTCTCCTCGTGACGGTGCTCTTCGCGACCACCCCCGCCGGCGGCGTCGGCAGCATGGCGGCGGTCTGGGCCAGCCTCGCCCTCGGCCAGGCCCTTCTCGCGCTTCGCATCCTCGGCAGCTTCGCCACGCTGGGCGGCGAGATGCAGTTCATGCTGGGCGCCTACCTACCCTCAGGCGACTACCCGTCGGGTTGAGACGCAAGTCGCGCACGAATCTCGCGTGCCAGCATCTCGTCTCCGCGCTGCTCGGCCAGTTCCAGCGCCCGCTGGGCGATCTCGCGCGCTTCGCCTCGGCGGCCGGCGGCGTCCAGGGCAGCAGCTAGCGTGTCCAACACGCTCGGCTCACCAGCGTCCGTCGCCTCCACGGCTTCTCGCGCCAGAGCGACCGCCTCCGCGGACATCCGCAGCTGCGGGTCACGCGCGGAGACCAGCAGCCAAGCCAGATTGTTGAGCACCTGCACGGATCGATCCCCGAGGCGGAGCGCCTCGCGATAGGATTCCACCGCTTCCGCTTCACGTCCCAGGCGCCCCAGCAGAGCTCCGCGCCTGCCGTGCAGGGTGCCGTCTTCGGGGCGCAGGAGCAGCGCTTCCTCGAGGTGTTGGAGCGCCGCTGGGAGCTTCCCTTGCTCCATCAGTACCGCCGCGAGCTGCGCGCGTACCTGAGCGGAGCCTTCGACTCCCAGCTTGCGCTCGAGCACGAAGCCGCCGGCCAGCGCGCGCGCATAGCTGGCCTCTGCGGCGGCCAGCTGGTGGTCGCGAGCAAAAGCCAGCCCGAGCAGCGCATCTGCATCGGCTGCAGCCGGGTCGAGCTCGAGCGCTTCGCGGAGCTGCGCGATGGCCTGACGGGACCTCCGTTCCTCCAGCGCGATCCGCCCGAGGCCGATCAGCCAGCGCGCAGACTCGGGCTCGAGGCGCACTGCCACGCGCAGATCGCGCTTCGCCTCGGCGTATCGCTGCTGCGTGATTCGCACCTCGCCCCGGATACCGTGCGCGCGCACCGAATTCGGCGCGATGGAGATCGCCTCCGTGAGCTGCCGGTCCGCCTCCTCGACCTCGTCCTCGTGTTGCAGGGCCACGGCGAGGTTGATGTGGGCTACGGAGTTGCGCTCGGTCTCCTGGAGTGCGTGACGGAAGAGACTCGAGCTGTTGCGCCAGGTGCGCGCCTGCAGGAACGTCCCCCCCACGAGCAGCGCGATGACCGCGGCGATGACGGCAGGCAGCAGGCGACCGACCCGGGAACGGCTCGTGGCCAGGTCGCGGATTCCCCAGGCGAGCATCACGGACAAGCCGATGAGCGGAAGATACGTGTAGCGGTCCGCTCTCGCGGCCCCACCCACCTGCACCAGTCCGAGCACCGGCACGAGCATCCCCAGGAACCACAGCCAGCCCGTGGCGAGGTAGGGCCTTCGGTGCCGCTCGCGCCAGGTCCAGGCGGTGATTCCGGCCAGCCCCGCGGCCACCAGGGCAACCCGCCAGAGCGGGAGGCCCTGGTGGGGATAGGGGTAGAAGACTGCCAGCCCCTTCGGCCAGAGGACGTCCACGCCATACCAGAGGATGGAGTCGACCGCGTTCGCGAGCCGTGCGGGGAAGGGATACCCCTCCAGTGTCTGTACGGCTCCGCCGGCTCTCTGGGCCACCAGCGTCATGACACCCGCGGCGACCACCAGAGCGATGATCGGGAGCTTCTCCAGCACCGAACGACGCAGCGCCGCGCGGCTCCAGGCGCCGTCGGATCGCAGCCTGCCGAGTGGCCACAGGTCCAGGAGCAGCAGCACGAAGGGAAGCGTCACGAGCATGGGCTTCGCCATCAGGCCCAAGGCGAGCGAGGCGAAGAGCACAGCTCCCCACACCACGGGGTGCCGACCCCGGGAGGCACGCTCATGGCACAGCAGACAGAGAGCGAAGAAGAAGCCACTCAGCACGTCCTTGCGGCAGGCGGCCCATGCTACGGACTCCACGTGCAGCGGGTGAACGGCGAAGACGGCCGCGACGAAGGCACTCGGCCAGAGCTCTCCGCTGAGGCGGCGAAACGCGATGAACAGGAGCAGGGATGTCGCAACGTGGAGGAGCAGGCTCGTCGCGTGGAAGGCCCGCGGCGAGAGCCCGAAGAGCTCCGCATCCACCATCCAGGAGAGCCGGGTCAGGGGAAACCAATTGGCGCCCTGGAGGGTGGTGAAGGCCCAGGCCACGCCCGCGGCGTCCACTCCTGCAGCGATCTCGGGTCGGTCGGTGATGTAGAGATCATCGTCGTAGTTGACGAAGTCGTTGCCGAACAGCGGTAGGAATGCGATGAGCGTGACGAGAACGAGCCCCATCGACACCCAGGTCGGACCGGGCGCAGCAGGGCTTCTTCCAGGCCGTGGATGAATTGAAAGCGAAGCCTCTTCAATCATCTCAGGCGTCCCTCGCGCGCAGGTCCTCGCGCAGCGTCCGGCTGGCCTGCAGGAAGAGGAAGCTTGCCAGTCCTCCCACCAGCGCCACGGCGAGCAACGAATAGCGGATCGCCTCGATCCCGAATCGCGGGTCGAGCAGGTCGTTCAGGAATCCGACCGTGAAAGAGCCCACGCCGAGACCGACCATGTTGAGGATGAAGAGCAGGATCGCCGAGGCGGTCGCGCGCATGCGCAGCTTGACCAGGCCCTGCGTCATCGAGAGCATCGGTCCGATGTACATGTTTCCGAGAAAATAGAAGGGAAGGAAGGAAAGCAGGGCGAGCTGCAAGCTCTCCAGCAGCAGGAATCCCGCGACGAAGGGAACCCCGAACAGGGCCTGTAGCGCGGGAAGCCGCATGTACCAGCGTTCGTCCCGGGCGCCGAGCCGATCGGCGAGCTTCCCGCCCAGGTAGGCGCCCGCGGTGCCGCCCAGCCCCACGGAGAGCCCCAGCCAGGTACCGATCTCGACGGCGCCCATCTGGTGTACGCGCTCCAGGAATGCGGGACCCCAGCTGATGATCGCGTAGCCGCCCAACGACTGGCACGAGGCGCCGGCAGCGATGTAGACGAAGGAGCGCCGAGAGAGAAGAAAGCGGATGACCTCGCCGAGGCCGACTGTCTGGGTGTCTATCGGTCCACGCTCGGAGAAGCCGCGAGGCAGCTCGCGGACGGTCATGCGGACCAGGAGCGCGAGCGGAATGCCGGGCAGGCCCACCAGCAGAAAGACGAGACGCCACCCGAACTGCTCTCGGATGTACCCGCCCGCCATGAAGGCGATCATGGCGCCGATGTAGACCCCCGTGGCGTAGATCGAGAGCGCGGTCGCGCGCCGCTCGGGAGGGAAGTAGTCCGAGAGGAGGGAGTGCGCGGGGGGACTGCCGGCGGCCTCGCCGACCCCGACGCCGATCCGCGCGACGGCGAGTTGGGCGAAGCTGCGCGCCAGGCCCGAGGCGGCCGTCATCGCACTCCAGACCACGAGACCGAGCGCGATCACGGAGCGACGCGAGGTGCGATCCGCCCAGCGGGCGATCGGGATCCCGGCGAAGGTGTAGAAGACCACGAAGGCGAAGCCCACCAGGAACCCCATCTCGGTGTCGGAGGCCTGCAGGTCCTGCTTGATGGGTTGCAGCAGGATGGCGAGAACCTGGCGATCGATGAAGTTGAAGACGTAGACGGTGAAGAGCACTCCCAGTACGTAGTAGGAGTACCCTGGCGAGACTGCGGGCTCGACGGCCTCAGCGCTGGGGTTCGCGTCGGGTTCCATCGACATACTCTACCTCGGCCGCGGAAGCTGAATCCGGCGCCTGCGCATGATACCTCCCGCGGGCCGACGTGCCATTGCAGAGTCGGGGAGCGGAGAGTTATAGAAGATGAGCGGTTCGTGCGGGCGATCTGCTGAGCTAGGGAGCAAGCCACATCTCATAGGGAGGATCGGTCAGATGAAATTGGCTGACAGGGTAGCGATCGTAACTGGAGCAGCGCGCGGGATTGGCCGCGAGATCGCTCTGACTCTGGTTCGTGAAGGGGCCAAGGTGACCCTATGCGACATCGACGTCGAGCCGCTGAACGATGTGGCTGGCGAAATCAAGGCCGCTGGTGGCCAGGCATTGGCAAGCAAAGTCGATGTGACCCAGAGCGCAGAGATCGATCAGATGATCGAAGCCACCCTTCAGGAGTTCGGGGGAATCGACATCCTGGTCAACAATGCCGGTGGGAGTGCACGCGACAAAGCCTCTGAGTTTCATGAAGCAGAGGAAGAGGTCTGGGAATCAACGATCGCACGCAATCTCAAAGGGACGCTTGCGTGTACGAGAGCGGTGATCAACCACATGATCGAAAGAAAGAGTGGCAAGATCGTGAATCTCGCCTCGGTCAACGGCATCTCGGGACAATCGGGATTTGTCGACTACTCGGCGGCCAAAGCCGGGATCATCGGCTTCACCAAGGCGCTCGCGAAGGAGGTCAATCCCCGCGGAATCAATGTCAATGCTGTCGCCCCAGGGGTCATCGAAACCCGAGTCGTCGAACAGATACCCAAGGAGACGATGGAGAGAATCCTGAAGGAGCTGAAGCTGAACAGGCTCGGGCAGCCCGAAGACGTGGCCAACGCAGTGCTGTATCTGGCCTCCGATGAGGCGTCTTATGTCACTGGCCATGTACTCGTGATTTGTGGCGGTGGGTTCATCACATAAACGGAGTTGCAGAGGCTCGTAACCGGCCAGGGGCCCCTCTCGTGGGGCACGGGCTGTGCCCGCGCCCTTCCCTCACCCCTACCGGCCAGGACGCCGTCGTCATCGAGGATCACGCTCTGCACATCGCTCGGATGCGTGGCGCGCAGCGATGTATCCGAAGGCCATCGCCGGGCCGATGGTCGCACCTGCGCCCGGATAGCCGTCGCCCATCACCGAGGCCGAGCAGTTGCCCGTCGCGTACAGGCCTTCTATGGGGGAGTCGTCCTCACGGAGCACGCGAGCGTGGGAATCGGTGCGCAGGCCGCCCTTGGTGCCGAGATCACCGGGAAACGACTTGATCGCATAGTAAGGCGGGTTGCACAGGGGAGCCAGGCACGGGTTCGGCTTGATGGCGGGATCGCTGTAGAAGCGGTCGATGGGCTTCTCCCCTTTGTGGAAGTCGGGGTCCCTCCCGGCGACGGCATGGCGGTTGTACCTCTCGACCTCCGCCTCGAGACCTTCGGCGTCGATCCCGCACTGCTCGGCCAGTCCCCTCAAGCTGTGCGACGCCTTCAGGAATCCACTCTTCACGTACTTCCCCGTCGGCAGTCCCGGCATGACGGGGCCCATGGGATATCTGCGATGGTATCGGTGGTCGGCGATCAGGTAGGCCGGGATGGTGCCGCCTTCCCGGGTGTGGTTGGCGAACTGGGCGTTCGCGACGTCCGGGTATGGTGCAGCTTCGTTCGTGAAGCGCCTGCCCTTCGAGTTGACCATGATCGTGCCGGGGAGCGAGCGATCGACGAGGATGAACCAGGGCAAGGACGATCCGGGATTCCTTGCGATCTCCGTCCACCAGGCATCCTTCGAGTACCAGGGCATGGAGCCACCCGGGACCATGGTGGTCGGCATCCACCAAGCCTGATCCATCAGGCCGACGGCCCCGCCCACTTCGATCCCCATCTGAATGCCGTCGCCGGTGTTGTCGGGATTCCCGTTCGACCAGTCGGTGCAGACCGGCGGGGGCTGATACCTCTCGCGCATGGCCTGGTTCTTCTCAAACCCGCCCGAAGCGAGAAGGACCCCCCGGTTCGCCAAGATGCGGATCGTCCGGCCCTCTCTCTCGGCCTCCACACCCATCACGCGACCACTTTCGACGATCAGGCGGCGAACCCGGGTTTCAAGCCAAAGGGGCACCCGTCGGTCGGCCAAGGACAGGCGCAAGCGGGCGATGAGCGCGTTGCCCAGCGTCAGCCGTGTGTCGGTCCTGGAGAGCGAGCGGAGGGGATTCAGGCAGTACGATGCGAAACGCCAGCCGCTGATCAGTCGAGCCCGCACCGAGGCGCTCATCAGCACACGGGCCTCGGCGGCCGTGAGCATCCACCTCCCCCATACCACCTCCTGGGCGGGGGGGACGCCAAGCTGCTTCCACATCCCCTTCAGCTGCCGGGCGTTCAAGGGGACGGGCTCGATGGTGCGACCGCCGTGCGGCCTGCTCCCCTCGATCTCGGCGTAGTAGTCGGGATACTCCGGCACGATCTGGAATCGCACGTGGCTGTGCTCTTCCAGGTAGCGGACCATCTCCGATACGCCGTCAACGAAGGCCCGCAGCCGCTGTTCGGAGACCTTTCCCGAAGTGAGCGCCTCGAGGTAAGCGAGGGCGGCTTTCGGACAGTCCGGCGAGCCCTCGCGCTCCATCAGGGGGTTGTTCGGCGCCCAGATCGATCCGCCGGACATGGCGGTCGAGCCGCCGTATTGGGCGCTCTTCTCGACAACCAGCACATCGCTGCCCAGGTCGCTCGCCATCAGCGCGGCCGTCATGCCCCCGCCGCCCGATCCGACCACCACCAGATCCGTCCTGTAGTCCCAGTAGCTCACCTGCGCCGCCCGCCAACTGTTTGAATTTGAAGAGAATAGGGTCCCACCAGCACCCTTCCGGCTCGATTCATTGACCGATCCGGTCATAATCGGGACATTTGCGGCCACTCGCGGTCGAATCACAATGCGCGGAGATACCCTCGTGCCGATGCGCGAACTCCAGCAGCGGAGTGGGCTCCGGATCTCGGCCGGCCTGGCCCTCCCGATCGTCAGCCAACTGCGAGAAGCGGGAGCCAACGTCGACCGCCTGCTCCGCCCGCTCGGCGTCTCCGAGGAGCGCCTTCACCTACCGGAGGCCCGCATCTCCCACTCCACTTGGATCGACCTGCTGGAGGCAGGCCGGGCGGTCACCGGGGATCCGCACTTCGGAATCCACGCCGCGGCGCGGCTGGGGCCGGGGCTGATGCACCTGATCGGTCACCTCGCCGGCAGCGAGAAGACGGCGCACGAAGCCTTCTCGGTCACGTCGCGCTACCTGCGCGTACTTCACGAGGGGATCGCCATCGCCCTCGACCGCCACGGCGAGTTCGCCTCCTGCAGACTGGTCACGGTGGAGGGCCTGCGGCTGCCCCCCATCGCCACAGAGTTCCTGCTGGCGCAGTGGGTCTGTTACGGGCACAACGTGATCGGCGAGGTCGAACACGAGCTCAGCGAAGTCCGATTCGCACATCCCGCAGGTGCCGGGCTAGGCGAGTACCAGCGGCTCTTCCGAGCACGGGTGGTATTTGACGCCCAGTACGACGAGTTGTTCTTCCCGGCTTGGAACCTGGAGCTGCCGATGGTGAACGCGGATGCGGTTCTGGCAGCGGTGCTCGCAGAGAAGGCCGAGCGGCTTCTCGCGCAGTTTTCCGATCCGCCTTCCCTCACGAGCGAGGTCCGGACGTGGCTGGTCAAGCAGCTTCAGGGTGGTAGCCCGCGAGTCGACACGCTGGCGAGGCATCTTCACATGAGCGAGCGAACGCTACGTCGTCGTCTTCGCGAAGAGGGCACGAGCTTCAAGCGGATTCTCGATCAGCTGCGCCGCGAGCTCGCGATCGGCTACGTGCAGGAGCGACAACTCTCCACCGGAGAGATCGCTTTTCTACTGCACTATTCGGAGCCGAGTGCGTTCCAGCGTGCCTTCAAGCGCTGGACGAAGCTCACCCCATGGGAGTATCGAGGTCGCCAGCCCTGATCGGGGCCACGACCCCGAATCGGAGCATCCCGGATCGGACATGCGAGAGCAAAGCGCGAGTGGCTTCAGCGGGTGGCTGGAACGGCGGATGAACACCCTGATCTGCTGGATCACGGACGTGAACATGTGGCTGCTCTCGCGTTCCCACGGCAGGATCGGCAAGCGCTTCCTCGGAGTTCCCGTGCTCCGCCTCACCACCGTCGGCCGGAGCTCGGGAGAGGCGCGCACGACGCCCCTCTTCTACCTGCGGGAGGGAGAGCGTCTCGTGCTGGTTGCATCCAGGGGCGGCACCTCCCGACATCCCGACTGGTACCAGAACATCGAGCGCAACCCTCAGGTAGCAGTTCAGATCGAGCAGGAGACGCGGGGAATGACGGCCCGGACAGCGACCGAGCACGAGGCGCAGGAGCTGTGGCCGAAGCTCGTCTCGATGTTCCCGATCTGGGAGAGATTCCAGCAATACAGCAGCCGCAGCTTCCCGGTGGTGATTCTCTCTCCCTGCGGCGGAGACCCCGCTGAGCAGTTCTCTCGGGCGAACCCGACAGGGGCCGCATAGGCGGGTGCGGGCTACCGCTCCCTCCAGTCGATCCCGGAGAGGGAAGCCAGGGCGAGGTGGAGAGCCTGGGTGCCATCGCGCCGGTGTCCCTGAGCCACCAGGGCGAGGTACAGCTGATGGGCCAGCGCCAGTCCCGGCAGTGAGAGCCCCATGCGCTTGGCCTCGTCCAGCGCGATCCCCATGTCCTTGACGAAGTGCTCGACGAAGAAGCCGGGGTCGAAGTCGTCCTCCATGATCCGCTTCCCGAGATTCGAGAGCGACCAGCTGCCCGCCGCTCCGGAGGCCACCGACTCCATCACCGTCTCCAGATCGAGCCCGGCCCGATAGCCGTAGAGCAGCCCCTCGCAGACCCCGATCATGGTCGTGGCAATCACGATCTGATTGACCATCTTGGTGTGCTGACCGGCGCCCGGTCCGCCCTGGCGAACGATCGTCTTGCCCATTGCCCGCCAGCAGGGCATCAACGCCTCGACCGCCTCCTCGTCACCCCCGATCATGATCGACAGCCTGGCCTCCCGGGCACCGACGTCGCCTCCAGAGACGGGAGCGTCGACGCTGATCGCTCCCGCCTGTGCGGCCGCCTCGGCGATTCGGATGGCGAGCGAAGGCTGGCTGGTGGTCATGTCGACGATGAGCCTTCCCTCACCGCAGCCGGCCAGGACGCCGTCCTCGTCGAGGATCACGCTCTCGACATCGCTCGGGTAGCCCACCATCGTGAACACAACCTCGGACGCCTCGGCGACGTCCTTGGGCGTCCGGGCCCATTCGGCCCCGCGATCGAGCAGAGCCTGGGCCTTGTCGCGGCTGCGGTTGTGGACGGTGATCGCGAAGCCCGCCTCTAGCAGGTGGCCGCACATGCTCGACCCCATCACACCCGTTCCGATCCAGCCGATCCGCGTCTTCCCGGGCTCCACACTGCTCACCGCCATCCCGCGATCCTCCCCTTCCGGCCAGTTTCATCCCTCATCGTCGCCCTCGATGGCACCCACGTCCATGGCGAGGCGGATCTCCTCCCGCGTCATCCCGAGCAGCTCGCCGAACACGTACTCGTTGTCCTCTCCCACCGCCGCCCCGGCGCGCCCGCTGCGCCCAGGCGTTCCGGTCAGTCCCAGGGGAATGCCGGCAGCGATGACGGTCCCCTTCTTCAGGTGCGGAACCTCTTCGAAGAAATGTCGCTCCGCCAGCTGGCGATCGCGGTGCATCTGGTCCTCGGTGTTCTGCACCACGCCGGCCGCGACGCCCGCCCCCTGCAGCGCCGCCATCACCTCGTACTCGCCGCGACTCGCCGTCCATTGTTCGATCAGGCCGTCGAGGATCTCGGCGTTCTCCAGCCGTGACGAGAGCGTCGAGAAGCGCCGATCGGTCCGCCACTCCGGGTGACTGAGTACCTGGCAGAAGCTCTCCCACTCCGCTTCGCTCGACACGGAGACGGCACACCACCTGTCCTCACCCCTGCACCGGTAGCAACCGTGCGGAGCCGCACGCAGCGAGCGGTTGCCCAGGCTCCGCGGCTCCTCTCCGTTGGCCAGGTACTCCAGCATCACGTCACCGATCACCCCGATCGTCGCCTCGGTCTGAGAGAGGCTGATGTGCTGGCCTTCACCGGTCCGCGAGCGGTGGTCGAGCGCGCACATCACCGCAAAGAGCCCGTGGAGAGCGCTCAAGGTGTCGGGATACGCGTACTGGGTCATCGTGCATCCCCGTCCCGGAAAGCCCGAGAGGCTGGAGAGGCCCGAGAGGGCCTCGAGGTTCGGGCCCCAGCTGACGTAGCGGCGATGGGGACCCCGATCGCCGTAGCCGGAGGTGCTGAGCATCACGATGTCCGGCTTCACCCGGCGAAGCTCCGGGTAGCCGAGCCCGAGCTTCTCCATCACGCCAGCGCTCTGGTTCTCGACCACTACGTCGCAGGCCGCGACCAGGCGCTTGGCGATCTCCACCGCCTCCGGACGAGTCAGGTCGAGTGCCACGAAGCGCTTGCCCGCGTTCCAGTCGGTGAACCAAGGGGAGAGCTGGGGCTGCACGCCCATCTCGGGTGCCCGGGGCGGCACGTATCCGCGCACCACGTCGAGGCGCTTCCGCGACTCGACCCGGATCACCTCCGCGCCACAGAAGGCCATGATCCTTCCGATCCAGGGGCCGGCGAGGGCCGCTGCGAACTCGACCACGCGGAGGTCTCCGAGCGCCTGTGCCGTCCGGCCCGCGCCCCGCATCAGATCACCCCGGCCTCTTCGAGGGAGCGGAGCTCTTCGCCGGCGAGGCCGAGCTCCTCGCAGTACACCTCCTGGTTGTGCTCGCCCACCGCCGGGGCCGGAAGCGCGATGCGCCAGGGGGTGGCGGAGTGCCGGTAGGGCGCTCCCGGGTACTCGAGAACACCCCTTCCCGGATCCTCGACCCCGACGAGATAGTCCCTGGCGACGAGATGGGCGTCCCGCGCCACGGCCGCGGCGGTGTTCACCGGCGCGAAGGCGATGTGCCGCGCCTGGCCCTCGTGGTAGATCTCCTCGACCGTGAACCGAGAGGTGAGCTCGGAGATGAAGAGGTCCAGCAGCTCCCGGTAGGGCTGCCTCGCCGAGGAGGGACCCTCGAACATGGGATCGAGGACCTCCTGGTTGCCCGTTACCTCGTGGATCCACTCCGCCAGGGCCTGCCAGTGAAGGGGCCGGTTGACCATCAGATAGATCATGCCGTCGCTGCAGGGATACGCGCCCGAGGGCACCGAGGCGAAGAGACCCGTCCCCCGGCGTCTGGGAATGATCCCGTCGTCGAGCCACTTGCCCACCCCGCAGATGTGAGACACGGAGACGGTGGCCTCCTCCACCGAGATGTCGACGTGCTGGCCCTCCCCGCTGATCGCGCTCCGGTGGAGCGCGATCAGGCTGCTCACCGCCGCGAACGTCGACGCCATCATGTGGGCCTGGGAGCCGGCCAGCTTCACCGGGGGATCTTCTTCCTCGCCCACGACGTACATCGATCCGCCGAGTGCACTCGCCACGATTTCCGAGGACTTGAAGCTCCGATGGGGCCCGGTCTGTCCGAAATCGGTAACCGAGGTGAGCACCAGCCCGGGATTCCGCTCACGAAGACTCCCGTATCCAAGACCGAGGTCCGGGAGGAAACCCGGCGGAAAGGTCTCCAGGACCAGATCCGCGGTCTCGACGAGTCGCAGGAGGAGTTCCCGCCCTTCCGCCCTCCGGATATCGAGCGTCACGCCGCGCTTGCTGGTGTTGGTGTAGAGGAAGAACAGGCTCCTCTCGGGGTGGGGCTGGTCTCCCCAGAAGGGAGGGATCTCCCGGGTGGCGTCGCCGCCGGGGCGCTCGATCTTGATCACGTCGGCGCCCATGTCGGCGAGGAGCTTGCCGCAATAGACGCCCCTCTCGTCGGCCAGCTCGAGAACCCGCCTTCCAGCGAGGGCGCGCGCTGCCGTCACCGCGACGGTGTCCTAGGCGACCGCCCGGTCCAGAACGTCTCTCGCAATCAGCTCCTCCAGATACCGCGTGTCCCACCACGAAAGCTGCAGCTGCTTGGCCCGGCGGAAGTAGAGCTGGATGTCGTACTCGAGGGTGAAGCCGACGCCACCCCAGACCTGCACACACATCGCCGTCATGTCCCGGTAGGTCTGACAGGCGAAGAGCTTGGCCATGGGCGCCAGGCGGTCGACGGATTTGCCCACGGATCGGGCCCACGCCGCCTCCCAGACCAGCGTCATTCCTCCGTCGACCTCGGTGGACGCGTCGGCCAGATAGTGGGAGATGGCCTGGAAGGCGCCGAGCGGCTTCCCGAACTGCTCGCGCTCCTTGGTGTACTCCACCGTGATCTCGAGTGCTCGCTCCGCACCTCCCAAGGCCTGGGCCGCGAGCAGGATGATCCCGTCGTGCATGACCTCGTACCAGGTCGTCCAGCCCGACCCTTCCGCACCGATTCGGTCCGTCGCGGGCACGCGCACGTCGTCGAAGCTGACCTTGTACTGGGTGTCGGAGGCCAGACTGAGCTGCTGGGTCAATTCGACCCCCGGTGATTGCGGGTCGACCAGCAGCAGCGCGATGTCCTCTTCGCCGTCACCGGTGCGCACCAGCACCAGCAGCCGGGTCGCCGCGCTCGCGAACAGCACGTGCTGTTTGACTCCGGTGAGACGGTACTCACCTCCGTCTGGCTCCGCTCGGAGCTGCACACCGGCCGGGCCGTAGCCTCCCTTCGGCTCCAGCCAGGCGGGTGTCAGAATCGCATCCCCCGAGACGATCTTCGGCAGCCAGGCTCGCTTCTGCTCGTCACTGCCCGCCAGCACCAGCGCACCCGCGCTCATCACCGAGCTGACGAAGTGCGGGGAGGGAGCGAGCGAGCGCCCCAGCTCCGCGTACACGATCGCCCCCTCGAGAGCCGTCTGCCCC
Source organism: uncultured Spirochaetales bacterium (assembly GCA_964615365.1). GTDB lineage: Bacteria > Myxococcota_A > UBA9160 > UBA9160 > UBA6930 > CAVXZE01. Next base: position 16,103 of record CAZTOU010000007.1, read on the forward strand.
GACCCGCCGTACTCCTCCGGAATCATCAGTCCGAGCAGGTCCAGCTCCCCCAGCTGCTTCCAGAACTCCGCGGGGTAGCCGGTCGGGTCGTCCTCCATGGCCCGAACCGCATCGATCGGGGCGAATTCCGCGCACATCCCCCGCACCATCTCTCGCAGCATCTGCTGTTCTTCAGTGAAATCCAGATCCATTGCGGACTCCTCGAATGTCGTCGGGTCGCGGCGGGTCGATCGGCGCGATCGGACCTCCGCGGGATCGGGCTAGAAGTTCTTGGGCAGGCCCAGCTTGCGGCGGGCGATGATGTTCTTCTGGATCTCGGAGGATCCGCCGCCGATGGTCTCGACCACGGTGCAGCGATAGCTGGTGTCGGCCCTGCCGTTGATCGGGGCTTCCTCCGTGCCCACCCGGAGCTGTGCAGCGGCTCCCCCGATGTCCATCGACGCATTGGCTACGCGCACCGAATGGGTGGTGGCGAAGAGCTTGTACTGCGACGCCTCATTGGTGGGTGGAGCCCCCCCCTTGATCGACTTCGCCACGAATCGGAGGCCGAGCACGCGAGCCACCTCGGTCTGCGTGACGAGCTGGGCAATCTTCTGGCGGATCACCGGATCTTCGCGTAGCGGCCTGCCGTCGCGCTCCTCGGTGGCCACGTACTCGCAAAGCAGATCGACCCTCCCCTGAATCGGAGCGAAGGTGAACATCGTGAACCGCTCCAGGTCGAGGGCCTCGGAGATGTACTGGAAGCCCTTGTTCAGCTCTCCGACCCGGTACTCGTCACTCACCCAGGCGTCGTCGAAGAAGACCTGATTGGTGATCTCGCGCTCCCCGATCGTCTCCATCTTCTGGATCTCCAGGCCGGGGGCATTCATCGGCATCAGGAAGAGGGTGATCCCTTTGTGCTTGGGGGCTTCGGGATCGGTCCGCGCGCCAAACCAGTACCACTCGGCGAAGTGCGCCGAGGTGGTGAAGATCTTCTGACCGTTGAGACGCCAGCCATCGCCGTCGCGGACCGCCTTGAGCGCCATGGCGGCGGCATCGGAGCCGGCCTGGGGCTCGCTGTATCCGACCGCGAACTCGATGTCGTTCTCTAGGATCTTGGGAAGGAACTCCTGCTTGAGCTTCTCGCTGCCGCGACGGATCAGCGTCTTTCCGATGATGCCCACACCCTTGCCGATCTGGGGACAGCCCGCACCGGCCAGGCGCTCGTTCAGGAGATATTCGTAGACGCCCTCGCCTTCGCTCCCTCCGTACTCCTTCGGCCAGGTCATACCCAGCCAGCCCCGCTGGCCGATCTTCTTCATGAAGGCACGCCGCTTGGGGGTGTCCACGAGCTGGGACATGTTCTCCCGGCTCGGATCCATGACCTCGGGGTCGTAGTTCTCCTCGAGGAACCGATCGACCTGCTCCAGAAACTCGTACTGCTCCTCCGAGAACTCGAAGTTCATGATCCCACTCTCCTTGCGTCTGGCCCGCCGCTATCGCGAATCGACACTAACAAAAATCCCCATTCCGAGGGGCGATGCTCGGCTTCTCCAACAGTGTGCCGGCAACTCGGCCAGCATCATCGCGGACAGCAGAGGGGTTCTCGAGTATCATTCGCCGCCCGGAGGTAGAACGAGAGATGGCTCAGCTGAAGGCCGGTACTCGAATGCGCAGCGCGGTCTGCTCCACCGAGGTCATGGTGGTGGCGGCGCCAGCGGATGACGTGGAGGTGACCTGTGGAGGTGCTGCGATGATCGCGATCGCAGACCAGCCCCCCGCGGGGGGCTCCATCTCTCCAGACGCCGCAAAGGGAACCGCACTCGGGAAGCGCTATCTCAACGAGGCGGGCGACCTCGAGCTGCTGTGCACGAAGCCGGGCGAGGGATCGCTCGGAGTCGGCGGCACGCTGCTCACGCTGAAGGAAGCCAAGCCCCTGCCCTCATCGGATTGACTGAGCCATGAATCTGATGATGTTGCTCGAGATGGCCACCTCGGGCTTCGGCGACCGGGTGGCCGTCAAGAGCGGCTCGGCGAGCCTCAGCTACACGCAGCTCTTCGAGGCGGCGGGGGCGGCCGCCCAGGAGCTCGCCAGCTCCGGATGCGAGCGGATGGCGCTGCTCGACGTGAGCAGTCTAACGGTCCCGGTCAGCCTCTTCGCCAGCGCCTGGGCGGGCGTGCCCTTCGTGCCGCTCAACTACCGCCTCACTCGGACCGAGCTTACCAGGCTGGTCGGGGAGATCGCACCCTCCTATCTGGTCACGGACGGCGAGCGGGCGGAGGAGCTGTCGAAGCTCCCCGACACGACCGTCGTCGCCCGTGAGCGCTTCTTCGAGGGGGCCACGAGCGGATCGGCGGGAGAGCCCGACTGGCCCATGGACCCGGACCAGATCGCGATCCTGCTCTTCACCAGCGGGACCACCGGCCCGCCCAAGGCCGCCCTGCTCCGCCACAAGCATCTGGTCTCGTACATCCTCGGCTCGGTCGAGTTCGCCTCGGCCGCCGAGGAAGAGGCGGCGCTGGTGAGCGTCCCCCCTTACCACGTCGCCGGCATGGCGGCGATCGCCAGCTCCGTCTACGCCGGGAGGCGGATCGTACAGCTCCCCAGCTTCAGCGCCGAGGCGTGGCTCGAGCTGGCGCGCTCGGAACGCGTCAGCAACGCCTTCGTGGTGCCCACCATGCTGGCGCGCATCGTCGAGGCCCTGGGGGGCGCCGAGAGCGCGGACCTTCCCCATCTCCGGGCCCTCTCCTACGGCGGAGGAAAGATGCCCCTGCCGGTGATCGAGCGGGCGATGAAGCTCTTCCCCACTACCGACTTCACCAACGCCTACGGACTCACGGAGACCAGCTCGACCATCGCCCTCCTCGGCCCCGACGATCATCGCGCGGCAGCAGAGAGCGACGACCCGGAGATCCGGCGACGTCTGGCCTCGGTGGGCCGTCCGCTGCCGAGCGTCGAGGTCCGGATCCAAGGGGAGGCGGGAACCCCCCTCGGGCCCGGCGAACGAGGTGAGATCTACGTGCGCGGCGAGCAGGTCTCCGGCGAGTACCTGGGACGCGACAGCACCGTCGACGGTGAGGGCTGGTTCCCCACCCGCGACAGCGGCTCGATGGACCGCGAGGGCTATCTCTTCATCGAAGGCCGCGCCGACGACGTCATCGTGCGCGGGGGCGAGAATCTCTCCCCCGGAGAGATCGAAGACGTCCTGCTCCAACACGAGGCGGTGATGGACGCCGCGGTCGTCGGCATCCCCGACGAGCAGTGGGGAGAGGCCGTCGCCGCCGCCGTGGTGGTCCGGCCGGGGCGCTCGGTGAGCGGGGAGGAGCTCCGCGTCTGGATCAAGGATCGGCTGCGATCCTCGCGCACCCCCGAGCGGATCGACTTCCGCGACGAGCTTCCCTACAACGAGCTCGGAAAGCTGCTGCGGCGGAAGCTGCGCGCAGAGATGTTGGGAGACGCGACGTAGAACAGCGACCCCAGACTGCGACCCTCTCGCTGGCGGAGGCCATCGAACGACTCCGGTCGCCCTTCGCCCTCGAGCAGTTCTCGGCGCTGACCGGGGAGCCGATCCTGGTCGTGGCGCTCGACCCCGAGACCGAGGCGATCGACGGCGAGACCCTCACCGCGACCGCGTCCTGCCTCGCCCGCCTTCCCTGCCCCACCGTGGCCATCGCGCCCGATCCATTCCCCTCGTCGGCCGTCTCGCTCCGCGATCAGTTCGACGTCGTGGTGGGCTCGGAGAAGGAGCTCGCTCCGCTCCTCGAAGCCACACGACGCACCCCGCTCGCGGCGATGGCGCTGGTCCAGCTTCTCCGGCAGAGCGCCCAACTCGACGTGCACCAGGGTCTGCTCGCCGAATCCCTGGTGTACTCCACGCTCCAGAGCGGGCCGGAGTTCGGGGAGTGGCTATCGAGGCGACCCGCGGTCCCGGCGCACCGCCCGAACCCGGAGCCCGCCGTCCTCTCGCGCCGCACCGAAGCGCGGCTCGAGCTCACCTTGAACCGTCCGGAGAAGAGGAATGCCTTCTCTGCGGAGATGCGCGACGCGCTGGTGAAGGGACTTCGGCCGGCCGTCTGCGATCCGTCGATCGAGGAGGTGCTCCTCCTCGGGGCCGGACCCGCCTTCTGCAGCGGTGGGGATCTCGACGAGTTCGGCACCCTCCCCGATCCGGCCACCGCGCACGGCATCCGATCCACGCGGAATCCCGGACGCCTGCTCGCCGACTGCGCCCACCGGGTTCGGGCCGAGCTGCACGGCGCCTGCGTCGGCGCGGGCATCGAGCTACCGGCGTTCGCCCACCTGGTGCGGGCCACGAGAGACGCCTTCTTCCAGCTTCCCGAAGTCGCGATGGGACTGGTTCCGGGAGCGGGAGGCACGGTGAGCCTCCCGCGCCGCATCGGACGCCAGCGCACCGCGTATCTCGCGCTCTCGGGCCTCCCGCTCGACGCCGCCACCGCGCACCGATGGGGCCTGATCGACGAGATCACCGACTGATTCGAGAGACACGAGGAGGCCCTTGTCCGAGTCCGTCCGCCATTCCCCCATCCTCGCCAGCGAACCCCTGGCCGGCAGGGAGTATCGCGTCACTGGCTCGGGGGTCGGAGGTGACTACACCACATCGCTCCTCGAGGGGCTCAGTGGAGGTGTGGTCCGCCCGGCGACCGAAGACGAGTCCGATCCGGCCATCGAGTGGGCCGCCTCGGGAGCAATGGCGCTCACCGGATACGCCGACGGCCCGCCCCTGCTGGCGCCAGCGCCTCTGGCCACCGCTGCGCGCGCCGCGGTGGACGCGTTCCGCCTGGTCGCGGTCGAGCCCTGCGCGGCGGAGCTCGACGGGCCCGCGCTGCTCGGCGAACGCGCGGCGATCCTCGACCTCCATCGACGCGGGACCGTCTCGCCCGGCGGAAGCTGCCGCATCCTGCGAGCGATGGACGGCTGGATCGCCGTGACGCTGGCCCGCCCCGACGACATTCGCTCGATCCCGGCCTGGCTCGGCGAAGGCAACGTCGAGGAGCCCTGGAGCCATGTCGCCCATCGCGTCGCGGCGCGTCCGGCCGCCGAGCTCGTGGAGCGCGCCCGGCTCCTCGGACTCGCGGCGGCGGTCGCGGTGGATCCGGCTGCCGACGCGCCCCCCTGGTACCGAGTCGCCGCTCGCGGCAGGTCGCTTCCCCGAGATCCCGCCGAGGTTCCCCTGGTCGTCGACCTCTCCTCGCTCTGGGCCGGTCCACTCTGCACCCATCTCCTCGAGCAGGCGGGAGCACGGGTGGTGAAGCTGGAGAGCACCCGCCGACCGGACGGCGCCCGCTCCGGACCGCCCGCCTTCTTCGCGCTGCTCAACTCCGGGAAGGCCAGCGTGGCTCTCGACTTCGGCGATGCCTCCGGGCGCCGCCAGCTCCGCCGACTCCTCGAGCGCGCGGACATCGTCGTGGAGAGCGCCAGACCCCGCGCCCTCGCTCAGCTCGGAGTGGATGTCGAGTCTCTGGTCGAGAGGGTCCCGGGGCTCACCTGGCTGAGTCTCACCGGACACGGACGCCGAGAGCCCGGTGCGGGCTGGATCGCGTTCGGGGATGACGCCGGCGTCGCTGCGGGTCTGGCGACCGCCACCGCCGTCGAAGGCAGCCCGCCCCTGTTCTGTGGAGACGCCATTGCGGATCCGCTCGCCGGCCTCCACGCCGCGCTGGCCGCACTCGCCCATTGGAGCGCCGGAGGCGGCTACCTGCTCGACATCGCGCTCACCGATGTCGTCGCTCACGTCCTCGCCTTCGGTACGGCCGCTTCGCCGGCGAGGGTGGAGCGGTCCGGCTCCGGCTTCGAGGTCGTGGTCGGCCCGCAGCGGGCCCCCGTCTCTCCACCGAGGGCGCGGCCGGTCCGGCGTCCGGCACGGCCGCTCGGTGCCGACACCGCGAGGGTGCTCGGGGAGCTCATCCCGTGCTGATCCGCGGTGCAGAGATCGGCGGCATCGCGTCCCTCGACCTCCGGATCGCGTCGGGCCGGATCGACGAGATCGGTCGCGCACTCGCCCGCCGCACCGGCGAGCCGGTCCTCGACGCCGCGGGAGGTGCGCTGCTTCCCGGCCTCCACGACCACCACATCCACCTGCTGGCTCTGGCCGCCGCCGACGCATCGGTGCCTTGCGGTCCTCCGCGAGTTCGCTGCCTCGCCGCGCTGCGAGATGCCCTCCGGACCGGCGGAGGCAGCGGAGACGAGGATGGGTGGATCCGCGGCGTCGGCTACCACGAGTCCATCGTCGGTGACCTCGACCGGAAGATCCTCGACGATCTGGCTCCCGACCGCCCCCTCCGCATCCAGCACCGCAGCGGAGCGATGTGGGTGATGAACTCCCTGGCGGTGGATCGCCTCGGGCTCGACGCGGGCGTGGACCGCCCCGGGGTCCAGCGGGATGCCACGGGACGCGCCACGGGGCGGCTCTTTCGCCTCGACGCATGGCTGCGAGAGCGACTCGAAGACCGCGCTCCCCCGGGTCTCGCGGAGGTGAGCCGGCGGCTGGCCAGCTTCGGTGTGACCGGACTGACGGACGCGACGGCGGAGAACGCGAGCCCGGAGCTGTGCGCCTTCGTCGCCGCCGCCGAGCGGGGCGAGCTGCTGCAACGACTGCGGGTGATGGGCGGGCCCGATCTTCCCTCGCCGACCCACACCCGGGTGGAACGAGGTGCCGTGAAGGTGCGGCTCGACGAGACCGAGCTTCCCGCCTTGGAGGAGCTCCACCGGATCATCGAGGCAGCCCACGTGGAGGCCCGTTCGGTGGCGTTCCACTGCGTGACGCGCGCCGAGCTGGTTCTCGCCGCCACCGCACTCGCCGCCGCCGGTTGCCGGCCGGGAGACCGGATCGAGCACGCCGCGGTGACGCCGCCCGATGCGCTCGAGCTGCTCGCGGCTCTCCCGCTCACCGTCGTCACCCAGCCCGGCTTCATCCACGAGCGCGGCGATGCCTACCTCGTCGACGTCGAGATCCGGGACCGGCCCTGGCTCTACCGATGCGGGGGATTCCTGCGTGCGTCGGTGCCGCTCGGCGGGAGCACCGACGCGCCCTTTGGCGACCCCGACCCGTGGGCGGCGATGCGGGCCGCGGTCGACCGCCGCACCGAAGGCGGGGCCACCATCGGGGAGGACGAGAAGCTCTCGCCGGAGCAGGCCCTGGCCCTCTTCACGTCCCCTCCCGGGCGACCGGGCGCCGCGCCGCGCCCAATCTCGGTCGGAGCCCCCGCGGATCTCTGTCTGCTGGATCGCCCCTGGTCGGCGGCGAGATCGGAGCTCCCAAGCAAAGCGGTCGTCGCCACCATCCGCGCCGGAGAGTCGATCTGGCTCGGCCCGAGCTAGACCTCTCCGCTTCGCACCCGCTCGCGCAGAACGAACTTGGTCACCTTCCCCATGGCATTCATCGGCAGGGAATCGACGATCTCGACACGTCGCGGGACCTTGTAGTTCGCCATGTTCGCACGACACCACGCGATCACGGAGTCCGGCGTGATCGAGGAGCCCGGCGCCGGAACGACGAAGGCCATGCCTAACTCACCCATGCGCTCGTCGTGAACGCCGATCACCGCCACCTGAAGAACGTCCTCCCAGGTGTGCATCAGGTTCTCGATCTCGGCGGGATAGCAGTTGAAGCCGCCCGTGATGTACATGTCCTTGATGCGGTCGGTGATCCGCAGGTAGCCGCGATCGTCCATGATCCCGACGTCACCGGTGTGCAGCCAGCCCTCCGCGTCGATCGTCTTGGCGGTCTCGGAAGCGTCCTCGAAGTAGCCCGGCATGACGTTGTAGCCGCGCACCACGACCTCGCCCGGCTCCCCGCGAGGGGTCTCCTTCCCCTCCTTGTCGACGCACCGGACCTCGACATCCGGTATCGCCCTGCCGGAGGTCCTGGCGATCGTCTCGGGGGAGTCGTCCTCGCGGCACAAGGTCACCGGACCGGTGCACTCGGTGAGCCCGTAGCCGGTGATGATGGTCTCGAGGCCGAGATCACGGCGCATCCGGTGGATCAGCTCCACGGGGATCACGGCGGCGCCGGTGATGGCGAGGCGAAGGCAGGAGAGGTCGAACTTCTCCAGATCGGGGTGGGCCAGAATCGACTGATAGAGCGTGGGCGGACCCGGGAGGACAGTGACGTGTTCCCTGCCGACCCGCTCCAGCACCGCCGGGACGTCGAACACCGGCTGCGGAAGGATCGTCGCACCGCGCATGATCGCCGCCAACCACCCCGCCTTGTAGCCGAAGTTGTGGAAGAACGGATTCACGATCAGATAGCGATCACCCTCCCGAAGACCGACGATCTCGCTCCACGTCTCGAAGCAGCGGAGAGTCGGGCCATGGGCGCCCATCACTCCCTTCGGCTTTCCCGTCGTTCCGGAGGTGAAGAGGAGGTCCGAGAGGTCGTCGGCCGATACGGCCTCGGCGCGCCGCTCTGCTTCCTCCGCGCTGACCGCCTCGCCCTCGGCGAGGAATTCGGACCAGGGAGTGGTGTCCGCTGCGACCTTCTCGCCCCGGCGCAGGAGAACGATTCTCTCGAGGTGCGGCAGCCCGGCGATCGGGCCCGCCGAACCCGCGCCTCCCAGGGCATCGCGCAGCAGATCGACGTAATCGGTGTCCAGGAATCCGGTCACCGTGCACAGGATGCGTGCTCCGCTCTTCTCGAGGATGTAGCCCGCCTCGTTTCCCTTCAGCCGGGTATTGAGCGTCACCAGCACCCCGCCTGCCGCCTGTAGACCGATTGCGGCCACCACCCATTCGTGAATGTTCGGCGCCCAGATCCCGACGCGATCGCCCGGTTCGACGCCGGCGGCGCAGAAGGCCCGTGCCGCCTGCGTTGCCGCGGCGGAGAGCTCTGCAAAGCTCAGGGCGAGATCGCCCTCCTCGATGGCAATTCGATCTCCGAAGCGTTCGGCGGCGCCTCGAACCAGTCGCGGAATCGTGTCTTCGTAGGAATCCATGGGGAGCGTATTCTATCCTACCCACCCAGCCGCTTCTTCTGGCGGCTGGCGCGGCTGCGAAGGGGGCGGTCGCCGAACCGTCGGCGATCCGGGAGGCTCGGTGGAAAAGCTCATCTACGTGGTCTGGAAGCGAGCGGCGCAGTCCATCGAGAGCTTCAGGGAGGAGATGCTCGGAGGGGTCGCCGCCGGCCTGGAGGACCTCGGAGTGCGGGGACTCTCGGTGAATCTGGCCGACGAGATGGCGAAATACGCCCAGGGGATGAGAATCACCCGGATCACGGAGCCCCCATCCGGGACCGTCTCCATCTGGCTCGACACCGCCCTCGACCGGGATCCAATCCACCGGTTGATCGAGGCGGCCTGCCAGCGCCTGGCCGGCTACCTGGTTCTCGAATCCGTACCCCTCAGCAACACCGCGCACGTCGTGCCTCCCGGCCAGCGCACTCCGGGCATCACCATGGTGGCATTCCTGGAAAAGCCCGACGCCATGCTCCACGACGACTGGCTCGAGCAGTGGCAGGGACGACACACGCGGGTCGCGATCGAGACGCAGAGCACGTTCTTCTACATCCAGAACCTGATCGTGCGAGCGGTGACCCGAGACGCGCCACCCTGGTCCGCCATCGTCGAGGAAGGCTTCCCGGCAGAGGCCCCGATCGATCCCGCCGTGTTCTTCGCCGCGGAAGGTTCACGGGAGAAGCTCGAGGAGAACCGACGCCGTCTGCTGGAGAGCTGCGGGAAGTTCATCGATTTCGCCCGCCTCGAATCCCATCCGATGAGCAGCTACGCGCTCAAGCGGTAATCGGGTCCCGACGGGAAGCAGCCTGACCGGCGCGGCCCCTGGATCGGCTCACTCTTGAAGCGAGAGCGCCTGGCGCGGACACCGACTCGACGCTCTCTCCACACCAGAGCGAAGCGACTCGGGAATCTCGTCGAGGAGGATCGTCAGCGTGTCGTCCTCTTCGAGGCGAAAAACCTCCGGGCAGCATCGCACGCAAACCGCGTTCGCCTCGCAGAGGTCAAGATTGACGGAGACCTTCATCGGCTTTTCCTCGTTCGCTGGTCGGGCCCACGTCGGGCACCGGCGCAATCGGTCGGGCCGGGACGGACCATGGGGCTTTCCTGCTCACGATCTTATAGGCGCACCGATGAGAATTCTCCAGCAGGTGCTCGGTCCTCTGAACCTCGACATCGGGACCCAGGAGGGTCTGGAAGAGGGCCGGCTCGCTGGCGCAAAGGCCCTCGCAGGCCTTGGCCGCCGCGCAGATGGGGCAGTGGTTCTCCGCCAGGATCCAGCAATCCGGGCCGTCTGCGCTCCACTCCACCATGTACCCCTCTTCATTTCGGAGCTTGGCGAGGGTCGCCAGTCGCTCCTCCAGAGGTGTATCCGGCTCCGGCATGCGCCGGCGGTAGCGCCGGATCTGCCGGCGAACCCGCTCTTCGACCAGGCGCTGCAGAGCCTCGCCACCCAGGGCGCCGTCGATGGCCTCGATGAGCCCCACCGCGAACTCCCGGTGGCTGTCGGGGAAGAACGGCTGGGCCGCTTCGCTGACTCGCCAGCGGCGCGCCGGGCGCCCCACGGGGCGCCTCTCTTCGACGTAGGCCAGGAGTCCGTCCCTGCAGAGCGTCTGGAGGTGCTGTCGCACCGCGACCGGGGTCACCCCGAGGCGCTCGGCGAGTTCGCTAGCGGTCTGGGGGCCCTCGGACTTGATCAGTTCCAGGAGCCTCCGGCGTGCGGGCGTCATGGCAGTCCCCTTCTGGCCTCGGTCACAGGGTAGGTCAGCAGCAGATCAAATCAACTATTTGCTTGCCAAAATTTCTCAATGCGTTACTTATTTAACACCCCCGCGAACCGCGCGTCGCAAAGCCTCCCCGGCTGCGCGTACAGGAACCAAAGGAGAGAGACACCATGGCCATCGAACTTCCCGAGCTGCCCTACCCCAAGGATGCGCTCGCCCCCTATATCTCCGCCGAGACGATCGATTTTCACTACGGCGCGCACCATGCCACCTACGTCAAGAACCTGAACAACCTGATCCGGGACACCGAGTTTGCCGAGGCCTCTCTGGAGGACATCATCTGCAACGGCGGCGGCGGCATCTTCAACAACGCGGCCCAGGTCTGGAATCACACCTTCTACTGGAACAGCCTCTCTCCCGACGGGGGCGGCGAGCCCACCGGCCGCGTCAAGGAGGTCCTCGACCGGGTCTACGGCTCCTACGCGAAGTTCCAGGAGGAGTTCACCGCCAAGGCCGCGACGCTGTTCGGCTCGGGCTGGTGCTGGCTGGTGCAGAACCAGGACGGGAGCCTCTCCGTCGAGCAGACCCAGAACGCGGGCAACCCGATCACCGAGGGCAAGAAGCCCCTGATCACCTGCGACGTCTGGGAGCACGCCTACTACATCGATTACCGCAATGCCCGCCCCAAGTACCTCGAGTCGTACTGGAAGCTGGTGAACTGGAGCTTCCTCGACCGCAATCTCGGCTAGCGGAGGTCGACCGGGCCGGATCGCTGATCCCTCGCGCGCGGTTGGAGCTTCCTGGACCCCCGTCCAGGAAGCTCTTTTTCCGCGCTCAAGCCGCCGGCAAGACCGCCGATAAGTCTCCCAGATCACAAGGGCTTCCGCGCAGAAGCCGATCTGGGGGATCCCGCCGTGCCCGATCCGGTCCGCTGCATCGACGACGCCGCACTGCTCCGCTTCCTTCGCTTCGGAATCGCCCAGGGCGCCAGCCGGATCGACTTCCGGGTGGGCAGCCGTCCCTGCTTCACGGTCGATGCCGAGGCGAAGAAGCTCCGTTACCGCCAGCTCGCGCGGGAGGACACGGAGTGGATCGCCCGACTCCTCTTCGAGCGGACGCGCGTGCCCGCTCGGCTTCACGGAGCATCCGGCGAGGGCGCCCAGGGGTTCTCCTTCCTCTATGAGCTCCCCGGCGAGGCGCTCTTCGAGATCGAGGCCACGCGAGAGGACGCGGGCCTCACCCTCTCGATGGAGATCATTCGCCCCCTGACCGATCCGTCCGAGATTGCACTGCTCGAAATCTGAGGCGGGGATCGCTATCCAGGGCGCATGCCTCTCTACGTGCTGATCGGACGCGACGGACCCGATGGGCTCGCCTTGCGGAAGCGCCACCGCGATGCCCACCTCGCCAATCTCCAGCCGCTGGTAGACGCCGGCCGGGTGCGCTTCGCGGGACCGATGCGCACCGAGGAGGGCAACCCCTGCGGCAGCGTGGTCGTCTTCGAAGCCGCCGACCTCGCCTCCGCCCGGCTGATCGCGGAGAGCGATCCCTATGCGATCGAGGGGGTCTTCGCCAGCGTCGAAGTGCGCGAGACCCTCCAGGTGTTTCCCGAGGTGGACTCCTAAGCATCCGAATCGAGAGCGCTTTCGAAGTCAAAACCGGGAGCGCTAGGAGAACCAGCCCTCTCGCTCCGCCCGGGCCTCGGCCACCAGCTTGCGGATCGACCGCTTCACCACGGTGACCCGCTTCTCGATCGCCGCGTCGTCCTCGTTGGCTTCGCCCTCGAAGCGAAGGGGCTCACCGAAGCGGATTCGGAACTTCACCGGCAGGGGCACGAAGCCGGCAAGCCCCAGCCACGGGAAGGTCGGCGTGATGGGAAAGGCGGGAGACCCGACTAGCTTGCCCAGCCACTTCGCGTCGGCCAGCCCGGGGCTCTGCTCCTCCGCGCCGACGATTCCGACTGGGACAATCGGAGTGTCGGTCCCGATGGCGAGCCGCATGAAGCCCAGGCCGAAACGCTGGAGCTGGTAGCGCTTGTGGTAGGGCTTGACGAAGCCCCGCTGGCCCTCCGGGAAGACCATCACCGCCTCTTCGTTCTCGAGGAGTTGGGTGCAGTTCTCCGGCGTTCCGACCACCGAGCCAGAGCGGTGCATGAAGGTGCCGAAGAAGGGAATCTGAGGAAGGTAGTACTCCCCCATCGCCCGCAGCATGCGCGGCGGGTCCGCCTCCAGCAGCATCGCCGTCGCCACCATGGTCCCGTCGTAGGCGAAGGTGTTGCCGGCGTGATTGCCGACCAGCAGCGCGCGACCTTCGGGCACGACATCGATGCCGTGGGTCTCGACGCGGAACCAGTAGCGGTAGAGGATGGTCGTGAGCAGCGCGACGTTGCGCGCGTACACCGGCTCCGCGCCGAAGGGATCGAACCCGTAGTCGTTGAGGCGCGTGGTCACCCGAGCGACGCGATCGTCGATTTCGGCGCGGAGGTCGGCGAGCGGGATCGGCCACCGGTTGCGGGCCGATACACGAGCTTCTCGACTCACGAAAGCTCCGCTCGCAGGAAGGCCAGGAGCTCGGACCAGGCGCGGGTCGCAGCCACTGCGTCGTAGACGTCGGGACGCGTCTCGTTCACGAAAGCGTGATCGACGTCCGGGTAGATGCTGAAGTGGGCGCGCTTTCCCACGGCTCGGAGATCCGCCTCGAGCTTGCGGGCGACATCGGGGGAGGCATAGGGATCCCGCTCGGCGAAGATCCCGAGCACCGCAGCCTCCAGGCCGGAGAGGTCCAGCGTCACGTTGGGGTGGACCCCGTAGAAGTCGCAGACCGCGTCGATCCGCCGGTTGCGGGTCGCGGCGAAGAGCGCGAGCTGCCCGCCCATGCAGAAGCCGATCGCCCCGACCTTCGCCCCGTCGACGGCATCGTGGTTCAGCAGCGCATCCACCGCCGCATCGAGGTCGCGCGCGGCACGCGGGATCTCGAGATCCATCATCAGCCGGCTCGCCACGTCGGGATCGTCGGTGGACTCGCCGCGGTAGAGATCCGGCGTGAGAGCCACGAAGCCCTCCCGTGCCATCCGGTCACAGACGTCGCGGATGTGGGGAACGAGCCCCCACCACTCCTGGATCACGATCACGCCGGGACCCCGGCCGGAGGCCGGGAGGGCGAGGTAGCCCCGCGCCCGTTCTCCATCGCTGGTGAGCTCGATCTCCTGCCCGGTGCGTTCCTCGGCCATTCCGCGCCCCTCCACCCGGTTTCTTGCCACAAAATAACAACGGGGGAAGCGGATCGCTCCGCTTCCCCCGTACCAGGAGAGGGTCGAGCTCAGGCGGCCCGGTGACGCGCGCGGGCCACACCGAGGATCAGGAGGGCAACGCCCACCAGGGTCGCCGTGCCGGGCTCGGGAATCGTCTGCAGGAAGAGCGCATTGGGGAACCAGAGGTTCTCCCCATCCCCGAGCCTCTGAGGCAGAGGGTCCTCACCGAGCGCGTACTGCATGGTGACCAGGTGGGTAGCGGTGGGATTCCCGGGATCGATGTCGATCAAGAACCCGATCCAGTTCTCCGGATAGTCGGCATTCGAGATCCCCGTGATATCCCAGGTGTCGCTGACGATCAGCGGCGTGACGGGCGAGCCGTCGACCGCGAAGCCTCCCCCGCGCACGAAGCCCGAGTCTTCGAGCTTGAAGGTGGTGCCGAAGGTCTCTTGGGGCGGATCGTAGTGCTCGAAACGATAGTCGACGATCACGAAGAGCAGTTGCTCCCCGATCACCTTGTCCAGGGGCTGCCCGGCGGAGGTGTTGTGCCAGGTGACCTCGAAGGTGAGGTTCCAGACCCAGGCGTCGTCCAGCGCGCCCGTACCCTCGACGTATTCCATGCTGGCGTCATCGGAGTAGTCATAGGGCGTGACGGGGTCACCGGTCTCGAAGGGATGGAGGCGAGTCCAGGTGTGGTCGATGTTCAGGGTGGGAGTATCGACGCTGGGCAGCAAGTAGACCGTCGCCGGCGCGATCCCTAACGCGAAGGCGCTCGACGCGACGAGGAGCGCAGTCGCCGCGAGCAGCGTCGCTGCCCCGAGCCCGAGGTGTCGTTTCATCCACTGCATCCGTCACTCCCCTTTCATCTCCGCAAGCGGCTGAGGCTCGCCGCATTGGTGAGTGGCTCGGGAGGGCGTTTTGTGTCATGCGCGCGCCAGATTTCCCGTGCGTAACAGCAGCTACCGGCACGTCATGTGCAAGACGGCCTCGCAAGCTGTGCTTCGAACCTGCCGGGGCCGCTGTCTCCGCAGCGCCCGGACGGACGCCTCGGTGGCACGCCGGCGGAAGAAAAGAAAGCCGCCGGGTGGGCGCGTGCCCACCCGGCGGCCAGTCGAAGCTCCGTTGAAGAGCCTGGTGCCGGTTCAGTCTGCTCTGCTACTGGGGCGTCTCGCCGCCCCCCGCAGGACCGGTGCCGACGCCGAAGCCCGGGTCGCCACCTCCGTTTCCCGACGGCCTGGACCGCCGCACCAGCGACGGATTGGCCCGACTGTCGCGCGGGCGCCAGATCTGCCGAGGCGGGTCCAGGGGAGCCAGCCCGATGGTCGGCGGCGGCGCCGCCACGTCAGGCAGGAAATGATCGACTGCGGCCACTTCGATGCAGCCCTCCGCGCCCGAGAGGGCGATTTGGCTCCCGCCTCCCGGTGCCGTCGTCAGCGGCTCACCGGCGCGGGCCGCCACACACTGGCCGGGGCGCGCCACCAGCGATCCGTCGCCCTCCCGCAGGGCGACGTCCAGATCGGCCGCCGCCTCACAGAACTCCGTCCCCTGGTTCGAGACGGTGACCTCGGTGTCGTTACCGCGGCCCGTGGCCCGGGAATCGGGGGTTCGGATCTCGAACGCGGGCCCGGCTCCGGCCCCGGTGTCCACCAGTCGCACCCGGCCGGAGATCACCTCGATCGACGGGGCACCCGCCTCGGTGCGTCCGATGGCCACGCTGCTGGAGGGATCCAGCTGCACGTACAGGTCGCCGGCCTGCAGCCCGGCCCGGGAGGTCTCGTCCGTGACGATCCGCTCGCCGTCGGCCACCACGCCCTGGCACTCGAGAGACCGTCGATCCGTTGCGCTCTCCGCGAAGGAACTGCCCGTCGCGGAAAGGACCACGGCGGCCGTCTCTGCACCCACCGAGGAGAGGGGAAGCGCGCCGAGCACCCCACCGAGCACGGCTCCTATTGCTATCCGCTCGATCACACTTCGCATGGTTTCTTCTCCTTGTCTACGGGGTGAAGCGGAACGTCGCATACATCCCCAGAATCTCACGGTTGTAGTCGAACACATCGACGTTGGAGGCGTTGTCGAAGTAGGCGTACCGCAGTGAGAGCATCAGGAAGTCGGTGACGGGACGCTCGAGCACCAGGTCCACCCGCGTAACGTCGTCGCTCCGGTCCTTGCCGCTCAGCGAGTACTCCCGTCTGAAGAACGCGTCCTCGGGGTCGGGGTACGTGGAGCGGTTGCGGTACGGCTGCCAGGCGTAGCTCCCGAAGGCCTCGAAGGCAAATTCGAGGGGGAGAAGCAGCCGGAAGCCGAGCTGCGCTTCGTGGGCCTGGAAGGAGTACTCGGTCCCGCGGGCGCTGAAGCGGCGGTAGCGGTAGCCCGCCCGCAGCACCAGCCTTTCGCTGGCCACCGGCCAGGTGTGATCGAACCCGGCCGAGAATCCCCAGCCATCGCGGTTGCGCGCCTGATTCTCCTCGGTCCCGGGCGGTCCACAGACCACCTGGTAGCGGCTCATGCAATAAGAGCCCACCCGCCCTCGTCCGTCGGGCACGTCTTCGTTGCTGAAGAGGAAGTTCAGCTTGTCGAAGCGGGTGAAGATCCGCGTGGTGCCTCCCTTCCCCCAGTCCTGGTACAGAGCCGGCGTCCATTCGTGGGAGACCAGAAACGGCTCGCTGCCGCCGACCCAGGCGTAGGCGAAGTCGTACTGGAGACGCCCGACGGTCTTCGGCCGGAGGCGGCGGTCCACCCATACGGAGAGGCCCGGATAATGCATGTTGAAGTCTTCGAGGTCGTCGTGGAGCGAGCCGAAGTAGGTGGCGAGTATGCCCACCGTCCAGTCCGGATTCGCGAAGATTTCGCGGCCGGCCTCCAGCGACCAGATGCCTCGGTGGTCGTTCTGGGAGCTGACCTCGAGGGGGAGGCGTACTCCGCTGCCGCGCAGCACCACGTTGTCGTCGTACTCCACGCCGAAGGTGCCGCTGACCCACCAGCTCGGAGAGCGCTCGCCCAGGATCTCGAGCCCGCGAGGACTGGTTCCCTTCCACGGGGGTGGTGCCTCCGCGTCGAGGCGCTCGAGCGCGGCGATCGCCTGGGTCTCCCAGACGGTACCTGCGCCGAGCTCACGGGCTCGTTTCAGGGCCACCTCGGAGGCCCGCCGTTCGCCCTCGATCTCGTGGGCCAGGCCCTCGTAGAAGGACGCAATGGGCTCGACCGCGTCAGGGTCGGCCCGGCCGGAGCGCCCCAGGGACGTCGCCGCCTGCGCGGCCTCGCCCCGCTCGAGGGCGATCAAGCCGAGATACAGGTGGAGCTCGGCGCGATCGGGCAGATCGCTCTTTGCCGCCTCCAGCGCCTCCTCGGACCCGTCCAGGTCTCCCTGGTGGAACCGCGCCATGCCCAGGAGGAGATCGGCCTCGGCGAGGTCCGAGTCGAGGCGCTTTGCCTCCTGCAGGAGAGCGGCGGCCTCGGGATACTTGCGCAGCGTGATCTGGCACTGCCCGGCGACCAGGGCGGCGCGCGCATCGCTCGGATCGGCGGCACGGGCCCTCTCGAGCAGCGGCAGTGCCTCCGCACAACGCCCCTCAGCGGCCAGCTGCTCGCCCCGCAGGCGCGACACCACCGCGTCGTCCTGGGCGGCTGCGGGTCCCGCTGCGAGCAACACCCCCAAGCTCACGACCAACAGGCCCCACTTCACGGATTCGCTTTGCTTTCGAAGTACTTGCGTCGTCATTTGCCCCTCACCTTCGCCTCTCCGGCAGGGCTTACACTAGCGCAAGCAAGGGTTGTATCTCACCCCTGCGACGCACCGGTGATCCGGGCATCAGGGCCATACAGGGTGTGTGTCCCCCAGAATGCGAAGGTGTCGTTTCTTGCACTTCCGGCGGGAAGGGATCGCCCTGCGGGCGCAAAGAGCTCTCGAGCTCCCCCGTGGGGATGCCCAGCGCTCGCACCCCTCCCCCCTCGTTGCCGTGCTTCCCCGCCCTCCCGATGGATTTCATCGAGCTTTGGCAGCGAGATTTTCGGGGACGAACGGTAAGTTTGCGCGATGCAGAACCGCGAGCTGGCGCTTCCGGCCGACCTTCAGCCGATCCTCCGGACACTCGCCTCCGACGGGCACCACTGCGCGCTGGTGGGCCCCTGTGTCCGCGCCCTCCTCGCCGGGCTGGTGGTGCGCGACTTCCAGGCCGCGACCTCGGCACCCGCGGAGCGGGTGCTCGGGCTCTTTCCCCACGCGGTCCCGATCGCCCCCGGCTACGCCACCATCATGGTCCCGACCCATGCCGGCCCGCTGGATGTCGCTCGCTATCGCGGTGGCGAGCGCCTCGACGACGATCTCGCCCGGCGGGACTTCACCATCGACGCGATCGCCTACGACCCGAACGCAGACGGTGGCCCCAGACTCATCGACCCCCAGGGAGGCCTTCTCGATCTCGAGGCCGGGCGACTGCGTACGGTGGGGCCCGCCCGGAGGAGCATGGAGGAGGATCCGCTTCGCGCGCTGCGCGCTGTGCGCCTGGTCGCCGAGCTTTCCTTCCGGACCAGCTCGGAGCTCGAAGACGCCATGCCGCGAGCTCGGACC
Organism: uncultured Spirochaetales bacterium; assembly: GCA_964615365.1. GTDB lineage: Bacteria > Myxococcota_A > UBA9160 > UBA9160 > UBA6930 > CAVXZE01. The sequence continues at coordinate 34,590 of CAZTOU010000007.1, forward strand.
GCGCTCCCCTTCCTCGCCGCAAGGCGTGTTCGCCGCGAGATCACACGACTTCTTCTGGCGCCCCGTCCGGGGATCGCACTCGAGCTGCTGCGACGCACCGGCATCGAAGCCACCCTCGCCCCCGCGGTGCTCGCGGACGCGGGGCCGCTCGTCGACCGGCTGCCGTCCGAGCTCACGCTCCGCCTCGCGGGATGGCTTCGCGGAGCGCGGGCCGCCAGGATTCTGAGCCGGCTCCGCTTCTCCGCCCCTCTGGTCCGCGACGTCGAGACGCTGCTCGCCCTGCATCCCGTCGACGGTCACCTCCCACGGGGAAAGGACCTCCCACTGCGCCGACTGATCAGGCGCGCCGGTGACGTCAACATGGCGCGGCTGTTCGCACTGCGGGAAGCGGAGCTCGACGCCCAAATCGTCCGCGGCGACGAGGCTCAGGCGGTCCGCTCCCGGCTCTCCGAGCTCCGGGGACAGATGGACCGGGTCCAGAGCGCCGGGCAGGAAGCGCTGCAGCGGACGCACCTCGCCCTCGACGGACGCGACGCCATGGAAATCCTCGGCGCCGGGCCAGGCCCACGGGTGGGCCGTGCGCTGCACCACCTCGCCGAGTGCGTCCGGCGGAACCCGGAGTGCAACACCGAGGACACGCTGCGAGAGTTACTGCGGGCGTGGAGTGACGCCGGCCATTGACCGCGCGGGAATCCGCGGTGGGCCGCGTTTCGATCGCTATGCTTCGCTCCCGATGAGCGGACGAACGATTCTGACGGTGGTTCGGCACGGGGAGACCACGGCCAACGTCGAGGGTGTCTGGCACGGATCCATCGATACCCAGCTGACCGAGAGGGGCGTGCGTCAAGCCGAGCGGGTCGCCCGCCACCTCGCCGAGACACGGCCCCAGGCAGCGGCCGTGTACGCGAGCCCCCTGATCCGCTCACGCCTCACCGCTCGCGCGATTGCCGACGCGCTCGGTCTCGAGCCTCGCATCGAGCCCGACCTCACCGAGTACCATCTCGGCAGCCTGGAGGGCGTCAGCTACCCGGTGCTCACGGCGGAGCACCGCCTCTTCGAGCGGATGCGGGAGGATCCGGACCACGGCCCCGGAGGCGGTGAGTCTCCGCGGCAGGTTGCCGAACGCTACGCCGGAGCGTTGCGCCGGATCGCCGCTGCACACCCGGGCGAAACCGCCATCGTGGTCGGGCACGGAGGCGCCCTCACCCTCGGCTTCGGCCTCCTGGTGGACGGTGACGTCACCTCCTGGCGGAGAGTGATGGGGAACTGCGCCGTGACCGATCTGGTGCTGGAGCCCGAGCCGGCGCTCCTGAGCTTCAACCACACCGATCACCTCGAAGGCCTCTGATCGCGCGGCCCGCGCCCGGGCTCCCGTGACGAGTTTCTTTGGGGGGGCTTCCGTCCCCGGGTAGACTTGCCTCGGAGGCCCAAGTGACGAAGATCCCCGAAGCACTTCCGGGTGCACCTTCCTTCTCGGAGCAGCTCCGGGTGCGCCTGGCGAGCGCCCTCTCCGCCCGTGCCGCGGACGACCCTCCGCGGACCCGAAACCGCCGGGCGGACGACTCGCCCCTCTACACCAACCGCCTGCTGCTGGAGACGAGCCCCTACCTCCGGCAGCACGCCCACAATCCGGTCAACTGGTATCCGTGGGGCGACGAGGCCTTCGCGGAGGCGAAACGTCTCGACCGCCCCGTTCTGCTCAGCATCGGCTACTCCACCTGCCACTGGTGCCACGTCATGGAGGAGGAATCCTTCGAGGAGCCCGAGATCGCCCGGTTCCTGAACCAGCACTTCATCGCCATCAAGGTGGATCGCGAGTTGCGTCCGGACGTCGACGCGGTCTACATGAGCGCGGTGCAGGCGATGACCGGCAGCGGGGGCTGGCCCCTGAACATCTGGCTGACCCCGGAGCGTAAGCCGTTCTACGGAGGGACCTACTTTCCTCCCCGCGATCTCGGTCCCCATCGGGGATTCGCCAAGATTCTGGAGGCGATCCAGCGGCACTACGCAGAGAACCGCGGGTCGGTCGAGGAGGTCGCGGACCAGCTGACCGGGCTGATCCGGCGGGATCTCGAGGGCGTCACCGCCGCTGTGACGCAGGTCCCGGGGGAGGAGGTGCTGAAGCTCGCCAAGTCCGCCTACGCCCGAAACGCCGATCGAGCCCGCGGCGGACTGGTCGGCTCGATGAAGTTCCCCTCCTCTCTCCCAATCCGCTTCCTGCTGCGCTTCCATCGGCGCACGGGCGATCCGGACGCGCTGGAGCTGGCGACGCTCACCCTCGAACGGATGGCGGCAGGCGGCATCCACGACCAGGTCGCCGGCGGCTTTCACCGCTACGCCACGGATCCCGACTGGCTGGTCCCGCACTTCGAGAAGATGCTCTACGACAACGCGCTCCTCGCTCTCGCCTATCTGGAGGGCTGGCAGGCCACGGAGCGCGCGGACTTCGCCCAGGTTGCGCGCGAGATCCTCGACTACGCGATGCGCGAGATGACCTCGCCCGAGGGCGGCTTCTACTCCGCCACCGACGCCGACAGTCTGAACGCCGAGGGCGAGTCAGAGGAGGGATGGTTCTTCACCTGGACGCCGCAGGAGATCGAAGCGGTGGTCGGGGCGGAGCAGGCCCCCTCTGTCCACGCGTACTACGGCGTCACTCCCGCCGGGCACCTCGAAGGTCGCAGCATTCTTCACCGGGAGCGCGATCCCGCTGCGGTCGCGCGGGAGCTGGGAATCGAACGCCACCGCCTGGATGAGATCGTCCGCGAGGCGCGCGAGCAGCTCTACCGGGCCCGGGCCCGCCGCCCGGCGCCGCTCCGCGACGAGAAGATCCTCGCGGGGTGGAACGGGCTGATGATCTCCGCGCTCGCCCAGGCGGGCTTCGCTCTCGACGAGGAAACCTACACCGACGCCGCGGGCCGGGCGGCGCGCTTCTTGCTGGTGAATATGCGGGAAGGCAGGCGCCTGCTTCGGACCTTCAAGGATGGGCGCGCGGCGGGGCCGGCCTTTCTCGAAGACTACGCATTCATCGTCGCCGGACTTCTCGACCTGTACGAGGCTGACCCGGATCCGCACTGGCTGCACGAGGCGCTCTCACTGCAGGAGACACTCGACGCTCACTACGCCGACGACGCGGGCGGGGCCTACTTCAACAACGCCGACGACCACGAGCGTCTCCTGGCACGGGAGAAGCCGAGCCAGGACGGGGCCGTCCCCTCCGGCAACTCGATTGCCGCGCGCAACCTCCTCCGCCTCGCCGAGCTCACGGGCGACGACCGCCACCTCGAGCGCGCTGCGAGCCTCTTCTCCGCCTTTCACGAGATGCTGACGAGAGTGCCGACGGCGCTCTCCGAGATGCTGCTGGCCCTCGATTTCCAGCTCGCGGCGACCAAGGAGATCGTCGTGGTCCGACCCGCTTCAGGCGGTGATCTGGACAGCATGCTGGCACCGCTCCGCGCGACCCTGTTGCCCAACCGGATCCTGGCGGTGGCCACCGAGGGGGAGGATCTCCGCGCGCACTCCCTGGCCGTGCCCCTGGTGGCCGGGAAGGTCGCTCGAGAGGGCAAGGTCACCGCCTACGTCTGCCAGAACCGGGTCTGCGAGCGCCCCACCACCGATCCTGAGGTCTTCGCCGCACAGCTCCGCTGAGTCCAGAGCCCGCGGCCCCCGACTCATCCGCCCGGCGCGGAGGAGCGGGTCGGATCGACGACGCGTCCCAGGAAGAGGATGGCGCCCGTATCTCGATGCTGGATGAAGAACAGGAACGGGTGATCCGCCCGGAACTCGATCGTCTCCCTCGGAGGGGCTCCGGCGAGGGTCATCAGCACCGCGGTCGCCGCCGCGGCCTCGGTACCTTCCTCGTCCACGGCGACGAAGGCCTTGTGCAGGACCAGGTCGATGAAGAGCGCCACCTCGCTCATCTGCGAGAAGTCGGCCCGATCCGCGTCGAAGGCGTCGGGCATTCCCATCCCGGCGAGCGTATCGGTGAGATCGAAGGAGCTCTCGAACTCGAAGCGCGGAAGTGCCACGTGGACGTGGGTCGGGCGGAGCTCCGAGAGCCAGCGGCGGACCCGCTCCGCGTCGAGCCTTGCCTCCAGCTCCGCGAGGCTGCTGGTCTTGCGGGGAAGCAGGATGACCATCGACATGCGCCGGTCCCGGTATGGAAGCGACAGCACCTGGAGATCATCCATCCCGGCGTAGCGAAGCGATTCCGTCTGATGCATGAAGTGCGCGGTGACCTCACCACCCGCGGGCGTGGTGAAGAGGCCGTCCGCGGTCCTCGCCACCTTGAAGGGATCCTCCCAGGCGGCCTTCAAATGGATGGCGTTGGCGAGGGCCAGGCGAGTGCTCGGACTCGGCTGTCCCTCGGGAATCAGGTTCCGGATCCGCTTCCGGGTCTCCTCCTCGACCCACGCGTTGATCCGTTCCCGAGCTTCCGCGGGCTCGGTGAAGTCCACCCGGGCGAGCGGAGCGCCGTAGTCATCCTCGAGAACCGCGAGGAAGTGCCTTCGGAACGGCAGCCCCTCCTGACCCCAGAGAGTGTTGGCGATGTTCAGCTCGTAGGCCGGGATCTGCTTCGCCTCCGCCTCTGCGCTCTCGGGAACCAGAGGCGGTTCGAGCTGCCTGGCGAGCTCACGGTGCTCCTGCGCGGCGCCTTCCCCCGGCAGGTGTAGAACCGTGTCCATCTGGGAGGCGGTTTCACCGGCGGCACCGGCCCGGGCCATCGCCAGCGCCACGGAGACCGAGTAGGGCGAGAAGAAGAGATTGCCCTCCCGGTGATGGACGGCCTGATACAGGTCGAAGGCAAAGGCCGAGCTCGACTCGGCGAGAGCTGCGGCCGCACCCTCGGCTCGACCTCCGGGTAGCGCGACGCCGGTGGCGCAGAGCAACAGTGCCAGCGTTCGCAGAACGCTCCTCATTCAGCGACGATCATAGAACAGATCGACGATTGGATGTGCACCGTCCGATCGGGTCGTCAGTAAATCGGGAGTGAGAGCGGGTCCCGTCCTACCGGCGCACGGCCCGATCGATCCATCGCCGGCCCAGACGCAACCACCTCCCCTTCTTCCCCCCCAGCAGGAGCCAGCCGCGCCGGCGGGGAGTGAGGGCCTCGGGGCGGGCGGGGGCTTCGTCTTCCTGATGGATCGACTCCTCCGCCTCCGGCTCTTCGTAGTCGGGATCGCCGTAGGACACCAGATCCAGCAAGGTGCCGGTCTCGAAGGATTGGTAGAGCTCGGGAAGCATGGCATCGCTCCGGGACCCGCCGGGAGGCGGACGGCGGCCAGGCGCCGGTTTCTGCGATTCCAGCTCCTATCGGAGGAATGCCTGATTCGCTGTAGTGCAAAGCCCTATGGGCAGCTCCAGTAGTGCTTCTAATCTTGTTCTCAAGCCTCCGAGATGACGCCGCTTTTTCGATCCCATCAGGGAGTCCCGAGGGGCCGATGCGGACCGGGTAGCATCCGCTCGTAGGGAACGACCCGCGTGACGGCCGGCGCCTGCGCCTCCAGCGCACTCGGCCGACTCCCCTGTGCTAAGACGCTCTGCATGATGCCCGCGCGCCCCCCGAAGCTGTTCTACGGATATCTCGTCGTCGCTGCCTGCTTCGTCATCCTGTTTCTCGTCTGGGGAATGGTCCTCAACACCTTCCCGATCTTCCTCAAGCCCCTCGCGGAAGACATGAACTGGGGAAGGGGTGACGTCGCCTTGGCACTGCTGATGGGCTCGATCGGAACGGGCATCGGCGCACCGGTTGCGGGAATCGTCATCGACCGCATCGGCGCCAGACCGGTGATGGTCGCCGGAGCCCTGATGATCGGCCTCGGCCTGCTCGTCGGCAGCCAGGTTTCGCACCTCTGGCAGCTCTATCTCGTCTTCATCGCCATCGGCTGCGGTCTGATGTGCGCGTCGATCATCCCCTGCTCGCTGATCATCTCGAACTGGTTCGTTTCGCGAAGGGGCGCGGCGATGAGCGGCGCCTTCGTCGGCACCAGCGCGGGAGGAATGATCATGTCGCCGGTGGCGAACTGGATCATCCTCCAACACGGCTGGAGGACGGCGTTTGCATTGAGCGGGATCATGATCCTGGTCGTGGTGATCCCGGTGGTCCTGTTGGCGATTCGCACCCATCCCTCGGAGGTCGGACTCGAGCCGTACCGGGCGGATGCCGACGACGCCTCGAACGCCGAAGCGAGCTGGGGCGTCGGCGTGAAAGAGGCGCTCTCGATGCGAAGCTTCTGGCAACTCTCCGCCATCATGCTCATCATCGCCCTGGTGGCGGGCGGGCTGGGCAATCACTGCGTGGCCTACCTCACCGACCTGGAGCACTCTCCGGATCGTGCAGCCTTCGCCTGGAGCCTGGTGATGGGGGTGATGATCCTCGGCAAGCTGTCGCTCGGGCCCCTCGCCGACCGATGGAGCGCCAGAAACGCAATGGCCGGCGCCTGTGTTCTGTTCGCGGTCTCGATCGCGATTCTCACCTTCGCGCAGCCCTATTGGATCGTCGTGGTGTTCGCGGCGCTGTATGGATTCGCCTGCGGGGCGCCGCTGGTGCTCAACCCGCTACTTACCAGCGGGTACCTGGGCATGAAGCACTTCGGCGCCCTCTACGGGGTTCTCAACATCATGGGAACCGTGGGCGGCGCCCTCGGTCCCGTCGGCGCAGGCCTCTACTTCGACAGCCAGGGCAACTACCTGCCCGTCTTCTACTTCTTCGCCGCGATGATGCTGGTCGCCGCGGTCATCGCGGTCTCCATGCGCCCTCTCGCGGTCTCGCGCGGCGACGGCGCGACGGAATGATCCCTCCCGGCTTGGCTTCTCCGGCAGATTTGACAAACTGAGGAGCTGAATCGATCCCCGAAAGGAGCATGTCATGGATCCGGATCAGCTGCGGGATATCGTGCGCCCCAAGGACGCCCAGATGGGTGTCATGGAAGTGGATGACGAGAAGTGCACGAGCTGCGGGCTCTGCATCGACAACTGCCCCTTCAAGTGCTGGACGATGGAGGAGGGCGGAGTCCCAGAGCTGAAGGATGACTATGCGTGCTTCAGCTGCGCCAACTGCATGGTGGTCTGTCCGACCGATGCGATCTCGATCGCCGAGGTCTACCACGTGAAGAGCGGCTTCTGGAAGACGGAGCCGAACCCCCTGCCCTACAAGCTGCCGCTCAAGCCCAGGGATGCCGACGGGAACCTCGACGAGTGGAACGCCGTCGAGCGCGCCGTCCTCAACCGGCGCAGCGTCCGGAACTTCGAGGACAAGCCGGTCCCCGACCACCTGATCCGGCGAGTGCTCGAGGCGGGCCGGTTCGCGCCGAGTGCCGGGAACTGCCAGCCCTGGCAGTTCATCGTCATCACCGACAAGGCGCTGATCCAGCAGATGGACGAGATGGTCTGGAACATGTTCAAGGGCATGTACGAGAACTTCCGGAACGACGACATGGTCGAGCACATGGGGCCCATGGTCGAGGCCAACCCGAACATCTTCGATCCGCGGCTGGCGCTGGGTGGAATGGGCTCGATCGCCCAGAAGAACCTTCCGGCGTCTCTCAACGCTCCCTGTGTGATCCTCTTGGCGGCCGACAAGCGGGCCATCAGCGGTCAGCACCTGAACATAGGCATCTGCGGCCAGAACATGAACCTGGTGGCCAACTCCCTCGGCATCAAGGCGTGCTGGGTCGGATTCCTGGTGCCGGGCCTCCCGGCCATTGCGGACAAGATCAACCTCCTGCCGAATTTCGAGGTGATCACGACGCTGGTGCTCGGCTGGCCCTCCTTCAAGCAGGAGGGGATCGTGGCTCGCGAATTCCGGCCCGTGAGCTGGCTGCGCGAGGGCGCCGAGGGACCCGAAATCGAGGAGTAGGCACGGCTCCCCCCTCCGAGAGCGCACAAAGACCCTGGCGACGGCGGGGCGGAGCCCCGCCATCGCCCCGGATGACCTGTCGCCGGAGACTGGAGGAGTGAGCATGAGCCAGCGAAGCAAGCGCATCTTGATCGTCGGTGGCGTGGCGGGAGGAGCCTCCTGCGCCGCTCGGGCGCGGCGACTCTGCGAGGAGTGCGAGATCGTGATCTTCGACCGCGGTCCCCACGTGTCGTTCGCGAACTGCGGGCTGCCCTACTACGTGGGAAACGTGATCGAGGAAGAGGAGAACCTCCTGGTGGCCAAGCCGGAGCGGTTCCGCGACCGCTTCAACATCCAGGTGCACACGGAGACCGAGGTGCTCGGCATCGACCGGGAGGCCCGGGAGATCGAGGTGCGCGATCTCCGCTCTGGGAAGACGCGGAGAGAGGCCTACGACGCTCTGCTGCTCTCGCCCGGCGCCGAGGCGGTGCGCCCGGAGCTGCCCGGCATCGACCTGCCGGGGATCTTCGTCCTGCGCACCATCCCCGACAGCCGCAGGATCCGGGAGGCGCTCGACGGCGCCACGCACGCGGTGGTGGTCGGCGGGGGATTCATCGGGCTCGAGATGACGGAGAATCTGGTGAGGCGCGGCCTTCACGTGACGGTGGTCGAGCTGGCCGAGCAGCTCCTGCCACCGCTGGATCCGGAGATGGCCTCTCCCGTGGCCGCGCGACTGCGGGAGAACGGCGTGTCCCTGCGGCTCAACCAGGCCGTGGAGGCCTTCGAACAGCGGCCCGAAGGCGGCCTGCGCCTGCGCACCTCGGCGGGTGACACGCTCGACGCGGATGTCGCGATCCTGGGCATCGGTGTGCGGCCGATGGCCGACCTGGCAGAGCGGGCGGGTCTCGAGATCGGCTCCCGCGGCGGCATCCGGGTCGACGAACGGATGCGCACCAGCGACCCGAACATCTGGGCGGCGGGCGACGCCGTCGAGGTACGCGACGTGGTGACGGGCGCGCTGGGGTCCGTCCCCCTCGCCGGCCCCGCCAACCGCCAGGGCCGGATCGCCGCGGACGCCATGCTGCGCGGAGGCGGTGAGGACACCCCGCCTTCCCCGCACGGCGGCGCGAGATTCCGCGGCGTGCAGGCGACCGCCGTCTGTGGCGTGTTCCGTCTCACCGTCGCGATCACCGGGGCCAGCGAGAAGGCCCTGCGACGCGCGGGGATCGCGCACTACGCCAAGATCTACCTTCACCCGGGCCACCACGTCGGCTACTACCCCGGCGCCCAACCGATCCACATCAAGCTGCTCTTCTCCAGCGAGGACGGGCGCATCCTGGGCGCCCAGGCGGTCGGCGAGGAGGGCGTGGCGCGGCGCATCGACGTGATCGCGATGGCCCTTCAGATGGGCGGCACGGTCTTCGACCTGGAGGAGGCAGAGCTCTGCTACGCGCCCCAGTACGGCGCCGCCAAGGATCCGGTGAACCTCGCCGGCATGGTCGCCGCCAACCACCTGCGAGGTGACGTCCCCCTGGTCGAGTTCAGCGGGTTCGGGGAGGGCGACGCCCAGATCGTCGACGTGCGCAGTGCCGACGAGTTCAAGGAGGGTCATCACCCCGACGCCCGCAACATCCCCATCGAGGAGCTCCGCGGCCGACTCGACGAGCTCCCCGAGGCCCGCGAGATCCATCTCGTCTGCGGGGTCGGCCAGCGCGGCTACTACGCCACCCGTGCGCTCCTCCAGCGCGGCTTCGACGTGCGAAACCTTTCGGGAGGCATGAAGACCTATCGCGCGCACAAGGAGGCGGGCTAGATGAGGGGCCCAGCGTGCGGAAGCAGTACCACTTCTGGCCTTCACCGGAGGGGCTGCTGGCCTGGGACGTCGACCGGCTCATCGAGCTCTCCAAGGACCTGCCCCGGATCACCGTCCCGCTGAGCTCGATCCGAGAGCTCGACGAGGTCTACTGGTTCGACGACGCGAAGGAGCGCCCCACCTGCCGGAAGGTTCTCGAACACATCGGCCTGATCCACGAGGTGGATCTCTCCTATCCGATCATCCTCGGCGCCGACGGACGGGTGATGGACGGCATGCACCGCGTGGCAAAGGCGTTTCTCGAGGGGCGCGAGGAGATCGAGGCCGTGCAGTTCGAGAGGAATCCCGACCCCGACCGTGTGGGCTGCAGACCAGAGGATCTACCGTACTGAGCTCGCCGCCCTAGCCCGCATTTCTCACCGGGTCGCGTAGCGAGGCCGCCGGGAGTGCTGCAGATTCGCGGCCCTCGGACTGGAGGGCGCCGAAGGCGTACTGGGCAGTACGTCGAGGCGGCCGGAGGGAGAAGGTCGCGAAGATGCGGCGCTATCGGCGGCCGCAGTAGAGACATGGTGAGAAATGCGGGCTAGGCCGGACGCAGGTCACCTCTCCCTGGGGCGCCAATCCGCGAACTTCTCGTAGGCGGGATCTGCTTCTTTCCGCTCGCCATCCCGAGCCAGCTGCCCCGCGAGCCACTGAAACCACTCGGCCCAGGATGGCTGGGCCTGTTCCTGTCGGACCGTATCCGTCCCTGGTCATGCCGCTTCTGGCCTTCGGGATCGCCTGGCTTCTGCGCCTGCCTCCCGAGCTCGCCGTAGGGTTCATCCTGGTGGGTACGTGCCCGGGCGGGACGGCGTCGAACGTCATCACCTATCTCGCGCGCGGAGACGTGGCGCTCTCCGTCACCTTGACCTCGGTCTCGACCGTACTCTCGCCGCTCTTGACACCCCTGCTCACACTGTGGCTGGCCGGACACTGGATGCCGGTCCCGACCGCCGCACTCCTCGTCTCCATCCTTCAGATCGTGCTGGTTCCGGTGATGCTCGGCGTGGTGGCCCAGCGCCACTTCGGAGCGGCCGTCGCCAAGGGGATCGAGGTGATGCCGCTCGTCTCCGTCGTCGCGATCGTGGGCGCGATCGTGGGCAAGAACGCGGAGCAGATTCTCTCCATCGGTCCCTTGATCTGAACCGCCCCGACTTTTCCGGAGACTCTGCCCTGCCCCGGGTTTAGTGGAGGCAAGAAACTGGACTCCGCTGCCATAATCGTGCAGGGGAACGGCATGGCGTCCCCAACGGGACTCGAACCCGTGTTGCCGGCGTGAAAGGCCGGAGTCCTAGGCCACTAGACGATGGGGACGCGCTGGAATCAGCTCGGAGCGAGTATGGCGAATGATCTGTGCCCCCGCGAGGGTCAGTCCGGAGTGGCGATGTCGGCGTGCCGCCAGAGATACCAGCAGGCCACGCTGCGGTAGGGTTGCCAGCACTCGGCGATCGCCTCGAGCTCGCGGGGCTTCGGGAGGGATTCGAGGCCGTAGAGATCGCGGGCCGCTTTTCGGACTCCGTAGTCTCCCACCGGGAGGACGTCCGGGCGCCCGAGGGAGAACATCAGCAGCATGTGCGCCGTCCACTCCCCGACGCCGCGGATCGGTGTCACTGCCGCGATGACCTCCTCGTCCTCCATCTGAACGAGCTTCCGCGCGCGCACCGTCCCGTCCAGAAAGGCCTCTGCGATGCTTCGCACCGCGGCGGCCTTCTGCCGGGAGAGACCCACGCCGCGAAGGCATTCCGGGGAAGCGGCGTGCAGCCGCTCCGGCCTGGGAATCCGGCCGCCGAACTCGGCCTTGAAACGACCCTCGATGGCGTTGGCGGCAGCCCCCGCGAGCTGCTGGTAGAGAACGCTGCGGACCAGGTAGCGGTAGGGATCTCCCCGCCAGCGCAAGCCGCAGGGACCGACCTTCCGGATCAGCGGGCGCAGGACGGGATCCCGGCGGCTGAGAGACCGCCGGGCTCTGGCGAGAAGCGCGGCATCGACGCGCGGAGGCATGGGCGCAGCTTAGCCCGCTCGGAAACCGCGCAAGTGCGGCTAAGATATCGCGATGAACGATCTCGTGATCCGACAGGAACGGGCCCACAACCTGTGGACCAGTGTGCAGCGCAAGACGCCTCCCCTCGCCACCGCTACCACCCTCTACCCGAATCCACAGGTAGAGCCGGAGCAGATCGGCGGACTCGCCCAGGCCCAGGAGGAGGTGGTGACCTACGCCTGCGCCCTGACCAACCCGGAGCTCTACGCGAGCTGGGGCACCTTCCCACCCTCGGGCCTGCTGCTGATCGGCAACCCGGGGACGGGCAAGACCCTGCTGGCGACTGCCATGGCGACCCGCGCCAGGACACCGTTCCTGGAGGTAGAGGTTCCCCGCCTCGCCATCGAGATCGTCCACCACGCCGGAAAGGCCACCGAGATGCTCGATGCCTGGTCTCAGGCGCTGCAGGAGATGCCCCCCCTGAGCGTCTTCTTTCACGAGCTCGAGTTCTCCCAGGCCCAGGCCTTCGGCGTCAACCGGCCCGATCTCCCGATCGGGCCGATCATGGACTTCCTCCTCGAGTTCATCGAGCGCGCCATCGCGGTCCCCGACACGCTGGTGGTGGGATCGACGACCAGCCCGGTCACACTGCGCCACGCCTTCCTGGCACCGGGTCGCTTCGAACGGGTCGTCGAGGTGACACCCCGGTTCCCGGAGGACATCGTCGCCGCCCTCGAGATCCACTGCCGGGCGGCGGAGAAGCGCGCGGGGCGGGGCCTCTTCGACGCCATCGACTGGCCGGAGGTGGTCCGGAATCTCCAGGAGCCCTCCATCGGGGACTGGATCCGGCTCATGCACGGCGTGCTGCGCCGCAAGGCTCGCTGCGAATCGACGGGAGAGGACGCCGGCCTGGTCACCACCGACGACCTGATGGCGGAGGTCGAGCGCTTCAAGAAGGCGCAGGGACAGATCTCCAGACCTGAGGGCAGCGGGACCTACGTCTGATCGAATCCAGACCAACCGCTCGGGCCTCGCGAACCTCGACCGGAGAAGAGCGCGCCACGCGAGGCCACCACCAGACTCGAGGCGGCGATCGGGATCAGGCGGGGGCCGCTACCGGGGCGGCCTGCTGAACCTGAAGCATGGCCGGAGGAGGCGGGCTAGCGAGCTGCTCCTCGAGGCAGCTTTCGCAGATCCCGTGGCTCACGCGGTGCGCCTGTGCCGCCTGCGAGGGCTGGCTCGCCCCGCCGGACATCGTTTCCCCGCACCACGCACAGAGCACCGTCATACCTGAGAAGTGGACGGATCGAGGGGCGAGGTGTCAGAAAAAAGATCTCCGACTCCCGATAATTCGGCTGCCGCGAGCTCATCCCCCTCCTGACAAAAGGAGGCGGCCACCCCCGAGGGGGTGGCCGCCTGAATGTCACCTTGCGGTTCTGGTGTGATCGCTAGCGCTTGCGGCTGCGACCCAGAATCGCGAGGCCGACGGCGCCCGCGCCGAGGAGCAGCATCGTGCCCGGCTCAGGAACGAGCTGCAGGTTGAGGATCCCGATCAGCGGCAGCTCCGGGAACGCCGTCGTGAGACTCGTGAAGGTCTTGCTGACCGTCACGAGCTGGACGGCGCCGCCCGCAGTGTTGTAGCCGGTCGGGAAGATCGGCGAGGTCACGTTGCTGTTCGGCGAGTGGACGGTCATCGTCGGCAGGCCGAGCTGCCACGGGTTGTGCTGCATGGTGACGGACACGGACCCGGTGATCACCTGGGTCCCGCCGATACCGAAGCCGCCAGCCAGCGGAACGGTAATGCCCGCGTAGGCGCAGGGCGCGAACACCAGACAGATCTTCGAGGTGCCGCTGAGGCCCATGGTCGAACCGGCACCCCCATCGAGAGGGGTTCCGCTGGCGTTCTCCAGGCTGGTGAAGATGACCGAGTTGATGGTTCCGCTGTTCGTCACCGGCAACGACGCAGATACCGGCCCGAACATACCGCCAGTGAGTGAAAGGCTACTTATGGGGAAGTTCCCATTCGCGCTCCCGTTCACCATGGCCATGCCGGTCCCGGCCCCTGTGAGACCCGGCAGGGTCGCCAACTGGAATGTCAGCGATCCCGTATAGCTAAGTGTGGCCGCGTGCACGCCGCCCGCCATCAACAGGGTCGCCAAAGCGACTAACAACTTGATTCGCATACTCTTGATCTCCACTGGGTTCGAGCAGTTCCATCCGACGCTTCCGCCGCACCGGCACCCTGCTCGTCTCGCTTGCCACAGATATGGGGGCCGCAGCCCCCGGGTGGAACTGTTGTTCACAGGGATAAGTGGTGGGTGAGTGGAAAAAGTGGCAGGGAAAATCGACCGTTTTGCGTTTTCCCGGATTCGGGACGTCCCGGATCCGGGACCCACCACCCCCCGCGGATTCGAGCACTCCTGGAAGCGGCTTGCGCCCTCTCGGATTTCTCCAGCCGGGACGCCCGATCCGGACCGGGGGTGCGCCTTCCGGGAGCGGCACCCCTTCGGCAAGCGGGCTGCATGCTGCGCGTTCGCTTCCGGCGTGCTTCCGCCGGTGCGTCCCGAAGAAGGGATCCGCCCCCTCCGGGCGCCGCCCTGGCGATCACCTAACCTACTGTTTTTAAAGAGAATCCAGATCCGTCTCGGCTGGCACGAGGATTGAAAGAGCCCCCCCCCGACCCGGTCTCTCAGCGCCCGGGTGGAAGGGGCCCCCCTATGGCAGAGCACGCCGTGCTCTTCGTGGACGACGAGGGAAACATTCTGAAGGCCGTTCAGCGCCTGCTCCGCAACGAGCCATGGAAGGTGCTCACGGCGTCGCGGGGCTCGGAGGCCCTCGAGATCCTCGATCAGACCGTGGCCCAGGTGGTGGTCTCGGATCAGCGGATGCCCGAGATGAGCGGCGTCGACCTGCTCCAGGCGATCCGCGAGCGCCGGCCCGACGTGGTGCGGATGATGCTGACCGGATACACGGAGATGAACGTCGCCGTGGAGGCGATCAACCGCGGCGAGATCTTCCGCCTCATCACCAAGCCGTGGAACGACGAGGAGCTCAAGGCAACCCTTCGCCAGGCCTTCGACCACTTCGATCTCAAGGAGGAGATCAAGCGGCTCAACCAGGTCACCCGGGAACAGAACCTGAAGCTCCAGGACATGAACCGGAACCTGGAGCAGAAGGTCCGCGACCGCACCAAGCAGCTCGCGGAGAAGCACCAGGAGCTGCGCGTCGCCTACATCCAGACGATCCGGGCCCTGGCCAAGGCCGTGGATGCGAAGGACCCCCACACCTACGGTCACTCCGAGCAGGTGGGAGTCTTCGCGTCGAAGATGGCCCGCGAGCTCGGCCTCCCCAAGGAGCTGATCGAGCGGGTGTACATCGCCGGGTTGCTCCACGACGTCGGAAAGATCGGCGTGCGCGATGCGGTCATCACCAAGCCGGACCGGCTCACCCCCGAGGAGTACGCGGAGATCAAGGAGCACCCCGGGATCGGTGCGCGCATTCTTCAGCCGGTCGCCTTCCTCTCCGACCTGATCGACTCCGTGCGCCACCACCACGAGTGGTACGACGGCTCCGATCGGGGATACCCCGACAACCTCCGCGGGGATCGGATCCCCCTGCCATCGCGCATCATCCTGGTGGCCGACACGGTGGAGGCCATGTCCAGCGACCGCCCCTACCGGAATGGGTTGCCCCTCGACGTGGTGGTGGAGGAGCTGCAGAAGTACTCGGGGAGCCAGTTCGATCCCGGTTGCGTGGACGTCTGCCTCCGCCTGATCGAGCGAGAAGGTGCGTCCTTCGTGGAAAAGGACCAGAAGTTCGACATCGATGCCTTCCTCGAGGTCTGATCGCCGATGACCGCCGAATCCATCCTTCAATCTCCCGCACTGATCGCGCTGGGTCTCGACCTCGAGAGCACGCTCAACGAGGAGCCGCGTTTCCTGCTCGATGTGTGCTTCCTCGGCGCCCTGCACTCGGAGCTGGTCGAGCATCTGGGTTCCGATCAGGCCCACGCCACCCTGCTCCAGCTGGGCCTCCTCCACGGTCTGCGCGACGCGGCCCTGGTGCTGCGCGCCGGGTTCGGCCAGGGCGTTCTGGATCTCGCGGCGGAATCCCCCGCCACCCCCCGCCTGGCGATTCGCTTCGCTCCTCGCCCGACCCAACCGGTGAACGGAATCGAGATTCGCGGCTCCTGGCCGGAGCGGCACGAAGCCGAGGCCTACCTGGCGTCCGTCGGCCCGGGCACGGACCCGAACTGCTTCGTGAGCAGCGGGTACACCTCGGGTTGGCTGTCGGGGATCTTCGACGCGGACCTGCTGGCCCTGGAGCTCGAATGCAGCGCCAGAGGCGATGCGGCGTGCCACTTCGTCGCACGGGAGGCGTCGGCCTGGCGCAGGACTGGCGACCCGTCGGCCTTGCGCCTGCTCGACGCGCTGCCCTTCTCGGCGTTCCGCCAGCTCGTCGCCGGGCATCTGGAGTCCCGTCCGGAGCCGGACCGGACGGACGCCTTCGAGGCCGGATCCGCCGTGATCCACGTCTGGGGCCCCGTGATGGTCCTCCCCTTCTCCGGCCCGGAGGAGTCCCTGCACGCCCTGGAGCTGATCGGGCGGGATCCCGGCGCCCGAGACGTACGAGTGGTCATCGTCGATCTCTCCGGCGCGATCATCGATGAGGGATTCGGGGCCGTCGCGCTCGAGCAGCTTCTCGACGGCATCGAGCGGTGGGGCGCCGAGCCGATTCTCGCGGGGGTCTCACCGCTCTCTGGGCACGTGCTGGAGGATCTGGAGCAGAAGCATCTGGTGATCCACAAGGATCTCCCCGAGGCCATCGCGGCCGCATTCCAGATCGCCGACCTGCACCGGGTCGCCTCCTGACGGGTCGGATCAAGTCGTCCCGACGTCCACCCGAATCATCAAGAGATGAGCTCCGGTCCCCCGATCCCCGCGCTCCCCGAGCACGGGCGCCTCGCTGAGACGCCGCTCCCGCGGCTCCTGCTCGATCTGCACCGGGCCCGGCTCTGCGGCACGCTGGTGCTGCGCCAGGCCCGCGTCGAGAAGCGGATCCAGCTGCGCGACGGATCCCCGAAACTGGTCGAGTCGAGCCTCGCCAGCGAGAGCCTGACCAGCCTGCTGCTCGAACAGGGGAAGATCCGCGCCCAGCAGAGGGAAGAGGCGCTTCGTCTGATGAGGGCCCGCGAGTGCAAGGAGCTGACCGCGCTCCTGACTCTGAAGATGCTCGGGCCCAAGGAGATCCTCCTGGCCCTCCGCGACCAGGCGAAGCGGTGCCTCGTCGATTGCTTCGGGTGGCCCGGAGGGGAGTTCGAGGTGATTCGCGGGGAGGCGCCGGCGGAGGCGAGCCAGCTCCTGCAGATCGATCTGCTCGCTCTCGCGCAAGAGGGGATCGCGACCCACTGGCGACCCGATCGAACCCTCACCGCGCTCGAAGACAGAATGCGTCAGCACCCGAGGCCCGCACCGCCTTTCGCACAGGCCCGGCGAAGTCTGGCCGAGGACGAGCCACTTCGCACCCTCCTCGATTCCCTGGATGGAACCCTGACCACCTGGGACGCCCTCCAACGGGCGGGCTCGCCGACTGCCTTGGCGGCCTTCTGGGTCCTCGACGCGGCCGGTGCGCTGGAGTACTCGGTGGAGACGCCGGAGATCGAGGAGGAGGTCACGGCTGAAGCACCGGGGCAGGAGCTGGAGATCGAGATCGTGGTGTCTGGCGAGGGCGCGAGCGGGCCCGCTGCGGAGGCCGAGAGGCCGGCCGCGGAAGCGACCGGCGAGCAGTCAGCCGCGACGGGCGGCGACGATCCGGAGCTGGTCGACCTGCGCGAGGAGGTCCGCGAGAAGCACAACCGACTCCGGGAGATCAGCCTCTACGAGCTGCTCGACGTGGAGCGCGACGCGGCACCCGCTGCGATCAAGCGCGCCTACATCCGGGCTGCCAAGCGTCTCCATCCCGACGCTCTCTCCCGCATGGGCCTCGACGACGTGAAGCAGGAGGCCAACCTGGTGTTCGCCGAGATCGCCAAGGCCTACAACACGCTCCTCGACGTCGAGCAGCGCCGCAGCTACGACGCCTCCCTCGACGGGCACAGCGCGGTGGACGCCAACCAGGTCGCACAGGCGGAGGCCCTCTACCGCAAGGGCGACATCCTGCTGCGCGCCGGCAACTTCCTGGGCGCGGTCGAACTCCTGGAGGCCGCCGCTCGGCTCTGGCCGGAGGAATCCGACTACCAGAGCGCCTTCGGCTGGGCGCTCCACCGCAAGAATCCCCCCGAGACCGAGCGCGCTCGCGAGCATCTGGAGAAGGCGATCGCCCTGAACCGCGACAACGCCGAGGCGCATCGCCGTCTCGGCACGGTGCTGAAGGCGCTCGGGGAGAGCGAAGCCGCCGAGCAGGCGCTGGCTCGAGCCGAGCAGCTGAGCTCCTAGCGGAGACGTCGCTACGGGCGGCGGGAGGCGGCTCGCTCGAATAGCGCGACGGCTCCGGCGCCCAGGCCGGCGAAGCGCTCGTCCTGGGTCTGACCCCGGTGGTAGCGGAAGTAGATCTGCTGGAGGACCACCGCCATCTTGAAGGTTCCGAAGACGTCGTAGTAGGCCACCCCGCCGACGTCTCGACCGCTCCGCTCTCCGTAGCGGACCACCGCTTCCTCCCGGGAGAGGAAGCCGAGGCTCTGGGTGGGCATCGGGCTCATCCCCGCCGGCGCATCACCGCGGTTGTTCCAGAGGGCCAGAAGCGTCCCGAGGTCTGCCAGGGGATCTCCGACGGTGCACATGTCCCAGTCGTAGACGGCCGCGCAGCGCCCCGGGTCCTCGGGATCCACGGCCATGTTGTCGAGGCGCCAGTCGTTGTGGAGCAGCGTCGGCGCCGGTGACACCGGAAGGCTGTCCAACAGCCACCTGGCGAGCTCGTCGGCCACCTCGATGGTGCCGGTCTTGGCCCGCTCGTAGCGGTCGGTCCAGCCCTTCACCTGTCGCTCCAGGAAGCGCTCGGGGTCGCGCCCCAGGGAATCCAGACCGATCGCTTCGGCATCGACCCCGTGAAACTCGGCGAGCGTGTCGATGACCACCTCGGAGAGCTTTCGGTTGGCGCGTGAGTCCGCGCCGCCGCCGAACTCCGCGGGAATCGAGCCGCGGATCACGATGCCGCGACGCCGCTCCATCACGAAGAAGGGCGCCCCGATCACCTCCGCGTCGTCGCAGTAGAGGAAGGCGCGCGGAGCGGGGGAGAATACCTTCCAGAGCACCGAGAGCGCGCGGTACTCGCGATTCATATCGTGGGAGCCCGGCGCCACCGGCCCCAGCGGCGGCCGCCGGAGCACGTACTCGATGGCGCTGCCCTCTTCGCCTCCGCTTCCACCGTATCGGAGCAGATAGGTGAGATTGGCGTGGCCGCCGGCGAACTGCTCGACGTGGAGCGGCAGCTCTCCACCTTCGAGCTGGTCGCGGAGATAGGAATCGAGCGCTGCCTCGTCGAAGCGCTCGTCGGTTCGAACCGCAATCAACTCGGGAGCAACGGACTCGGCCATGGCAAGGTGAGAGACTATCAGATCCTGTCCGACAGTCCGGCTCGACGCTACCCGACGATCCGCACCTCCCGCGGCCGGACGTCGACGGAGAACCCGAAGACGTGGGCGTAGAAGAAGAGCTCGCCCTCCAGGGCGGTCTGGATGTTCTCCGCCCTGCGAAATCCGTGCTGCTCTCCCTCGAAGGGCACGTAGGCGTGGGCGATTCCCCGGGCGGCGAGGGCCGCCACCATTTCCTCGGCCTGGCTCGGCGGCACGATCCTGTCCTCCAGTCCCTGGAAGAAGATGACGGGGCAGGAAAGGCGCGCGGTGTGGTGGATCGGGGACCGCTGGAGGTAGAGGTCGCGCCGCTCCGGATAGGGCCCGACCAGGGAATCCAGGTATCGGGACTCGAACTTGTGGGTGTCGCGGGCGAGGGCCTCCAGATCTCCCACGCCGTAGTGGCTCGCCCCGGCCCCAAACAGGTCGCGGAAGGTGAGCGCGCACAGCGTCGTGTAGCCGCCCGCACTTCCCCCGCTCACCGCCAGACGCTCGGGATCGGCGATCCCCTGGGTGGCGGCGAAGAGGGCGGCGTGGCTGCAGTCGTCGACGTCGACGACGCCCCAGGCGCCGCGGAGCAGCTCGCGGTAGGCGCGACCGTATCCGGTGCTACCCCCGTAGTTCACGTCTGCGACGGCAAAGCCCCGGCTCGTCCAGTACTGCGTCCCCAGCTTGAGCGCCGAAGAGGCCGCCGACGTCGGACCCCCGTGGCTCTTGACGATCAGCGGGGGCCGTTCCCCTGCCGGCGCCCGCTGCTCCGGATGGGAGGGCCGGTACAGAAAGGCGTGGGCGGTGCGCCCGCCATCGGAAGGGAACTCGACCGCCTCGGGAAGCGACAGCAGGCCGGGATCGAAATCGATCTCGAAGCTCCGGCACAGCTCTTCGACGCGGTTCGTCTCCAGATCCAGGCCGCAGATCGCGGCGGGCATCGTCGCGCTCTCTCCGATGAAGCAGGCCCGGCGCCCCCCTACGTCGAGGCCGCCGAAGCTGGTGTAGGGCACCCCGAGGTCGACGAGCCGCTGCGCGCCGAGCTCCAGCCGCGCGAGCTGCCCGGTCCCGTTCTCCTGGTAGATACAGAGAATCGTCTCCTCGTTGACGAAGCCGTAGGTGGACATCCCGAAGACCCACTGCGGGAGACCGAACTCCGCCTGCCGGCTGCAGAGGGCGACGCTCCCGGACTCCCGCTCCTGGTAGAGATTCCACCAGCCCGATCGATCGGAGACGAAGGTGAGCCGTCCACCGGGCGAGAAGGAGGGCTGGAAGATGGACTCGTCGCGGCCTCCGGCGACGCGTCTCGGCGTTCCCACCTCTCCTCCGCCACCGAACGGCGCGACGAAGAGGGTCGTTCCATCCCACGGCATGTTGGGATGCTCCCAGGCCAGGTAGGCGATGCGATCGCCTCCCGGCGAGAACCGCGGCGTGCTCACGAAGTCGTGGCCTGCGGTGACGACGCGCCGGACCCCCGCCTCGAGATCGAGAGCGACGATGCGGTTCTCCGCCTCCCGCTCCTCCCGGTGCTCCTCCTCGACCGCGAGCAGCCATCGGCCCCCCGGTGAGAGGTCGAAGTCCGCGTAGCGCGCGTGGGGCAGCGTCCCGCGCAGCGCCCGTCGCCCCGTCGGGCCGAGCCACTGGATCCCGGGCTGATCGAGGTCGACGTAGACCAGCTCGCCGCCCTGGATCAGGAAGTCGCCACCGCCGTACTCGTGCACCAGGGTGCGGACGTTCGCCGACTCCGGGGTGACGTCCTCCCGACCGCACCCATCCCGGACGCGAACCACCACCTGTCGCCCGCCCTCGCTCGGCCGCCCCTCCAGCCAATAGATCGCGCCCTGGTCCAGGCGAGGCTGCGACAGGCGTCGCCCCGCGCGGGCGACCCGATCCGCGCCCAGCGGCGAGTCCCAGGATCCGTAGGGTGCGCTGCGTTTCACCAGATCTCCTCGGCCAGGCGGGGCTCAGGCGTCCGGACGACGCCGGCAGGTCACGGCCAGGGAAAGCCCGAACGGAGGAGGAATCCGCGATTCCAGCGCGCGCATCACCGGCACGACGCGGTTCATGACCCCGTACTGCTCTCCGCCGAGGATGGAGTGGCCCAGCAGCCGGTACCGCACCCACCATCCCAGGGCGCCAACGGCGTTGAAGTATCGCATCCGGAGCGCCTCGAACGGCGTGTGCTGGAGGATCACGCGCAGGTAGGACTTGCTGTAGCGCCGGTAGTGACCGTCCATGCGGTCATAGGCGCCGTAGAGCGCCAGGTGGGCCGGCACCAGCAGTGCGAGGATCCCGTTCGGCTCCAGGACCTCGCCCAGCGCCTGGAGCGCACCGAGGTCGTCGCGAACGTGCTCGAGGACGTTGATGGCCACCACCGAGTCGAAGCGTTTCTCTCGGAGCTCCGCCCGCTGGTCGGGAGAAAGAGCTGCCACGTCGGCGGCAAAGAAGCGACACTCCGGATGCTCGGCGAAACGACGCGCGGCGTATCCGATCACCTCGTCTTCCACGTCGATTCCCCAGACGAGCTCCGCCCGCTCGAGCAGCAGCTCGGCGATTCCGCCCACGCCGCAGCCGACCTCGAGAATCCGACGTCCCAGATGAGGCTCGAACTGCTCGAGCTGCCAGCGCAGATAGGGCTCGCTTACGGCGTCGAATTGCCTGTAGCGCTCGAGTCGATCGGTGAGCGGTTCGCTGGAGCTGAGCTTCTTCATCACGGTCCGTTTCCGGAGGGAGGATAGCCGTTCCCGGCGTCGAATCGGAGATGGTATTCTGCCGGTCTCATGATTGGAGATCACCCGGATAGACGACGCTTCGCGGCGTGGATCGGGTGCTTCCTCGCCCTGTTCGCCGCCGGGCGGATGCTGCTGCTGGCAACCACCTTCCCGTTCTTCAACAACGTGGACGAGATCCGTCACTACGACGTCGTCTACAAGTACGCCCAGGGGAGGCTGCCCCGCCCCGACGAGCTTCAGTTCGACCCGAACGTGATGCGCAACGCCTTCGCCTGGTCCTCGCCGGAATACCTGGCGTCGCGTCCCGGCGAGGGAGCGGCCCGAGTGCCTCCGCCCCCAGGGTCCGATGCGCGCCTGCTTCGAAGCTCCGCCTTTCGCCGCCAGTTGAGGGAGCACTCGCAGCTGGAAAACACCGCCGTGCACCCGCCCACCTACTACGCGCTGGCGGGGTTCTGGTGGCGCCTCGGACACGCAGCCGGCATCCGGGAGCCTTCGCTCGTGTACTGGACGCGCGGCCTCGGCGCGCTGTTCGCCGCCGCGCTGGTCCTCGTGGCTCGAGGCCTGCTGCTGCGCACCCACCCCGACGACCCCTTGATGCACATCGGCGTTCCCCTGCTGCTGGCGGTGTTCCCCCAGGACGCCTGGTTCTCGGTCTCCAACGACGCGCTCTCGCCACTGGCGTTTGGAGCCGCCTTCTCACTGCTCTGCAGGGTCAGGGCCGGTCCGTCGTTTGCCTTCCGCCACGCCGCTCTGGCGGGCCTCCTGGTGGGGCTCACGTTCCTGGTCAAGTACACCAACATCGGCATCCTCGTGGTCGCGCTCTGGGCCTGGGGCGGACGATGGTGGGACGCTCTCCGGGGGGACCGGGCGTCTCGTCCCCACTGGAGCGACGAGTGGAGGCGCGCCGCGCTGTTCTGCGTCGTCGCAGCCGTGCTCGTGCTGCCGTGGCTCGCGCGCAACGTGGTGGTCTTCGGAGAGGTGATGGCGACGACCATCCCGCTCGAGTCTGCCGGCTGGTTCCCCAAGCCCCTCGCCTCCTTCCTCCCGCACCCGCTGTTTGGATTCGAAGGAGCGAATCGCTTCCTCGAAATGCTCGTCACCACGTTCTGGCGTGGCGAGTACGTGTGGTTCGGCGAGCGGCTGCGGCTGGTGTGGGCGGACTGGGTCTACCAGCTCTCGAGCGTAGTCCTGCTGGCCGCGGCAGCGGCGGCTCTGCTTCGACGCGGTGCAACGGACTCCCGGCGCGTGGAAGGTCTGGCCCTGGTGGCGGTGCTCGTCGGCGTCGCGACGCTGGTC
The DNA here is from genome assembly GCA_964615365.1 of uncultured Spirochaetales bacterium. Taxonomy (GTDB): domain Bacteria; phylum Myxococcota_A; class UBA9160; order UBA9160; family UBA6930; genus CAVXZE01. Next base: position 57,840 of record CAZTOU010000007.1, read on the forward strand.
GCGAGCTCGCTCGCCTACGAGTTCCCGGTGGTCGGCGTCCCGACGCGCGCCGAGCCCTACGTCGGCCTCGGCCGCTATATCGGTGGAGTCCTGCTGCCCTTCTCGATCCTCTACGTGAAGGGGATTCGGGTGCTCGCCGATCGCCTGCCGGAGCGGGTGCGAAATCCCGCTGCCTGGACCCTGCTCCTCGCCGTCGCCGCGGTGGCTCTGGTCTCCGAGGCGCTGCTCGGCGCCCACGTCTTCCCGAGCCTATACAACTGGTTTCACCTGCCCTCTTGAGCCGCGGAGCCCGGTGCGGAACGGAGCGCGTGGGCGAGGACACCGGCGACGATCTCGGCCCCCCGAGCGTTCAGGTGGTTGTCCCAGACCGCGTTGTAGGGGAGCCGGCCGGCATCCGCCTCGGCGCGCAGCGCCGGGGTGGCGTCCAGAAAAGCGATGCCGTGCCGCTCCGCCTCGCGCCGGACCCAGCCCGGCAGGCGGGTCGGCCGCCAGCGTACGAAGCGCGGCTCCGCCTCGCTGGTGAAGCGCAGGTGTCCGTGCAGGACACGGTGCTTGGTGGGGAGGTAGAGCAGCCAGGGTTGCAGCCCCTGGCGTCTCGCCGTCGCAGCCCACTCACCGAGGGCTCGGCGGAACGCGTCGGCGACGCGCGCGGGGATCCGGGCGGGATCCGGAGGCGCGTAGGTGATGCTCACCGGAACCACCTCTCCCCCCGCCTCGAACCCGGCGTTCGGCAGGTGACGCGGCGCCGCCCTGCGAAGGCGCACCAAGAACCCCCAGATCGCCTTCACGAACGACGACTGCGGTTGGATCGCGTCGAGGCGCGTCGACGGAGGCTCGGGAGACGGGGCGTCCCCTGATCCCCGCGCCGCCTCCAGCATCCTCGCTTCCCGGGCCGCGTCGCTGACGTCGTTGCCCTCGAAGAAGGCGAGCACCCCATGGCGTGCGCTCGGGGCGCCGCCCCAACGCTCCAGGTAGGCGGTCTGGGAGAAGGGGCCCGTCCAGCTCACGCCCAGGCTCTTGACGCGCAGCGACAGCTCCGCACCCAGACGGGAGGTGAAGAGCGCGGCGTCGGGAAGCTGACCCAGTTCCGTGAAGGAGTCGCCCGCCACGACCACCTCCCAGTCGTCGAGCTCTTCGGGATTGCGAAATCCCTCGCTGTCGTAGCGCACAACGACGGACGGCTCGTCCGGGATGAGCTCTTCCGGCACACCGACCCGCTTCATCAGGGGCGTCACCACCTGACCCTCCCAACGCGCCGGGCCGGGGCGACGGAAGAGCCCGTTTCCCAGCGGCAGGATCGGCTGGCGATAGAAGATCGGCATGCGTTCGAAGGCCTGGCGCTGGAATGCGAAGTCGAACTGCGCGAGGCGGAACCCCGCCTCGACCACCCCCACCGAGACGGCGAGGGCGAGGATGGAGAGGCCGGCTCTCCCCAGGCCCCGAGTGAGTCTTCCACGAGCTCCGCGCCGCGTCATCTCCGCTTCATGCCGAGGATGCTCACGAAGAATCCGGAAACCACGGTCTGGAAGCCGAGCGCCGCCAGGGTCACACCGGGAATCACCAGCCGCATCGTCTCCGCATAGTCGAGCGGTCCGAAGTCCACGCCCCACCAGCGGACGACCGCGATGCCGAGCAGCACCGCCCCCGCTCCGAGGGCTGCGATTCCCAGCAGGAGGCCGCGCTCCAGATTGACGATCTCGAAGAAGCGGTCGAAGCGCGGGTCCTCGGGCATCAACCCTTCGTTGATGGCGAAGGTCTTGGTGAAGATCGCGAACAGGATCGTCTGGTAGCCGAGCAGCAGCGCGAGACTGGCGAAGAGCAGAGTGTGGGCGTCCAGCGTCGCACCACCCACCCGCGCGCCGGGAAGCGCGAGGCCGTATCCGACCGCGCCGAGGAGAAGCAGCAGCAGGCCCGGGATCAGGAACAGCCATCGCGGGCTGTACATCAAGAAGAATCGCACCGTGCGCCACCCGTCGCGAAAGGTGCGCAGGTGGGGCAGATGCTCGACGCGGCCGTCGGGGTGCAGCGTGATGGGCACTTCCTCGATGCGCGTCCCCTGCAGGCTGGCCTTGACGATCATCTCGGTGGCGAACTCCATGCCCGTGCAGCGGAGATTCAGCCGATCGAAGAGCTCCCGGGTGAACCCGCGCAGACCGCAATAGGCATCGTGCACCGGCGCGCCGAACATGCGACGCGCCATCGCCGTGAAGAGCGGATTCCCGACCCATCGGTGCAGCGGCGGCATGGCTCCGGGCAGGATCCGGCCGCCGCCCGTCGGCAGCCGGCATCCCTGCACGAGCTCGGCTCCCGCCCGCAGCCGCTCGACGAATCGCGGGATCTCCAGGAAGTCGTAGCTATCGTCGGCGTCGCCCATGATGACGTAGCGGCCTCGAGAGGCGGCGATTCCGCCCATCAGCGCGTTCCCGTAGCCGCGCTCCTCGACCGGTACCACCCGAGCCCCGAGGCTGCGTGCGATATCCGGCGAACCGTCGGTGCTGCCGTTGTCGGCGACCACGATCTCGCCCTGGATGCCGCCTTCCGTCAGTGCACGCTCCGCCTTGCGGATGCAGCTCTCGAGCGTGTCCGCCTCGTTGAGACAAGGCATCACCACGGAGAGCTCGACCGCCGTCTCCTGCTCCGCCATGCGAACTCCTCTCCAGCTCCTCGAGGTGCGGGGGACGGCTTCCGGGGCTCCTCATGGTAGCCGAGCCGGCGTCGCTCGCTTGCTATGGAGCTTCCCCTCGATCCGGAAGGGTGACGAGGGGAGCACCGCCCGCCCGACTCGTGCAACCGGGACGCGCCCGGAGCGCGGTGGACCAGCCGCTCACCACCGGCAGGGTCGAGAGGCCGATCAGCACCGCGCCGTCCCGTCCCGTCCACCACACCGGGATCCCCAGGGCGGCCGCCCGATCCAGCACGTCCCGATGCGGGTTTCCGAACCTCCCCCGACAGGGCGCCGAAGCGATCGCCACGCTGGGAGCCACGGCGCGGAGGAAGGCGGCGGTCGCTGAGGTGCGGCTGCCGTGATGGGGCAGCTCGAGAACCTCGGCCCGCAGATCCGCGCCCGAAGCGAGAAGCGCCTCCTCGGTCCGAGCCTCGATGTCGCCGGTGAGAAGGACCGCGTTCTCGCCGACGTCGACCCGCACCACCAGGGACGCATCGTTGCGCGACATGCGGCCGGAGGGAGGAGGCCAGAGCGCCGTGACCCGAAGATCCCCGAATCGCTCGGTCGGGTCTCCCTGCCCCTTCTCGGCGATCTCGACTAGGCGCGTCTCCGCTTCGGCGAGCAGCTCGGCAAAGGCCGGGTCCTTCCGCCCGCCCGCCGGAAGCCAGAGCCGGCGGGTGGGAACGCGCTTCAGGACCGCGGGCAGTCCGCCGCGGTGGTCGAGATCCGCGTGGCTCGCGATCACCAGATCGAGCCGCGTCACCCCGAGCGCGGCAAGCGCCGGCGCCACCGCGGTTCGCCCGAGATCCACCCCCCCGGAGAAGGCCGTCCCACCATCGAAGAGGAGCGAGGCTTCTCGCCCCTGGACGATCACCGCCCCGCCCTGCCCGACGTCGAGCGTGACCACGCGGGGAGGCGCCGGCGCGATGGCGGGCGCGGGACAGTGGGCGAGCAGCGCGACCCCTCCCGTCGCCACCACCACCTTCACCGAGGTCGCGCGAGCCCGCGTCACCAGCGCCGCCACGGCCAGCGCGAGCAGAAGAGCACCAAACCCAGGAGGCGGGATCAACGGCTGCTCCGAGAGGCGCGACGCCATCCACTCGGCCCCGGTGAGTGCGGCACTTGCCAGGGCGGCGCACCCGGAGATCAGGAGAGCGGTGAGCGGCGCGGCAGGCCGCAGCAGCGTGGCGAGCGCGGCGAGCAGTGAGGCGGGAAGCAGGAGCACCGCGCTGATGGGAATCGCAATCAGGTTCGCGAGCACGCCCACCGGCGCCACCCGACCGAAGTGCACGGCTGCGAGCGGCGCGGTGGCGGCGATCGCCGCTGCCGAGGTCCGAAGCAGTGCATCGATGCCGCGCCACGCGCGCCGGCCGATCCGATCCGCCGGGGATGACGCGGCGCGCCGACCGAGTCCCGCGAGGATCGCCGCGCTGGCGGCAAAGGACATCTGCGCGCCGGGGTCGAAGAGCGCGCCGGGCTCGAAGGCGAGCACGATGCCGGCCCCGAGAGCCAGCGGGTGCCCCCGCCGCCCGGGGCGGCGGCGCGCGAACCCAACCGCGACCGCGATCAGAAACACCAGGGCGCGACGAACCGGAACGCCCCAACCGGAGAGCAGTGCGTAGGCCGCCGCGCAGCCGACCGCGGCGAGGAGCGCGAGCCGTCGCGCATCGCTCCGCTCGGCGAGCGGCGCGATTCGAGCGAGGGTGAGCCGGCCGAGGCCGAAGACGAGTGCCGCGATCAAGCTCAGGTGGAGTCCTGAAACCGCAATCAGGTGGGAGAGTCCGAGCTTCGCGAGCGACTCACGGGTCGTCCGCGAAAGCCCGGCGCGGTCGCCGAGTGACAGGGCCGCGAGAAGTCCGCCCCCCGGCCCGGCAGCCCGAAGACGCCGCGAGGCGTCCGCGCGAGCCCCGTGGAAGAGCTCGGAGACCGGCGCCGCTCTGCTCGCTTCCATCTCCACGTGAAGCGCCGGATGGGCGAGATGTGCGATCGCACCGATTCCCCTCCGCGCAAGGGCGCGGCTGCGATCGCGGCTGCCAGGGTTCTGGAGGGCGCGCGGCACCTTCATCCGAACCCGAGCGCGAATGCGCTTCCCCACGCGATGGCCCTCGATGGCGGGAAGCCCGGGTGGTGCGGGCGGGCCGTGGATCCGGATCCCAGCGGGAAGAGGCGGCCCTCCGGAGTCCGCGTTGCGGAGCTCCCGCAGCTCGACCGACACCCGGTCTGCGCGCCTCGCCGTCCGAACCACGCGGCCCTCGACGGTCGATTCCACGGCTCCGCCGGCCGGCGCAAAGCGGGCCGCCTCGAGTCTGCCCTGCAGCGCGACCGCTCCGGCGCAGCAGGCGACGACGATCGCGGAGGCCGCCCGCAGCCGCGCGCAACGCCTCACCGCGATTCCGAAGGCGAGCGCGAGCAGCGCGAGGAGGAGCGCAGGCTCGCTGCGAACCCAGCCTCGATCCGCGAGCAGGATCCCACCCGCCTGAGCGATGACCAGAAGCGGCAGGAGAGGACGCACCGGATGCACCCGGGACCGGGAGCACACCGAGCTTAGGGGAAACGGCGCGGCGGGCCCATTCGCGACCGCTTGCGAATGGTACGGGCTAGTGAATGGTGCGGCTGTCGGGGATCACCGGGTCCCCCGTCTGCCTCCTCATGCGGGCCACGTAGGTCGCGAGCGTCCGGAGTGCTTCATCGAGCTTGCGAAGCTCCGAGGCGAAGCCGCCCATCAGGCGCTGCACCTCCTCCAGATCCTCGGCCGTCTTCTTGAACCCTTCCAGCCCCCTGCGATGGATGCCGTACGCCATCGCGACGCCCGAGAGGACGGCGTCGTAGGTGCCCGGGGGCAGCTCCCCCGAGAACCGTTCGAGCCGTTCGGAGACGGAGCGGGAGAACTCCGGCGCGACGCCGAGCTTCTCCAGATCCTCGCGAATGCGGTTCGCATCCCTCTCGGTGGACTTCCGGCGCATGCCTTGGCTCCGCTCTCAATCTCCGCTTCGCCCTGGAGAGAGAGCAAGAATGGTGCCATGCACCCCGGCCGTGCGATCGCCCGGCGAAGGCTGCGGATTACTGGCGAAAAACCGGGTTGCGCCACCGGCGGACGCCCGCCACCCGGCGAGAGGGTGGCTCGATTTCATCCCCTTTTGGGAACTTTCCTACCCTGCGGGTCTTCCCCGAGGGCACTCTCCGCAGTCGCGCGGAAGAAGGCGTGAATGGTCTCCGCGTCCCGCCTGGAGATCCCGGGAACCCGGGCGAGGTCCTGCTCCGAGGCCACTCTCACCGAACGCAGCGACCCCAGATGCCGGAGCAGCGCGCGCCGCTTCGCGGGCCCGATTCCGGGAAGCTCCTCGAGGACCGACTGCAGGCCCGCACTTCGCCGCAGGTTGCGCTGGTACTCGATGGCGAAGCGATGGGATTCGTCGCGCACCCGCTGGAGCAGCAGGAGGCCTCGCGAGCTCGGCGCCAGCCGGACCGGATCGACCCGTCCCGCGAGAAAGAGCCGCTCCGCTTTCAGTCCCCCCGAGCGGCGCACCCGCGGCGAAGCGCTCTCCTCGTCGCGAAGCTTCGCGATCCCCAGATGATCCAGCTCCAGTCCGCGGTCGCGGAGCAGCGCCGTGACCACCCCGAGCTGGCCCCTCCCGCCGTCGACGACCAGGAGATCGGGCAGCGGTTCGCTTTCGACGCGGGCGAGCCGTCGCTCCAGAGCCTCGCGCAGGCAGGCGAGATCGTCCCCGCCCCGGGCCTCCCGAATCTTGTAGCGCCGATAGCCCGCCTTCTGCGGCTGACCGCTCTCGAAGACCACCCGGCTCGCCACCGGCAGCGCTCCTTGGAGATTGGAGACGTCGTAGCACTCGATGCGCCTGGGCAGGTTGGCGAGGCCGAGCCGGAGACGCAGCTCCTCGAGCACGGCGTCCATGCTCTCCCGCGCCTCGAGACGACGTGCCAGGCCGAGCTCGGCGTTCTTCGCGGCCATGCTCACCAGCTCGCGACGGGAGCCCCGCTTCGGAGTCTGCACTGCGACGCGGCGGCCGGCGCGCTCGCCCAGGAGGGCCTCCAGGGCCCCCCCGTCGTCGATCTCCGCAGCGCTCAGGATCTCCGCGGGAATCTGGCGGTCCGGGTTGCCCCCGTAGTACTGGCCCAGGAAGGAGCTCATCACGTCGCCGCCTTCGAGGCGAACCTCCGAGAAGGCGTACTCGGCGGCGCCCACCACCCGTCCCTCGCGGACGTGCAGCACCTGCAGCTCGACTTCTCCACCGTCTCGCGCCAGGCCGAAGACGTCCCGATCCACCTGCCGATCGCCCACGATCTGCTGCTGCTCCATGGTCCGCTCGACGGCCCCGATCCGGTCGCGCAGGCGCGCGGCGTCCTCGAACCGCTCCTCCTCCGCCGCCTCCTCCATCTTCCCGCGCAGCGTCGTCATCAGGAGCTCGGATCGGCCGCGCAGGAACAGCTCGGTGCCCCGGACCAGCTCGGCGTAGGCCTGCTCGGTCACCAGCCCGCAGCAGGGAGCGGAACAGCGCTTCATCTCGTACTCGATGCAGGGCCGGCCGCGCCTCGCGTAGTCCTTGAGCACCGCATCGCTGCAGGAGCGCAGGGGGAAGATCCGGCGAAGGTTCGAGACCGCCGCCTGCATCGCGCCGCTCGAGGTATAGGGACCGAAGTACTGGGCCCCATCCCGCCTGAAACGCCGCACGCGATGCAGCCGCGGCCACTGCTCCGCGGGATCGAGGCGCAGGGCCAGGTACTGCTTGTCGTCCCGGAGCCGAACGTTGAAGCTCGGCTTGTGCTGCTTGATCAGTTCGTTCTCGAGCAGCAGCGCATCCTTCACCGTCGGGGTGACCACCACCTGGACGTCCGCGATCTGCTCCACCAGCCGCGGAACCTGCACCCGGCCGTCGCCGCCCGGCTGAAGATAGGACCGGACCCGGCTGCGCAGGTTCTGGGCCTTCCCCACGTAGAGCACCTTGCCCCGCTCGCTCTTGAAGAGATAGACGCCGGGCTCGGCGGGGAGGGAGTCGACGCGCTCGCCGAGATCCACGCTCAGGTGGTCCCCAGGCGCTCCGACTCGAGCGCCCGAATCCGATCGCGCAGCTCCGCCGCGCGCTCGAACTCGAGATCCCGCGCCGCCTCGGCCATCTCCCGCCGCATGCCCTCGAGAAGCGCAGGAATCTCGTGGATGGGGATCTCGGGCTCTGGCCGATCCTGCCCCATCGGAACCGTCACGTAGTCGGCCTCCCAGATCGAATCGCGCAGGCTCGAGATCCGCTTCACCACGGTCGCGGGGGTGATCCCGTGCTCCCGGTTGAACTTCGCCTGGATCTCCCGGCGTCGATTGGTCTCGGCCAGCGTGTCGCGGATCGCGTTGGTCTCCCGGTCCGCGTAGAGAATCACCGACCCCCGGACGTTGCGCGCGGCTCGACCGATGGTCTGGATGAGCGAGCGGGTGGAGCGAAGAAAGCCCTCCTTGTCCGCATCGAGGATCGCAACCAGGGAGACCTCCGGGATGTCCAGGCCCTCGCGGAGAAGATTGATCCCGACCAGCACGTCGAAGCGGCCCTCGCGCAGCTCCCGGATGATCTCGGTGCGCTCGATGGTCTGGATGTCGCTGTGGAGGTAGCGCACCCGCACCTCGTGATCGGCGTAGTAGTCGGTGAGGTCCTCGGCCATGCGCTTGGTGAGGGTGGTGACGAGGACCCGATCCCCGTCCGCCACGCGGCGGCGGATCTCCGCCAGGAGATCGTCCACCTGGCCCGTGGCCTTGCGGACTTCGACCTGCGGGTCCATCAGGCCGGTGGGCCGGATGACCTGCTCCGCCACCACCCCGCCGGACTTCTCGAGCTCGAAATCGCCGGGCGTCGCCGAGACGAAGACGCGCTGGGGAGCGCGCTCTTCCCATTCATCGAAGCGCAGGGGACGGTTGTCGAGCGCCGAGGGTAGCCGCCAGCCGTACTCGACCAGGGTCTCCTTGCGCGCCCGGTCACCTCGGTACATGCCGCCGACCTGGGGGACGCTCACGTGGCTCTCGTCGAGGAAGACGAGGCGGTCCTCCGGGAAGTAGTCGTACAGGGTGTAGGGCGCTTCGCCGGCGGCGCGTCCATCCAGCCAGCGGGAGTAGTTCTCGACGCCGTGACAGAAGCCCATCTCCTCGAGCATCTCCAGGTCGTAGAGGGTGCGCTGCTCGAGCCGCTGGACCTCGAGCAGCTTCCCGCCGCTCCGCAGCTCCTCGAGGCGCTCCTGGAGCTCGCCCCGGATGCCCTCGATGGCGCGCTTCAGGATCTGCTCGGTGGCCACGTAGTGGCTGGCGGGATAGATCATCGCCCGCTTGGGCCTTCCCAGGACCTTCCCGCGCAACGGGTCGATCTCGGCGATGCCGTCGATTTCGTCCCCGAAGAACTCGATGCGCAGCGCTCTCTCGGCCTCGTACTGAGGGAAGATCTCCACCACGTCTCCGCGCACCCGGAAGGTGCCGCGGTGGAAGTCCACGTCGTTTCGGTCGTAGAGCATGTCCACCAGCTGGCGCAGCAACTGGTCCCGGGGCACGGTGGCACCGACCTCCAGGTAGGCGTGCATCGAGCCGTAGGTGGAAGGAGCACCCAGGCCGTAGATGCAGGAGACGCTCGCCACCACCAGCACGTCCCGCCGCGTCAAGAGGGAGTGGGTGGTGGAGTGGCGCAGCTTGTCGATCTCGTCGTTGATCGAGGCGTCCTTCTCGATGTAGGTGTCGCTGGCCGGGAGATAGGCCTCCGGCTGGTAGTAGTCGTAGTAGGAGACGAAGTACTCGACCGCGTTGTCGGGGAAGAGCCCCTTGAACTCGGAGTAGAGCTGGGCCGCCAGGGTCTTGTTCGGCGCCATGACCAGCGTCGGCCGGTTCATCTCGGCGATGACGCAGGCCATGGTGAAGGACTTCCCGCTGCCGGTGACACCCAGGAGTGTCTGATGGGGCACCCCATCGCGAATCCCCTGGACCAGCTCGGAGATCGCGCGAGGCTGGTCTCCCCGGGGCTCGAACTCGCTCCGGAGCTCGAACCGCTCGCCGCTCACCCGCGCCTCCAGCGCGGCCCCTCGGGCGTATCCTCGATCACCACGCCCTCGGCCGACAACGCGTCGCGGATGCGGTCCGCCTCCGCCCAGTCCTTGCGCGAGCGCGCCTCTTCGCGGCTCGCGAGGAGGGCGTCGATGCGCGGGTCGCACTCGAGCTCCGCATCGGGTGGACGCGCGGTGGCCAGATCCAGGGCCAGAATCTCGTCGAAGGCAAGCAGCAGGTCGCGGCGGTCGGGTTCGGGGAGATCGGCGCTGCGCGCCACCTCCCAGGCCACCGCCATCGCCTGGGGAGCGTTCAGGTCGTCGCACATCGCCGCGCGGAAGCGCTCGCGGTAGGGGGCCTGCCGCTCCGGATCGCCATCGCCGGAGCACTTTCGTAGATGCGCGGCCTGGCCCAGCAGGCGCCGGTAGCCCACCTGGGCCGCACACAGGGCTTCGTCGGTGAGCGTCACCTGCTGGCGGTAGTGGGCCTGGAGGAAGAAGTAGCGGTAGGCCAGGGGCTCGATGCCCCGGTCCACCAGGTCCTGGAGCAGCACCACGTTGCCCTCTGACTTCGCCATCTTCTGGCCGCGCAGATTGTAGAACTCGTTGTGCATCCACAGCTCGACCCAGGGGTGCACCTCGAAGGCGCATTCGGACTGAGCGATCTCGTTGGTGTGATGCACCGGGATGTGATCCACCCCGCCGGTGTGGATGTCGAAGTGCCGGCCCAGGTACTTGCTGCTCATCGCCGAGCACTCCAGGTGCCAGCCGGGGAAGCCCGGGCCCCAGGGCGAGTCCCACTCCTGCTGCCGCTTCACGCCGGGGGCTGCGAACTTCCAGATCGCGAAATCCTGCGGATTGCGCTTGTCCGCCACCGTCTCCACCCGGGCGCCCCCGGCGTCCCCCTGGCCCGAGAGATCCAGGCGGGCGAAGTCGGCGTAGCGGGGAAACTTGGAGATGTCGAAGTAGATGCCGTCGTCGATCCGGTAGAGATAGCCCTTCTCCTCCAGCAAACGGGCCAACTCGATCTGCTCGGGGATGTGCTCGGTGGCCTTGCAGCAGACGTCCGCCTCCAGGCAGCCGATCCGTCGGCAGTCGCGCATCCACGCCTCGGTGTGGCGGGCGGCGATCTCCTCGGCGCGGATCCCCTGCTTGCGGGCCGCCACCTCCATCTTGTCCTCGCCGGCGTCGGCGTCGTCGGTGAGGTGTCCCACGTCGGTGATGTTGATGACGTGGGTGACCCGGCAGCCCTCGGAGAGCAGGGTCCGCTTCAGGATGTCGGCCAGCAGATAGGGAACCAGGTTGCCGATGTGCTGGGGCGCATACACCGTGGGACCACAGCTGTAGATCCGGACGTGGCCCTCTTCGATGGGGGTGAGGGGATCCTTTCGGCGCCGGCGCGTGTCGTACAGGACGATTCCGCCCAACTCAGTCTCCCCCTTCCAGCAGAACCACCGCCATGGCGGCCATCCCCTCCCCGCGTCCGATCGCGCCCATCCCGTCGGTGCTCGTCACCTTGAGATTCACCGCCTCCCGGGAGACCTCGAGCGCATCCGCCACCACCGCCTCCATCTCTGGCTGATGGGGAGCGAGACGGGGCTCCTGGGCGATCACCGTGGCGTCCAGGTGAGCCACCCGGAGGCCGTGCTCGCGCGACATCGCCACCACCCTCCCGAGGATCTCCAGGCTCCCGATTCCGCGCAGACTCTGATCCGTGGAGGGAAAGTGGCGGCCCAGATCGCCCTCGCCCATGGCTCCCAGCAGTGCGTCCGCGATGGCGTGGAGAAGCACGTCTCCGTCCGAGTGCCCTTCCAGACCCCGCTCATGGGGAATCGAGACGCCGCCCAGGACGAGCGGGCGCCCCGGAACCAGTCGATGGGCGTCGACCCCCTGCCCGATCCGCAGCCCGGCCATCAGAACTCCTCTCCGCGGCGGCGCAGCCAGACCTCTGCGACTTCGAGATCCTCCGCCGAAGTGATCTTGAGATTCGCCGGGTCTCCCACCACCACCTCCACCGCCACACCGAGCCTCTCCACCAGGGCCGAATCGTCGGTTCCCCGCACCCCGTCGGCCTCCGCCTTCGCCAGGGCATCCCGCAGCCAACCGATCCGGAACACCTGGGGCGTCTGGGCGGCATAGCACTCCGAGCGCGGGGGAGTGCTCACCACCCGTCCCCCCGCGATGCGCTTGATGGTGTCGCGCACCGGGACCGCCAGCAGCGCCGCGCCGCTGCTGCGGGCCGCGCGCACCACCCGCGAGACGTCCCGCGGCTGGACCAGCGGTCTCGCGGCATCGTGGACGGCCACGTGCGTCACCTCCGCCGGCAGAGCCTCCAAGCCACAGCGCACCGAGTCCTGCCGCTCGACTCCGCCGGCCACGGCGGGGCGCAGCTTCTGGATACGGCCCAGCTCGGGCTCGAGGGTCACCAGGCGCGGCATCGCCTCCCGCGCCACCACCGGCACCACCAGATCCACCTCCGCCGAGGCAGCCAGCGCCTCGAGGGATCGAAGCAGCAGGCAGCGGCCCGCCAGCAGAATGAACGCTTTGGGCAGCACCTCCGGCGCCCCGAGACTCTCGCGGAGCCGGCTCCCGCTCCCGGCCCCCAGAACCAGGGCTGCCACGGTCATGACGGGGCAGGATAGCGGAGGCGGGAGTCCTCGCAGGGGCGGAACTCGCGCTGCTGGAGCGGATTGCTACCGTGGCTGCCGGGAGGTGGATCGATGCGGATTCTCATTGGTTTCGCGGTCTTGGGGGCGCTCTTCGCGATCGCCACGGCCGGCTGGACAGAGGGGATCGACCAACCTTCCTCGCCGGATCCGGCGGTCGTGTCGGGCGCCCCTCCGCCCACGCTGCACGGCGAGCTGGCCCTCTCCGTCGCCGACGCCATCGCCATGAGCATCGAGAACAACCTCGACGTGGAGATCGCGCGCTTCACCCCGCTGATCGCCGATCTCGACCACACCGCCGCCTGGGGCGCCTACGATCCCATCTTCTCCGCGAGCACCGAGTACAGTCGCACCGAGACCCCGACAGCGAGCGCGTTGGAGCCGAGCCCCCGCACCCTCGACCGCAAGACGACGGGATCGGTGGGAGTGGGGGGACTGCTCCCGAAGATCGGGGCCGAATGGGAGATCAGCTACGCCGGACAATCGATCGAGACCTCCCAGGCGCTCCAGAGTCTCTCCCCCGAGTATCGCGCCTCATTGCTCGGCTCGCTGACGCTGCCGCTCCTGAAGGGGGCCTGGTGGGGCGAGCCCTGGGTCGCCGTCAAGCAGAGCCGCATCGGCGCCGAGATCGGCGACGAGGGGTTCCGCACCGCGCTGATGGACATCACCCGGGGCACCCAGGACGCCTACTGGAACGTCTCCGCCAGCGCCGAGCAGCGCCGCGTCGCCCACAAGAGCCTGGAGGCGAGACGCGCACTGCTCGAGCGGACCGAGGCGCAGTACGAGGTGGGAGTGGTCTCCAGGGTGGAGGTGACCGAGGCGGAGGCGGGAGTCGCCGAGGGCGAGGTGGGCGTGATCCGCGCCGAGAACGCCTACCGGGGCGCGCAGGACGTTCTCATCGACCTGGTTCTCGGGCCCAACCTCACCCCGGACTCGCGGCTGGAGATCCGGCCCACGGATTCACCCGAGGAGATCGTCACCTATGCGGTGGATCCCGAGGAGGCCAACCGCAAGGCCCTCTCCCATCGCCCCGAGATCGCCACCGCCCGCAAGGGCATCGAGCAGCAGGAGATCGAGCTCAAGTTCCGAAAGAACCAGCGCCTCCCCCAGCTCGACCTGAAGCTCACCTACGGCAACCAAGGTCTCGCCGGCCGGACCAATCCGGAGCCCACCTTCTTCGGCTGCCGGCCGCAATGGAACCCAAGCACAGACTCTCGCTGCGCCGCGTTTCCAACGCCGCGTCAGTGCTTGGCACCACCAACTTGCCAGCGAGCTCCCGTCACCAGTGTGAAGCGCAGCTTCTGGACCGCCGACGACGACTTCTTCTCCGCCGACGCCGCCAGGCAGTGGTCGGGAGGGGCGGTCCTCACCATCCCGATCGGCAGCGTGAGCACCCGCGCCGGCGTGAGCAAGGCCCGTCTCGAGCTGCGCCGCGCGCGCACGCAGGTCCGGCGCCTCGAGCTCGACATCGTGCTCGAGGTGCGCGATGCGATTCGCAACCTGCGCTCCTCCCTGGAGGGCATCGGCGCCGCGGAGCGGGCGCGGGTGGCGGCCGAGGAGCAGCTCCGCGCCGAGAACATCCGCCTCGAGCACGGCGAATCGACCCCCTTCGACGTGCTCCAGCGGGAGGAGGCCCTGGTGGAGGCGGAGAGCGTGAAGATCAGCGCCCTGCAGGGCTATCACAACTCCGTCACCGCCCTCGACCGCGCCCAGGGGACCATCCTTCGCAACCACAACATCGCCGTCGAAGATGCCGCTCCGCTGCGATAGAATCGGCGCTTCCGCGAACCGCCGGAGGATGGGGTGAGCCTGTTTGGAAAGAGCGACAAGGACGGGCTGGAAAGACCGCGATCCGCCCCTCGGGGCGAGGATCCGCGGTCGCCGCTGGCCGGCAGAAGCGAAACCACCCAGCGAGACCTGGGAGACGCGGCGCCCCGCGCCCGCGGAGGGGAGAACTTGGCGAACATCGGGAAGTCCATCACCATCAAGGGCGATCTCACCGGCAACGAGGATCTGGTGATCGACGGCAACATCGAGGGCCGGGTCGACCTTCCGAACAACCAGCTCACCATCGGCCCCGAAGGCAAGATCAAGGCCGACATCCACGCCAAGTCCGCCGTGGTGGTGGGTCACGTCAACGGGAACGTGAGCGCCACCGAGCGCATCGAGGTCCAGGCATCGGGGATCGTCGATGGTGACGTCCGCGCACCCAGCCTGGTGGTTCAGGAAGGCGCGGTCCTGAACGGCGCCGTCGAGATGAGCGACACGAAGCGGCAGGCCCCGGCAGAGCCGGTCAAGAAGGCCGCTGCCGGCGGCGACTCCCAGCCTTAGCCTTCTTGGAGCCAGCGCTCGCCTTCCCGGAGCCGGAGCGCTTCGGCGCCTTGGGCTTCTCGCCTCTGGCAGGCTCGCCACCACCGCTGCTCCGCGGCCCGCCCGGAGCGCTGGTCCCGCCGAACCGCGTCTCCAGCCACAGCAGGCTGGGAGACGCGATGTAGATCGACGAGTAGGTCCCCACCAGGATCCCGATCGCCATCGCCAGCGCGAAGGGACGGATCACCTCCCCTCCCAGCAGCAGCAGCGCGAGCACCGCGGCGAGCGTGGTGAGGGAGGTGAGCAGCGTGCGGGAGAGGGTCTGGTTGACGCTGAGGTTCAGCACCTCTTTCAGGTCGTACTTGGTGCGCAGCTCCATGTTCTCGCGAATCCGGTCGTAGACGATGATGGTGTCGTTCAGGCTGTACCCGATGATGGCGAGGAGCGCCGCGAGCACGCGGAGGTCGAACTCCAGCCCCAGGAGGATCCAGATCGAGGCGGTGATCGAGACGTCGTGGATCAGGGCGACCACGGCACCCGGCGCAAATCGGATCGAGAAGCGGAATCCGATGTAGATCAGGATCAGCACGCAGGCGATGACCATCGCCCGGATCCCGGCCTCTCGAAGCTCGGCGCCCACCTTCGGCCCCACGAAGTCGACCCGCTGGATTTCCAGGTGGCCGATGACCTCTTCGAGGGTGTCCTCGAGGAGCCAGACCCGGTCCTTCTCCCGGCCTTCGACGGCGTCTCCCTCCGGCGGCGGCTCCCCCTCGGCGACGCGCCCGCCGCGGAACTTGATCAGGAACTCCTGGGAATCGTCCCCTCCGAAGCGGGTCACGCCCGCATTCGGGATCCCGAGCCCGTTCACCACATTGCGGATGTCCCCTTCGTCCACGCCTTCCGCATCGAGAAAGCGAACCTGGACCTCCGTTCCACCCGCGAAGTCGATCCCCAGTCGGAACCCGCGCAGCGGAATGCCCGCGAGTCCGATCAGCAGCAGCGAAACCGAGAGCGTCACGCAGATGCGCCACTTGCCGAAGAAGTCGAGCTGAGTCCCGGGCTTGACGATCTCGAACGGCAACGGCTGTCTCCCCGATCCCTAGATGGAAACCTGCTCGACGTGGCGCGTCCCGGGATAGATCGCGAACGCCAGCCGCGTGATCACCAGGGCGGCGAACACGCTGGTGAGGATGCCCACGGAGAGGGTGACGGCGAAGCCCTGGATCGGGCCGGTGCCGTACTCGAAGAGCACGATCGCAGTGATCAGCGTGGTGATGTTCGCATCCAGAATCGTCCAGAGCGCCTTCCGGAAGCCGGTCGCGATGGCGGGCCGTGGCGCCCGCCCTCCCCGCAGTTCCTCGCGGATCCGCTCGAAGATGATCACGTTGGCGTCGACGGCCATGCCGACGGTAAGCACCAGGCCGGCGATCCCCGGCAGCGTGAGGGTGCCCTCGAAGAGCGACATCAGCCCCACCAGCATCAGCAGGTTGGCGAGAAGAGCCAGGCTCGCGTAGCCCCCCGAGAGCCGGTAGTAGCCGACGCTGAAGGCCACCACGACCAGCAGACCCAATATCGAGGCCCGGACGCCGCGTCGAATCGAGTCGGCGCCCAGGGCCGGCCCGATGGTGCGCTCCTCCTCGATCGTGACCTGGATCGGAAGCGCACCGGCTCGCAGGATGATGGCGAGGTCGGCCGCGTCCTCGGAGCTGAAGCGGCCGGTGATGATGCCCTCCCGGGAGATGCGGGATTTGATCGAGGGGGCGCTGTAGACCTGGCCATCGAGGATGATCCCCAGGGGCTCGCCGATGTTGTTCTCGGTGATCTCGGCGAAGATTTCCGCCCCCTCCCGCGACCAGGTGAATCTCACGTGCCACTCGGCCACCCGGCTGTCGAAGCCCATCCGGGCGTCGACCAGGTAGTCGCCGGTGATGTCCGCGGTTTGAGGGACCAGGTAGGCGCCGAGGATGCGCTGGGTCTCCTTCTCGCGCTCGAAGACCACCTCGGTACCGTCGGGAAGCCCCTCGGGATGCTTCGCCCGCAGCAGATCCTCGCTCTGATCGGTGTCCTGGATGATCTTGAACTCCAGGTGTCCCGTCCTGCGGAAGATGTCGGGGACCCGCGAAATGCCCGGGAACTGGATCAGGACGCGGTCCCGTCCCTGCCGCGTCACCACCGACTCCGGGATGCCCGTGCTGGGGTCGTTCACCCGCCGGCGGTACACCTCCAGCACCTGGAGCATGGCCCGCTCGTGCACCTCGACGCGCCATTCGTCGGTCAGCGTCAGCGCGATCCGCTCGGCGTCGGACTCCACCACCTGGAGGGTTTCGTACTCCCTCACCAGGTCGCGGATCGCCTCGGCATCGGAGGCGCCCGCCGCCGTCACTACGATCTGGCTGCCCTCCACGAAGGTCCGCGCACCGGTGATCTCCTTCTCCTCGAAGAGCCGGGAGAGGCTGTCCTCGAGGTGACCGAGCTCCTGGGAGACGGCCGCCTCGAGGTCCGGACTGATCACCAGATGGATTCCCCCCTGGAGATCCAGGCCGAGCCGTAGGCCCTCGTCGGGTAGATACCAGGCCTGCTCTCGGCTCTCCCGGGGGAAGAAGTTCGCGATCGCCAGGTACGCCAGCACCAGGACCAGGAGCGCGACGGAGACGACGCGCCATCGGAGGCTCAAGACTCCTCTCCCTTCCCCTTCTCGACGCGCCGGTCGATGCGGCCGCGGTCCACTTTGATCCGGACCCGCTCACCCCGCAGATTCGCGATCTCCAGGGTCAGCACGTCCTCGGCTTCACCGGTCACCACGCCGTGGATCCCTCCCGCGGTCACCACCCGATCCCCCTTGCCGACCGCCTTCAGCATGGCGTCGCGATCCTTCTGCTTGCGCTGCTGGGGTCGGATCAGCAGGAAGTAGAAGATCAGGAAGATGGCGCCCATCGGGATCAGGAAGCCCAGCGGGTCGCTGCCCTGCCCCCCGTTCGCCTGCAGCCAGATCACGCCGAACGCATCGCCCATCTATCTGCCGGCATCCCGTCGTAGTGCTTCGGCCTTGCCCGTCTCCTCCCACGGCAGGCCGACGTTCTCCCGGCCGAAGTGACCGTGGTAGGAGGTGGTCCGGTAGATCGGGCGCAGCAGATCCAGGGAGTCGATGATGCCGGCGGGGGTGAGATCGAAGTGCTTGCGGATCAGGCGGTCCAGGGTGGCCTCGTCGTGCTTCCCGGTGCCGAAGCTGTCGACCGCGATGGAGACGGGCTCCGCCACCCCGATGGCGTAGGCCAGCTGCACCTCGCAGCGCCGCGCCAGACCGGCGGCCACCAGGTTCTTGGCGACCCAGCGCGCGGCGTAGGCGGCGCTTCGATCGACCTTGGAGGGATCCTTGCCGGAGAAGCAGCCGCCGCCGTGCCGTCCCATGCCGCCGTAGGTATCGACGATGATCTTGCGACCCGTGAGACCCGCGTCACCCATGGGCCCTCCCACCACGAAGCGCCCGGTGGGATTGACGTGGAAGATGGTGTCGTCGTCGATCAGGTCCCCCGGCAGCGTCTCCTTCAGGATCTCGTCGACCACATCCTTCCGTAGCTGGTCGTAGGAGACGTCGGGATCGTGCTGGGTGGAGAGCACCACCGTGGCGATCCGCGCCGGGCGATCTCCGTCGTACTCGACGCTCACCTGGGACTTGGCATCGGGCCGCAGATAGTCGAGCTCTCCCGACTCGAACCTCTCCCGGTGGCACTCGATCAGCCGGTGGGCGAAGCGGATCGGCGCGGGCATCAGCTCCGGCGTCTCGTCGCAGGCAAAGCCGAACATCATTCCCTGGTCACCGGCTCCCTGCTCCTTGTGGAGCCCCTCGCCTTCGCTCACCCCCTGAGAGATGTCGGGAGACTGCTGCCCCAGCGCGACCATCACCCCGCAGGTGAGGGCGTCGAAGCCCATCTCCGAATCCGTGTATCCGATCTCCTGGATGACCGTACGAATCAGCGGCGCGATCTCGACCCTCGCGGTGGTCGTCACCTCTCCGGCGACCACCACCAGGCCGGTGGTGGTCAGCGTCTCGCAGGCAACGCGGGATCCGCGATCCTGCTCGAGCATCCCGTCGAGGATCGCGTCCGAGATCTGGTCACACATCTTGTCCGGGTGGCCCATCGAGACCGATTCGGACGTAAACACCGAGCGAGAAGCCATCCCTCTCTCTTCCTCTCTAAGCCTGTGGATCCCACCGGGATTGCGATGCCTCGGTCCCGGGCCGCCGAAGTTAGGAGAAGCCCAATGCGGTCGCCAGCTTACCCCGAATCCGCGGACTCGGAACCGAAGGGATGCTCGGCGGGATGCTCGAGGAGATGCCCCAATGCGTCGATGGCCTCCTCGGCGTCGGCACCGCAGGCGCGAATCCGGACGCGGGTCCCCCTGGCGGCGGCCAGCGAGAGCAGGGAGAGAACGCTTCGCCCGCTGACCCACTCCCGGTTCGTGGAGACGGCGATCTCGGCGGAGAAGCGCCCGGCCAGCCGGACGAACTGCCCCGCCGGCCGGGCGTGAAGACCGAGCTCACTGGTGACCGTGAACTCCCGCTCGACCGTGCGCGCTTCGCTCACCGCCGCCCTTCCGGAAGCAGCTCGCTCGCCACCGAGATGTTCCGCTGGCCGTACTCCTTGACGAAGGTGGCCAGCTCTTCGACGGGCTTGTCCTCGGTGAGGGTCGCCAGCTTGATCAGCATGGGCAGGTTGATTCCCGTCACCACTTCGATCCGATGCTCCTCCAGGAAGGAGAGGCTGATGTTGGAGGGGGTGCCCCCGAACATGTCGGTGAGAATCAGCACGCCGTCCCCGGTGTCGGCGGCGGCGAGCGCGTCGGCGATCGCCGCGCGCATCTCCTCGACGCGCTGCTTGGGCTCGATGCCGACCGCGTGGAAACGGGGGCTGTCGGGCACGATCAGGCGCAGGGCCTGCAGCATCTCTTCGCCCAGACGGTAGTGAGAAACGATCAGGACTCCGACCTTCATCACACCTTCTCCACGTCCCTGTGAGTCACGTTCACGTCGCGCCCGCCGGCGCGGAGCTCCTCCGCGAGGGCGTTCAGGATCGCCACCGACCGGTGACGCCCTCCGGTGCAACCGATCCCCACCGTGAGATAGGGCTTTCCCTCTTCTTCGTACAGCGGGAGGAGGAAGGTGAGGAGCCCCAGAAGCCGATCCATCAGCGCCGAGGCACGGTCGTTCTTGAGAACGTACTCGGCGACCTCCGGATCCTCGCCCGTTCGCGGACGCAGCCTGGGCTCGAAGTGTGGATTCGGCAGAAAGCGCACGTCGAAGAGCAGCTCTGCCGCGCTCGGCGCGCCGTAGCGGAAGCCGAAGGAAATCATGTTCACGACCGTGGGACGCGCGCTCCCCGCAACGAAGGCCACCACCGTCTCGCGAAGCTGATGAATGTTGAGCTCGGAGCTGTCCACCACGAAGTCCGCCAGGCGTGAGACGTCCGAGAGCAGCCGGCGCTCGGTCTCGATCCCCTCTTCGACGGGCCCGTCCGGGGCCAGCGGATGCACGCGTCGGGTCTCCCGGTAGCGGTTCATCAGGTGCTGGTTGGAACACTCCAGGAAGATCATCTGCACCTGGGCGCCCGCCGCGCGCAGCTTCTCCACCACGGCGGGGACGTCGCGCAGGAACTCCGCCTCTCGCGCGTCGATGGCCAGAGCGATTTTCTTTATAGGGGGCGTGGACTTGGCGCATAAATCGAGAAACTGCTCGATGAGCTGGGCGGGCAGGTTGTCGAGGCAGTAGAAGCTCAGGTCCTCGATCGCACCCATCGCGGTGGTCTTGCCGCTTCCGGAGAGCCCGCTCACGAAGACGATCTGGGCGTTTCGCGCCATCATGGTCTCCCCGCCAGGCTGCGAAACCGCTCGTCCAACCGGCTGGCGGCGCTGCCGGCGCCGGCGCATCGATGCAGATGGTCCCGGATGGCCACCTCGATCAGCGTCGCCATGTTTCCCGAGGGTCGGACGGGCAGCAGGATCACCGGCACCTCCACCCCGGCCACCATCTCCGTCTCCCTCGAGAACCCCACGCGATCGTACTCCGCATCCTCACGCCAGTGCTCCAGGCGGCACACCACCCGGATCCGGGCACTCTCGCGCACCGCCTCGGCACCGTAGAGATCGGGGATGTAGAGGATTCCGATGCCCCGGATCTCCAGGTGGTGCCGAATGATCTCGGGGGCAGACCCGCAGGGGCTTCCGTCGTCGAGCCGCCGGATCCGGACCACGTCGTCGGCCACCAGCCGGTGCCCGCGGGCCACCAGCTCCAGCGCGGTCTCGCTCTTGCCCACACCGCTCGGGCCCCGGATCAGGACGCCGACGCCGAGGACCTCCACCAATGCGCCGTGAACCTGCGTTTCCACGCTCAGATCCCTCGCGGGGAAGCGTTCGAAGACCCTGTCAGAACTAGAACTTCGCGTCCTGCTCCTCGATGGCCCGGAAGACGTCCTCCCGGGACTCGGCCTCGCTGAGCGACTTCCGGAATGCTGCGTCGCGGAAGAACCGGGAGATGCGCGCCAGCGCCTTCAGGTGCTGTCCTCCCGAGTGATCGGGGACCACGAGCAGGAAGAAGAGGTGGGTCGGCTCCCCATCGATGGACTGGAAGTCGACGCCGGCCCGGCTCCGGGCGAAAGACGCCACCAGACGCGCGAGGCCGGGCATCTTGCCGTGGGGGATCGCGACCCCGTCCCCGATCCCGGTGCTCTGGAGGTTCTCCCGATCCAGGAGCACCTGCAGGAGACGGTCCGCGTCGAGGCTGGCCTCGGCCTCCGCCGCCTTCCCCGAGAGCTCGGCGAGGACGTCCGACTTGTCCTCGGACTCGATGTCCAGGATCACGGCGTCCTTCAGGAGGATGTCCATGATCTTCATTGACGTTCCCCACCTCCGGCGGCAGGCTAGCCGACTTCGCGGCGCTTCGTCGACGACAGAATTCGCATCGACTCTCGATACTTCGTCACGGTCCGCCGAGCGATGTCGATGTTCCCGTTCTTCAGCATCTGGGCGATCCGCTGATCCGAGAAGGGGCGACGGGAATCCTCGGCGGCAATGATACGACGAATCTTGTCCTTGACGCTCGAGCTCGCCACCGCGTCGCCGTCCACCCTGTTGATGCTCGAGTTGAAGAAGTACTTGAGCTCTAAGATCCCCTGGGGCGTGTGGGCGTACTTGTTCGTGGTCACCCGGCTGACGGTCGACTCGTGCATCCCGATGTCGTCCGCCACGTCCCGCAGATTCAGGGGCCGGAGGTACGCGATTCCGTGGTCGAAGAACTCGCGCTGGTTCTTGATGATGCTCTGCATCACCTTGTAGATCGTCCGCTGCCGCTGGTGGATCGACTTGATCAGCCACATCGCCGAGCGAACCTTCTCCTGGACGTATTCCCGCGTGTCCTTCGCGACCTCTCGATTCTTGGCGAGTACGTCCCGGTAGAGACTGTTGATGCGCAGGCGCGGGAGCCCATCGTCGTTGAGGACGACATGGAGCTCGTCGTTGAGCTTGTGAACGTAGATGTCGGGGGTGATGTAGATGGGATCATCTCCCCCGAAGGCCCGCCCGGGGTGGGGCTCGAGGCGCGAGATCACGTTGGCCGCGACCGCCACCTTCTCGATCGTCACCCCCAGCGCCCGCGCGATGCTACGGAAATCCCGCTTCTGCAGGGCGGCGAGGTGTTCGTCCACCAGACGGTGGACCAGCGGATCGTCGATTCCCAGGCTGTGGAGCTGCAGGAGCAGGCACTCCCGCAGGTCCCGGGCGGCCACGCCCGGTGGGTCCAGATCGTGAACCTTCTGCAGGGCGCTCTCGACGACCTCCTCGGGTGCCCCGGACTGGCGCGCCAGCTCCTCGATGGTGGCGCGCAGGTAGCCGTTGTCGTCCAGATTGCCGAGGATCCAGCCCGCCGCGCACTTCTCCTCCTCGGAGAAGGAAGAGACGTGGATCTGCCACTCGAGGTGCTCCTGAAGGCTCGCACGACGGGTGAGCGTCGCCTCCAGCGAGCGGCGGTCCTCTTCGTCGCGCGCCACCGACATGCCCGTCTGGGGGTAGGCGTCCATGTAGTTCTGCCAGTCGAGGTCGGCGATCTTCTCCGCCTCGCTGGCCTCGCGGCTCTCCAGGTGATCGGTGGAAGCCTCGGCCGGCGCCAGCTCCTGCGTCTCGGCCTCCCGGGAGATCTCCCCCGGGAGCTCTTCGTCGATCTCCAGGCCCTCCTCGAGGACCGGGTTCTCCTGCAGCTCCTGCTGGACCGTGGTCAGGAGCTCGAGGCGGGACAGCTGCAGCAGCTTGATCGCCTGCTGAAGCTGCGGCGTCATCACCAGCTGCTGGGTCAGCCTGAGCTCTTGCCTGAGCGCGATCGCCATCCCGTCCGACCCGAATCTCCTGGCGGAAGCCTGACCTTCGATCCCTTCTCGGGTCAAGCCTCCAGTTCGAAATTCTCCCCGAGGTAGATCTCTCGCACCGTGGGATCCTCCGCGATCTCCTTCGGACTGCCCTGCCGGATGATCTCACCATCCTGGATGATGTAGGCCCGATCGCAGACGGCGAGCGCTTCCCGAACCTTGTGCTCCGTGATCACGATCCCGATCCCGCGAATCCTGAGTTGCTCGATGATCTTCTGGATGTCGATCACTGCGATCGGATCGATCCCGGTGAAGGGCTCGTCCAGCAGCAGGAATCTCGGATCCAGCACCAGCGCCCGGGTGATCTCCACGCGGCGTCTCTCACCGCCCGAGAGCGAGTCCGCGCGCTGCCTGGCCTTATCGGCCAAACCCAGCTCGGACAACAGCTCGTCGAGGCGCTCTCGCCGCAGGCCCGGATCCGGCTCGACCGTCTCCAGGATCGCATTGATGTTGTCCGCCACGCTGAGCTTCCGGAAGACCGACGGATCCTGGGGCAGATAGACGACCCCTCGCCGGGCCCTCTGGTACATGGGGAGATCCGTCAATTCCTCCTCGCCCACGAAAACCCGACCCCGGGTCGGGCGGATGCCCCCGACGATCATGTTGAAGCTGGTGGTCTTGCCGGCTCCGTTGGGCCCCAGGAGACCCACCACCTCTCCAGGCTCCACCCGAAGCTCCAGATCGCGGACCACCTCTCGATCGCCGTAGCGCTTGGCCAGGCCTCGCGTGATCAACGCCGGGCCGGTCATCCACCAGCCCTCCGCGCCCGATCGACCGGCTCGCAAGGGGTGTCGCCGGGATGGATCCGCACGTCGGCCTCTCCGTTCACCTCCAGGATCTCGGTGTCGAGGTGGAAGACGATCTCCGTACCGCGCACCCGATCGCATTCCTGGTCGAGCTGCGCCTCGCCCACGCACACCACCTTCTGCTGCGCACGGAAGTAGGTGGCCTCCTGGCACAGGGCCCGCTTCCCCGTCTGGCGGATCACGACGTTTCCGGTCGCCACCAGCCGCTCCGGCTGGCTCTCTCCCGGCGGATAGAAGGCCTCCAGGCGATCCGAACGGAGGTGCAGATCCTCCTGGACCACCCGCACGTGGCCGGTGAAAACGAACTTCTTGCGGCCCGCCCGATCGACGGCCTCCAGCACATCGGACTTGATGGAGATCGGCGCATCGGAGCGAAAGGGGCCCTTCTCGCTCGCGCTGCCGTCCTGCTCCGGCGCCGCGCCGGGCTTCGGCTGCGGGGCGCGGGTCTGCGAGCGACGCGTGGGCGCGGTCATGAGCTGGCCTCGATTCCGCTGGCTCGCCTCGAGCACCAGCGTCGCCAGCTCGTCGATCGCCCTTCCCAGATCGTTGGGACCACTGGCCTCGACCACGACCGGGGTTCCGAGGGACGCCCCGGTGGCGGCGGAGCGGAGCCGCGTATCGACGCTGAGGGACTCCCCGAGGCGGGTGGTGCGCCCCACCACCACGAGGTCCACCTCGGCCTGCTCCGCCCAGGCGACGACCTCCTCCGCGGACGGATCGGCCGCGGCCTTGCCGCCGAGATCGCGAGGACCGACGACGCGTTCGACACCCTTGGTGCCCAGGCGCTGCGCCAGGCCGCTCGCGATGTCGGGAACCGCGGCGCCAGCAGCGCCCACTCGCTCGAAGGGCGCGACACCAATGCGGAGCCCGTCCACCGCACTCGTTTCATCGGCCCAGGCCACACCGACGGGCAGCAGGGTCACCGCCAGACTCGCCAGCATCCGCGCGATTGCGCTCACTGTTGCACCACCGTCGCTCCGCGGAGCTGAAAGCGGTTCTCGCGGACGTGGTAGCGGAAGCCCGCGCCGCGATAGGTGCCGGTCTCGTCCTGGATCTCGACCGGCGAGTTCGTCGAGACCAGCCCCGACTCGTGCACGTACCGCAGGCGCTGAGTTCGGAAGCGTCGGCCGTCGCCGGTGGTTCCGCGCACGTTCCCCTCCGCGTCGAAATTGCTGGTCTCCAGGTCGATCGTCCCCCGCTCACACCTCATGTCGAGACCGGGGCTGCCGCGAGCGGAGGCCAGTCGGGCGTGGACGGTTTCCAGATGGGCGAGCTTCTCGAGGGTCTCGATCCGGGCGTGCTCGGCGGCGAGGACGACCTCGTTCCGGGTTCCCTGGCTCGCCACGAAGGTCATCCCCCCGAGCTCGAGGGCGGGCGATGCCGCCTCTCCGGACCAGGCCGCGCCGGCGTATGCGAGCGAGATGACGAGGCAGGCGCCGGCGACGACATTCCCACGGAGGTGTCCCATATGCAATAAACATACCGACTTGAACCCCCCGGGCAACCCTCGTACCCACACGAGGAGCGGCGGCTCAGTCCGTACGGCCGAAGAGGGTACGCAGTGGCTCGTGGGAGCCGAGCCAGTAGGCGGGCCGGAAGATCAGCGTATCGAGGATGACGCCAACGGGGTGCAGCACATACGCCGCGATCCGCACCGGATGACCGGCCTCCTTGGAGTCGTAGTCGTCCGCGGCTCCGGCGGGCGCCGCCAGGGCGAGCAGGGCGAAGGCAAGCACGGTCGCGCGGAGCATCCGGCCGAGGCGCCGTTCGACATCGGATCGTTTCCTGAGCACGAATTCTCCGTCCACGAATTCCCCGTCGGTTCCGTCGCCGCGTAGCTTAGCCGATCGGCGTTGACGCCACAGCGGCTTTCTCGGCCGGATCGGCTCCGATCTGAAGCCCTCGCGATCCGCGCCACCGCCGCGCTCCGCCGCGACGCGATAGGATTCCGGCGTGACGGTTGCGGCCTCCTCCTTCGGAGCCAGGTACGGACCCTGGGCCCTGGTCGCCGGCGCTTCGATGGGCCTCGGCGCGGAGTACGCCCGTCAGATCGCCGCGAGGGGACTCAACGTCGTCCTCGTCGCGTGGCCCGCCGAGGGGCTGGAGGAGGTCGCGCGCGATCTGGAGAGGCGCTCTGGGAAGAGCTCCGACCCAGCGGTGTCGACGTTCTCGTCGTCTGTCCCGGGGCGACCCGGACCCCGGGCTGGGAGCAGAGCCGCCCCCACCGCCGAGGGTTTCTCGCGCCCTCCGTCATGGAGCCCGCTCCGGTGGTGAGCGAGGCGCTGGAAGCGCTGGGAAGGCGTCCCATGGTGATCCCCGGACGGGCCAACCGCCTGCTCGGCCTTCTGCTCCACCGGTTGATGCCGCGACGCCGCGCCGTCGAGCTTCTGGCGCACTCGATGCGCCGGCTGTACCCGGGTTAACGGGCGAGGCCCCGACCGAACCGCATCCCGATCGGGGGTTCGCTAGCTTGCTCCTACCGGAGGGGACTGCCGATGATCGACCTCTACACCGCCCCGACGCCGAACGGGTGGAAGGCCTCCATCATGCTCGAGGAGGTCGGACTCCCCTACCAGGTGACGCCGATCCGCCTCGGGAAGCTCGAGCAGAAGCAGGACTGGTATCTCGAGCTCAATCCCAACGGCCGCATTCCCACCATCGTGGACCGGGACGCCGACGACTTCGCGGTCTTCGAGTCCGGGGCGATTCTCCTCTACCTGGCCGAGAAGACCGGACGCCTCCTCCCGAGCGATCCCCGCGGCCGCTCCACCGCAGTGCAGTGGCTGATGTTCCAGATGGGCGGTGTCGGCCCGATGCAGGGACAGGCCAACGTCTTCTTCCGCTACGCCCCCGAGAAGATCGAGTTCGCCATCGAGCGCTATCAGCGCGAGACCCGGCGGCTCTACGAGGTTCTCGACCGACGCCTGGGAGAGACCGAGTACCTGGCGGGCGACTACTCGATCGCGGACGTCGCCACCTGGCCCTGGGTCTCGATCCACGGGTGGGCGGGCGTCGACGTCGAGGGCCTGGACCAACTGAAGCGCTGGATCGAACAGGTCGGCGCGCGACCCGCCGTCCGCAAGGGAAGGGAGATCCCCCGACTGGTGGACCTCGAGGAGCGGGAGGCCGAGGTCGAAAAGACCGGCCAGAAGATACTCGTCTAGTCGAACCCCGCCTTCGACGGAGGAGAGCTGCCGTGAGATACCTTCACACGATGGTCCGCGTCACGAACCTCGATGCGTCGCTGCGCTTCTACTGCGACCTCCTCGGCCTGAAGGAGCAACGCCGGGTCGACGTCGAGGCGGGCCGCTTCACGCTGGTCTTCCTGGGTACCGACGAGAACCCGGAGGCCCAGGTCGAGCTCACCCACAACTGGGATCCGGAAGAGCTCACCGGCGGCCGCAACTTCGGCCACCTCGCCTACAACGTGAAGGACATCTACGAGACCTGTCAGAAGCTGACGGAGGCCGGCGTCACCATCAACCGCCCCCCTCGCGACGGGCACATGGCTTTCGTGCGCTCGCCCGACGGAATCTCCATCGAGCTGCTCCAGGAGGGCCAGGCGCTGCCGCCGCGAGAGCCCTGGGCCTCGATGCCGAACGTCGGAGAGTGGTGACGGATGGGCGAGGTGCGCGCCGAGCCGGTGGCCGCGCTGCTCTTGCGGCGGCTCGGCGAGGCGGCGGAGGTGAAGGCGCTTCGGCGCCTCTCCGGAGGGGCCAACCAGGAGACCTGGTCGCTCGACGTGGAGATCGCCGGCACCCCGCTTCCCCTGATTCTGCGCAGGACGCCGGGGGGTGCCGCGGTTTCCGCGGTGAACCCCTCCGGTTTGACGCTCGAGACGGAGGCGGCGCTGATCGACCTGGCCGGTCGGTCGGGCGTCCCGGTTCCGGGAATCCGCTGCGTGCTGGAGCCGGCAGACGACCTCGGCTCGGGCTTCGTGATGGACCGCATCCCCGGCGAGACGATTGCCCGGAAGATCCTGCGCGACGAGGAGTTCGCCGAGGTACGGCCCCGGCTCGCCCGCCAGTGCGGCGCGATCCTGGCGGCGATCCACGGGGTCGCCACCGGCGATCTGAAGCTCGCGGTCTCTCCCGCCGAGGCTCAGCTCGACCAGTTTCGCTCCCTCTACGACGCCTATGACCACCCCCACCCCGTCTTCGAACTCGCCTTCCGCTGGCTCGGGGATCGCATCCCCGCCGAAGTCACCCCGGGGCTGGTCCACGGCGACTTCCGAAACGGCAACCTGGTGATCGGCGAGGAGGGCGTGCGGGCGGTTCTGGACTGGGAGTTGGCGCACCTCGGCGACCCGGTGGAAGACCTGGGATGGATCTGCGTCAACTCCTGGCGCTTCGGCGAGATCGACCATCCCGTCGGCGGATTCGGAAGCCGTGAGGACCTGCTCGCGGGCTACCGCGAAGCCGGCGGGTGTCAGGCGGACCCGGAACGGGTCAGGTGGTGGGAGACCTTCGGGTCGCTCAAGTGGGGAGTCATGTGCATGATGATGTATCAGATCTTCCGCGGAGGACTGGATCGCTCGGTGGAGCGCGCCGCGATCGGCCGGCGTGCTTCGGAGACCGAGATCGACCTGCTGAACCTGATCGCGCCGGAGTCCTGAACGTGCAGGACCAACCCTCTGCCATCGAGCTCCTCCAGGCGGTGCGGCACTTCATCCACGACCAGGCGATCCCCCGGCTGGAGGGAAGAGCCGCCTTCCACGCGCGGATCGCTCTGAACGCCCTCGCCATCGTCGAGCGCGGGCTCGAGATCGGCCCCGCGCAGGATGCCGCGGAGAGGGAGCGCCTCGAGACCCTGCTCGCCCGGAGCGGGTCCCTCGACGAGCTCAACCGCGAGCTCTGTCGACGCATCCGCGCGGGGGAGATGGACCAGGGCAGCCCCGGCCTCGTCACGCATCTGCGCGAGACGACGCTTGCGAAGCTCGCAGTAGACCAGCCCCGCTACGCGGCCTATCGCAGAGCGGTGGGGAACGTGGAGTAGCCAGCGCGACGGACGCCATCGGGCGCGAGGGCGTCGTCCCGCACTCCGGAGGGAGAACCTCTCCGATCCGATTTGACCGCCTCGCGAGGGTCGCTCCAGGCTGGCGGACGGGGTGGCTTCAACGCAAATCCTGGGAAAAACTTTTCCTTCCCTTATCCACGAGCGGAAGTTCCTTTCCACGGCCTTCTCAACACACCTCTGTGGATCAAAAAAGTTCCCTTTTGTTTTCAAGTACTTATGGATTCAACTTGAGAGACTCAGGTTGGAACGGTTCTTGCCGCCCAAAGACATGTGCCTCTGTGACCACGCCGGCGCAGGGCGCAAACGGTGTTCGCACTGGGGAAAGGGGACCGAAATGCGGAAGCTCGAATCGGCTCTGTTGGGCGCGGCGGCTCTGATGTTGGGCCTCGGTCTGGCGACAGGAGCGGGGGCGACGGCTTTCACCCTCGCCGATACCATCACCTTGGAGGATCCGAACAGCGATCTCGAAGTGATCCTTCTCCCCGACAGCACTGTTTCCGGTGCCACGACCTGCCTTTCGGGGACCTGCACACTCACCAACAACTTCGTCGTCTTCCGCGTTCAGGTGACCCACGTAACGGGCACGCTTCCGAACGTGGACGAGATCGGTGCCTCGGTCATCGCTCTCGACACCGTCGAAGGGGTGGGGGTCTTTACCGCTCCGAGCAACGTCGAGCCAGTACGAACGGCGCAACCAGCGCTCCGACGATCCCCCCCGCGGTATTGACCGCGCTCACCGCGCCGAAGCGGGCACCCATGCGCTCCTCGCCTACCCCGAGCCGCACCAGGAAGGGAAACGCGCCGCCCATCAGGAACGCCGGAGCGATGCAGCCGGCGACGACCTTGCCGAGCGCCGATGAAACGAGTCCAGGCGCCGGGCTCGCGAGCAGGGGGCGCAAGGCCAAGACGCCCAGCGCGAGCGTGGATGCAGCCGCGACTTCGATCCAGCCGAGGTCGCGCTCCGGCGTCAGTGTCCGAGCCGCTCGACGCCCGAAGGCGGCGTTGCCAGCGGCGAGTCCTACGAGAAAGCACGCCAGCACCAGCCCCCAGGCGTAGAGCGAAGAGCCGAGCTGGAGCATTGCCAGACGGGTAGCCAGAACCTCATAGCCGAGGGTCGCGATACCGGCGGCGCCGGCAGCGGCGAGCACGAGCCCCGCCGCCGGCTCAGCCGACGGAGTGGCGGCTCCCGAAGGGCGTTGGGCCTTGCACCCGAGTGCGAGGGCGACCGCTCCGATCATCGCTCCCGAGCACACCGCAGCGAGGATCGCCGAGCGGAGACCGATTCTCGGAATGAGCAGTACCGCCACGCCGACCCCGACGACGGCGCCCGCAGTATTGGCTCCGACGATCCAGCCCGCCTGCCGCGCGATGGTTCCGGGAGATCGGACCGCGCTCCGGAGGAGAGCCGGCAGGGTGCCTCCGAGCAGGAATGTGGAAGGCAGGATCGCCGCACAGGCGGCGCTGAGCGCAAGGCCGGAACCGCCTGCGTTCACGGCACCGCTACCGAGCCAGCGCAGAATCGGCACCGAGAGCGCAGCCAGCCCGGCTGCCGCGATCTCGAGGGCACCGTAGAGACGCAGCGGTGCGACGCTGCGGTCCGCGCGAGGCCCCAGGAGACGGGCGCCCAGTGCCAGTCCGCCGAAGAAGGCGACGAGAACCACCGAGATGGCCTCGATCTGGCTGCCGGCAAGCAGCGCGACCTGGCGTGTCCAGACCACCTCGTAGACCAGGGCGGGAATTCCGGAGAGAAAGGCGAGGAGCAGAATCGGCACGTCTCGCCAGATTAGCCGCGCACCCTCCTCTCGGCCTACCTTCCGCAGTGCAAGCCCGAGCGACAACCCGGCCCTGATCAACGACTGGCTCCTCGAGGGCATGAAGGGCGGCACGGCTCTCGAGTGCACGCCGACCAGCACCGTCTTTCCGCGGCCAGCTAGGGGACGGCGGGCGCGGTGCACTCGCGGTTCCCTGGCTCGATCGGCTCGGGGTCGGAATCGTCCCGCGCGAGGTAGAGTCCAACGTCGTCCTCCCGAAGCTCCCACGGGGTGGAGTCGCGCTTGCGGTTGGGTCCAAACGAATACAGGTAGACGCTCCGCCTCGAACCGCGCTGCTCGCACCTTGAGCGGATCCAGTAGGGGTGGTTCCAGGGGTCGATCAGGAACTCGGCGCGCTGCTCGGGGAGCCCCTGCTGCACCAGCGACGCGAAGCGGCCCCACATCAGGTAGCCGGCGTCGTACTGCTCGACGAAGGAGTAGAGTCGCTTGGAGAGCTTGCAGCGCACCGGGAGGTCGCCGCGCTCTTCGCCGTGCGCCAGGATGTCATCCTTCAGCGCCTGCAGCTCGACGCGGGTGGTGGCCACCGCGTCCGGATCCGCCCGACGTTGAGTGCGTGAGACCGTAGCGTCTGCTGTCCCGAGGCCGATCACGAGGGCACCGCCCAGTACCACCAGGGTCGCCGTCGCCAGGCGGGGGGAGCGCTCGGCATCGCGGAAGGCGCGGAGCCAGGCGATGGCCGCGAACAGGAAGCCGAGGCCCACCATCAGCTCGACGAGCTCTCCGGTGAACTTCCACGGGTAGGCGAGATAGGCCCAGAGGGCCGCAGCGAAGCCGGGAGCCAGCGCGGCCGGCGGCGGAAGAATCGCGACTCGGAGCGCCAGCCGCCGCAATGGCGCCACCAGCGCGAGCATTGGGAGCGCAATCCCGTAGCCCGCGATCACGATCCGGAACCCCAGCTTGCGCAGCCCCGCGTCGAGCAGGTTGTGGAAGTTCAGCTCCTGCTGGTAGTTGTGCTCGAGGAAGTAGCTGGGTGGCCGGTAGCCCAGCGCCCGCTGGCCCCAGGAGATCTCCTCCATCGCCACCGCCAGGCAGAACAGGGCGACGCCTGCAGTGAACCACGGCAGCAGGCGAGCGCTGCGCCACTGTCGCCAGCCGACCACCGCGAAGACGCCCGCCGCCAGCAGGAAGGCCCAGAAGGTCGCCCACTCGAGGGACTCATCCTCCTGGAGGCTGGTGTAGTAGAAGTCCTGGCCGACCAGCACCTGGATCAGGAACGCGTAGGCGAGCACGCCCCCCATGAGGGCGCTGGCCAGCACCCCCGTCCCGACGCCCATCGGCCCGAACCGCTCCCCCACTGCACCTCCGGCTCCCCGACCCGGCCAACGTACCCCACCATGCCGTACCTTTGGGTCTGTGGGAGACATGACAGAGTTCCAGACGGGGATGCGGCTCTTCCTGAAGGCCTACCCGTGGCGACGCATCGACCCCGTGCCCTGGACGCCTCTCCGCCGCCCGCTGGCGGACGCGAGGCTGGCACTGGTCTCGAGCGCCGGGTTCGCGCTGCCCGACCAGGAGCCCTTCGATGGGTCCCGGCGCGGCGGCGATCCGAGCTTTCGCGAGATCCCGAGCGATTCCGATCCGTCGACGCTCGTCGACAGCCATCGCAGCCAGACCTTCGACCACGACGGCATGCGGCGAGATCCGAACCTGGCCTTTCCGCTCGATCGGGCGCGGGAGCTGGTGGCTTCCGGTCGGATCGGATCGCTCGCCCGGCTCCACCTGTCCTTCATGGGCGGCATCACCGCACCGGGCCGACTGGTGAGCCGGACGGCCCCCGCCGCGGTGAGCCGCCTGGTGGCGGACGGGGTCGACGTCGCGCTTCTGGTCCCGGTCTGACCGATGTGCAACCAGGCCGTGGGCCTGGTCGCGGCCGAGCTGGAGCGGCAAGGCGTCTCGACGGTGACCCTCCAGCTCCTCCGGCGCGTGGCGGAGCGGGTGCGCCCCCCGCGGGCGCTCTTCGTGCCCTTCCCCCACGGCTATCCGCTCGGGGAACCGAACGCCCCGGCGCGCCAGCACGCGGTGATCGAAGCGGCGCTCCGCATGCTCGAGGATCCGGACGCGACCCCCCCCGCCCTGCTGGAGCTGTAGCGGGGACGTTGTTGAACGTTCAACGTCCCAGCTAGGCCTGGAGGATGGTCACGCACATGGCGGCGGCGTCGGTGCCGATGTTCCCGCCGCCGTTCTGGGCCAGCGCAACTCTCGCTCCCTCGACCTGACGATCGCCGGAACGGCCCTGGAGCTGCTCGGTAAGCTCGACGATCTGAGCGGTTCCCGTGGCTCCCACGGGATGTCCCTTGCGCAGCAGTCCACCCGAGGTGTTGATCGGGAGCCTTCCACCGAGGCGCGTCGCACCCTCTGCGACCAGCTTCCCACCCTCTCCCTTGGGGCAGAGTCCCAGCGACTCGTAGGCCATCACCTCGGCGGGCGCGGTGGCGTCGTGACACTCGGCGACGTCGAGATCCTCGGGCCCCACACCCGCTTCCTCGTAGGCCTCCTTGGCGCAGACCTCCACGGTTCCGGGCTCGTCGTAGGGGTGGTCCCATCCCGAGCGCAGCACGCTCGAGACCACGCGCACCGGCTTGGGAACGCCGAGCTCTCGCGCCTTGCGCTCGCTCACCACCACCACCGCAGCGGCGCCGTCGCCGATCGGTGAGCACATCGGTCGCGTGAGCGGCTCGGCGATCATCGGCGAGGAGAGGACCTCCTCGACGGTGAGCGCCTCCCGAAACTGCGCGCGGGGATTCATGCTGCCGTGGAAGGAGTTCTTCGCCGAGACCATCGCGAACTGCTCGGGGGTGGTGCCGTGCTGGGCCATGTGGGCGCGCGCGGCCATCGCGTAGATGTCCATGAACATGGAGCGCTTCTCGCCCGCTCCCGAGGAGGCCGACTTCGCACCGGTCGACTTGGCTCCCTCGCGCAGCTGCTCCAGGATTCCCGCCATCGCCTCGACGTCGACGGCACCGCTGAAGGCCCCGAAGGACTTCCTCTTGTCCTCGTGGTAGAGCTTCTCCACGCCCAGGGCGAGCACCACGTCGTAGCAGCCCGCCGACACCATCGCGCAGGCCTGGTTGAGCGCCGTGGAGGCACTCGCGCAGGCGTTCTCGACGTTGACGACGGGGAGCTTGCCCAGCCCGATGGAGCGCAGCACCACCTGGCCGCGGATCGACTCCTGGCCCGTCACCAGGCCGGCGGCGGCGTTGCCGACGTAGGCCGCCTGGAGGAGGGACGGCTCGATCCCCGCGTCGGCCAACGCCTTCTTCACGGCCTCGGCTCCCAGCGCCTTGAGACCGGTCTCCAGGTGCTTTCCGAACCGCGTCATCCCGACGCCGGCGATGATCCCGTTGAGCTTCATGTCGGATCTCTCCTCGGAAGAGGGTCAGAGCAGCCCGTGCCCCTTGAGACCCAGCGCCTTCCTCAGGTACTCGAGCTCGGCCTCTCGCCAGGGTGTGGGAGCGGGCTCCTGGAGGAGCCGGTCTCGCTCGAGCTCCTCCACCACCTCCGGGGAGCGGGGGAAGGGGTTTCCGTAGCCATTCATGTGAAAGATCTGCTCGAAGGGGAGTCGCGGGCGCTGGCCGCCCGCCTCGGGGCTCTCGGCCGGATAGCCGACGGTCTGGAGCAGCAGCACGCGCGCGCTCTCGGGAAGGCCCAGATTCTGGCGGATCTTCTCGGTATTGGGCGTGCCCAGACAGCAGGTCCCGAGTCCCTGCTCGAAGGCCATCAGCGTCGCCTGGGCGATCCCCTGGCCGCAGTCCACCTCGCTCATCCCGGGCAGCTTGAGCCCCTCGCGGATCCGGTCGAAGAACGGGATCAGCTTCTCCTCGAGCGCCTTCTCCTTGCCCTCGCCGTAGCCGAGCGCACCCGCCTTGCAGAGCTCTCGCAGCCGATCCGACTGGTCGTCGACGGCGGCAGCCTCGAGGTACCAGACGATCACCACCGGAGCGAGGCGGATCTGGAAGCCGGAGACCGGCGCCAGCAGCGCCTCCAGCACCTCCTCGGGCGCGCTGTCCCGGAACACGGCGATCGCCCGCAGGCTCTGGACGTTGCCCCAGTGCGAGGCGATCCGCGCCGCCTCCAGCATCCGCTGGATCTTCTCCGGCTCAACGGGCTTGTAGGGAAGCAGGAAGCGGATCGACCGCCGCCGGCCCAGGACCTCTCTCAGCTCCATGGCAAACTCCTCCTCCCCCGAACCCCCCTCCGGTGATTCGGGCTCCCTGAATCGCGTATCACAGCTTGGAGGCGCCGACCAGGCTGAGGATCTCGTTGCAGCCGTCTTCGATCATCGAGGCGCGGGCGTCGCGCATCAGCTTCTCGATCGGGTACTCGCGGCTGAGCCCGTTTCCCCCGTAGATCTGCAGCGCGGCGCTCGCCACCTCGAAGGCGGTGTTGGTGGCGAAGGTCTTGGAGGCGATCGAGTACTGCACCAGCCCCGGGGGATTGGTGGCGTTGTAGATCGCCACGCGCCGCGCCAGCGATCGAGCCGCCTCGACCTGGGAGAACATCTTGAAGAGCCTCGCCTTCACGCTCTGGTGCTCGATGATGGGCTTGCCCCCCTGCACCCGCTCCTTGGCGTAGGCGACCGCGTGCTCGAGGGCCGCGCGCGCCACGCCGACGAAGGTGGTCCCCATGAAGGCGTTCGCGGTGGTGAGCACGGCCTCGACCACCATGCCGTAGAGCTCCTTCCCCACGATCATGTGCTCCACGGGAATCCGGACGTCGTCGAAGAAGATCTCACCCTGGTCGAGGGCGCGCTGGCCGATCTTGTCCAGGGGCTTGCCGCGCGAGACGCCGGGCAGATCCAGGGGCACGACGGCGACCCCGCCTCCCTTGAAGCCCTGGTCTCCGTCGATCGTGCAGAAGAGCGCGGCGGCGGTGGCGATGGTTCCGTTCGAAACCCAGGCCGCCTTCTGCCCGCGGATCACGTATTCGTCGCCGTCCTGGCGCGCGATGCAGTTCGCCTTCACCGCCGGATCCGTGAAGTGGGGCTCGGAGCAGGCGAGTGTGTCGCTCCCGTGATCGGGCTCGGTGATCGCCCAGCATCCGATCTCCTCGCATCCCGGCTGGCAGTAGCGCTCGATCAGCTCCTGACGGCCCGACATCTGCGAGAACATCTTGTGCATCCCGGCCACGCCCAGACTGATCGCGAGGCCGGAGTCGCCCCAGCCGAGCTCCTCGTTGATCAGGCAGCGCATCCGGGCCTGCTCCGCGGGAGTGAGCTCGGATGCGGCCGTGTCCAGCGGGTCGTCGAGACCGAGCTCCCGGTGCACCTTGAACACCTCCCAGAGCACCGAGTCGGGGCGCTTGATGTCCGCGGGGTCCGCGAGCCGATCCAGCTCCGCTCCGGCCGGCCGCATCACCTCCTCGGCGAACTTGTGAACCGTGTCCCTGATCTCTCTCTCCTGCTCCGTCAGGCCGACCTCGATGTCGACGAGTGCCATTGCGCGTCCTCCAGTGCGAGTCGACGGCGACGCTAACCGCTGCCCCGCCGAGCGCGGTATGACGGCGGCCATATCTCCCCGTCCACTCGGGCCCCCGGGGGCCTGGCGACGCCGCCCGATCACCGAGTAGGCTGCCCGACAAGGAACCGCCCTGGAGTCCTCGGGGAATGATCGAGTCGCCGGCCAAGGCGCCCTTTCACCTGCTCTGCAAGCCGATCGGGCCGATCTGCAACCTCCGCTGCGACCACTGCTTCTACCTCGAGAAGCGGAGCCTCTATCCCCGGGGCGAGCGGTATCGCATGAGCGACACCACCCTGGAGCGGTTCGTCCGTCAGCAGATCGCGGCCCAGCCCGAAGGGGTCGGTGAGGTGACCTTTGCCTGGCAGGGCGGAGAGCCGACGCTGATGGGGCTCGACTTCTTTCGCCGGGCGGTGGCGCTGCAGAAGCGTTACGCGCCCTCCGACCTGCGCGTGACCAACTCCTTGCAGACCAACGGCACCCGCCTCACCCCCGAGTGGGGGCCCTTCCTGCGCGACGAGGGATTCCTGGTCGGGATCAGCATCGATGGCCCCGCTCCGCTGCACGACCGCTATCGCCGGGACGCCCGCGGCCGCGGATCCCTCGCGCGGGTGCTCCGCGGCCTCGAGGTGCTACAGGAGCACCAGGTCGAGTTCAACACGCTCACCTGCGTGCAGCGGAGCAACGGCAGCCATCCGCAGGAGATCTACCGCTACTTGCGCGGGCTCGGCTCCCGATACCTGCAGTTCATCCCCATCGTCGAGCACTCGCCCGGTACGGGGATCAGCCGGCGCTCGGTCCACCCCCGCCAGTTCGGGCGCTTCCTCAACAACGTCTTCGACTGCTGGAAGGCCCGCGACATCGGCGAGGCCTTCGTCCAGCACTTCGACCTGATGCTGGGCATCCTCCTGGGTCTCCCCGCCTCGCTGTGCGTGCACGCCGAGCGCTGCGGCCGCCACCTGGTCTTGGAGCACAACGGGGACCTCTTCCAGTGCGACCACTTCGTCGATCCCCCCCATCGACTCGGCAGCATCATGGAGACTCCCCTTCAGCAGCTCGTGGACTCCGAGACGGCGGAACACTTCGGTGCGGCGAAACGGGAAGCGCTACCGGGGTACTGCCGCCGCTGCCGCCACCTGCGCTTCTGCCACGGCGGCTGCCCGGCGCATCGCCTCGACAAGGCGCCCGGTGGCGAGCCCGGACTCAATCACCTCTGCGAGGGCTACCGCCTCTTCTACGAACACAGCTTGCCCGCCTTCGAGGGGATGGCGTCTTCCGTTCGATCGGGGGGAACCGCCGGGGAATACGCTCAGTTCACGGTGTCCCGCGACCTTTCGCCCGGGAGCCGGAGCCCCGTTCCCCGAAACGCGGCCTGTCCGTGTGGGAGCGGACGGAAGTACAAGCGCTGTTGCGGGAGGCCCTCTAGTCGGCGATGAGCAGGCGGAGGCGGTTGCCCACCCGCTCGGCGAAGTCAGCCATCTCGGAAATCCACTGGATGATCCGGTACCAGAACAGCGTGCTCACGCCGAGCTCGTCCTCGATTGCGAACAGGGTGCGCAGGCACCGCTCGGCCACCGCGTCGGTCTCGCTCTCCTCGCGGTTGACCGCGCTGATCATCTCCTCCACGCGCGCCACCTCGCCCTCGCCGAAGCCGGTCTCCACCAGCTCGTCCAAGCGGTTGATGACCCGCTCCGCTTGCTCGCAGGTGACGATTACCCGGCGCACCAGCTCGAACATCGGCTCGCGCAGGGGCTCGGGGATCTTCATCGAGCGGATCTCGGCCAGCTCGGCGATGTCCTGGGCTCTGTCGGCGATCGAATCCTGGTGGTCCAGGATCTCGAGCATGTCGCGGCGGGAGACCGCCATGAAGAAGCGCCGCGGCAGGTTGCTGCGGATCTCGTTCTTGATCTCGTCGGCCTCGTGCTCGAGGCGGGAGATCTCGGTTCTCCGCTCGGCGATCGCTGCCGTGTCGCCGGCAGCCATCGCCTCGACCAGAGGGAGCACCTCCCGGGCGCAGGTTACTGCCGCCTCCATGTGCTGCTGCATGGGTCGGATCGGCGAGCGGCCGAACAGGCTGCTGATCAACGGCATGGGCACGGCTCCTATGGAGTCAGTAATCCCTTGAAGAAGTAGAAGAAGAATACCGAGAGGACCGCCGCGATGGGAAGCGTCATCGCCCAGGAGACCAGGATGCGCCCCACCACCCGCATATCGAGCACACCGATGCCCCGGGCCAGACCCACGCCGAGCACCGAGCCCACCAACACGTGGGTGGTGGAGACCGGGATTCCCAGCCGCGAGGCGACCACGATGGTGGTGGCGGCGCCCAGCTCCGCAGCAAACCCGCGACTCGGCGTGAGCTCGGTGATCTTCTTGCCCACCGTCTCCATCACCCGGTATCCCCAGGTAGCCAGGCCGATCACGATGCCGATGCCACCCACGCCGAGCATCCAGGGCTCCACCGGGGACTTCCCCGTCACGTCCATTTCCTGAGCCACGTGGACGACCGCCGCCAGGGGGCCAATGGCGTTCGCCACGTCATTGGAGCCATGGGCGAAGGCCACCGCGCAGGCGGTCAGGATCTGCAGCACCACGAAGACGCGCTCGACGCGACGGAACCGATGGTCTCCATTCGAAGGTCCGGCCTGCACCCGGCGGATGAAGAGCCAACCGAGGCCGGCACCGATCAAGCCGAGCCCGAAGGAGAGAACCAGCGCTTCCGGGAGCTCGAAGTCGAGCTTCAGGTTCTTGAGACCCTTGAAGAGCGTCAGCATCCCGATGATGAAGAAGACGTAGAAGTAGAAGACCGGCCCGTAGCGGCGGGCGTTCTCCATGGGCCGCTCGCGATCGAGGATGAGGCGCCGAATCAGGCTGAAAATGAGGTAGGCCAGCAGCCCCCCGATCAGCGGCGAGGTCAACCACGAGAGAGCGATCTGGGTAACCTTCCACCAGGCAACCGCCTCCAATCCCAATCCCACCGCCCCGAAGCCCACGATCGCGCCGACGATGGAGTGGGTGGTGGAGACAGGCAGCCCGTAGCGGGTGGCCACCAGCAGGAGGGTCCCGGCCGAGGCGAGCGCCGCCAGCATGCCATAGAGGAGAAACTCGGGGCGGAGCGCGACCAGATCCATGTCGAGCATGCCCTTGCGGACCGTGTCCGTGACGTGACCGCCGGCCAGAAAGGCTCCGGCGAACTCCAGAATGCCCGCCACCAAGACGGCGCTGCCGAGGGTCAGGGCGCCTGATCCGACGCTCGTGCCCATGGCGTTGGCCACGTCGTTCGCCCCGATGGCCCAGGCCATGTAGAGAGCCAGACCAGCGCCGATCCAGACCGCGATCGGTATCTCGAAGAGCCAGGCCTCCAAGCTACACCCCCCTGCGGTCAGCCGGCGAGGAGCAGCCGGAGCCGGTTCCCAACTCGCTCGGCGAAGTCGGCCATCTGGGCGATCCACTGGATGATCCGGTACCAGAACAGCGTGCTCACGCCGAGCTCGTCCTCGATTGCGAACAGGGTGCGCAGGCACCGCTCGGCCACCGCGTCGGTCTCGCTCTCCTCGCGGTTGACCGCGCTGATCATCTCCTCCACGCGCGCCACCTCGCCCTCGCCGAAGCCGGTCTCCACCAGCTCGTCCAAGCGGTTGATGACCCGCTCCGCTTGCTCGCAGGTGACGATTACCCGGCGCACCAGCTCGAACATCGGCTCGCGCAGGGGCTCGGGGATCTTCATCGAGCGGATCTCGGCCAGCTCGGCGATGTCCTGGGCTCTGTCGGCGATCGAATCCTGGTGGTCCAGGATCTCGAGCATGTCGCGGCGGGAGACCGCCATGAAGAAGCGCCGCGGCAGGTTGCTGCGGATCTCGTTCTTGATCTCGTCGGCCTCGTGCTCGAGGCGGGAGATCTCGGTTCTCCGCTCGGCGATCGCTGCCGTGTCGCCGGCAGCCATCGCCTCGACCAGAGGGAGCACCTCCCGGGCGCAGGTTACTGCCGCCTCCATGTGCTGCTGCATGGGTCGGATCGGCGAGCGGCCGAACAGGCTGCTGATCAACGGCATGAGAGCATCCCCCTAGGTTCCCAGGAATCCCTGGAAGAAGTAGAAGAAGAACACCGAGAGGAGCGCCGCGACGGGAAGCGTCACCACCCACGACACCACGATGTTCCGCACGACGCGCAGATCGAGGGCGGCAATACCCCGGGCGAGGCCCACTCCGAGCACCGCTCCCACGATGATGTGGGTGGTGGAGACGGGGATTCCCAGCCGCGAGGCCAGCACGATGGTGGTGGAGGCAGCCAACACCGCCGCAAAGCCGCGACTCGGCGTGAGCCGGGTGATCCTGCGCCCCACCGTCTCCATGACCCGATAGCCCCAGGTGCCCAGGCCGATCACGATGCCGGCGCCTCCCACCACGAGCATCCACGGAGCGAGAGTGGCCTTGTCACCGACGACGGCTCCCTCCGCCACGTTTACCACGGCAGCGAGAGGGCCGATGGCATTGGCGACGTCGTTCGACCCGTGGGCGAAGCAGACGGCGCAGGCGGTCAGGATCTGCAGCACCACGAAGACCCTCTCGGTGCCGGCAAAATCGTCGTCACCGTTGTCACCGGGCTGCCCCTGGACCCGCCGCACGAAGATCCAGCCGACCCCGGCGCCGAAGAGACCGAGGAGGGTCGAGCCGAAGAGCGCCCCAGCCAGATCGAAGTCGAGCCCCATGTTCCTGAGTCCCTTGAAGAGGGTGACGAGGCCGATGGTGAAGAACACGTAGAAGAAGAAGAAGGGCCCGTAGCGGCGCGCGTTCTCCATGGGCCGCTCGCGATCCAGGATCAGGAAGCGGATCAGCATGAAGGTGAGAAACGCCAGCAAGCCCCCCAGAAGGGGTGAGGTGATCCAGGAGAGGAGGATCTGCAGCACCTTGCCCCAGGCCACGGCATCGAAGCCGAGCCCGACGACCCCGAAGCCAACGATGGCTCCCACGATGGAGTGGGTGGTGGAGACGGGCATTCCCCAGAACGTGGCGACCACCAGCAAGGTGGCCGCCGCGGCGAGTGAGGCGAGCATACCGTGGAGCAG
The DNA here is from genome assembly GCA_964615365.1 of uncultured Spirochaetales bacterium. Classification (GTDB taxonomy): domain Bacteria; phylum Myxococcota_A; class UBA9160; order UBA9160; family UBA6930; genus CAVXZE01. The sequence continues at coordinate 99,081 of CAZTOU010000007.1, forward strand.
GATCTCTCCGTTCAGCGCGACGACCTGCGCGTCGAGCATGCCCTTGCGCACCGTATCGGTGACGTGGCCGCCCGCCAGGATGGCCCCAGCGAACTCGAAGATGCCGGCAATAACGACGGCTCCGCCGATCGTGATCGCGCCCGAGCCGAGGCTGGTGCCCATGGCGTTGGCCACGTCGTTCGCCCCGATGGCCCAGGCCATGTAGAGCGCCAGGACTCCCCCGATCCAGACCGCGGCCGGTATGTCGAAGAGCCAGGTCTCCAGCGTCCACCCCCCAGAGCGCGGAGCTTGCGGGCGAGATTGGACGGGTGGGTATCACGAGCGGCCCGGCGACACAAGGCCGACTGCCGCATCGGTCTGGCAAGCGGTCCTGGCTGCGGCTGTGGCGCTTAGAGCGAGAATCGGGTGCACTCTCCGCGACGAGGCGCTCGCTTCGCTGCGCGGTCCCTCGCAGGGGGAGGACGGGAGGATTCCGGGGTTGGCAGACAGGACGGTGGCTGCGTCGTGAGTGAGGGAGACGGAAACCTCCGCCAGCCGGGCCGTCCGCGCAGCGACCGGATCCACGAGGCGATTCTCGACGCGACGCTGGCGCTGCTGCGCGAGACCGGATTCTCGGGCCTCGCCATCGAGGGGGTCGCGACCCGGGCGGGAGTCGGCAAGGCGACCATCTACCGGCGCTGGACGTCCAAGGTCCCGCTCGTCATCGAGGCGATGCAGCGGCTTCCGGAGATCCCGACACCCGATACCGGAAGCCTCGCCGAGGATCTGACCGAGGTGCTCCGGAGCTCGATCGACGTCCTTCGCGGCACCCCGCTCGCCCACGTGCTCCCGAGCCTGGTAGGCGAGCGGAACCGCGACCCCGAGCTCTCGCTGGCCCTCGACGGGTTCGTCGCGGAGCGGCGCAGGCCGCTCCTCCGCATGCTCGAGCGAGCCGTCGAGCGCGGGGAGCTGCCTCCCGACGCGGACCTCGAGCTGGGAGTCGATCTCATCCTGGGCCCGTTCGTGGTCCGCCTCTTCTTCACCGCCGGCCGGGTCGATCCGCATCTCGTCCAGCCGATCGTCGAAGCGGTGATCCGAGGTCTGGGAGGCACCGTCGAGCCGAAGCGGTGAGCGAGCCCTGGTTGCGCGCGCCTCCGCCACTGATGATACTCCGCGCGGTCGGCGCAGGGAGAAGGGAGAGCGGTGAGGACGGGGGCGATCCTAGGAGAGAGGCTCTCCGATGGCGGTGGTCTCGCCCTGTGCATCGGCGCCGCCGCGTCGGTCTTCGTCTTCGACCTCTTCGTGAATCTCGGTCACCTGGCCGCCGCCCCCTACGCAGCCGTGGTGCTGCTCTCCCTGATCGGCGGGAGCATCAGGCGAACCCTCCAGATCGCAACCCTGACCAGCGTTCTCGCCCTCGCCGGCTTCGAGCTCGCTCGAGAGCAGGGCGGGCTCTGGCAAGGCTTCGCCGATCGAGGTCTCGCCCTCGTCATCATCTGGGGGATCGCCCTCCTCGACAACCAACGGCGCACCGTGCTGTCTCGCCTCCGGCTTCGCGATCTGGCGATTCACTCGGCGAGCAACGGGATCGTCCTCGCCGACGCCACCCAGCCCGGCTGCCCGATCATCTACGCCAACGAGGCATTCGAGCGAATGTGGGGCTACAGCGGCGACGAGATCATCGGCCGCAACCTCTTCTTCCCGCGCGGCGACGGCGGAGGGCAGCCGGCCCAAGCGGTTCTCCGCGCCGCCATCGCCGAGGGACGCTCTGCGCGGGTGACCGTCTGCGAGTCTCGAAAGGACGGGACCCCCTTCTGGAACGAATGCTTGCTCTCGCCGATCCGAGATCGCAACGGCGTGCTCACACACTTCATCGCGATCCACGAAGACGTCACCGAGCAAAAGGACACGGAGGTGCTGCTTCAGGAGAGCATCGCGAGCACCCAGGCGATCCTGGAGGCGGCCGTCAACGGAATCATCACCATCGACAAGTCCGGAGTCATCCAATCGGCCAACGAAGCCATCGAACGGATCTTCGGCTACACGAAGGACGAGATCCTGGGGCGACGCCTCGGCGATCTGGTTCCACCGTCCGATCGGGAGGAATTCAACAGCACCCTGTCGCATTCACTGGAGACCGGAAACAGCCAGATCGTGGGCGCGACGCGCGAAATCATCGGGCAGCGCAAGGATGGAACGACCTTTCCCATGGAGCTGGGCGTCGGTGAGGCGCGTATCGGAGACCTCCGGATCTTCGCCGGAATCACGCGCGATCTCACCGAGCGCAGGCGCGCCGCGGCGGCGCTGCTCGAGACGGAACGCCGAGCGCGGGCTGCCGAGGAGCTCGCCTCGATCGGCACCCTCACCGCCGGACTCGCCCACGAGGTGGGGGGACCCATGAACGTCATCCTTGGCTACGCGCAGATGATCGAGAACTCCACCTCCGAGGAGACCGTCCGCGACCGCGCCCGAATCATCCGCGAACAGGTGAGTCGCATCTCGGGGATCATCGAGACGCTTCTCGCCTTCGCGCGCCCTCGGCCGGTCCAGAAGCGCCCCGTCCAGATGGAGAGGACCCTGACCGAGGTGTTGAGATTCCTGTCTGAGGAGCTGCGCAAGCGCCGCGTCTCAGTCGAGCAGCGCCTGGAACCGGTACCGGCGATTCGCGGAGACGCCGCCAAGCTTCAGCAGCTATTCCTGAACCTGTTTCTCAACGCGCTGGACGCGATGCCCGACGGCGGCACCCTTCGCGTGAGCGTCGAGCCCTGCGAGCCGGGCGAGGTGGAGGTCCGGGTGGCGGACGACGGCACGGGAATCCCGCCCGAGGCGCTGGCGAAGATCTTCGAGCCCTTCTTCACCTCCAAGCCTCGCGGCAAGGGAAGCGGGCTCGGCCTGGCAGTGGCGAAGGGGATCGTCTCCGACCACGACGGCCGGATCGACGTCGCGAGTGAGCTGGACAAGGGCACCGAGTTCCGCGTGTCGTTTCCGATGGACGCAGCCTCCAGTCACCCCAGCGGGTCGGAGGAGAGCGAAGCTCGGTAGCGCGAGCCGCGCTTGTAGCGCATTCCCCCCCAGCCGCACCGAGGCTGGGTCAATGCGGAAACCTGCCCCACTGGAGGAGATTTTCCGCACCTCGAGTCGGCACGGCGCATGCATGTCATTCCGATGTGGACTGGACCGGCTCGATACTCGTGGTCGACGACGACCTCGCGACCCGCGAGATGGTAGTCGCGATGCTGCGCGAGGAGAGAATCCGAGCCCGCTCCGTGGGAAGCGTCGACGAAGCCGTGAAGGCCCTCGGACAGGGAGCCTTCGACGCCATCCTCAGCGACGTTCGGATGCCGGGAAAGGATGGATTCACCCTGCTTCGCGAAATGCGCGACCGCGGAGATCGGATCCCCGTGATTCTCATGACCTCCTTCGCGACCTCGGAGACGGCCCACGACGCCCGGGCTGCAGGAGCGTTCGACTGCCTCCTCAAGCCCTTCTCACGCTCTGCGCTCACCGAGACGGTGCGCCGCGCGATCGACGCCAAGGCGACGGAGAACGACCCGGTCACCTGCACCTGACACCGCGGTCACACTCCGGAGCGTGTCCGTGGCGCGGGAAAGCGAGCCCTCTGAACTCCCGAGACGGATCACCTCATCGGAGTGGGGTGAAATGCACCATCGTTGCCGTTGTTGCCCCACGAGGTGGCCCGGCAGGTTCATCGCTTATCCCCTCGGGGTGACGCACCGCGCAACGACCGGTTGCCTCGCCTGCCGCCTCGCCGGCTTCGCCTCACTCTCTTCTCGATGGGGCCTCGGGGCCGCTCTATATTCCCAGCTGTGCTCCGCGGGCGAGAGGCCCGGAGCGATGGGGGATCGCATGCGGGTCTGGCCCGGCAAGCCCTATCCGTTCGGGGCCGTGTGGGATGGCCACGGCACCAACTTCGCACTCTTCTCCGAGAACGCCACCGGCGTGGATCTGTGCCTGTTCGACCAGCCGAACGACGCGGAGCCCAGGGCCCGGATCTCGTTCGACCACCGGACGCACTTCGTCTGGCACGCGTACCTTCCCGACCTTCGCCCCGGACAGCTCTACGGGTATCAGGTCCACGGGCCCTACGCACCGGAGCAGGGACACCGCTTCAATCCGGCCAAGCTGCTGGTGGATCCCTATGCCAAGGCCATCACCGGTCCCGTGGCGTGGAACGACGCTCTGTTCGGCCACAGCGTCGGCGACGCGAGCGAGGATCTCACCTGCAACCTGTGGGACAGCACCCCCTTCATGCCGAAGTGCGTGATCGTCGACGAGTCCTTTCCGTGGGGCGACGACCGGCTCCCTCGCACCCGCTGGGCCCAGACGGTGATCTACGAATGTCACGTGAAGGGTCTGACGGCGCGAAATCCCGACGTGCCGGAGGAGCTACGCGGCACCTATCTGGGTCTCGCCTCGGAGCCGGTGATCGATCATCTCCGGTCCCTGTCCGTCACGGCGGTCGAGCTCCTCCCGGTGCACCACGCGGTGACGGAGCGACGGCTCGCAGAGAGGGGGCTCACCAACTACTGGGGGTACAACTCGCTGGGATTCCTCGCTGCCGACTCGCGATTCGCGACGGGTTCGCGCGGCCAGCAGGTCTACGAGTTCAAGACGATGGTGAAGGCGCTGCATCGCGCCGGCATCGAGGTGCTCCTCGACGTGGTCTACAACCACACCGCCGAGGGCAACCACATGGGACCGACGCTCTCGCTCCGGGGCATCGACAATCGCACCTACTACCGTCTGGACCCGGAGGACCCCCGCCAGTACGTCGACTTCACCGGCTGCGGAAACAGCCTCAACATGCGCCACCCGCGCACGCTCCAGCTGATCATGGACAGCCTCCGCTACTGGGTGCAGGAGATGCACGTCGACGGCTTCCGCTTCGACCTGGCCCCGACACTGGCGCGCGAGCTCCACGCGGTGGACCGCCTGGGCCGATTCTTCGCGATGGTGCAGCAGGACCCGGTGCTCGCAGAGGTGAAGCTGATCGCCGAGCCCTGGGACCTCGGTCCCGGGGGCTACCAGGTGGGGAACTTCCCACACGGATGGGGGGAGTGGAACGCCGAGTACCGGGACACGGTCCGTCGCTTCTGGCGTGGCGACAGCGGCCAGCTCGGAAACCTGGCATCGCGTCTCTCCGGCAGCGCCGACATCTACGACCAGCGCGACCGCCGACCCTTCGCGAGCATCAACTTCGCCACCTGCCACGACGGCTTCACCCTCCGCGATCTGGTGAGCTACGAGCACAAGCACAACGAGGCGAACGGAGAGGGAGGCCGCGACGGAACCGATGCCAACTGGAGCAGGAACTGGGGGGAGGAGGGGCCCACCGAGCTCCAGAGCATCCAGGCCCGACGCGACCGAATGATGCGGAACTTCCTCGCCACGCTGGCCTTCTCGCAGGGGGTCCCGATGATCTCCCACGGCGACGAGATGGGCCGCACGCTGGGCGGCAACAACAACACCTACTGCCACGACAGCCCCCTGACCTGGCTGGACTGGGATCTCGACGCGCGGCAGCGCGATCTGCTCGAACTCGCCCGCCGGGTCTTTGCGATCCGGAGTGAGCACCCCGCGCTCCGACGTCGCAGCTTCTTCTCCGGACATCTCGTCGCGGACGGAGCGGCCAAAGACGTCTCCTGGCTTCGGCCCGACGGACAGGAGATGGAGAACGAGGACTGGCACGATCCCGAACGCCGCGTGCTGGGCATGTGCATTCACGGCGACGGAAGCGAGGAGGTGGATGAGCGCGGACGAACGATCACGGGTGATACGCTGCTGCTCCTCGTGAATGGCGGCCGCCGCCCCAGCTACTTCCGGCTTCCCGAGCTTCCCAGGCCGGGCCGATGGGAGAAGATCCTCAACACGGCGAGGCCCGGCGCGCAGCTCGTTCGGCGAGAGGGCGTGAACCTCGCCGCCCTCTCGGTCATTCTGCTCACCCACCGGACCCCGGAATGAGCCAGGCGCGGCGTACTCCGGAGCGCGCGGGATGAGCGCTCGCCCGCACCTCCGAGAGCTCGCCGACCGGATGGGCATCCTTCCCTCCTATCGCGCGGGGCCAGACGACGAGGAGCGCCAGACCTCCGACGCCACGCGCGTTCGACTGCTCGAGGCGATGGGGATGGATGCGGCGACGGAGGCCGCGGCTGCCGAGGCGCTGCGCGCCCTCGCCGCGCGCGAGCAGTCCCGTCTGGTGGAGCCGGTGGTCGTCGTCACCCGGGGTGGGGACTCCGGGAAGCTGGCACTGCGCCTCCCCCCGGAAGACGAAACGCCTGTCGAGTGGTCCCTCGAGCTCCAGAGCGAGGACGGTCGCCACGAGCGGGCCGAGGGTCGCGTCGCCTCCGTGGGGCACCGAGCCGCGCTCCGGCTTCCGATTCCGGGAGCGTCGCTCGGCCCCGGATACCATTCACTCCGGGTCGCGGTGGAACGGCGTGGGCGGTGCCAGGAAGCGCAGCAGATGCGCATCGTCGCTCCCCGCCGCTGCACCACCGTCGAGGACAAGATCGGAGCGGGGCGCGCCTACGGCCTGTGGGCCAACCTCTACTCCGTCCGCAGCACGAGGGGATGGGGCGCGGGAGACCTCGGGGCTCTCCGCGCTCTCCTCCAGTTCGCCTCCGAGGAGGGTGCTGCCTTCGTCGGTGTGAATCCTCTGCACGCGCTCTGGAACCGGGCTGAACACATCAGCCCCTACGCACCGATCAGTCGACTCCACCGGAGCCTCCTGTACCTCGAGATCGAAGCGGTTCCGGAGCTCTCCTCGTGCTCGGCGGCGCGGGAGCGGGCGGGCTCTCCGGAACAGGCGCGGATCCTGGAGCGCCTGCGCGCGGCCTCCGAGATCGACTACGAGCAGGTGGTCGCGGCGAAGCGGGCCGTCCTGGAGCTCCTGCACGAAACCTTCGCTGCAGAGCACCGGGGCGCGGACACGCCCAGAGGCCGCGACTACCAGCGCTACCTGGAGCAGGGGGGGCGCACGCTCCGGGATTTCGCATCCTTTCTCGCGCTGGCCGAGCATCTGTCCCCCGCCCCCCAGGAGCCCGGCTGGCGGAGCTGGCCGGCGCAGTACCAGAGCCCGGACTCCGCCGCGGTGCACCGGTTTCGCGAGGAGCACGGCGAGTCGGTCGACTTCCATTGCTGGGTGCAGTTCGAGCTCGACCGCCAGCTACGAGAGATGGCGGGTGTGGTGCACAACCTGGGGCTGCCGATCGGGATCTACGGCGACCTCGCCATCGGGAGCTCGACCGGCGGAAGCGACACCTGGGCCTTCCCGGACCTCTTCGCCGAGGGAGCGGAGGTCGGAGCGCCACCGGACGAGTTCGCCCCGGCCGGCCAGAACTGGGGATTCCCGCCCCTCGACCCGCACCGGCTCCGCGCCCAGTCCTACCGCTACTGGACAGAGCTGCTGCGCAGCGCGTTCGCCCACGCGGGCGCGCTCCGCATCGATCACGTGATGGGCCTGTTCCGGCTCTACTGGATACCCGGAGACCGCGCGGCCACGGAGGGAGCCTACGTTCGCTATCCGGCGCGCGATCTCCTTGGCATTCTCGCCCTCGAGAGCCGGCGATCCGGAGCCCTCGTGGTGGGGGAGGATCTCGGGACGGTGCCCCGGGGTCTGGCCGCCCAGCTCGCGAGCTGGGGGATTCTCTCTTCTCGTGTCCTCTACTTCGAGCGGCGCGGCGGATCCTTCCGACCCTCGAAGCACTACTCCCGGCGCTCTCTGGTGACGGCCAACACCCACGACCTGGCGCCCCTCGCCGGCTTCCTCTCCGGCCGTGATCTGCTGCTGCAACGCCGGGCCAGGCGGATCGCCAGCGATGAAGAGCTCGCCCTCCTGCAGGGCCGACGAGATCGCGACTGCGCTGCGCTGCGGCGCCGCCTCGTCCGCGAGGGGCTGCTGCCGAGGGGCGCCTCCCGGCTCGACCAGGGTCAGATCGCCCCCGCGGTCACGGGATTCCTGTGCCGGACACCGGCGCCCCTGGTCGGACTCTCTCTCGACGACCTAGTCGGCGAAACCGAGCCGGTGAACCTTCCGGGAGTCGACGCGGAGCATCACCGGAGCTGGACGAGGCGGATGCGGGTCTCGCTTGGCGAGTTTCCCCGGAACCCCTTGGTGCGGGCGTCGCTCCGGGCGATTCCCGCGGAGCGCCGGATCGGCGAGCGGCACCCAGCCATCACTCGGTGAGCTGGTCTCGCGGTCGAGATCCACGCGGGGGAGAAGGACCCGCTCCAGCACCTCGGGCCAGGCGTAGCGCCGCGCCGTCGACTGGCCCGCTCGACGCATGGCGCGTGCCTCGAAGGGGTTGGCGGACAGCCGGCGGTAGAGACCCAGAAACTCCCGAGGCTCTGCGGTCTGCAGCACCAACGCATTCTGGCCGGCGACCGCGTACTCCTCTCCCGAACAGCCGGTACAGGCGACCCCCCCGGCTGCCATGGTCTCGAGGCCCACCAGCCCGAAGGGCTCGTGACCGCTGTTCGCCAGCACCGTGTCGGATGCTCGAAACAGCGCACGCCGCGCCTCCGGATCGACGCGCGAGGTCAGATTGACGACGTCGGCATCGCCCACCTCACCCAGAGCCTCGAGAAAGCCCTGGGGCCCCGTTCCTCGCCAGCCCCGCTCGATGACGCGGAGGCCCTGGCAGCGCGCGCTTCCGAGGACCTCCTCGCCGTGCGGCTCGGAGCCGCCGCGGGCGATCAGCAGGGGACGCCAGCCCCGCCGCTTCATCTCGGCGACGATCGAGATGGTGGCGAGCCAGCGCTTGTCCGGGTCCCACCTCGCCATCTTGGTGAGCAGCGTCCGGTCGCGAAGGCGGCGGCGCAGCTCCCTCACCGCGCTCCGCTCCGGCGGATCGAACGCATCCGCAGAGAGACCGTTGGGGATCACCATCGGGCTCATCCCGATCCCGCACATGCAGTGTTTCATGTATCGGCTCACCGTGGTGATCAGCGCCGCCTCGCGCAGGCGATCCCAGGAGATCCGCCCGAAGCCGTAGGTGTTGTTGGCGTTCCAGAGAATGCTGACGCGATCCCGCAGCCCGAGCGTCGACAACAGCCAATGGAGGTGAAGGACCGCTTCGGTCGTCTGCCACTCCTCGGCGAGGATGACCGCCCGGTCACCTCGAAGCAGCCGAGGGCGCAGCAGCTCGTTCACCAGGAAAGGGGGAAGCGACCGCGCGAACTCGGCCTCCTTGCCCTCCTCTCCATGGTAGACACCGCCAGGGTGATATCGGCTGATCCACTGGACCCAGCGGTGCAGATGAAGATCCCCTCGCTTCTCGTGCCCCGGAAGGTCGGGATCCCCGACGAACCACAGATGGGTCTCGAAGCCGAGGGACGCGAGGGCGCCGGTCAATCCCTCGACGCGAGTCGCGAGCCCGCCCGCGCGCGAGTAGGGATCGACTCCCTCGAACGAGAGCACGTGGAATTGCATGGGGGGAATGCTCCAATCCCGCCGACCGGGCTCCATCTTCCCGAATACCTCACCATGGTCGCGATGTCACCCGAAAAAGTCCGAGAGCGTCGGCACGGCGTGCCTTTTTCTGGCGTCGCCGAGCCGCCTGTTCGATATCTTCGCCGTTGTCCGCGGATGCGCGGGATGGGGGAAGGAGAGGACCATGCCCCGGGATACCAGAGTGGCCTATTTCTCCATGGAAATCGCCCTCTCTCCCGACATGCCGACCTATTCGGGCGGACTCGGCGTTCTCGCCGGGGACACCCTCCGTTCCTGCGCGGACCTGGGCGTGAAGGCGGTGGCGGTCACCCTCCTGCATCGCAAGGGGTACTTTCGACAGCGGCTGGACGATCGCGGTCGCCAGTCCGAGGGGCCCGAGCTCTGGCCCGCGGAGCAATTGCTGGAGCCGCTGAGCGCGCGGGTGACCATCGACATCGAGGGAAAGCCCGTCGAGATCCGCGCCTGGCGCCACACCGTGACGGGGGCAGACGGGGCGCAGGTCGCCACGCACTTCCTCGATACGGACCTGCCCGAGAATGCACCCGAGGACCGCCGGCTCACCGATTCCCTGTACGGCGGTGACGACCGTCACCGGCTCCGCCAGGAGGTGGTTCTGGGAATCGGCGGGATCAAGATGCTCCGCGCCCTGGGGTTTCAACACCTCGACCGCTATCACCTGAACGAAGGTCACCCGGCTCTGGCGATCCTGGCACTGCTCGAGGAGCGTCACGGAGATCCTCCCCGTAGTCATCCCGAGCTCAGCAGCCGCATCGAGGAGATCCGGCATTGCTGTGTCTTCACGACACACACACCCGTACCTGCCGGACACGACAAGTTCCCCATGGATCTGGCGCGTTCCGTGCTCGGAAAGCGCCGCGTGCGCTGGCTGGCGACGGTGGCCGAGGGGAACGTGCTCAACATGACCAATCTGGCGCTGGAGGGATCGCACTTCGTCAACGGGGTCGCGATGCGACACGGAGAGGTCTCCAAGGGCATGTTCCCCGAATACCCGATCCGGTCGATCACCAATGGCATCCACCCGGCGACCTGGGCCGCGCCCTCGTTCAGCGCCCTCTTCGATCACCACATCGAGGAGTGGCGTCGGGACGCATACTCGCTGCGTTACGCCCTGGGAATCCCCCTGGAAGAGATCTGGGAAGCCCACCTCCACGCCAAGCACGCCTTGATCGACCGGGTCTACCTGGAGACGAAGGCGACCTTCGACCCGGATGCACTGACCCTCGGCTTCGCCAGACGCGCGACCGCCTACAAGCGGGCCATGCTGGTGCTCCACGACATCGAGCGTCTCGCCCGGATCGCCCGGGAAAAGGGTCCCCTGCAGCTGGTCTTCGCCGGAAAGGCGCACCCGCGAGACACCGAGGGCAAGAAGATCATCCGCCGGATCTTCGCAGCCCGCGAGTCCCTCCGCGGCGACGTGAACGTCGTCTATCTGCCGAGCTACGACATGGCGCTGGGTCGGCTGCTGTGCGCCGGCGCCGACGTCTGGCTCAACACGCCGATCCCGCCACTCGAGGCCTCGGGCACCAGCGGGATGAAGGCTGCGCTCAACGGGGTGCCGAGTCTGAGCGTGCTCGACGGATGGTGGATCGAGGGATGCGTCGAGGGCATCACCGGCTGGGCGATCGGGGCCGACGGAGCGGCGGCGCAGCATCGCGGAGAGACGCCCTCCGACGGAAAGGCTGCCGACTCCCTCTACGAGAAGCTCGAGCATACCGTCATCCCGTGCTTCTACCGGGATCGCCACCGGTTTCGGGAGACGATGCGAAACGCGATCGCGCTCAACGCCTCGTTCTTCAACACGCAGAGGATGGTCCTCCAGTACCTCTACGGCGCCTACCTGGAGCCACCCGACGCCCGCCCGGAGCAGAACCGACCGGCGTCCTAGGAGTCTGGCGCGATCGCTCGGCTCAGACGTCCAGCGTGACCGTCGCCTCCCACTTGCCGGCTTCCCCGGCCACGCGAAGCCCGTGGGCGGTCGCGGCCTTCACCTCGGCCGCGATCTGGTGTCGCTCCGGGAAGAACCTCTCGCCCACCAGCCGCGCCTCGAGCCGAGCGCTCCCCCCGCGGTGAATGCGAAGCCGCTTCGGCCGCAGCACGAGCTCATGCGCGTCGCGCAGGAAGACCAGCTCGTTCAGGAACCCCAGCATCAGGAGCTCGAGATCGGGCTCCTCGAGGGCCAGGGGACGCTCCTCGAGCTCTCGGACGCTCCCGGGATCTCTCACGGTGAGAGAGACGAGGGCATCGGCCGCTGCCGCGAAGAGGCCCTCGAGCGTCTCCGCGCGGGCGACGAAGCAGAGATCGCTGGTCACCCCATCCACGAACTCGAAGCCGTTCACCCCTTCAGGTTTCCCACCGGAACCAGGTGCGCCACCCGCCGCGAGAGTCCGGCGAGCTCGGCGGTCTCGGCGACCTCGTCGACGTCCTTGTAGGCGAGCCCCGCCTCCTCGGCGAGACCCCGAAGAGAGGTGGCGCGCACGGCGATCCCCCGCGCCTCCATCCGATCGCGCAGCTCGGCCCCGCGTACCAGCTTCCGGGCGCGACTGCGGCTCATCCTCCGCCCGCTCCCGTGCGCGGTGCTGAAGAAGCTGGATCCGCCGCCGTCCACACCCGCGAGCAGATAGGATCCCGTCTCCATGCTGCCCCCGATGATGACCGGCTGACCGGTGGCTCGGTAGGCCGCGGGGAGCTCCGGATGACCGGGCGGAAAGGCTCGAGTCGCCCCCTTGCGATGAACCAGCAGGCGGCGTTCGGCGCCGTCGACCCAGTGCCGCTCGATCTTGGCCGTGTTGTGGGAGACATCGTAGGCGTTCCGGATCCCCAGCTCGTCGGGAGCGCATCGGAATACGTCGCTGAACACCTCGCGGATCCGGTGCTGGATCACCTGGCGGTTGGCGAAGGACATGTTCGCCGCGCAGCACATGGCGGCGAAGTAGTCGCGGCCCTGGCTGGAGGCGAATGGTGCGCAGGCCAGCTCGCGGTCGATGACGGGGAGACCGAACTCCTTGGGCATGGCGCGCAGGAAGCTCTGCAGGTAGTCCGTGGCCACCTGGTGCCCGAAGCCACGGCTCCCGCAGTGGAACATCACGACGACCTGCTCGGGAATGGAGAGACCGAACGCAGCCGCTAGATCGGGGTCGTGAACGCCCTCCGGCCGGAGCAGCTGAACCTCGAGGTAGTGGTTTCCGGAGCCGAGCGTCCCGATCTGGCGGAAGCCTCGTTCGATGGCACGCTCGCTCACCCGCTCCGAATCGGCATCGGCGAAGCATCCTCCGGACTCGGTGCACTCGAGATCCTCCCGTGTGCCATAGCCGTTGCGGACCGCCCAGACGGCGCCGGATTCGAGCACCTCGTGAAACTCGTCCCGACTGATCCGGATGTTGCCCCGCGACCCCACGCCGGCCGGAACCCGCGCGGCCAGTGCGTCCATGAGCTGCCCGAGCCGCGGCTCGACCCTCTCCCAGGTCAGGTTCGTCGTCACCAGCCGCATGCCGCAGTTGATGTCGAAGCCGATCCCCCCCGGCGAGATCACACCCCGATCGAGGTCCATGGCGGCGACACCCCCGATCGGGAAGCCGTATCCCCAGTGGGCGTCCGGCATGCAGAAGCTCGCCTCGACGATTCCGGGCAGGGTCGCCACATTGGCGGCTTGGACGAAGACCTGCTCGTCCATCTCCGACAAGAGCTTCTCACCGGCGAAGACGCGCACCGGGACCCGCATGCCGGGGCGGTAGTCGACACCCAGCTCGTAGGTCGCGGGTCCGATCGAACGCAGGCCAGGGGGAGCGGCCACGGGGATTCCTCCTCGCCACGACAGAAGGCAGGAGCTCTCCCTGGCAGGGTGGCACGAAAACCCCGTCCCCGCCCTCGAAATCGGATCCGATCCGGGGGAGGTCCGGGGCCAACCCGATCCTAGAATGGGCTTTCAGATCATGGCAGAAGCCCATGAATCTCCGAATGAATCGCGGCGAGCAGGGAGCGGCTTCTGGACTCCTTCCGCTCCCCTCACTCCCGCCTCCGCCCTGCCCTATCATTCGTCCCCAACCGCGCGTGTCCACTCGGAGATCTCGGCGTCTCCGCAGGAGGAGTGATCATGCCTACCGAACACGAGCAGTTCTGGACGAACTCGAGCTTTGCCCTCGTCGGTCACTCGGCCGGAAAGGGCTTCCCCACCCTCAGCTACGGAGAGCTGAAGAAGCAGGGCAAGAAGGTGTTCGCCGTGGATCCCACCGCGGACGAGGTCGCGGGCGACAAGACCTATCCGGACCTCGCCTCTCTTCCCGAGAAGGTCGAAGCCGTGGTTCTCGAGGTCCCCAAGAACGAGACCGAGGCTTGGGTGGGGAAAGCGGCCGAGGCGGGAGTCCAGAACCTCTGGATCCACATGGCGCGCGAGACCCCGGAGGCCCTGACATTGGCCCGGGAGAAGGGACTCAAGGTCCTTACCGGGACCTGTGCGGTCATGTACGTGAAGCCGGGATTCTCCTACCACTCCATCCACAAGTGGATCAACCAGCTGCTGGGCAAATACTGACCGCGACGCACCCACTTGGTACTCTGGGGCCCTCGCAGCGAGCGGGTGAGAGGAGCAGTCGGTCCTTGGCCAAGACGATGAAGGTCGCGCTGGGGTTCGCGATCAGCGCGGCCTTTCTGTATTTCGCCTTTCGCGGTGTGGATCCGGGCGAGCTCTGGGAGCACGTGCGCCGCGCCAGCTACCCGTGGCTCCTCGGGGTGGCGGCGGTGAGCATCTACTCGAACTGGGTGCGCGCACAGCGCTGGGGATTCTTCTTTCGCCACCTCAAGCGGATCCCCTCCCGTTCGCTGTTCGGCTCCACCATGATCGGGCTCGCGGCGAACAACGTGCTGCCGATGCGGGTGGGGGAAGCGGTGCGCGCCTACTCCATCAGCAGGAAGGAGAGTCTTCCCTTCGCGACCTCCTTCACCACGGTGATCCTCGAACGGATCTTCGACCTGGTGACGGTGCTGATCTTCCTCGCGGTGGCGCTCCGTGTGGTTCCGATCCCCGAGAGCGCGGATGCGCAGGTCGGCGGAGCCTTGAGACTCCTATCGGTGGCCACCGCGGGGGCGATCGGGTTCATCGTCTTTCTCTTCTTCAAGGAAGAGCTGATGGTCCGCTGGGTGGAGGGAGTCCTGGGCTTCCTGCCCGAGAAGATCGCCACGCCCCTGCACCGCTTGTTTCACGCCTTCCTGGCGGGGCTCGAGGCGCTGACCGACAAACGCCAGCTCCTGTATCTCTTCGGCTACTCGCTCTGGCTCTGGACCTGCTTCGTGATCGCCTTCTGGTGTGGCGTGAAGAGCTTGGGTCTCGACGTCGCCCATGACCTTCCGATGGTCCGGGCGTCGCTCTTCGCCGTCGTGATGGTGGCGATCTTCATCATGATTCCGGCGGCCCCGGGCTTCGTGGGGACCTTTCAAGCCGGCTGCATCGTCGCGCTCGGTGTCTTCGGTATCCCGAAGGAGGAGGCCCTCAGCTTCTCGCTGCTGACCCACGCCATCCAGTTCATGGCCGTCAACCTGATCGGAGCCTACTGCTTCGTCCGAGAGGGGTTCACCCTCGGCGAAGTCCCACTCGCCGAAGAGCCAGCTCCCGACTGAGTGCGGCGCCAGACCGGCGGCCCGGGTCACACCAGTGCCGAGAGCAGCCAGATCCAGTCCTTGAGCTGGTTGAAGACCAGGAAGCGCTGGTGAGTCCGGCGCTGGGCATTTCGTCCCCACTCGTCCCGCCCCGGTGTGTCGGCCATCATCACCCGGATCGCCTCCGCCAGCTCGTCCGGATCCTCCGGGTCCGAGATGAGTTTTCCGTCCAGCCCGTCGCGGACCTGCTGCCGAGGGCCGCAGGCCTTCGAGTTGCTGAGGATCGGCACCCGCTTCCACATGGCTTCGGTCACGGTGAGCCCGAATCCCTCGCGGAGCGAGTTCTGCACCACGACCGAGGAGGCGCGCTGCAGGGCATTCACGATCAGCGCGTTGTGCCTGGCGGAGCTCATCGGGAGCGTGACCACGGCGACGTCGTCCTGGAGCGCTGGATCGAGCTCGAGGTACGCCGCGTGAAGCTCCTCCACCACCTCCTTGCCTTCCGGGTCGTCCTGGATCGACGCCGGATCCGGGCCGGCCAGGACCAGGCGGACCAGATCCATCCGGCGGCGCTCTACCCAGCTCTCCGGCTCGCGCGTGTCGAACATCGCGAGCTTCATCTTGATGAACGCATCCATCAACGGCTTGAATCCCTTGAGGCGATCCCAGCGCGACACCTGGGTCACGATGGGGCGGGTCAGGAGGCCGATGTCCTCCCACAGGTTCGCGGGCAGATAGGATCCGTCGCCCTGGAGACGCTTGACCAGATCCGGGAGGGGCGGACGCACCAGCGGGCCGGGGTTGGTGATCAGGGCGGAGTTGGAGAGGATCCCGATCAATTTGTGCAGGTGCAGATCCTGATTCTTCTCCGACAGGGGATTGATCGCCGGATAGATCACGGTGGCCTGCCCGGCCAGGTAATGGGGAATGTACTCCGGCGCCGAGAAGACCGCGTGCTCGTAGGCGTCTGCATACGGGGTGAGAAAATCCCACGCCGCCTCGGTGGCCGCATTCTCCTCGTCCAGCCCGATGTGACAGCGCCAGATCGCCTTGATGTCGTGGCGCTCCTTGATCTCGGCGGCGAGCGGCATCGGCTGCGGGTCGTGCACGACGAGGATGTCACCCGGCTTCATGAGCTGCGCCAGCGGCTCCGCGTTCTTGCGGTTCTCCGCCTCGTAGACCTCACGCGCATTCTCCGGGAGCGTGGTGCCCCCCTCGCCGTGGATCATGTTGTGGAGACGCTTGGTCAGCGTGAAGAACGCGGGATCTTCCGACTCGATGGTCACCCATTCCGTGCGGATCCCCAGGTCGCGAAGCAGGACGACCATGGTGGGCAGCATCTCGGCGACGCCACCGCCCCGCGAGGTGGAGTTCACCATCCAGACGGTGCGCCCGTCCAGTCGGGGAATCACGCGGCTCGCCTCCTCCTGAAGCTCATGCACGGTGGGAGCCAGGTGGGCCACCCTCGCGTAGTCCTCGAGAGTCCGGCGCTCTTCGATCTCTACCATTGTCGTCATCGCTGGCCCTTCTCTGCGGCTGTCTCCAGCCCGGCTGGTTCAAGATCTCGCGTGGCGCGGGCCGGAGAGTAGTGCAGATTCGCAGCCCTCGGGACGGGTCCTTCCCGAGTCCTTCACGAACCCGCAACAACCTGGAAATCAAAGGGAATCTCTCCAGCTCCCGGGTGGCGATGTGTTGCGTAGCCCATCGCGCCCGCGGAAAGAGAGGAGTGAACGACGTTCTTCTCCAAGACGTTCATGAAGATCTCCGCACGGGCCGCTACTCTGTGTCATCCAGTCCGCGGAACCGGGTAGCAAGAGGCGGAGCTTCGATTCCGTCGATGCGAGACAGGCGACAGGAGTACGCTCGAAGGGGGGTTGTCTCATGGTCGAGAATCAACCGGGGAAGACGGTACGGGGCACCGGCAAGACGGGCGGGAAGCGAAAGAAGGCCCCGTCCCAGGGCGCCTCGAAGAATGCCGTCGCTTCGCAGAAGACCGCGTCGCAAGGGTCCACCGAGAAGGCCGCTGGTCGGAAGAAGCCCGCACCGCGGCGCACCTCCAAGAAGGTCGCCCCCATGAGAGAGGTCTCGGCGGAGGAGCGCTACTGCATGATCCAGAGGGCGGCGTACCTCCGGGCCGAGAAGCAGGGCTTCAACTGCGACCCCTGCAGGTGCTGGCTGGCCGCAGAGGCTGAGATCGACGCTCTCCTCGCTAGCTCTCGCTAGCGCCCCAATAGACTGCACCGGCGCCATCCGCGCCGCCGTCACATCGCTTCGGGAGCGACATCCCGATCCCGAGGCTCGGTGTGTAGAATCTGCACCGGGCGCCGCAAGGACGCCGTCGGGAGGACGCATGCAGGACATCGGCTTCGTCGGTCTGGGCGTGATGGGCGCCCCGATGGCCGCCAATCTGCTCCAGAAGGGTTTCCGGGTCACCGCCGAGGACGTGCGGCGCGATGCGGTCGACCTTCTCGTCGCCCAGGGCGCCACTGCAGCCGGAGGCCTGGAAGGCCTGGTGGGGTGCGACTCCGTCATCGTCATGGTGAACACGGATGCCCAGGCGCGCGAGGTGATCGGGGCGCTGATCTCGCTCCTCCGGAATCGCCCTCGCCCCATCATCAGCATGAGCACGATTCTGCCCTCGACGATCCGGGAGCTCGGCGAGAAGGCGGCCGCAGCGGGGATTGGCCTCCTGGACGCCCCGGTGAGCGGCGGCCCCATCGTGGCGAAGCTGGGCGGACTCGCGATCATGGTGGGAGGCGACCCCGTGCTCTTCGAGCAGGCGCGGCCCGCGTTCGAGGCGATGGGAAACGAGATCAGACACGTCGGCCCGCCCGGGGCCGGGCTGACCCTCAAGCTCGTCAACAACATGATCGCCATCAGCACGGCTCCCCTGGTCCTGGAGGCCCTGCGCATCGGGCTGGCCCAGGGGATGGATCTCTCGACCATGGTCGACGTCATCAAGGCGAGCAGCGGCAATACCTGGCTCACTCAGGAGTGGGATCAGGCGCAGCTCTTCCTGGAGTTCGCGCTCCGAGACCCGTCCCAGCTCGATGCGTTGGTGAAGACGGGTCTGAAGGACATGGAGCTGGCAGCGTCCTTCTGCGCGGGCGCCGGGATCGACGCCCCCTTGCTGAAGAACGCGATCCGCACCCTCGGAGAACAGGGGGTGGCGGGCTTCCGCTCGGACCTCACCGCCGTGATGAAGGCCTTGCGCACGCCTTGAGGTCCCGGCTCTGCATCGAGCGAGATCCCCGCGCTCTCTCCCTCACGCGTCCAGGATCTCGCGAACCCTCTCGATGATCTCGCGCGGCCCGAAGGGCTTCTCGAGGAGCGCGGCTCCCGCCGGAAGGAAAGCCTCGCTCGACTCCGCGCGATTCGCGTAACCGGACATGAAGAGCACCCGAATCTTCGGGAACTCCTCTCGTAACTGATCGACGAACGCGACGCCTCCCATCCGAGGCATCACCACGTCCGTCAGCACCAGGTCGACGTCATCTCGGTGGCGTCGCATCATGGCCAAGGCCTCTGTACCATCCGTGGCTTCGAAGACGCGGTAGCCGCCCTGCTCCAGTGCCTCGCGGGTGACGCGTCGCACCGGCTCCTCATCCTCCACCACCAGGATCGTCTCGGACCCGCGATGCTCCGCCTCGAGCCCCGCCGAGTCGGCCGTGGCAGCCTCCTCCGACTCGTCGACCCGGGGAAGAAGGATCTCCACCGTGGTCCCGTGGCCGGGGGAGCTCCGCACGCGGATCTCCCCACCGCACTGCTTCACGATCCCGTAGACGGTGGAGAGCCCCAGCCCCGTACCCTTCTCCGGCTCCTTGGTGGTGAAGAAGGGCTCGAAGATTCGCGCCTGGGTCTCGCCATCCATCCCGCATCCGTCGTCGCAGACGGAGAGACAGACAAAGCGAACCGGTTTCGAATCGGGGGCGGCCACCGCCTGTTCGGAGAGGGGATCCACCTCGTAGGTCTGGACCTCGAGATTCCCTCCCCGGGGCATGGCATCGCGGGCGTTCAGCACCAGGTTCAGCAGGATCTGCTCCATCTGCCCCGGATCCGCCATCACCCGTCCCAAGGTGGGATCCAGCGACAGCTCGAACGTCACGTCCTCGCCGATCAGACGCCCCAGCATGCCCTGGAACTCGGGCACCAGAGCGTTCAGATCCAGGGCGCGCGGTTGGACGTACTGCCGGCGCCCGAAGGCGAGGAGCTGTCGTGTGAGAGCGGTGGCGCTCTCGGCGGCCAGGCACACCTCCTTGGCCGCCTCCTGAGGCTCCCCCTCGAGATCTGCCGCCAGGCTCTCCCCGTAGCCCTTGATCACGGTGAGGAGGTTGTTGAAGTCGTGCGCGACCCCGCCGGCGAGCTGTCCCACCGCCTCGAGCTTCTGGGACTGGCGAAGCTGATGCTCCAGCTCCCGGGCCTCGGTGATGTCCTGGACGGTGCCGAGCAACCGTTCCGGCTCGCCGCCTGCGCCCTGCGCGAGCCGCGGCTCCGCTCGGACGTGGCGGAGCGATCCGTCCGGACGGACCATGCGGCACTCGAGAGAGTCGAGGCGCTCATCCGCCAGCCACCCCTGTACCGCTGCTTCGACCCGCTCCCGATCCTCTAAATGAACCTGCTCCAGGAAGGCCTCGAATCGCGGTTCCAGGCCGCCTATCCCCCAGTCCATCAGGCGGTACATCTCATCCGATCACCAGAGAGTTCCCGTGCGGAAATCCCATTCGAAGCTCCCGATTCGCGCCACCCGCTGGGCCTCGAGCAGCCGCGCCTCGCTGGTCCGCAGCGCCTCCTCGGCGCGCTCTCGCTCCCAGACGAGCTTCTTCAGCGAGAAGACGAGATCCGACGAGGTCTCGACGCTGCGCTCCAGCCGGCGGAGCAGGAACGCCGTCGAGATGATCGTCACAGTCCCCAGGGCGACGAAGACCGCCGAGAAGGTGAACCAGAGAGCGGGGGTGGCCACGTGCGCGATCGGCGGTTCCTCGAGCCAGCCGAGGGTGAACGCGGCACCCATGCCTCCAATCGTCGCTAGTCCCAAGAGCAGTGCGCTCACACCCCAACGGAGGTCGAAGAGAATGGTCGTCATGACGACCGCCGCGAAGAGAAAGACCGGGCCGACGTTGACGAGCCCGCCCAACGCGAAGCCACCGATGGCGCAGCCGTACAGCGCACCGAGGAGAATCACGGCCCGTGGCACGAAGCCCAGGCGGCGCGCAAAGACGGCCACGAGGCCGGCTGCATAGATGAGGATGAAATAGGCGACATAACCCATCCGGCCGTCGTCCAGCCGGAGTTTCACCTCTCCGATCACGGCGAAGGCACCGAAGCACGCGAGTCCAACCAGGGTCCAGTTCAGGATCTGCGCGCGCCACTCCTGAAGGGGCTTCCACGGCAACGGGGTCTGGTCGGCAGGATCGTCCACGGCGCTCAGTCTCCGAGATCTCGGTGCATGATACCTCCTCGTGCCGACCCCATGGAGCCCGAAAGCGCGTCGCCTCCAGGGCAGAGAAAGACTCTACGCTTCCCCGAAATACTCCCGATTCCAACGGCGGCCTTCCTCGAGCATCGCCAGATAGTTCTCGGTGGGGATGTAGTTGGCCACGGAGTTGCCAGTTCCCAGGCAGTAGCCGGTCCCCCCGGCCGCGCAGCTCACCAGGATCTCGCGGGTGCGCCGGCGGACTTCCGCTTCGCTGCCCCTTCCCAGCAGGTCCAGGTCCACGCCTCCGAGGATGGCGATGCGATCCCCCCAGCGACGGGAGACCTCCTCCACGGGCATGATCTTGTCCTCGAACGAGTGCTTGCCGTCGAAGCCGAGGTCGATGATCTCGTCCATCACGCGGCCCAGATTGCCGCAGGAATGAAGCAGCATCAGCCTGCCGGCGGCGTGGACGATCTCCGTCAGACGGCGATGGTGCGGGAAGACGTGCTCACGCAGGACGGTGGGCGAGACCAGGGTACCCGTGGCGAAGCCCAGATCATCGCCCAGGAAGACCATTCCCACGTTGTCGATGCTGACGGCGTGGGCGACCGACGAGGCGGTGAGATCGCCGACTCTCTGGCAGATCGCCGCCACCAGATCGGGCTGATCGGCGAGGGCGTAGGAGAAGGACTCCAGCCCCATCAGCCAGGAGCTGTTCTCGAAGATCCCCCCGAGGTTGACGCTGATCTTCATTCCCTCGGGAATGACGCCGTTCAGGTACTCGATGGCGCGATAGGAGATCCGCTCGGCGACCGGCCACGGGTAGGATTCGAAATCGGCCCAGCTCTGGATGGGTCCCCGGGTCTCGTCCTGCCAGAACCGCGCACCACCGGGCAGGTTCTCGACGCCGGCGGTATCCGCGGCCTCCAGATAGTTGGAGCGCGGGAAGCTGAGCCCGGTCCACGACCACACGTAGTCGTAGCCGTTCTCGTAGCAGAAGCGCAGGATCAGATTGAGAGCCGCCCTGCCTCGCCAGGAGGGGCGACCCTGCCCGGCTCCGCCATCCACCTCGCTCGCGATGATCGAATCCCATCCGATCCTCTCGCCGAGAACCGTCTGGATGGTGCCCGGATCCGCGAACAGCTCGACGAAGGGAACCGGACCCGGCGGCCCCTGCCGCAGCAGCACGCGGCGAAGATTGTCGAAATCCGGCCTTCGCTCGACCCGGTACCTCGGTCCCTCGGACGCCGCCACTGTCGGACCCTCCTTCTCCGATGAGGTTCGCAACCCCGGCCTACTTCGAGGGCGCCTCCAGCACGTGCACGCACACGGCGGCCGGCCCGGAGCCGAGGAGTCCTCCGCCGTTCTCTGCCAGGGCGATCCGTGGCTCCCCGACCTGTCTCTTCCCCGCCTCGCCGCGGAGCTGGGTGGTCAGCTCGAAGACCTGGGCGAGACCCGTGGCGCCGACCGGGTGACCGCGCGCGATCAGTCCGCCCCCGGTGTTGATGGGGAGCCTACCGCCGATCGCGGTCGCCCCGCTCTCCGCGAACGACCCGCCTTCTCCAATCGGACAGAAGCCCAGCTCTTCGGTGACCTCCACCTCTCCGTAGGCCGTGGCGTCGTGCACCTCCGCCACCTCGACGTCCTCGGGCCCGATTCCCGCCGCCTCGTAGGCGGCCTTCGCCGCCCGCGGTCCGGTATCGTGGCCCCCCTCGCGCTTGCCCGACTTGAGAATCGAGGCGCGGATGGAGACCGCCCGACGGGGGGAATGCCGTCGCAGGAAGCGCTCGCTGCACAACACCACCGCTGCCGCGCCATCCCCCACCGGCGCGCACATGGCCCGGGTCAAGGGATACGCGACCTCCCGGTCCGCCAGCACCTCGTCGACCGTCATCGGAAACGTGTACTGGGCGAGGGGATTCCGCACCGAGTTGTTGTGGGCCTTGGCGGCGATCACCGCGAGCTGCCGCTGCGTCAGGCCGTGCTCCTTCATGGCGCGCCGGGCACCAGACGCGTACATGTCCATGGCCGGGGAGTACCCCTTCTTCTTCCCGGTCTCGGCACCGGCTTCGGCGGCCTGCTTCTTCGGCTCGTTCGTCTTGAACGACGCCGCCGTCTTCGCCCACTCGTCGACGTCCGATCCCGTTGCGAAGCTCAGCATCATCTTGCCGCGATCCGTGTCGTAGATCTTCTCGGCTCCGATCGCGAGCGCGCAGTCGTAGAGCCCGGCCTTCACCGCCGTCCAGGCTCCGTGCAGCGCCGAGCTCCCGCCTCCGCACGCGTTCTCGAGATTGGTGATCGGAACCCCTTCGAGGCCGTTCGCCGAGAGGGCGACCTGGCCGCGGATGCCGTGCTGCATGGTGTACATGCCCCAGTAGCTGTTCGCGAACCAGGCCGCCTCGACCGCGTCCCTGCCGAGATCGCAGTCTTCGAGGACCCGCTCCAAGGCCTCTCCCGTCAGCGTCTTGATGCCCTTCTCCAGGTACTTGCCGAACTTGGTCATCCCGACCCCGAGGATGTAGACGCCATCGCTCATCGCTCTCTCCGCAGAGCCGCGCGAGTCCCGGGGCGCCGGCTGGCGCAGCGGGACGAGCTCTCTGTTCTGGAGTCGCCTTCGTGGCGATTCCCTTCACCCGCGCCGCGAGACAGACTACGGCATCCCACCGCACTCGCAAAAGGGCCGAAACGTCCCGAATCATTGGTGCAGGAGGGGCCGAGCCCGTATCATCGTGGATCTCGATCGTGGGCCCGTATCACTCATCAAGCTCGTAGCGAGGACGCCGATGTCGCTGGAGATCCGCTGGATTGGTCACGCCAGCTTCCGCCTGGCCGCCGAGAATCTCGTGCTGTACGTCGATCCATGGAAGCTCTCGTCCGCGACGCCCGACGCGGACCTGGTCTTCGTGTCCCACGCCCACTTCGATCACTACAGCGCCGAAGACGTGGCGGCGGTCTCGCGGGACGCCACGATCCTGGTCGGACCCGCCGACGTCGTCGAGTCGGTTCCGGGCGGAAGAGCGCTCAGGCCCGGCGAGCGTACCGAAGCCACCGGGGTGTGCATCGAGGGCATCCCCGCCTACAACGTCGACAAGGACTTCCATCCGAAGGCGAACGACTGGCTCGGCGCGGTGATCACGCTGGGGGGCACCTGCGTCTACTACGCCGGGGACACCGACCACATCCCGGAAATGGGGAAGCTATCGGGGGTCGACGTGGCGCTGCTTCCGGTGGGTGGGACCTACACGATGAACGCCGCCCAGGCCGCCGACGCCTGCGGTGTGATCCGGCCGAGGATGGCCGTGCCCTACCACTGGGGCGACATCGTCGGCACCGAAGACGACGCGCGCGCCTTCGCCGACGCGGCCTCCGGCTGCGACGTTCGCCTGCTTCGACCGGGAGAAGCCCTCTCGGTATAGCGCAATCCGCTGCCCGCGGGCGCTTCCCGCGATGAGGGAAGGGCGAGGCGGAGGGGAGAGCCTCCCTACCCCATGATGCAGACTGGTGAGAGCAAGCTCGGCAGGGGTCGGATGGCCCTCTACGCCATGTCGGGCTTCGGACTCGGCTGCATCGACTTCATCGTCGCCGTCTACCTGCTCAAGTACTACACCGATCACGTCGCGTTGAGCGCGACGCTGGCGGGTGTCGCGCTGATGCTCGGCAAGCTCTTCGACGGGGCGAGCGACCCCATCATGGGGTTCGTCTCCGACCGCACCCGGACCCGCTGGGGCCGCCGCCGCCCCTGGTTCCTGGTGGGGATGGCGCCCTTCGCTCTCAGCTTCATCGCGATGTTCTCCGCCGACGGCGAGTGGAGCCAGACGGAGCTCTTCTTCTGGCTGCTCTCCTGGAACGTGGTGTTCTGGTCCGCGCAGACGGTGATTCAGGTGCCCCACGCGGCCCTCGCTGGCGAGATGGTGGAGGCACACGACGAGCGCAACGCGATCATGGGGTGGCGCGAGGCCATGTCGCAAGTCGGGCTTCTGGTGGGAGCGACCGCACCCCTCCTCGTGCTCGGCTCGATGCAGCAAGGCGCGGTCGACGCGGCGCTGGCGGAGGGAATCGGAGCGGAGGCTGCGCGCGCGGCCGGAATGCTGGCCAGGGGGAAGGCGCATTCGACGATGGCCTGGCAGTTCGCCGGCCTGGTCTTCGTGGGCGTCTTCCTCACCTTCATCGGTACCCGCGAGCCGGACCGACCGCGGACTCCACCCCGCGAATCCGTGTTCGGGGACTTCTCCGACACCCTGAAGAGCGCGCCCTTCCGCCACTTCGCCCTCATCTTCTTCTTCGATCAGATCGCCAGCGGGCTCACCGCCACGCTGGTTCTCTACACCATCCGCGACTGGTGGCAGTTCGAGGGCCCTCACGAGATGCTCCTGATCATGGCCTTTCTTCTCTCGGCGCTCGCGAGCATCCCCTTCTGGGTCCGACTCGGGGGAAGACTGGAGAAGAGGACGATCTTCGCGATGGGCTCGTTCCTCTCCGCGGCGATGCTGCTCGGCGCCACACTCGTCCCGATCTTCGGTCTGGGTCTGGCCTACGCCGGGTTGATCGGAGCCGGGGTCGGAAGCGGGGGGCGCGCCGTGATGGCGATGTCGTCGATGCCCGACATCATCGACGACGACGAGCAGAGAACGCACACGCGCAAGGATGGCGCCTACTTCGGTATGTGGAGCGTCCTGCGCAAGACGACGCGGGCGCTTTCGATCGGGGGGGTGGGTGTCGGCCTGGCCTTCTGGGGCTACCAGGAGGGCGCGATGGTCCAGCCGGAATCCGCACGCGAGGGCATCATGTGGATGTTCTCGATCATTCCCGGGCTCGCCTCCGCAGCCTGCGGTCTGCTCTTTCTCAGGTTTCCGATCACGCGTGCCATGCACGCGGCGACGATCGAAGAGCTGCGGCGACGCCGGAGCGCCGCGCACCAGGAGCCCTGGCGCGACGATGGAAAGGAGGGGCGATGAAGAGCCACCGCAAGATTTTGACTCTCGAAATCCCGGAGCGCATGGACTTCGTGAACATCACCCAGGAGGTTCGGGCGGCCCTTCGCAAGAGCGGCATCCAGGAGGGCCTCTGCCTGGTCAACGCGATGCACATCACCGCCAGCGTCTTCATCAATGACGACGAGCCCGGGCTGCACGAGGACTACAAGCGCTGGCTCGAGTGGCTGGCGCCCTTCGACCCGAGCCCCGAGCGCTACCACCACAACCGGACCGGCGAGGACAACGGCGACGCCCATCACAAGCGTCAGGTGATGGGGCGCGAGGTGGTGGTGGCGGTGACCGGCGGCGAGCTCGATTTCGGCCCCTGGGAGCAGATCTTCTACGGCGAGTTCGACGGCCGCCGCTCCAAGCGCATCATGATCAAGATCATCGGCGAGTAGCATGCGGGGACGTTGAACGTTCAACAACGTCCCCGTTCGAAGGAGGAGCGGAGCTTGTCCGCGATCTCGTCGAGTGCGGGTCGCGTGGGAGGGGACGCACCTCGACTGCCGAACCGGAACCCCGATCCGTCTCCCCGGTAGCGCGGAATCACGTGCAGGTGGACGTGGAAGATCTCCTGCCCGGCCGCCTCGCCATCAGCCAGGAGCAGATTGACGCCCTCGCAGCCGAGGTCCGAGCGCCGCATCGCGGCGGCCACCCGCTGACCCACGCGGAAGACCTCCGCCCCAGCCTCCGGGTCGAGCTCGGCGAGGTACGCCGCGTGAGAGGTCGGGATTACCAGGACGTGGCCGGAATTCACGGGAAAGATGTCCATGAAGGCACACGAGCGATCGTCGCGGTACACGATGCTGGCCGGCTGACGCCCGGCCAGGATCTCACAGAAGACGCAGCCGCCCGTCGTCAATAGACGCGGCACTCCCACTCGGAGAGGGCGCGAACCTCTTCGCTCAGGTAGGAACGCTTGCGGAAGGTGAGCTCTTCCCAGTCGACCTCGTGACCGTCGAAATCCGGCCCGTCCACGCAGGCGAAGCGGGTCTCCCCAGCGACGGTGCAGCGGCAGACGCCGCACATTCCGGTCCCATCGATCATCACCGGATTGAGGCTGACGATGGTCTTGAGCTGGTGGGGGCGCGTGACCTCGGCCGTCTTCTTCATCATGAACATGCAGCCCATCGCCACCACGCGATCGATCTGCTCACCCTCGGCGATCAACCGGTCGATGACGTCGGAGACCCGGCCGGCTTCGGGGCCCGAGTCGCCGAAGGTGGTCACGAACAGGCGATCGAGGAACTCGCGGTACTTGTCGTCCCAGTAGACCAGCTCCTTGGCGCGAGCCTCCATGACCCCGATCACCCGGTTGCCAGCCTCCTTCATGGCTCTCGCCACCGGCAGCACCGCACCGATTCCGTAGCAACCCATCGCGACGACGACGGTCCCAAACTTCTCGATCTCCTGGGGCTTGCCGAGCGGTCCCACGCAGGCCTCGATCTCGTCGCCGGCCTCGAGCTTGGCGAGCCTGTGGGTCGAGGCACCGACAGTCATGAAGACGATGCTGATGATCCCCGTCTCGTGGTCCCAGTCGGCCACGGAGAGGGGAATCCGCTCGGCGACCTCGTCGATCTTCACGATCACGAAGTTGCCCGGGGTCACCCTGCGGACCACGTCCGGTGCTTCGAGACGAAGCAGGTGGATGTTGGGGACGATGCGCGTTCGCTCGACGACCTTGTGCACGACCAGCTGCCTCCTAGAGTCTCTCGATGCGTACGGCGCAGATCTCTTCGGGTGCCTTGCTGATGGGATCGAGCAGCAGATCCATCAACTCGGCCGGAGACCCTTCCCCTCCGCGTCCCACCAGCCTGGCCACGCCCGGTGGCGTCCGCTCCGACGGCATCGCCTTGACGGTGGCGCGGCCCCTCCTGGAGATCACGCTGACCGGCGCGCCCGGACCGATACCCAGGGCTTCGGCGTCGCTCACGCTCAGCGCCAGGCCCAGAGCGGGCTCGATCCTGGCGAGAGCGGGCACCTGCGAGCTCAGCGGCGTGGCGCGGTGGACGAACTCGTCGAACTCGACCAGCAGCGAGAAGGGAAATTCGGCGCTCGGCGCGTCGGAACGCGGCATGCGACCGAATCCGTCCGATGCCGAGGACCCGCCCCGCTTCTTCGCCTTGGACTTGCCGAAGAAGGCCTTCTTCTCCAGAGCCCCGTAGCTGGCACCCTTGAAGAAGGGCACCGCGCCGGCGAGCTCGGCGAGGATCTCGGAAGGCTCCTGGTACTGGAATCCCTCGACCCCGAGCTGAGCCGCGAGGCTGGCGAGGACCTGCCAGTCCGGCTTCGAGGCACCGAGCGGCGGAATCGCGCGGCGCAGCCTCTGCACCCGCCCCTCGAGGTTGGTGTAGCTGCCGTCGATCTCTGCGAAGCTCGCGACCGGCAGCACCACGTCGGCGATCTGGCCCGCCTCGGCGGGCAGGAACATGTCCTGAACCACGACGAACTTCGCGTCGTAGCTTCCTGGCCAGAGGTCCTCGCCGATCAGGTAGAGCAGATCCATCTGACCGCTCTGCGCCGCTCCATAGATCTCCGGAGTGGTCAGGCCCTCGCGACCGAGAGCAGCGGCGATCTCGATGACACCGCGGTCATTGGCGCGGCTGAGCAGCGGCATGACCTTGGCCGAGAGTGTCTTGGCGATCCCTTCGAGCAGCTCCCGGTTGGCCGTTCCGTCCAGACGCCGCATCGGTCCGGTGCCGTAGACCACGACCACCGAGCCCTGGCCCTTCGCCGTCTCGAGGATCTCGGCGACGCGATCCACATCTTCCCGAGGCTCGCCGCCCTCGCCGCCGGAGAGCCGCTTGTGCAGCCACTCCAGCACCTGGCGCTCCTCGCCGGGTGCGTGTCGGATCTCACAGGCCGCGTAGTCGGAGAGCCGCGTGCCGTAGGACCCGACCAGCACCAGGCGGGCCCTGCCCTCCATCGCCGCCCTCTCGAGGAGCAGCGCCAGCACCGTGTGCGAGATGTCCGGATCAGCGCCGACCACCAGCACCGCTTCGGCTTCCTCGATATCGGAGAGCCGAGGCGGGGAAGCCCCGGTCCCTTCGCTGCCCAGCAGGGGGCCGTAGGAGAGCCGGAGCGAGCTGTCCACCTGGGGCGTCTCGAGGACGTCTCGCGCGAACTTGTGGGCGACGTAGGTGTCCTCGTTGGTGCAGCTGCCCGAGTAGAGGAGCGCCGACCGCTTCGGATCGGCGTTCCGGATTCCTTCCGCCGCCGCTTCCAGCGCCGTCTCCCAGGGAACCTCGACCAGTTCTCCGCCCCGCCGGAGCAGCGGGGTCTTGAGCCGGCGCACGCTGCGGACGAACTCGACCACGGCGAAGCGACCGCGCGTGCAGGCCTCGCGCTCGCGGGTCTCACCATCCTTGCGGGGCATCGCCTCGATCACCCGATCATCTTTGACACCCAGGTCGAACTGACAACCGATGCTGCAGAATGAGCAGGTAGTGGTCACGCGGTCCTGGGCCGGTCCGTCCCAGCGGCGCGCCCGCTCGGCGAGGGTCCCGGTCGGGCAGGCGTCCACGCAGGCGCCGCAGAACCGGCAGTCCGACTCGGCGAGCGTTCGGTTGAAGGCCGTTCCCACCCGCGCCTCGCCTCCCCGGTACATGAAGTCGAGAGTGCAGGTGAAGGACTGCTCCGCGCAGGCCCGGACGCAACGGCCGCAGAGGATGCAGAGGTTGTCGTCGCGGTCGATGAAGGGATCGCGCCGATCGACGGGAATCGCCCGGTAGAGAGAGGGGAGCCCGACCCTCGGACCCTCTTCACCGAATACACGCTCCACCACGTACTCGAGTCCGCAGCGCTTGTGGTTGGGACAGAACTTGCAGCCGGTGGTGATCTCGGCCCTGCCGGTGCACTCGTGGCTGTCCCAGCAGCCCTTCCTGTCCTCACAGATCAGGCAGGAGCTCGGGTGCTCTGTCAGCAGCAGCTCGAGCAGCTTCTTTCGAAGCTCCAGCACCTCGCCGGTATCGGTGCGAACCACCATCCCGGGCACCGCAGCTGTGGTGCACGCGGTCGGGAAGCCGGGCACTCCTTCGATCGCGACGATGCACATGCGGCAGCCACCAAACGGCGAGAGGTCCCGCTGGTAGCACAGAGTCGGAACGAAGATCTTCGCCTTTCTGGTGGCGTCCAGTACGGATGCGCCCTCTTCTACCTCGATCTTCTGTCCGTCGATGCTGAGTTCGATCATGACGCCACCGCCCTGACCGGAGAGTGCTTCTCCACCGCGGATATCTTTGGCGGACACACCACCACACAGGTTCCGCAGCGCATGCACTTCACCTGGTCGATCCGATGCAGCTTCTTCCGCTCGCCGGTGATGGCGTCGGTCGAACATTCCTTCACGCAGATCCCGCAGCCGACGCAGTCATCGTTGATCTCGAAGTAGACCAGATCCGGGCAGACCAGCGCGGGACAGCGGCCCTCGTTCACGTGGGCCTCGTACTCGTCGTAGAAGTAGCGCAGGGTGGTCAGCACCGGGTTCGGCGCCGTCTGCCCCAGACCGCAGAGCGAGGTCTGCTTGACCGTCTGCGCCAGCTCCTCGAGCTGCTTCAGGTCTTCTGGAGTGCCGTCACCGCTCTTGATCCTCTCCAAGATGGTCACCATCTGGCGGGTCCCGATCCTGCACGGCGTGCACTTCCCGCAGGACTCCTCCTGGGTGAAGCTCAGGAAGTAGTGGGCGACGTCCACCATGCAGGTGGTCTCATCCATCACGATCATGCCGCCCGAGCCCATGATCGAGCCGACCTCGCTCAGGCTTTCGTAATCGACTCGCAGGTCGAGGTGCTCCTCGGGAATGCATCCGCCGGAGGGGCCCCCGGTCTGGATCGCCTTGAAGCGCTTGCCGTCGGGAATCCCACCGCCAATGTCCTCGATGATCTCCCGAAGCGTGATCCCCATCGGGACCTCGACCAGGCCGGTGTTGTTGATCTTGCCGACCAGCGAGAAGATCTTGGTTCCCTTGCCGCGCTTGGTGCCGATCTTGGCGTACTCGTCGCCCCCCTTGCGGACGATGACGGGTACACTGGCCCAGGTCTCCACGTTGTTGATGGTGGTCGGCTTCCCCCACAGGCCACTCTCCGCCGGGTGGGGCGGACGCAGGCGCGGCATGCCGCGCCGTCCCTCGATCGACGCCATCAGCGCAGTTTCTTCTCCGCAGACGAAGGCGCCGGCCCCACGGGCGATGGTGACATCGAAGTCGAAGCCGGTCCCCAGGATGTCGGAGCCAAGCAGACCGTGATCCCTGGCCTGCTCGATGGCGATTCCCAGGTGCTCGATCGCCAGCGGGTACTCGGCGCGGACGTACACATAGCTCCGCTCGGCACCGATCGCGTAGGCACCGATGAGCATGCCCTCGAGGACGCTGTGAGGGTTCCCCTCCAGTACGCTGCGATCCATGTAGGCGCCCGGGTCGCCCTCGTCGGCATTGCAGATCAGGTACTTGGGGCTCCCCGGGGTCTGGCGGCAGGCCTCCCACTTGGTCGCGGTCGAGAAGCCCGCGCCGCCCCTGCCACGGAGTCCGGACTTACGGACCTCCGAGATCACGTCATCGGGTGACATCTCGGCGAGCACCTTGGCCAGCGCCTCGTACCCACCGATCGCGATGTAGTCCCCGATCGTGGTGGAGTCGACCAGCATGTTGCCCGCCAGGAGCACTCGGGTCTGCAGGCTGTAGAAAGGGATGTCCTTCTCGAGGGGGACCTTCTCTCCGGTATTGAGATCCACATAGAGAAGCCGCTCGATCACCTCGTGCTTGACGACGGTCTCTTCGACGATCTCCGCCGCGTCTTCGGGCTTCACCCGCTCGTAGCAGATCCCGTCGGGAGAGACGACGACCAGGGGCCCGTGCTCGCAGAACCCGTGGCAACCCGTCAGCTTGAGACCCACCTTCTTCTTCAGGCGGTTCTTGGCGATCGCCTCCTGCAGCGCCTCCCGGACCGGACGCGCCTCCGATGCGGAGCAGCTGGTGCCGCCGCAGACGCTGATCCAGGTCTTGGTGGCGTCGTGCTTGGAACGAACGGCCTTCGCCGTCGCTTCGAATTCGGATACGCTGCGGATTCGCTTGTTGCCGGCTTCCTCGCTCACCTGTCGATCACCCGTGCTCTGCAATCAGCTCGCCGACGTGCCGCACGCCGACTTGCCCGTGATACTTGCCGTCGACCACCACCACCGGACCGATCGCGCAGCAGCCGAGGCAGTTGACGGTTTCGAGACTGAATTGACCGTTTGCGGTGGTCTCGCCGGCCTCGATGCCGAGCTTCCTCTCGAACTCCGCGGCGACCGGCGCCCCGCCGCGCACGTGGCAGGCCGTCCCCAGGCACACGGAGGCCACGTGCTTGCCCCGTGGCTTGAAGGAGAAGGACTTGAAGAAGGTCGCCACCCCGTATACGGAGGAGAGAGGCATTCCAAGCTCGCGCGAAATGATCTCCAGACTCCCCTCCGGCAGGTAGTTGAACTCCGAGTGCACGTCCTGGAGGATCGAGATCAGCGCCGAGGGGTCATTGCCCCCTCTCGAGCTGATCTGCTTGACCGCTTGCAGGGCTGCATCCATCGTCACTCTCCCGAAATCCTCTTGTGTATGGCCGCCGCGACCAGTTTCCCGCCGCCCGCCGCCTCGATCACCGTGGCGGAGCCCGTCACGATGTCTCCGGCCGCGTAGACCCTGTCCTTGGAGGTCTCGCCGGTCTCCTCGTCCACGATCACACCGCCCCACCGCTCCGTCTCCAGCTCCGGCGTGTAGGCGGCGATCAGCGGATTGGGGCTGGTTCCGATCGCCACCACGAAGGCGTCGCAATCCATGGTGAACGTCTCTCCGGTGGGAACCGGCCGGGCCCTGCCCGAGGCATCGGGCTCGCCGAGCTTCATCTTCTCCAGCTCGATGCCCTTCACCCAGCCCCGCTCGTCACCGTAGACCCGGATCGGCGTGGTCAGCCAGTTGAACTCCACCCCTTCTTCGATGGCGTGATGGTACTCCTCGATGCGGGCGGTCATCTCCTTGATGGTGCGGCGGTAGACGATGATCGCGTCCTCGGCACCGAGGCGAAGCGCGCTGCGCACCGAGTCCATCGCCACGTTACCGGCGCCGACCACGACCGTTCGGCGTCCGGCGCGCACCGGCGTGTCGTACTCCGGGAAGCGATAGCCCTGCATCAGGTTGACCCGGGTCAGGAACTCGTTCGAGGAGTAGACACCCGTCAGGTTCTCGCCCGGAATCTTCAGGAAGGAGGGCAGCCCCGCACCCGTCCCCAGAAAGACCGCCGCGTACTCCTCGAGGAGTTCGTCCAGCGTGACCGTCCTGCCCACCACGACGTTGCAGTCGATCTCCACACCGAGGCGCTTGAGCCCTTCGATCTCGAAATCCAGGACATGGTTGGGGAGCCGGAACTCCGGGATCCCGTAGCGCAGCACCCCACCCGAATCGTGGAGCGCTTCGAATATCTTCACGCCATAGCCGAGCCGCACCAGATCGCCGGCACAGGTGAGCCCTGCCGGCCCGGAGCCCACGATCGCCACCTTCTCGGGCCGGGGCTCGGGGTGTTCCTCGCGGATCCGCCCGTTCTCGATCTCCCAGTCGGCGAGGAAGCGCTCCAGGAAGCCGATCCCCACCGGTTGGAACCTCTTCCCCAGATGGCAGTACTTCTCACACTGGGTCTCCTGGGGACAGACCCGGCCGCACACCGCCGGAAGGCTATTGACCTCCTTCAAGGCGCGAAGCGCATCCTCGAACTGCCCCTCGGAGATCAGTCGCGACATCTTCCGGATCGGCACCAGGACCGGACAGCCCTTCTCACAGGAGGCCTCCTGACACTCGAGGCAGCGCATCGCCTCGAACTGGGCTCGCGGGGCGTCGTAGCCCCGGTTGACCTCATGGAAGAGCCGGCGACGCTCCACCGGGTCGAGCATCGGCATCTGGGTCTTTCGATTGGGCTTGATGGGCATGATCGTCCCCGGTTCAGAGGAGCGGATTCTCGTGCATGGCCTTGAGCCTCCGCCAACGCCGCTCCACCTCGATCTCGCCCGCCTCCAGGATCGGCTTGTTCTCTTCCGAGAGCAGGTGCCGGGTCTTCCCCATCATGCCGAGGTATTCCCCGAGCTTGATCCGACGGCCGATGGCTTCGGGATTGTAGGTGAGGGTGGTCTGCCCCTTTTCGATCTCGTAGAGCGGAAAGAAGCAGGAGTCCGCGGCCGCCTGGGCGACCTCGGTTGCCACGTCGTCCTCGAGCCGCCAGTTGAGGGGGCAGAACGAGAGCACCTTGCCGTAGACCAGGCCCTCGTTGTTGGCGTACCACTGGCCCTTCGCGGCCTTCTTGATCAGGTCCTCCGGAAACCCCTCCGTCGCGCTGAACACGTAGGGGATGTGGGTGGCCGCCATGATCTGAAGGGTGTCCTTGTGGTGGTACGCCTTGCCCGTCTGCGCCGGCCCCACGTTGCTGGTGCTGGTGCGGTGCCCCAGCGGTGTGCTGTAGGAGAGCTGGGCACCGGTGTTCATGTAGCCCTGGTTGTCGTACTCCAGGATCATCATCCGATGGTTGCGGTTGGCCACACCGATGGTGGGCCCCATCCCGATGTCCATGCCGCCGTCGCCCGTCACCATGATGAAGGTGATCTCGCTGTCTTCCGGAAGCTCCCTGCGCTTGATGCGCTCGTGGTACATCTCGACCAGACCCGAGAGCGTGGCCGAGCCGTTCTGGAAGAGGTTGTGCAGGTAGGTCACGCGATGGGCGGTGAACGGATAGCCGGTGGTGACCACCATGGCGCAGCCGGTCTGAAAGAGGAACACCACGTTGCCCTCGATCCCCATCATGAACTGGTGGAGAGTCGAGAAGCTGCCGCAGCCGGGGCAGGCGCCATGCCCAGGGGCCACCCGGTTGGGGATGGTGGTGAACTTGTGCAGCGGCGCCATCTCCACCTCGAGACGGCCGTCCTCCGGGTCCTGATGCACCTTCACCAGCCCCCGCCGGGTCTCTTCCTCGGTGATGGGGGGAAGCACCGGCTCCATCACCTTCTTGGGGTCGCCGCGCGTCACCCCGTGGTAGTCGAAGCGCTTCTTGACCTTCCCGGTGCGCGCCGTCTCCAGCGCCATCTGGAACCAGCTCTCGGCGTCCTCCAGGAAGAAGTCCAGGCCGCCGAGACCGTAGACCCGGTTGATGCAGATGGTGCGATTGTCGGGATCGTCCTTGAGCGCCGCCTTCACCTCGTGGGCCATGTTGCCGCCGCCCGACCCGAAGGAATCGGCGCGATCCCCGATGACCAGCACCTTGACGTTCTTGAGCGCGCGCTGCAACTGAGCGGCCGGGAAGGGACGGAGTACGGTTGGGCTCACCACGCCGACCTTGAGACCCTCCTTCCGGAGCTTGTCCACCACGTCCTTGGTGGTCTCGGCGGCGGAGTTGAGCACGAAGATCGCCACCTCCGCGTCCCTCATCCGGTAAGACTCCAGCAAGTCGTAACGGCGCCCGCTCAACTCCGCGAATTCCCTGAAGAGCGACGGAAGCTGCTTCCTCGCCGCCTCCATGGCCAGATGGTGCTGATACTTGTTGTTGATCAGGTCCGGATCGTTCATGTAGGGCCCGATGGTGATGGGCTTGCTGGGATCGAGGGCGTGATAGGGATGGTCGGGCTCGCCCAGGAACCGCTTCACCTTGGGATCGTCCTTGTCGAAGACCTGCACCCGCCGCTTCTGGTGGCTGGTGAAGAATCCGTCGTAGGACACGATGACGGGGAGCCTCACCTCGGGGTGCTCGCCGATCCGTACCGCCATGAAGTTCATGTCGTAGACGGCCTGGGCGCCGCGCGCCATCAGGACGATCCATCCGGTGTTGAGCGTGAAGTAGAGGTCCGAGTGGTCGCCGCGGATGTCCAGGGGCCCGCTCACCGCGCGGTTGGCGATGTTGAGCACCATCGGGAAGCGCGTCCCCGCCTGCGCGGGAAGCTGCTCCAGCGAGTACAGCACGCCCTGGGAGGAGGTGGCGTTCAGGACCCGCCCTCCCCCGACGGCCGCGCCGTAGCAGATCCCCGCCGCTCCGTGCTCGCCATCGCCGGCGATCATCCGGATCTCGTGCTCGCCATCAGCCTTCATCGAATCGAGCGTCTCGGCCACCTCGGTGGACGGCGTGATCGGGTAGAAGCCCATCACGTGGAAGTTGATGTGAGCGCCGGCCTCCGCGGCCATCTCGTTGCCGCTTCGGAAGGCCAGCACCTGCTTCGCTGCCGACGACTTTCGCTTCTTCTGGGTGATCTTCGTGCTCTTGGCTCGTGACATCTCAATCCATCCGACATCTGCCACGCGTGGCAAAGAAGCCGCCTCAGCGCGTGGCTTCGGGAAACAACGGGATACGGTGCTCCTCGGCGAAGCCCTCTTCCTCGGGGACCTTGGTCAGCGCGCCCGACGGACAGGAGTCGATGCAGCGCATGCAGGCCTTGCAGTACTGGTAGTCGATCCCCAGCAGCCGCACCTGCTCCGTATCGCCTTCACCCTCGACCTCGGCCTGCTCCTGGGTCCACACGAAGCAGTGGTCCGGGCAGACCAGATCGCAGAGGCCGCAGTGCACGCACTCGTCCGGATCGAAGATCGGCACGAAGCCCTCGCGAGAGATGCTGACATCCCGGAGGATCGTGTTCCCCGCCTCGGTGATCAGACCGCCGAGGGGGGCGGTCAGATATCCGAACTCCGGGCCGGGGCGAGTCGACGCGGCGTTCCGCTTGCGCTTGCCGGGACGGGGCTCGGCGACCAGCTCGAGCTCCTCGCAGCCGCGCTCGAAGGTGCGCGCGTTGGGCCCGACCGCAGAGGGGTGCTTCTTGGCAAAGATCTCGGTCAGCGACTCCAGCACCGCCTTGCGATCCAGGAAGCCGCTGGCCTGGGTCACCGCACCCATCATCGCCGTGTTGACGCGGCTCTTCTCCTCGATGGCGATGGTGAGAGCGTCGATCAGGTAGATGCGGCAGTCCGTGGGCAGTCCGAATCGCTCGAGATCCTGCAGACCCTTGCGGGAGTTGAGGATCAGGGTCCCATTCTCGCGCAAGCCCGCCAGGGCGCCGGGCGTCCGGAGCAGCGCGTCGTGAAAGACCGCGACCATGTGCGGCTGTTCCACCGGGCTGCAGCTGCGGATCTCCGTATCGGGCTCCGCGAAGCGCAGGAAGGACCGGATGGGAGAGCCCTTCTTCTCCGATCCGTAGGCGGAGAAGTGGAGCGCATTGATCCCCATCTTGAGGACCGCCGCCTCACCCAGCATCTGACCAGCCAGGTGAGCGCCCAGTCCTCCGATGGCATCAAGCCGGATCTCGTAAAAGCCAAACTCGTCAACGACAGGTAGACGCTTCGCGGAAGCCACTCTCACCCCAAGGTGGTACGAAAACCATGACTGGCTGCTTGGCCGCAACACCCCCCACTGAGTGTATCAATCGACCGACGAGCTGGCTGTCTCGAGTGCAGCGCTGCAGCCCTCCTCCCCGCTCTCGACACAGTCACACCCTCGCTAACTCGATCACCTGCCAGCAACGGGGAGAGGAGGAGCCGGAATTCTAGCAGTTCAGACCGGTTTCCCCCCGTTTCGGTTGGAAGTGGCGTCGCCTTAGCGGAAACTCGGCGTGACGCGCAGACCTGAACCCTGCAACGTCAAGCCCGGTCCGCTTCGTCGAGCTTCGACACAGGTCGAATCCCCGATCCACCGGTAAGGAAAGCTCCGTACAGCCAAACCGGATCGCTCGCGCAGTCGCCCGGATGCAAGTTCGCTCGACCTGCGCGAGGAAACCGTTCCCTCTTCCGTTTCCCGCGCAGGTGCGTTCCCTGCCGCCCGCGAAAGGGCGCGAGGCAGGGACCTGCGGGGCCTTCAAGGAGAATCGATACTTCAACCTTATCTAACTGTTTATCAAGTGGATTTCGGCGCCCCTTGAGGTTCTCAGGAGCGGCTCCGGGCGCCCTACGAGCCGGAGGACAGGCCACTCGGAACATCCAGGGGGGCTTCCCGGAGCCGCCGCTGTCGTCCTGGCGCTGGGAGAAGGCGGTGCTCAGCCGCACCATCGGATCGCGAAGCAGCCGCGGACCCAGATTCTCCGCCGTCTCTACCTCGTCGCGGACGATGGCGTCCTGGAAGGGCGTGTTGGAGACGGTGAGCAGACCGTTGGGCTGGAGATCGGCGTCGATCGACTCGGTCTCGCACACGCTGCGAAGCGAGTGGATCGCTCCCTCCGCAGCCAGGTGGAGCGCCTTGGCCCGGTCTGCACCGAGCGTCGCGACCAGTTCCTTGAGGCCCTTGTGGATGAGCGTCATCGCGAAGCCGCCGTTACGTCCCGAGGCGCCGTACCCGACCGCGCTGCCCTCGATCACGACCACCGTCATGCCGGGATCGGCCTTCAGCAGGTGATAGGCGGTCCAGAGCCCGCAGAACCCGCCACCGACGATCACCACATCGGCGCGCATCTCTCCCTCGAAAGGGGCATCGGGCTCGTAGGAGTCCAGTCCCAGCCAGTAGCTTCGCGTCGCCAGATCCGTCGTCATGTTCGTGCTCCCGTTCGGTTTCGTCTCGCCTCACGCCACCGTCCAGGATGAGAGCATCAAATGGCCGAGGGGGCAAGAAGTCCCTGGCGCCCCGGGGAGGCGCGATGATCTGTCGGAGGGCGACGTATACTCGGCGGCCGGAGAAATCACCTCACCAGAGGACGAAAAATGGACGAGAAGTTCGCCGCATACCTGGCCCGGGCGTTCCAGGAGGACAGCCCGGTCCTGCAGCCGCGCTACGCGGAGATCCCCACCTTCATGCGCACGCCCTATCTTCATGCGCACGCCCTATCGCCCCGATCTGCAGGACGTCGAGATCGGACTGATCGGTGTGCCCTTCGATCTCGGTGTCACGAACCGCGCCGGAGCCCGCCACGGTCCCCGCGAGGTACGCAACCGGTCGAGCGTCATGGGTCTCCAACACCACCACAGCAAGATCATTCCCTGCGACCTCTGCCGCGTGGCGGACCTGGGCGATGTGCGGATGGGAGATCGATACTCCCTCAAGCGGGGCATCGAATGGATCGGCGCCTTCTACCAGAGGATCGCCGAAGCGGGGATCGTGCCGCTGAGCGTCGGTGGAGATCACTCGATCACCTATCCCATCCTGAAGGCGCTCGGCGCGCAGCAACCTCTCGGTCTCGTCCACGTGGACGCCCACTGCGACACCATGGCGGATCTCGACGGCAGCAAGTTCCACCACGGCGGCCCCTTCCGCAACGCGGTGGAGGCGGGCGTCCTGGATCCCAAGAGGACCGTTCAGATCGGCATCCGCGGAAACTCGGAGCCGTTCTGGGACTTCTCCTACGAGTCCGGAATGCGCGTCATTCACATCGAGGAGTTCCACGAAATGGGCACGAGAGCGGTGATCGACGAGGCGCGACGCGTGGTCGGAGAGGGTCCCACCTACATCTCCTTCGACGTCGACGGCCTGGATCCTAGCTTCGCACCCGGAACCGGCACACCCGAGATCGGCGGACTCACCACCATCGAGGCACAGGCGATCATCCGCGGCATGCAGGGCCTGCACCTGGTGGGCGGCGATGTGGTGGAGGTGTCACCGCCCTTCGACCCGACCGGAAACACCGCCCTGGTCGGCGCTGCAATGATGTTCGAGATCCTCTGCGTGCTCGCCGATTCCGTGGCCGCCCGCCGGAGCGACTGAGTCGGCTCTTGCCTGCTGGCGCCTTCCTGGGCGCGATCTGGGCGGTGCTAGGATGAGACGGGCGACCGACAGTCGAAGGAAGGAAGCCATTGGAGCGTTTTCGGAAGGGTCTCGTGTTGCTGGCGACAGCGGCCACCGCGCTGCTGGGCTGCGGTGCCGGTGAGGAGAGTCCGAGGCCAGAGGGCCCGCAGATCCTGGCTCCGGGATGGGAGCGAAGCGCGGAGTTCGCGGGGAGCGCTTCGTGCATCGACTGCCACGAGGAGACGTATCGGGCCTGGTCCGGCTCGCACCACGATCTGGCGATGCAGGTCGCCAGCAAAGACACCGTCCTGGGGGACTTCGACGACGCCAGCTTCACACACCTCGGAGTGACGTCCCGGTTCTCCGAGAGGAACGGCCGCTTCTTCGTCGACACCGAAGGGCCGGACGGGCAGATGGCCGAGTACGAGATCGAGTACACCTTCGGCGTCGAGAACCTGCAGCAGTACCTGATCGGATTTCCCGGCGGGCGTCTCCAGTGTCTCACCATCGCGTGGGACACCCGGCCACGGGAACAGGGAGGCGGGCGCTGGTTCCACCTCTATCCGGACGAGCGGATCCCTCCCGGCGATCCGTTGCACTGGACGGGGCGCTACCAGACCTGGAACGGAATGTGCGCCGAGTGCCACTCGACGAATCTGCAGAAGCGTTACGACGCCGATGCCGACGCCTACGTGACGACCTGGGACGAGATCGACGTCTCCTGCGAGACCTGCCACGGTCCCGGTAAGGCCCATGTCGAGTGGGCCGAGGAGGCGGCGCGCATGGGCGTCTCCGCCTCCGGCCAGCATCGGCTGGTGGTGGACTCCAGGGCCGGGGGCTTCCGCGATCACGTCGACGTCTGTGCGCCCTGCCATTCCCGAAGACACCGGGTGAGCGGTGACGATCGAGCGGGTCGTCCGTTCCTCGATGATTTCATGCCGGTGACGCTTCGCGAGGGCCTCTACCACGCCGACGGCCAGGTGCACGAGGAGGTCTACGTCTACGGCTCCTTTCTCCAGAGCAGGATGTGCCAGCGCGGTGTGCAATGCCGCGACTGCCACGATCCCCACGGGCTGCAGCTCTTGGCGAAGGGCAACGCACTCTGTGTCCGGTGCCACAACTCGGTGCCGGATCCGCGCTTCCCGACCTTGGTCCCAAAGCGCTACGACACGCCCGAGCACCACTTCCACCCCACGGGAGGACCAGGAACGGAGTGCGTGGACTGCCACATGCCGGCGACGACCTACATGGTCGTCGATCCGCGCCGGGACCACAGCCTCCGCGTGCCGCGGCCGGACCTCTCGGTGAAGCTCGACACGCCGGATGCCTGCAGCGGGTGCCACGCCGACCAGTCCGCCCAGTGGTCCGCCGACTGGGTGGTCAAGTGGTACGGGCCCGAGCGGCGGCGGGACCCCCACTACGCCGAGGCCATCGCAGCGGGGCGGTCAGGCGACCCTGAGGCTTTCGAACTGCTAGTGGCACTGGCCCGCGATGACGGGCAACCCGCCATCGTGCGGGCCACGGCGCTCGAGCTGCTCCCGCAATACGGTCCCGGCGCCCTGGATGTCCTGGTGGTGGCGACGCGGGACGAGGAGCCGCTGCTGCGCGCCACCGCCGCAGCCCAGTTGGATCCTTTCCCCCCGGAGCGGCGGCTGGCAGCGTTGCCGCTTCTCGAGGATCCAATTCGCGCCGTGCGCGTCGAAGCGGCGCGGGTGCTGGCGGAGCTGCCAGCCGATCGCTTCGACCCGGCCCAGCTCCGGAGCTTCGAAGCGGCGCTCGGCGAGTACCGGGAGGCGCAGCTGGCGATGGCGGACATGCCCGCCGGTCATCTCAACCTGGCCGTGCTTCACGCCAGCCGCGGGAAGCCCGTGCTGGCAGAGCATGCTTACCGGACGGCGCTTCGGATGGATCCCGACTTCCTGCCCGCCCGGGCCAACCTGGCGAACCTCTACAACGCCACGGGCCGCAACGACGCCGCCGAGCAGGTGCTCCGGGAGGGGATCGAGCGGGCGCCGGACCAGGGAGAGCTCCACTACTCGCTGGGTCTTCTCCTGGCCGAGGAGAAGCGCCTCGAGGAGGCGTCCGAAGCACTCGGCCGAGCCGCAGCGCTGCTGCCCGCTCGGGCGCGCGCGCACTACAACCACGGGTTGGCGCTCCAACAACTCGGTCGGCGCAGCGAAGCCCGGGCCGCGTTGCGCCGGGCCCGGCGGATCGACCCGCTCGACCCGACCATCGCGTACGCCCTGGCCGTCTTCTACGCGCAGCAGGGCCAGTGGGATCTGGCAATCCCCCATGCCCGGGAGCTGACGGAACTGGCCCCCGACGCGCCCGAGCCGCGAGAGCTGCTGCGACGCATCGAGGCGCAGCGATCGGCGCAGGACGCGAACTCAGCGAACCCCTCGCGGCCGGAACTCGGAGGAACGCGGAAGCGGCGGGAGCCCGCGGATCAGCTCCCCTCGAGTGCTCCTGGATCGTAGTAGGGGGCGATCCGCCGGAGCAGGTCGCCGGCCGCCGCGGCCTTCTCCTGTACGAAGTTGGAGGTGAAGGTCCGCTTCGCCACTCCGCGAGCGTCTCGCACCATCACCATGAGATTCTCGTAAATGGGCAGGGTCTCGTCGTAGCCCTCCCCTGCCGCGAGCGCGGAGGACAGGTGCTTCGCCTCGCGCTTGATGCGCCGGACGACCTGGCGAAGCCGATGGTAGTCCTTCATTTGCCCCGATCCGACGGTTGCCACCGGCTCTTTCGAGAAAGTGTCGTAGAGTGCGTCGCAGGCTGGGGCCAGCACTGCGGCGAGGGTGGTGACCCGCTCCTGATCCCACTCGGCGAGCTCCGCGAAGCTGGCGCTCGGCACCCACACGGCGAACGCGAGAGCGAGAACGGCCGGGGCGATCTTGTGAAGTGACAACATGATCTCTTCCCCTCCATGAACGACGATGCGAAGCGTACCAGGTATCCCAATCCCGATGCGATCGAGAGGGGCGTTCATGCGAGGTGAATCTCCCCCTCCTCAACGCAGCGATCTTTCTCTGCTTTGGCCCTCGGCCTCGAGTGGACCCTGGCCGATACTCTGTGCGGGCTAGCGGGTGCGCCCTCCGGCTCCTCCCATCCCTGACAGCAAAGGAACTCGCCATGAACGCCACAGAGAGCGAGCAGCGGATCCAGACCGTCTGTCTTCTCCTCCTGACCGCGGCCGTGATGGCCGCATCCCTCTACTGGCTGCAGCCGGTGATGATTCCCTTCGTCATGGCCCTGTTCGCCGCCCTCAGCCTCTCCCCGCTCATCGACCTCCAGATGCGGTACCTGCGCGCTCCACGGGTGGTGGCGTTGATCGGAACCCTCCTGCTCGGGTTCCTGGTGCTGTTCCTGGTGGGAGCTGTGGTCTCCGATTCGGTCGACCAGCTCTCCGGAAACTCCCAGGCCTACCGGGAGCAGCTCGACAGCGTGCTCCAGTCGGCGGCGCAGCGCCTGCCGCTCGAGCGCATGGGAATCGATCCGGACGCGGGTGTCGGCAATCTCGTCAAGGTCCCGGCCAAGACGGTGGGAGAGCTGTTCCTCGGGACGACCAACGCCATCGTCGATGTCCTTTCGAGAGGGCTCCTGGTGCTGATCTTCCTGCTCTTCCTCCTGGTCGGCGAAGGATTCTCGAAGAGCTCCGATGAAACCACTGCGGGCCAGGTCGCGCACCAGGTCAAGCGCTACATCCTCGCGCAGGTGGTGATTTCGGCCGCCACGGGAATCCTGGTGGGCGTGACCCTGACGCTGCTGGGCGTGGACATGGCGCTACTGTTCGGCTTCCTGGTCTTCCTGCTCAACTTCATTCCCACGGTGGGATCGATCGTCGCGACCCTCCTGCCCATTCCCGTGGTGCTGATGAGCCCGGACTCCACGCTCACCACTGTGTTGTTGGTTCTCGCCATCCCGGGTGGAATCCAGATGGTCATCGGAAACGTCATCGCACC
This sequence comes from uncultured Spirochaetales bacterium, assembly GCA_964615365.1. Taxonomy (GTDB): domain Bacteria; phylum Myxococcota_A; class UBA9160; order UBA9160; family UBA6930; genus CAVXZE01. The sequence goes on from CAZTOU010000007.1 coordinate 142,175, forward strand.
GAAGGTGATGGGCGATACGCTCGACCTGCACCCGGTCACGATCCTGCTCGCGCTGATCTTCTGGGGCATGCTCTGGGGGATCCCGGGAACGCTCCTGGCGACACCGATCACCGCCATCATGAAGATCATGTTCGCCCGAATGGAGCTGACCGCTCCTCTCTCGAACTGGATGGCGGGGCGATTCGGCCCGGCCACCGCGCAGTAGACGCGCGCCGGGAAGGAGCACGCGATGAGATCCGATGCCCGTAGCCACCAGCTCTTCACCCGCCATCCAGAGAGGACGTTAACCCTCTCTTCGGGAAAGCAGTTCGCGATGCCGTACCACTGCTACGACGCCGATTCCTACGTCGTCACCGGCAGCGTGGACCTCGCGCAAGTGGAAGCGCTCCTGCGGGGCGAGAGCTGCCACCCGGTGAGCCTCCGAAAGCGGGAAAGACAGGATCGGGGGATCGCACAGATCTGGCTCAACCTCTACCGCGACACCAACTTCGGTCCCTATCGAGAGCTGGTGATCACCATTGCGGTGAGTTCGGAGCAGGACCCCGTGGTCTTCCCCTTCCGGAATGCCGCGTCCCTGCTGCTCCCCAGCGCAGATCCCCGCTGCATGGTCTTTGCGCGCTGGCTCTATCTCGACAGCCAGCCGGCCATCGACGTCGGGCGCGAGGTCTTCGGATTTCCCAAGTACCGGGCCGGTTTGAGCTTCGATCACAAACCCTCTGACGATGCCGCGACTGCTGAGTGCGCGACCCTGACGCACCAGACCACCACGGCTGACGGGAAGGAGGTTCTGCGGCTCCGCCTCGAATTGCACCGATCGATTCGGAAGCGACTCGAGACGACCTGGATGCTGATGCGCGCGTTCGGCATCCACAGAATCGCGAGCTTGAGCCGGACTCGGGAGGTGGCGAGCACCATCCTCACACCCACGCTGTTGAAGCAGGTGGTGACGCCGGTGCACGCAGTCGGGCGTCCGCATCTGTACCGATGGAGCCCCGGGTGCGAACTCGGCTTCGGACCCGAGACGACCGGCGGCCGCGCCCTCGCAGAGCTCCGCTTCGACCCAGCCCTCATCCAGGTCACCACCGGGCTCAAATTCGTGATGCTCGCCGACGACCCCAGGGTCGCGGATTCGATTGCGGCAGCAGACGAGGTGGGGTAGTCGGGGACTCTCCCGAGGTAGCATTGCTGGACAGGAGGCGGAGGAGGCAGCTTGGAGATCTTCAAGATGGCCTGGAGGAACCTGTGGCGGAACCGCCGCCGCACCCTGGTCACCATCGGGGCCATGAGCCTCGCGCTCCTGGTGATGATCCTCTACGCGGGCCTCATGGAGGGCTATCTCCGGAACATGGAGCGTACCGTTCTCGATCTCGAGGTCGGCGACGTGCAGGTCTTCGCAGAGGGCTATCGCGACAATCCCTCCATCTACACGCGCATCGAGAATCCCGATGAGCTGCTCGCGCCACTCGATGCCGAGGGCTTCCCCGCCAGCGGGAGGCTCCTGGCCTACGGGATGGCCGCAGCCGGGGAGTCGTCCGCCGGCGTCTCGTTTCGCGGAGTGGACGTCGCGCGAGACGCCCGCGTCAGTCTGGTCCACGAGCAGGTGGCCGAGGGCCGCTGGCTGGACCCCGAGGATCCGGGAGGCGTCGTCCTGGGCCGCCGGCTCGCCCGCACGCTGGGTGTCTCTCCCGGCGCCGAGCTGGTCGTCCTGACCCAGGGGGCGGACGGCGCCATGGCCTACGATCTCTACACCGTCCGCGGCGTTCTCCTGGGCATCGGTGATGCGACCGACCGCAGCGGCGTCTTCATGACCGCCGGCGCCTTCCGCGAGCTCCTGGTGGTTCCCGACGGAGTCCACCAGATCATCGTGCGCCGGCCCGGCGAGATCGACCTTCCCGGCGCCGCCGACCGCGTCCACACCCTGGCAGGCGAGCTCGACGTGAAGACCTGGCGCCAGCTACTGCCCACCATCGCCTCGATGCTGGACTCGGCGCGGGGAGTCATGATCGCGATGTTCTTCATCATCTACGTCGCGATCGGCATCCTGATCCTGAACGCCATGCTGATGGCGGTCTTCGAGAGAATCCGCGAGTTCGGCGTGCTCAAGGCACTCGGAGTGGGGCCCCTCGACGTGATGCGGCTGATGCTCGTCGAGAGCGCCATCCAGACCGGAATCGCGATCCTGGTGGGCGTGACCCTCGCCGTGCCCAGCCTCTGGTACCTGTCGAACACGGGGATCAATCTCGCCCAGCTCGGTGGCGTCACCATCATGGGGATCGCCTGGGATCCGGTCTGGCGCGCCGCCGTGCAGGCCGACATCTTCACCCGGCCGATCCTGGTGCTCGTCTCGATCGTGGCGGCCGCGGTCTTCTATCCGGCGCTCAAGGCGGCGCTGATCCGCCCTATCGACGCCATGCACCACCACTGAGGGGAGCCAGAGTGACGGGGTCCAGCATCGCATCGATGGCATGGCGCAACCTCTGGCGCCACCGCCGCCGCACCCTGCTCACGCTCTCGTCGATCGCCTTCGGCGTCATGCTTGCGGTGCTCTTCACCGGCATGGGAGACTCGAACTGGAGGGCGATGATCCAGCTCGCGGCCCGTCTCGGGGGTGGCCACGTCACGCTGCAGCACCCCGAGCATCTGGAGGCGCCCACCCTGAGCCGGACCGTTCGCGACGTGGAGCAGCTTCGGACCGCTGCACTCGCCGACCGGGACGTGACGCGGGTGGTCACCAGGATCAGCGGAAACCTGATGCTCGCGACGGCCTCCCAGAACTACGGGGCGGCCTTCATCGCCTTCGACCCTCGGGCCGAGGACGTGAGCACGCTCTCCCTGCTCGAGGCGCAGAGCGAGGGGGAGATGTTCACCTCGCCTCGGGACGGCGGCATCATCCTCGGCCAGCGGCTGGCCGAGAACCTGGACGCGGGCCTGGGGCGCAAGGTCGTCTACACGCTGACGGACCGGAACGGCGAGATCGTCCAGGAGGCGGTCCGGGTCTCGGGGATCATCCGCACCGGAGCGCCGAGCGTCGATGCCGGGCTCTGTCTGCTGCCGATCGACAGCCTGCGGGAGGCGCTCGGCTACGAGCCCGACGAGGCCGTCCAGCTGGGGATCTTCCTTCGCGACCATCGCGATGCCGACGCGGTCGCCCGCCGCCTGGGCGAGGCCCTGGGTAACGGCATCGCCGCCCTTCCCTGGCACCAGCTACAGCCCGAGCTGTCGGGCTTCATCACCATGAAGGTCGTCGGCGCCCGGTTCATGGAGGTGATCATCATGATTCTCGTCGCCGCGGGGATCTTCAACACGCTCTTCGTCAGCGTGATGGAGCGCGTCCGCGAGTTCGGGATCATGACGGCCATCGGCTTCAGCCCGGCGAGGCTCTTCGGCCTGGTCATGTGCGAGAGCCTGTGGCTCGGCCTCGTCGGACTGGCGCTCGCCGCCGCCGTCACCGCCGGCCCCTACTACTACATGGCCACGGCGGGGATCGACCTCAGCGCACAGATGGGCGGTGGCAGCAGCGAGATAGCCGGCGTGGCCGTCTCGCCCGTCATGTACGTGGACATCTATCTCGAGAACCTGGTGGCGATCGCCAGCGCCGCGCTTCTCGCCACACTGCTCTCGGGACTCTACCCGGCGTGGAAGGCGGGACGGGTCGCGCCGGTGGAATCCATCCGACTGGTCTGAGGTGAGCTGATGACAGAGATCGATGGGACACCGATCGTCGAGCTGCGTGAGGTGACGAAGCACTACCGTCAGGGGGCGATGGACGTGCCCGCCCTGCGCGGGCTCTCACTGGCCGTCGAGAAGGGGGAGTTCACGGCGATCTGCGGCCCCTCGGGGTCGGGCAAGACCACCGCCCTCAACCTGATCGGAGCGCTCGACGCGCCGACCTCTGGCAGCGTCGCTCTGGAAGGCCGCGATCTCGGTCCCCTGAGCCGCCGGGCCCTCTCCCGTCTGAGACGCGATCGCATCGGCTTCGTCTTCCAGGCCTACAACCTGATGCCGGTCCTCAGCGCATACGAGAACGCCGAGATCGTGCTCGCCCTCCAGGGGGTCGAGGCATCCACACGGCGCGAACGGGTGATGGGTCTGCTCGCCGACGTGGGCCTCGAGGGGTTGGAAGACCGCCGCCCCAACCAGCTCTCCGGCGGCCAGCAGCAGCGCGTCGCGATCGCCCGCGCCATCGCCTCGAACCCCGCGGTGGTCCTCGCCGACGAGCCGACGGCGAACGTGGACTCCGAGACCGCGGAGAAGCTCCTCGACATCATGCAGAAGCTCAACCGGGATCGAGGCGTCACCTTCCTCTTCTCCACCCACGACCCCAAGGTCATGGAGCGAGCCCGCCGCGTCGTCCGCATCGTCGACGGCCAGGTCGCCAGCGACGAGTCGGTGGCCTAGCCTGCATTTTTCACCAGCTCGCTACTGCGGGCGCCGATAGCACCGCATCTTCGCGACCCGGTGAGAAATGCAGGCTAGCCGGGTCCCTTCGAGCTCCGGGTTCGTC